>PBMQ01000010.1 GCA_002722615.1 Methanobacteriota archaeon | reverse complement strand
CAGTGCCCTCTGTCAACAAAAAAGGCAACTGGGCGCTCAAGTGGCTGTCTTCCAAGCGTGGTTCTTTCTCAGAACGGTTGGTCGCATTCGCAGCTGTCGAAGGCATTTTCTTCTCAGGATCATTTTGTGCCATCTTCTGGTTGAAGAAGCGAGGAATCATGCCTGGACTCACGTTCTCAAACGAACTCATCAGCAGAGATGAAGGGCTGCATTGCGACTTTGCGTGCTTGCTGCACAGCAAATTGCAGAAGCCAACACCTGAAAACATCATTCATCGAATCATCGCCGAAGCGGTTGAAATCGAGATTGAGTTCGTTACTAGTGCATTGCCAGTCAATCTGATTGGAATGAACGGGGATCTCATGAAGCAATACATTCAGTTTGTTGCAGACCGTTTACTCGTTTCGTTCGGAGCATCAAAACTCTATGATGCAGCAAACCCATTCCCATGGATGGAAATGATTTCCATGCAAGGTAAGACAAATTTCTTCGAAAAGCGAGTCGGCGAATATCAGAAGTCCGGTGTCATGGATGGTGCAACCCTTGGAAGTGTCCAACAGCGGTTCTCCATGGACGAAGACTTTTGAACCGACCGCGAACAAAGGAAGATACGCACGCACCGAGATTGGCAGGAGATGAGGCAAAATGACCATGCAAGTTGTAAATAGGAAAGGAGAGAGAGAGGATGTACGATTCGATGCGATTTTGGACAAGCTTCGACGTTTGGCAGAAGGGCTAGACCCAAACTGGGTCGATCCTGCAAACCTCACAAAACTCACCATTGAAGGACTCTACGACGGTGTTACGACACGAGAGCTCGATCAACTTGCTGCAGAAACCGCCGCCTCTTTGGTTTCTCACCATCCTGATTACAGCAAACTCGCTGCTCGAATTTGTGTCGATGATCTTCATCGTTCGACCAAGGAAGTCTTTACCGATGTTATCACCGATTTGCGAGAGTACATCGATCCAGAATCAAAGAAGCATGCACCTCTCATTTCTGAAGAAGTGTACGATATCATCATGGCGAATGCAGACGTTTTGAACAGCCGTATTGATTATGCGCGTGATTTTAATTACGACTATTTTGGATTCAAAACCCTTGAACGCTCCTATCTTCTCCGCCTCGACGGGGATATCGCTGAACGACCTCAACACATGCTCATGCGTGTTGCAATCGGTATTCACCACGGTGATATCGAAAAAGCCCTGCGCACCTACGACCTCATGTCAAACGGCTACTTCACACACGCCACTCCAACATTGTTCAACTCAGGTACACCAATGCCGCAAATGTCCTCTTGCTTCTTGTTGACAATGCAAGACGATTCTCTTCACGGTATTTATGATACACTCAAGCAATGTGCATTAATTTCAAAATCTGCTGGTGGAATTGGTCTTTCCATCCATCATGTTCGAGCCAAGGGTTCGTACATCAAAGGCACAAACGGAACTTCGAACGGTATCGTCCCAATGCTTCGCGTGTTCAACGACACCGCACGATATGTTGACCAAGGCGGCGGTAAGCGCAAGGGTTCGATTGCGATTTACCTCGAACCATGGCACCCTGACTTGATTGAATTCTTGGATCTCCGTAAAAATCACGGAAAAGAAGAGATGCGCGCACGTGACTTATTCTATGCTCTATGGACTCCTGATTTGTTTATGCAGCGAGTCGAATCCGGCGGAGACTGGTCCTTTTTCTGTCCGAACGAGTGTCCTGGCTTGCAAGACGCCTACGGTCAAGAATTCAAAGAACTCTATGAATCGTATGAAGCACAAGGCTTAGCTCGAAAGACCGTACCTGCTCGTGAAGTATGGGATAAGGTCGTCGAGGCACAAATCGAAACAGGAACGCCATACATGCTCTACAAGGATGCGGCAAACCTCAAGTCCAATCAAAAGAACTTGGGAACCATCCGTTCATCCAATCTCTGTACTGAAATTATGGAATACACTTCCGCTGATGAAGTAGCAGTTTGCAATCTCGCATCAATCGCTTTGCCCAAGTATGTTGAAAACGGTTCCTTCAACCACGAACTCCTCTACGATGTAACCTATCACGCAACGGGTAATCTCAATCGAGTCATCGACGTCAACTACTACCCTGTAGAAGAAGCACGAAACTCCAACATGCGACATCGGCCTATTGGATTGGGTGTCCAAGGTCTCGCTGATACCTTTGCTATGCTCGGATTGGCCTTTGAAAGCCCTGAAGCACGAGCACTCAACAAAGAAATCTTTGAGACAATTTATTTCGCTGCTTGCACCGCTTCAAAGGATGCTGCAATTACCAATGGAGCATATTCAACCTTCGAGGGATCACCAGCTTCTCAAGGACTTCTACAGTTTGATCTATGGGGTATGAACGAACACTCTGGCCGATGGGANTGGGATTCACTTAAGGCTGAAATTATGGACAAGGGAATGCGCAATTCGCTCCTTGTCGCTCCTATGCCAACAGCATCGACCTCTCAAATTCTTGGTAATAACGAGTGCTTTGAAGCCTTTACATCCAATCTTTACGTCCGACGAACACTCTCTGGAGAATTTATTGTTCTCAACAAGCACTTGGTCAATGACCTGATCGCAGCAGGACTTTGGAGTATGGAATTGAAGGACGAAATCTTGCGACACAAGGGTTCAATTCAAGCCATCAATGGAATTCCTGACAACATCAAGGAATTGTACAAGACCACTTGGGAAATCAAGCAGAAGCATGTCCTCGACATGGCTGCAGACCGTGGGGCATACATTGATCAGAGCCAATCGATGAACATCCACATGATTGATGCGAATGCTGCAAAGGTCAGTTCAATGCACTTCTACGGCTGGAAGTCCGGTCTCAAGACAGGGATGTACTACCTGCGAACCAAGGCTGCCGCAGATGCGATTCAATTCACAGTTGAGAGCAAGGCAAAGAACGATCCAACCGTCAACGGACTTGCAGAGCGTGCTGAACTAACCAGTATGGAAGAAATCGCCTGCAGCCTTGACAGTCCTGATGACTGCTTAAGTTGCGGTGCTTGATTTCCGAATTTCAAACATAAGTTTACATTGAGAAGTCTAGACAACATAGCATGGGCCGTGATGGTATCCTCCTCATGAATGTGGGGACTCCAGATGAGCCGACTGTCAAATCGGTCAAAACTTATCTGCGAGAGTTTTTACTCGATCCGGATGTAATCGACATACCTGCCCCTCTTCGTCATCTTCTGGTTCGTGGAATCATCCTTCGAACACGACCAAAAAAAATCGCACCGAGATACAAGAGCATCTGGATGGAAGATGGATCACCACTGCGCGTTTACACGCAACGTATTTGCGATAAGCTTCAACTGAAAATGGAAGACACATCTTGTGAAGTTGGTATGCGATATGGCAATCCTAGCATACGCTCCGCACTTGAAAGACTTCGAGAGCAAGGCGTAACTCGACTGTTGTTGGCNCCACTNTTCCCACATTATGCTCAAGCAACAACTGAATCATCGATTAAGCATGCCTTCAAACAACTTACTGCCATGGATTGGACACCAGACGTATCTGAACTTGGCCATTTTGAAACCGAAAACGAATTTGTCGAACCTCTAGCAGAATCCATTCGTCCCTATCTCAATGAAGATACGCACCTTCTGTTTTCGTATCATGGTTTACCAATTTCACATGTCAAGAGAATTGATAAGTCAAAAAAACACTGTCAGAAGATGGCAGACTGTTGCAGTGTAAAGTGCGATGCAAACAGTATGTGTTACGGCCGGCATTGCAGCGAAACTACGGCTGCAGTCGTTGAGAAACTTGGCCTCTCTGATGACCAATGGTCCATGAGTTTCCAGAGCCGCTTGGGACCTGTCAAGTGGCTTGAACCAGCGACTACGTCAAAAGTTGAAGATTTGCTTAAACGCGGTATAGACAAAATCGTTGTCGTAGCACCTGCTTTCGTTGCAGATGGGTTGGAAACCTTAGAGGAACTGGATATTGAATTGCGAGAAGATTTCCTTGAGATGGGTGGAAAAGAAATCACCGTTGTCAAGTGTCTCAATGACGATGATAAGTGGATTGATGGTCTTGAATCATTGGTAAAAAAACAACTCAATTCAACGGTTGTCTAAAACAAATCAGCAATTCGCTCTGCTTCAGCAACGACGTGAGTCACTGAAACACCGCTTGAGAACCAACCAGCCCTAGTAAATTCCGAACCGTTTAGATTCAGGGCTTCCATGTACCCTGGCGGATAACTTGGTATTTGGCGTTCTCCGATTTTTTTCAATAAAGTTGGTTCAGATTCACAAAGGATATCCTTGAGACTCTCTGCAATTGAATCCAACTCTCCACCCCTGTCTTTAGGAGCCATAATTCTAAACAAACGGTATCCAGAAGGAGCCCTCGATGATTGATGCACATCACTCTCGTGAAGAATTCCACTGATAGGAACCGATTTGTCTGGTATCAATGTGCCATACCCTATGGGAACATTGGATGCATTTTTTTCTGAATATCCTACTGCGTAAATATCCAATTGTGTGAACTGATCAGGTGTCCGAGTCAACGGCCCACACCAAATCACAGAACGAATTGGTGCATTTCGCTCAGATGCAACTTGTTGAGGAGTATCGAATTGTTCTCCGAAATGAAATGTGATATTTGGGAGCTGGCTAACCTTATCAACAAGTGCGTCAATTAGGGTTTGCATACCTCCTTCAAATGAGGCAATTGAACCTTTTTTAGGTGTAAAGAGAGGGTATGTCTTCATCATTTTCTTTTTGATATGCGACCATTTTAGTGGAGGTGTTTGACCAAATTTGGTTAAGGATGGCATGAGGAAGTCAGCATCAACATGATGTGATAGATCGTTGACAATTCCCAACGTCATTGCATCAGCAATGGATTTGTCAGGCAATACTTCGGCAACGGATACACCTCCGTTCCTTGAGGCACGAATCGTCTTCAAGAGGCGAAACGGCCCCATCCTTAGAGCAGAAAATAACGAGAGTTTGGATTTCTTTCCATTGTTGAGAATCCAACGGGAAGAAGCTTTTGGGTTTGAACCACTGAATACTACCCCNAGTTCGAGATCATCTACAAGTCTCCAGAATGCGGGATGAGGTCGTGCGGCATTTACTGCAACATCGCACGACCATTGCCCTTCTGACCATGTTTCTATTGTACCTCCACAACGATTTTTCTTCTCGATAATTTCAATTTCAATATCTGGTCGTTTTGCAGCAATTCGGTATGCAATTGTGAGTCCAGAAAGTCCTGCACCGATTACATACAATTTGGTTGATTGAGCGAGATTTGGTCCGACGAGAAGTGGTCGGCGAAGTTCATCACCGTATCGAATCCAGTCCTCGACGGAGTGCAATGAATCACGCACCTAACCAGTCCACGGGTTCTCGAAGAACCTTGAGCAAGCGTTCCTCTTCTGATCCAATTTCAACTTCATGACAATACTCCCATCGAGCCGTTAACGGGAGAGACATCAAGATGCTCTCAATTCGACCGTTTGTTGTTAGTCCAAACTTTGTTCCTCGATCGTACACGAGGTTGAATTCAACATAGCGCCCACGTCGCAACTGTTGCCATGCTTTTTGATTTTCAGTGTAGGGCAAGTCCATTCTTTTCTCCAAAATTGGTATGTATGATGCTAAGAATTGATGTGAGCAATCCTTGACAAAATCAAAACATTCCTGCTTGGAGGAAGTGCGCATATCATCGAAAAATATGCCTCCAACACCACGTCCTTCATGGCGATGTGGAATATGAAAGTAGGAATCGCACCATTGCTTGAAGTGGTTGTAATCAGCAACATTGTGACGGTCGCAGGAGTCTTTGTGAACTTGGTGGAAATGAATTGCATCCTCTTCGAACAAGTAGGATGGTGTGAGATCTGCACCTCCTCCAAACCACCAGCTTCCCTCGGCTTCACCATCTCCACGCTCAAAATAGCGATAATTGGCGTGAACGGTAGGAGCCATTGGGTTGTTTGGATGAAGCACTAAACTTATNCCTGTAGCAAAGAAATCTAAGNNCCTTCCTTCGAGTTCATGCCCCCCTCCCATTTTTGCAGCCGCTTCGGGACTTAGCGTTCCGTAAACAACGCTAACATTGACTCCTGCTTTTTCGAAGATTTTTCCTTCTGAAAAAACACGACTACGGCCTCCTCCACCTTCCTCTCGAGTCCATTCGTCTTCTCGATACTGACTTTGATCGATGTTTCCGATGGACTCACAAATGGTGTCTTGAAGGCTATGAACCATCTCAACCATTAGTTCTCGCATTTTACTCACCAGTGACTGTACGTAACACGGCTTCGACACATTCAATCCGTGCACCGGGTGCGAATCCATGGCCTAGGTTGAAGATGTGTCCGGGTTGGTTTCCTGCGTTCTCCATCACCTGCTGTGCAGCCTCTTTTGCTGCTTGGGCTGAACCGTGCATCCTGGAAGGGTCAAGGTTGCCCTGGAATGCAAAATCATTTCCGAACAATTCTCTATTCTTCTTCAAATCGTCCCTCCAATCCAAAGAGATTGCATCAATGTCTAAGGTTCGTATTTCGTGATGCAGATGCGAACTGCCTTTAGCATAATGAATAAGAGGGACGTTTCTGTTTGCTTTGCTACGAAACACTTCTATCGCTTTTTCAGTAGCTGGCTTAGCATATTGGCGATAATCACTTTCAGAGAGCAAGCCTGCCCAAGTATCAAACATTTGCACTGCATCTGCTCCTCCATGATTGACTTGATCTGCTAAAAGATCACCAACTGCTTCAGCAACTGTAAGCAAAACGCGCATTGAATCTTCTTGGTTGGAATACACATTCGCTCGAGTTTCGTGGAATTCTTTGTCGCCTGTGCCACCAGCCATGAGATACATCGATGTTGTCCAAGGGCAACCAACAAATCCCAATCGAGCAATATCACTGCGCTCCTCTTCAATTGCTCGCAATCCATCCGCTGCCCATGGTGCATGTTTTCGGGCTGAGAAATTGGACCAGTCATCAACGTCATCAAAGGAAAACGGGTCAATACGAATTCCTCCACCATATTCAACTTCGTATCCAAGAGCAGGTAGTGGTGTGAGAATGTCACTGAAAATAATCGCTGCATCAATCGACTTGTAGCGGTGAATTGGTTGCATGGTTATTGTTGTACACAAATCAATGTCTTTGCAACGTTCCCAAAATGAGTGTTCGGCTGCGAGTTTACGATATTCAGGGAGATGACGCCCAGCCTGACGCATGAACCATACAGGTGTACGGTCAACAGGTTTGCGATTTAACGCAGAGACAATACGTTCTTTTCCGTTCATTATGACCAATCCAAACTTGATAGGGAATCGTCCAATGCTTGGACAAATCCGAGGATGTGAGATTCATTGTGCGATGTTGACAGGAATCCAATTTCGTATGCAGATGGTGCAAGCATGTACCCTCTGTTNAGTAGTTCACGATGTACGTCAGCATAAAGTTGGCCAGCATCGCTTGGAATTTGATCAGCACGTATTGCTGGCGTTGCTTCACCGGGTGAAAACCAAAACAAGCTTTCCATGCGGACAAGACGCATCGGGTATCCATGTTTTTCAAGAACCGCTTCTACCTTTTCTTCCATTAGGGAGCCGAGTTGTTCCAAGTAATCGTATGCATTATCGTCAAGTAAATCGAGGGTTTTAGCCCCTGCTGCCATCGCCAAAGGATTTCCAGAGAGCGTCCCTGCTTGGTAAACTGGCCCCAGAGGTGACAGTTGTTGCATGATTTCATCACGAGCACCATACGCTCCAACAGGAAGCCCTCCACCGATTACTTTGCCAAGAGCAGTGAGATCGGGTGTTACTCCACAGATATCCGAGTAACTTCCGTGCTTGAATCGAAAGCCACTTATGACCTCATCAAAGATCAACAGGGATTCATGTTGATCGCACAAGGATCGTAATCTTGAGAGGAATTCATTTCTTTGGATAAGGAGTCCGTTGTTCGCAGGAAGGGGTTCAATTACAACAGCTGCGATTTCAGGACCATGCTCATCAAACAAAAATTCCACAGCCTCAATATCGTCGAGTGGGCAAATAAGAGTTGTAGCAACAGTATCGTTTGGAATGCCTGGACTACTTGCAATTCCGAAGGTTGCAAGACCACTTCCNGAGGAGACCATGAGAGAATCAACATGGCCATGATAACATCCTTCAAATTTAATCAATAAATCTCTCCCAGTGTATCCTCTCGCAAGACGAACTGCACTCATCACTGCTTCGGTTCCCGATGATACGAACCGCACCTTGTCCATATGTGTGAAGCGTTGTTTGACCTTCTTCGCCAATTCAATTTCGCCAAGGTGAGGTGCCCCGAATGAGGTTCCGTTGAGCATTTTTTCATGGACAGTCTTGATAATCTCAGGGTGAGAGTGCCCGTGAATCAACGGACCCCAAGACTGGACAAAATCGACAAGTACGTTTCCATCAATGTCAGTAACATGAGCGCCAGAGGCTTTTTCGAAATAAATCGGATTGCCGTGTACGGATTTGAATGCCCGAACGGGTGAATTTACCCCTCCAACAAGATGTTCGATTGCAACACTGTGCATGCTGTCCGATTTTGTACGATCCATGTGCTCATCTCATTTCATCCAAGCATGCTGAGCAATCTCGCGAGCATGGTAAGTTACCACGACGTCAGCACCCGCTCTATTGAATGATGTCATTATTTCACGCACCATTGCTGCTCGTGAATCTATGTCTTTTATCNCATTCATTATCATAGAATATTCTCCACTTACGTTGTATACTGCCACNGGGCGATGGACTGAATCAGCCACCTTTCGAAGTACATCCAGATACGGTAGTCCTGGTTTGACCATAATGATATCAGCACCCTCGTCTTCGTCCAATTTCGCCTCAAGGATTGCTTCACCGTACCCTGAGTTGATGTTCATCTGGTGTGTTGTACGATCTCCAAATTCTGGACTGGAGTCTGCAGCGTTACGAAACGGNCCATAGAATGCAGATGCATATTTTACGGAATACGAAAGAACACCAGTTGTCGAGTGTTCGGCTTTTTCAAGTGCTTGCCGAATTGCTGAAACTCGACCATCCATCATATCCGATGCGCAGACATAATCTACACCTGCTTCGGCATGCGAAACAGCAATTTGGCACAAACGCTCAACAGAAGCATCGTTGACAATGTGGCCGTGCTCAACCAAGCCACAATGACCGTGATTTGTCGCAGTGCAGAGACAAACATCGCTCATGATAACGATCGAATCTCCAAATTCTGAACGTATTTTTTGAATTGCTTCATGTANATGTGAACTGGAGTCTGAAGCCTTTGTTGCGTTCTCATCCTTTTCCGCTGCGTCAACAACCCCAAACAACATAACTGAGTGNATTCCGGATTTCACATCGGAACGAATTGTTTCGATGAGAACATCAACCGACTGGTGATGTATTCCTTCCATTCCACTTATGGGTTCGTCAACGTTGTTTCCTTTTACAACAAAGTGGGGTTGGACCAGTGACTTAAGAGAAAAATCACCAAAAAGAAGTTCTCTTCGCGCATCTGTCCAACGATTGATTCGCATCCTTGTCTTCATTTTCCGTTCCTCCTGTTTTGATTCCACCATTCAATAAGATACTCTGTAGTTGGGCCTTTGAGAATTGAAACATTGCATCCATTGAAGTGTTCCAGAGAGAGGATTGTTTCTTTCGTGTTGCTTCCCATACAAATAATCTCATTCGGAGCAATTAGACCGTTTTCAGCCCATGAGATTGCTGATGAGGATGAAGATATCAATAAAACATCCTCCTCCATAAATTCCTGTTGTTCGACTTGCTTTGCTTTGTTCTCGTATCCAATCCAATTCTCAATTAAGAATCCTGCAGGTGAGAGTTGATCGACAAGTGTAGTGGGTGCAATACTTGATCTTGGAATTAGTAATTTCTTGTCTCTGTCAATGTTTTTGATGATAAATTCGGACAGTTCGCGTGAATTTCTTGCCTTTGCACAAATCGCTACGGTAACTCCACGCCGAAAACACGCACGTGCCGTTCCTTCTCCAATAGCCAACCATTGGATTCGAGCGATGTCCGGATTTGATTCAGCTGCAAGAATCGCACATTTTGCCGCAAACGGTGAGGTTAGCACGAGGTAAGGCCATTGTCGCTTTGAATTGTATTGTTTCAGAAAATCTTGTGGCCAATCATCCAGTTTCGGCTCAAGTTCGATAACCGATAGATTCGTCATCTCGATTCCATTGTTGGCCAAGACCAATGAAATACGATCCGAATTCAGAGTTGAGATGTATTTTGGAGTGGTGCTTGTAACCTGCATTTCTGGCCGTTTTGAAACTGTAGGCAGTTCCAATTCGAAGTCATCATATGAGCCATCGTACGAGAAGACGTCGTATTTTCTCCCTTCACAAAATGTTTCTTTCCAATCCTTGGGTGAAACACGTACGTTCAATTTGTCTCCATGAACTTCAATTCCAGCAGGGTAAAGACAACCTCCACCGACCATCTGTAGAATTGAGCGCTCACGAAGGACATCATTTTCAGTCGTCTTATGATTGAGAATTTCTCTTAGATTGCTGAAGTCATCGAAACGTTCTGCACTGCAATGGATACACACTGCACCTTGACCAGGTGCTGTTGGCCAGTCATTTGGATGTATTCTGTAAGCTGTAACCTTGGAACTTATCTCATCGAGGACTCCCGTTGTTCGGAGACGAGCAATGCCCGTTTCCGCTAGTATCAAAGCATCAACCCGTCCTTCTAGAAGACGCTCAATTCTTGTTTCAACATGACCTCGAACCGCAAGCGGAATGAGATCTGTTCGTTCACTTAACATGAGCGATTGTCTCCTTCCAGAGACTGTACCAAACGTCATACCCGTTTCCATTCGGTCGAGAATATTTTCAAGATTTGTGAAGGCGTTTCCGTCCAAAACATCATACAATGCANGTTCGTCTTTTCGACGATTAAAGAGAATCAAATCGTTTGTTGTTCCGCGTTNCATGTAAGCCAAGTTGCGAATGGATTCGTTTGTTTGGACTGGAACATCTTTGCTCGAATGGACCGCAATGTCAATGTTTCCCTCCAAGAGTTGTTCATCAATCGAGTGGATGAATTGACCTACAGATGATGATAAATTCCCACCTAGGCTTTGATCGCCCAATGATTTGATGGAGACGATCTCGGTTTCAACTCCCGCTTTATTGAGAGCCGATGCAACCGAATGGGCTTGCCACTTTGCCAGATTGGAAGAGCGAGTTCCGATGCGAATTGGCATGTTTTCCTCCAACATTCAACCAACGGCTGTTAAGGTTCGAATGGATTGTACAACATCCTGCGAAACCTGTTCAAGAAGGTTGCTGTTGAAGCCACGGTCTGTTTTTTTGACGTAGTTCGTTAGTTCTGAAAGGTAGAATGATTTGTTTTGTTGACAAATCCATGTTGCAATTTCTCGTGCAAATGCCCCAAGTTGTGGGATTTCATTCTGTTGAGTTACGGTTGAAGATTCCCAACTGTTTGAGAGAACTTCCATTCTGTTGTAAATGAATGCTCTGAACTTTGCTTCAGCTTTGTTGCTCAGAGCATCCGTGTATCGCTTTTGGATGTCCTCNATCATGTGTTCTCCTTTTTCAATCAACATCTTGTATTCGGAATGGTCAATGTTTCGGGCGAGTTGAATCCAGTGTTCCATGCTGAGCAAAGTCTGCTGGCCTAGGACCGCACTCTGATGAATTGACGGTGGCCAAGAAAAGTCCATCATGATGGCTGTATCTGACATAGGAGGGGTGTTGGTTTCGTTGTAAGCAGGTGTTGAACACCGCATTGTTGAAATGAGAATATCGAAGTTTTGGCTGTAGGAATCGAGTTCATCGTAGGTAATCATTGAACATTGTTCTGCCAATTCCGGATTTCTCAGTGCGGATTTGCTAGGATTTCTTGATGCGACCACAACGTTCGATTGTCCAAGTTCATGGAGGGTTTCAACAGCCTTAATTCCCATCTCGCCAAAGCCCAAAACTACAGATTTTGCTTTCCCTTTTTCAGAAAGGATATCTTCCAAAGATGAGGTTGCGAGGTTGAGCATCGATTCTGTCGAGCTGTTGTAGCCGAGTTCCTTACGAATGATTCTTGTGGCTGAAATAACATGATCGAAGAAGGCGAGGTTGAATGTTCCGATGAGTTCGTGTTCCCTGTGAATTTGAATGGAGGATCGCATTTGCGACATGACCTGAAGTTCGCCGACAATAAACGAATCCAAACCGCTACAGGTCTTCACCATGAATCTCCATGCGTCTGATCCAGTCATCATTTTGAACGGTATATCTTTGATTCCAACGAGGTTTGAAATGCTTTCAGAAAGTTTACTTGGGTCGATATCAAATCCAACGTAGAGTACTCTGTTGCAGGTTGAAAACTCAAACACTTCGGCGTNTGCTTCTGCCTTAAGTTTCTNGATAAATGAAATTCGACCATCCAGTCGAAGCCCTTCTGTTGTGAGATGTTTGGCTATGTCGATGTTATCGGAGTCAAATTTTAGGGATAGAACACAGACTTTGCTGGCCATATTTTCCTTGTTAACATGCGCGGAGCCAGCACGCATGCCAGTGGCAAGGTCATTCATTTCAATCAAAAAGTCAGACATCCCCACATCCGCCTTGTTTNGTTCAGGAATCAAGAGTATACAACAGTTTGTTAACAGTTCTGTGAAAAAAACACGTCGAGCAAGAATCTTACAAATCTTTGAGTCTTAATCACATCGAGTGAATTGCATGACCGAGAGTTGCTAGAACCCCTTCATGTGTCATCTCTGTCATGGTTGGATGAGCGTGAATTGTTTGCGCAATGTCTTCAAGGAGTGCGCCCATTTCGATAGCTAATGTCCATTCTCCAACGAGTTCGCTGATGTGCGTACCAACTCCTTGGATGCCGAGGATTCTGTGATCGTCCTCTCGAGCAGTTACTCGAATAAATCCAGCCGTTTTCTCAGCTTCTTGAGTCAGAGCCCGTCCATTCGCTGCAAGCGGGAACTTGCCTGTAATCACAGGGTGTCCTGCCTCCTTTGCCTCATCAGGTGAAAGACCAACTGATACAACCTCTGGTTCTGTGAAGACGATAGCAGGAACTGCTGCAGGTTCGTATACTCGGTTTTCACCAGCAAGAATTTCTGCAACCATCTCGCCTTGGAATGAAGCAACGTGAGCAAGCATTTCACCCAAATCACAAACGTCTCCAATCGCATAAACACCTTTCATGTTGGTTTCACACTTGTTGTTGACCTTCACAAACCCGCGTTCATCNAGAGCAACTCCCGTTGGAGAAAGTGCAGCACTCATCGGCCTNCGGCCTACGGTCACGAGAACCTTGTCGACCGTGAGTCGTTCAGGTTCAGTACCTTCTTCAGCATCTTTTGGAGTATAGAGGAGATCGACGCTTCCATCCTTGTTTTCTTCAATTCCTTTTGCGAAAACCTTGGTGTGAACGGCAATTTTTTGTTTCTTGATGGCTATTTCGAGTGGTCGTCGAAGTTCCTTGTCGAAAATTGGGAGTACAGAATCCATCGCTTCGACAATCGTGACTTCACTACCTAGCATTCGGAACGTGATTCCAAGTTCAAGTCCAATGTAGCCCCCACCTACAACAGCGATTCGCTTTGGTAATTCTTGCAGCGATAGAGCTTCCTTGGATGAGATGACGTGTTCACCATATTTCATGAAGGGTAATTCGATTGGAATCGACCCATTTGCAAGAATGACGTTTTCGGCCTGAATAAGCAACGCGTCTTTGCCTTTGCCGACCTTGACTGTCTTCGCATCTTGGAATTCTGCCCAACCGTTGACAAGTTCAACACCTGCGTTCTTGAGAAGTGCCTCAACACCCTTATTGAGCCGATCGACGATTCCATCCTTCCAAGCTATCGTATCTTCCATTTTGAGTTCAGCAGGTCCGGGGATGCTGATTCCCATATGGCCACCTTTTTTCGCATGGTCTGCAAGTTTGTGGAACGTATGGGCAGCATGTATGAGCGCCTTCGAAGGAATACATCCGCGGATGAGACATGTGCCTCCAGCCCTTTGACCTTCAACAATGACGGTATCCATTCCAAGTTGACCTGCACGAATCGCAGCNACATAACCTCCAGGGCCTGCTCCAATAACCAAAACTTTGCAATTACGAGTTTTCATCAAAACACCTCACATGAAGATGGTTGCTGGGTGTTCCAGCATCGACTTGAGAAGTTGAACAAGGCTTGCACCGTCATGNCCGTCCACAACACGGTGATCCCAAGAAGATGAGAGGTTCATGATGCGGCGAACTTCAACGCGGCCATCGATAACGACCGCACGGTCCTTTGCATTATGAACGCCAAGAATCCCAACTTCAGGCTTGTTGATGATTGGGGTTGCACCGAGACCACCCATTCGACCGAGGCTTGTGATGGTGAAGGTTGAACCCGAAAGTTCGTCAACGCCTGCTTTTCCATCCCTTGTCGCTTGGGTAATTCGTCCCATTTCTGCAGCGGCCGTCCAAATGTCCATTGCTTCGACATGCTTGACAACAGGTACGTAGAGTCCTCTGTCGGTNTGGGTTGCGATACCGAGGTGGATGGCTTCGTGTCGAGTGACAACACCTGCGTCATCGTCAAAGAGAGCGTTGCATTCAGGACGTTGACCAAGTCCCTTCACGAGTGCAAGCATAATGAACGGCAAGTAAGTGAGCTTGGGTGCACCTTCTGGCCGAGTTGCATTGAGATGCTGACGAAGAGCTTCAAGTTCAGTAACGTCGACTTCTTCAAAGTAAGAGAAGTGAGCAATGGAACTGTAGGATGCCATCATTGAATCTGCAATCTTTCGTCGCAATCCAATGACCTTGATTTCCTCGGTTCCAGTCTTGGCAACCTTGCTTGAACCTCCCATTGGCATGGATGATGATGCTCGTGATGCTCCACCGCTGAGGTGAACATCAAGATCAGCATGAGTAATTCGTCCTGCTGGGCCTGATCCAGCGACATGATACAAATCAACTCCAGCAGCACGTGCACGTTGTCGAACTGCAGGGCTTGCAAGTGGTTTTGTTCCAGGTGCTCGTTCAACAACTGGCCCCGCTACAGCAACAGGGGCTGGTTCAGGCGCAGGTGTTGGTTCTGGAATTGGTTCAGGAGTCGGTTCAGGAGCAGGCTCTGCCTTTTCTTCAACAGAGGGNGCAGGTTCACTTGCAGTAGCGTTTCCGTCCCCTTCGACTTCGAATTCGATGCAAACGACTCCTACAGGGAGGATATCTCCCGCTTCTCCGATAATGTTCGTAACGGTTCCATCGCAAGGTGCTGGAATTTCGACTGTGGCTTTGTCGGTCATGACCGATAGAATTGGATCATCTTCCTTGACGGTATCACCAACTGCAACCATCCATTCCACAACTTCGCCTTCGACGACGCCTTCTCCGATATCTGGTAATTTGAATGCAAATGTTCCCATGTTTATTCCTCCTGTGTTTTCTTTATTGCTTCAGCGATGCGCTGAGGACTAGGCAGATAATCCCATTCCGTCGTATGCGGGAACGGTGTGTCCCATCCAGTGACACGTTGAATTGGTGCTTCTAGGTGATAGAAACATCGTTCTTGGACCGATGCGCTCATTTCAGCTCCGTATCCACTAGTTTTTGGAGCCTCGTGGACGATGACGCATCGTCCTGTTTTCTTGACGGAATTAACAACTGTGTCACGATCCCATGGTACTAAGGTCTGNAAATCGATTAANTCACAATCGATTCCAGAATCTTTGATCGCTTGTTCCGCAACGTGAACCATGGTTCCGTAGGCGATGACAGTACATGCCGATCCTTCTTGAACAATTCGTGCTTGTTCGAGCGGGACAGTGTAGTGGTTTTCAGGAACATCAGCATCAGGATGCCCATTCCATGTTGGAACGTTGTGNGGGTCTCCGTAGAACGGTCCTCGATAGCATCGCTTTGGTTCAAAGAATATCACAGGGTCGTTGCATTCAATTGAGGAAAGAAGCAACCCTTTNGCATTGTATGGCGTCGANCAATAGACNACTTTCAATCCAGGGGTGTGCGTAAATTGTGCTTCAGGAGACTGAGAGTGATGATGCCCACCCTTGATGCCCCCACCAGCAGGGGTCCGAAAGGTTACAGGTGCAGAGAATTCTCCACCAGAGCGGTGTCGAAGTTTTGCAATCTCGTTGACGATTTGGTCGTATGCTGGGAAGATATAGTCTGCAAATTGAATCTCAGCAACTGGGCGCAACCCGTTAATTCCCATTCCCATTGCAATTGCAGCAATACCACCCTCTGCAAGTGGTGAGTCGAACACACGGTGGGGCCCGAACTCGTTTTGAAGACCTTCCGTCACTCGGAAAACACCTCCGAAATATCCTACATCTTCTCCAAAGATAACGACATTTGGATCTTCTTTCAATGCAATCGAAAGAGCAGAATTGAGTGATTTAATCATGTTCATGTCGGTCATGATATCACTTCCCTAGTTCCTCTCGTTGCTCTTGGATGTGCCAAGGAACGCTCTCGTAGACTTCTGTGAAAATGGTTGATGCTGGAGGGTATGGTCCAGAGGCTAGATCACCAAATTCACATGCTTCTTTGTATGCAGCCATGACTTCATCGTCAATCTTCTGCGCTAGTTTCTCATGCTTCTCTTCATCCCATTCTCCAGTGAGAATCAGATGTTCTTTCAAGCGTTCAATTGGGTCGCCACCCGGCCAACAAGATGCTTCGTCATTTGGACGATATGCGGATGGGTCATCAGAAGAAGAGTGTGCTCCTGCACGATAGGTATAGACCTCGATATGCGATGGTCCTAAACCTGCACTTGCACGATCACGAGCCCATTTTGTAACACTGTAAAGCGCCAAGAAGTCGTTTCCATCAACTCGGAATGAGGGAATGTCGTATGCAAGGCCACGCTCTGCAAAAGTACGTCCTCCAGTTGCCAGATTTGCATGAGTCGAAATTGCCCATTGGTTATTGACAACGTTGAGGATGACTGGCGGCTTGAAGGTGGATGCAAAATTGAGCGCATAGTGGTAATCTCCCTGAGCGGATGTTCCATCACCGAGCCATGAAATGCAGACCTCGTCCTTTTCTTGATAGGCGCTTGCCATGGCAACGCCTACGGCTTGAGAGAATTGAGTTCCTACAGGAGATGAGATGGAAATGAATCGCCCTTCTTTGTAGGTGTAATGGACTGGCATTTGTCGTCCGCGAACGTTGTCTTCTGTATTTCCAATACAGTGGCAAATCATGCTGACCATGTCACGACCGCGAACGAATTGTGCCCCAGGTTGACGGTATGAAGGGAAAATCCAATCTTGGTTTTCGAGTGCCATCGTCTGCGCAATCGCTACGGCTTCTTCACCGAATGATCGCATGTAGAATGAAAGTTTTCCAGTTCGTTGCATCTTAATCATTCGGTCATCGAAGATNCGAAGTCGCATCATGTATTCAAGACCTTGAATCAAATCACTAGAATCGAGTTTTGGATCCCATTCTCCTTTTGCTTCACCTTTGTCGTCAAGGACTCNGATCAAACCGCGTGCATGTGGAGCAGTATCGTCCGATGATGCTGTCGCAGGGTCTGGGCGCCATAAATCGCCAGGTTGTTCTTTGAATTTGTTTCCGAAGTCCGCTTCTTCTCCGGGTCGGAACGGAGGCATTCCAATGGTGTAAGGTGCCGTTGTAGCCGTCAAACGTTCCGTCATTGTTCCACCTCACCATGACTCGGCATTAAGGGATGTTGGTNCGTTGGTCTGGGCTGAACCAAGACGTAGGCTCCTGGCATTTCTTCGGAGTTGGTTTCATCGAGCGTTTTTCTCATCAACAATCCCGCTTTGTAGGACGAACGCACCAATGGGCCGCTCGCAACACCGGCGAAGCCCATCTTAATGGCCTCTTGAGCCCAGATGTCGTAGAGTTCTGGTTCAGGGAACCGATCGACAGCCAGATGATTCTTTGAAGGTGCAAGGTATTGACCAATCGTTAACAGATCCACTCCAGCTTCTCGAAGCAAGGACATTGCTTCTATGATCTCTTCATCGGTCTCTCCAACGCCAACCATCAACGACGATTTCGTTAACATGTCTGGACGAAGGCGTTTTGCTTCCCGCAAAATGGAGAGTGATTGGTCGAATGATGCCCTTGGGTCGCGGACAACAGAATCGAGCCGCGGCACACATTCCACATTGTGGGCAAACACGATGAGAGGGCTATTATGAAGCAAATGCGCAAGGTCTTCCAAATCTCCTGCCAAATCCGAACAGAGGAGTTCCAAAGTCACTTCAGGGCAGCGCTGAGCGACTTCAGCGAGACATTTCTTGTAATGATCTGCGGCAGAATCATCCAAGTCGTCCCGATTCACGACAGTGATCACAGCATGACGCAAATTCATTGATGCCACTGCATCAGCAAGATGTTGTGGTTCATCGTCGTCAAGTGGAGGTGGCGTCCTTCGAGTACCGACCGCGCAGAATCGACATCCGCGTGTGCATTCCTTGCCAGCAATCATGAATGTAGCATCACCGCTCGACCAACATTCGTGGATGTTTGGACACCTTGCTTCCTGGCAAACAGTATGAAGTTGGTTGTCCTTGACAGCATCCATCGTCTCGTTGAACATGGCTTGTTGTGAGCCTGACGGCAACGTTGTACGGAACCATGTCGGCAGACGAGGGCGTGCTGCTTTCTGACTTGCCATTTTCAGATTTTTTGCCAACCTTCGCCCCCCTTATTCACTCCGACATGAATGAACATCAAAAAGGTAAGCAGGACATGAAAAGGTAGGTTTGCAGGCATACGAGCATATATGTGTAAGAAAGATGAGCCGNTTCTGTGTCAGCCAAGGTGTGTTTCGTTACTGGGAGTGCCCGACGTATTGGGGCTTCCATCATTCGAAAGTTCGCAGAAGAAGGCTATGCTGTTCTNATCCACGTTTCGTCATCAATCGATGCGGGCAATGAACTCAAATCTGAGTTGATCAAAAAAGGAATGCAAGCCGATCTGGTGCAAGCTGATTTGTCCGATGAACCCCAGACCTTCGATTTAATTTCACGTGTTTCAGAACACTCCTTTGTTCAACAGAGAGGTGGAATAGACGTCCTCGTCCACAATGCATCCGTTTACGAACAAATCCCAATTTCTGAGTTGAATCTTGAAGCAATGCGATTCCTCAATCGATTGCACGTGGAAGCTCCGTTGCAATTGTCACAAGGATTCCATCATCTCCTCTCGTCTGTTCAAGGGTCAATCGTTGCCCTTACTGACACTTCTGCAGGAAAGGCGTGGAGCGAATTGTCGCACTACACTTCGAGCAAAGCAGGTCTGCGCCAGTTGATGTTCAATCTCGCCGGAGAGTTTGCACCCCATGTTCGAGTCAATTGTGTTGCTCCAGGTGCGATACTTTCCGCAGATTGGGAGCAGGAACATTTTGACAATATTGTCAAGACAATTCCTCTTCGTCGTTCAGGAGAGCCAAGCGATATTGCTGGAGCAGTCTATTTCTTTGCCAACTCGCCTTACTTGACAGGACAGGAATTGTTTGTTGACGGTGGTTGGGGCCTCAACGCTTCGTAACAGTTTCATACATGCTCCAAGTCCGATGAACATCGAGGTGGCTGAGGTGGTCAAAGGCGCCGGGCTTAAGATCCGGTCCCAGATGGGTTCGAGGGTTCAAATCCCTCCCTCGATACCAAAAACAGCTTAATTTACGTAAATTGTCTGCACAATTCATGCAAAACCGTTTAACACCTGCTCTCTTCGCATGATGTGAGGGATGTTGTGTTCATGTCTTCCAAGCGATTCGTATTTGCTGTTCTCTTCTCGCTGTTGATTGCTACAGTTCCCCTTGAACACCCTGAGGAGAGTCTTTTCGTAGAGGTACAAGAACCACTTCAAACATCTGGCGATCTCGAGGATTACGAACTTTATCTCGACCGTGATCGGAATGATGAGGGGACTGAACTCGATTTTACAACAATCGAGCCAGCGGGGAGTAACCTTGAGGACTCGATATTAAATAATGGTATCAAATTCTATACGAACGAACTTCTGTCCGATTTGACCATTTATGGTAAGTCAGGTAACACCGCACGGATTTTTGCGTTCATGCAATTTGAAACNTCAGATAATGCAACTGCTGATGTTACTGTCAAACTCTTCGCAGGAGATTCCTTAATCGAACAACACACTGAAGTCATTGATGGACCAAGGTGTGGTGGCTTTTTCGGTGATTGTGCTTGGGCAGGGTATCAAATCGACCTCGATTTGGATAACGANGGCGATACAATCCCCAGCGGCGACAAAATGAGAATGGAAATAAGCGCGACTGCATCTTGTGAAGATTCAGGACAGGGCGTGTTTTCGTCGTGTAATGTCAATTTGGCCTACGGTGGAAAAATTGGTAACGGATTTTCAAGGATGGAATTTAGAGCAAACGCATTGTCAGATTCTCAAGTCAAAATCCACGAGGAAGGAGACGGCTGGAGTGAAACAGAAGTTACGGAATGGTCCCCGACACACCGAATTGAGAACCGTAAAATGCAATTTACCGTCGATGTNCGGGATGCATTTGGACGAAGTGATATCGATTCGATTGAATTGTATTTGTACACACCAAGTAGGGCCAGCACGACATTCTCGAAAGAATTTGGAAACAATGAATTGAAACTCGATAATGACGGTTTGGTTGGAAATGTTACCTTTACCTATCCTTCGGGTATTGACAGCGGTGAGTATCCGCTGGAACTTGTCATAACAGATGTTCAAGGTCACGTGATTGTCTACGATCACCCTGAAGGGGTCACCTTCCTCGAATACGATGTGTTCCTTAACTTCCCTCCGAATCAGATTCCTAAATTGCTCGTTGCTCCGGGTCAAATCTCATCGGTTGAGTTTTCCCTTCTGCATACAGGGTCAGTAGCCTCCGACCTTCGGGTTGAATTGGAGCTTCAGCAATCCCTGCCTTCAGGTTGGTCAGATCCAAACTGGGACAGCCCTGGCGGATACACATTGAGTGGAGGTGGCTCCAGCGCTAGCCCTCTGTTAACCATCCAGGCTCCTGAAGACCTCAGTTCGATTGCTGATAACTATCAGATTGTTGTNGAAGCATATGCATACGCTACAAGTGGTGCAGACAGTGGCTCACAGGTTCGTTTGGTATCTCTTGCTGTTGACGTGGAAAAGGTCAACCAATTCGGTCCTCCACAAATTGATGTTTACGAAGATGTCGAACAACAAAAACAAATCTTTGATTCCGACCGTACTGANCTTTACAACGAGAATTTNTCGCATTACATCGATTACGACAAAGTTGGTGATTTCTACCTGAGTATCAGCAACGTAGGATTTGACGATGATAGCTATCGAATTCGCATTCAAGAAATTCCAGTTGCTTGGAGTTTGAAGTTCATCATCAATGGAACTGGAACTGAACTTACTGAGCAAGGAATTGATTCGCTAACACCAGTCGTCTATCAGGGCGAAAAATTAGTACTCAAGGTCGAAGTTTACCCCCCGTTTGAACGCGATGCTGTCGATATCGGACTCATCCGATTAAGCGTCACTTCCGACAACAGTGTCGATGAAGTCTTTACGACTCCAGTGGCATGGACTGTGCATCGAACCTTTGGAATTGTAGGAGAAGTTATTTCCGATTCAGATGGTGGTACATTGGGTCAAATCGGACCTGTTTCTCCCGGTTCGACAGTGAAATACAACGTTCGAATCACAGATTCTTCTGACGATGCAGGCACCACAAATTGGGTCATCAAAAATCCAGCCGCACTTCAGCGCAACATTGACAACGATCCCGGATATGCAACATGGATGTATGAAATCACGGACATTGAAGGCAACATTGCACTCGTTGCGCCTCTAACTGGAGGCCAATACTTCGACATCGAAGTCGAAATCACAATACGACAGCAGGTTGAAGCTGGCATGCACGTTGTATATCTTCAAGTAGCCGAGGAATCCGACGGAGTAGATGACCCACGNTATTTTGATCTTCCATTAACCATCGAAGTTGATGAAGAAGTGATTCCAGGAAATCTCATTGTAGAGCAAAAATCCCAAACAACTCGAGTTGGTGCNGGTCAAACCGTTGAGATTGAGTATCGTATCGACAATTTGAACAATGTCGAAGTTGACGTCATTATATCNGTAAAAGCTCCTGATGGCTGGGATGCTACCCTTGATGACGGTGAGATTATTCCGTTTACACTCGATGCATTCTCTTCAGATGANTTTACGATGCAAATTACTGCACCTGACAAGGTCAAGAACGGCGAACTTGTTGAATTTGAACTGACAGTTACACCAACCAGTTATCAAGAATGTACGGACAATCTCTGCTACATCCAAAAGCCATCCTTCACCTTCAAGACCGAGAGTTCAGGGTTAATCAATTCCATAATGAGTGAACTTGAGGACCCTGAACCAACAACAGTCGTTCTCTTGCTCTCAGTTCTTGTTTTGGCAGGGTTTGGATTGTACCGAAGAGGTCAACACAAAATGAAGGCGAAAATGTATGCTTCAATGGTTGAACCAACCACAATGCAGCCAGAATCTGATGAAGAATTTGAGGTTGATGANTTTGCAGAGGAAGAGGATNTGTCCGAAGAGATGGACGACATTGAATTGGAACTGATTGATATCGAATCGATCGAAGATGAATCGTAGTTTGTATGAACAACGTACCATTTCCCTTATGTGCTATTGTGACCACCATAACCCATGATTGATGCGGGAACGCTGAAGATTGGTCCTTCTGGCGCAGTAAAAATTGACCGTTCACAGCGCAGAACTACAGCGCAGTCTGTCTTTTTGGTTGTCTTAATGGTTCTTTCAACAATGACCGCTATTGATTTCGTAACCGAAGAGGTTAGCGCAGCATCAGATTTGGACGGTGATGGGCTTACCTACGGTCTCGAATACTTGATCAATACGGCCGCAACAGACTGGGATTCTGACAACGACGGTCTACCTGATGGATGGGAATGGAAGTATGGTCTTGACCCACTCTCAGCAAACGGAGGCGACGGAGCAGTCGGTGANCCTGACGGAGATGGCATGTCAAACTTGCAGGAATATTCCTACTTACAACCTCCAAGCTGGGACAATCCAACAACAACCGGAGTCCTTGACAACGGTGTATGGTGGAATGGAACAATTCCAGTCAACGATTGGAACGAGGAGGATTCCATGCAATTCAACCAACCAAATTGCGGCGATACTGGTAGCGATGGACAGGGTAACACAATTTTGTGCGATGAAGATCCTGTTGGAAACGTCTGTGCGAATGGGTTTGACGANGACAAGGATGGTCAATTGGATGGATCNGATTCAGATAACGACGGTGATGCTGATTGTTCTTCTGATGACGATGATGGAGATGGTCTCGTAGACGAAGATCCAAACGGCTGGGATACTGACGGAGATGGAATGCCAGATGGCTGGGAAGCTGCGAACGGTTTGAACGCAACGAGCCCATCAAACGCAGACGGGGCAAATGGAGATCCAGACGGAGATGGACTGACCAATCTCATGGAGTATGTCAACCCATCATGGACGACCACATGTGCTGGTGTGCCTTGTTTCCGGCAAGGGCCGAATGGGGTNCCAACCGAGACTGTCTCTCCATGCGACCCAGTCCAAGGTATTGGCCCAGGTGCTTGTGCGACCCTTACCGCTGAAGTCGATGGTATCACCTCAACAAATCCACAGGATAGCGACTCTGATAACGATGGACTCAATGATTCCTATGAGGCACTCACCCTATTGACCGATCCNACCAGTTCGGATACTGATGGCGATGGAATTCCAGACGGTGTCGAGATTTCTAGCGCATATGGAAACCCTGCACAATCTTCCGACCCTCGTAACAACAATACCGATGGCGATGCCTTCGACGATGGTGATGAAGATGCAAACGGTAACGGAATTCTAGATCCCGGGGAAACCGACCCTACCCGGCGCGAAGATTCAGGCGATGAAGACAACGACGGAATTCAGAATTGGGAAGAAAATCTCACTTGCACGGAATGGGATGTTGCTGATACAGACTTCGGAGGTATCAACGACGGTGACGAGCGAAATGTAAGTCATGGAACCGATCCATGCGACTCACTCGTGAACTTTGTCACTACCTTCACTTCTTTCAGTGGCGCAAATCAACTCTTCTTAGCAGATGCAAGCGGATTCAATCCAAACGGTGGTTTTGGTTATTACAATAATTCTGGAACTTATACAACCTTCAGTTATCTTTCTGCGTCGCTGACGAGTAATGCTCTNTTGGGTGTTTCACCAGCACCGATTGGCACCCCCACTGTNGAGAGTAGAAACGGTTCATTCTGCCATACGGAAGCGACACAAGATGGCTCGATTGCAACCACTCGAACTTATTGTGATGACGATTATACGGATGGCGACGGAGATGGGCTTGCAGATTGGGAAGAATTACTCGGCACCTATGGATGGTTCTCCAATCCTACTCTTGCAGATACGGATGGAGATGGTGTCAATGATTTCGACGAAGTNTTCGATAATACCGATCCGACTGAGCCTTGTTTCAATACCTTAGATCCCGATGGCGATGGTATNAATTCCTTTTTCGAAAACACTACTGGCTGTAATTTAGCATTTATTGGGATCACGAATGGTTCCACAGACATATGGGTTACAAATTACCAATCCGTTGATACCGATAACGGGGGCGTTGATGATAGGACAGAATATTTTGACAANACGAACCCTGAAAATGATCCTTCTGACGATCTTTTACCTGAGGATTTTGATAATGACGGTATACCCGATGCTGTTGAAAACATTACAGGTTCTGATTGGAGAAATCCAGATACGGATGGAGGTGGGATGCTCGATGGCGAGGAGTGTCCCCAACAATTCTGGTTGTTCAATTGCGTTGGTGCTCCGTTTGACATCTTTGACCCGAGAGATGACATTCCACAAAACGATGTCATTTTCTGGGCGAANAACACAACAGGTGTGATCGATTTCGGAATCGAAAAATATTGGAGAACGTACACGAATGATATTCCTACAGGAAGTTCGTTTGCGCACGATGACTCAGTGCACCCATTGATCGAAGTAACTACTCCATTTTCGAATTTCTCACAAATGGCGAGCACAAGCTTTGCAAATGATACTGTGATATGGCAAATCAATTACAACTTCCCAGTTGACGGCGGAGCAATCACGCTTCCTGCCTACACAACGAACATTTCATTTTGGGCAGATTCCGCTGCGTCTCTCTCAAGGACCAACGATACTCATCGATACGAAGTAGAGGGAGGTTCTATCNAAGAAATCATCGTTCAACAACCAGAATACTTCTTTGACTGGAGCACTCTCGCGAGCTCGAGTGTNCCTGGTCAGGGCTTCCCATATGAGACTGCTCTACCGAGTTATTATACTGATTTGAATGACCCTCGCTCGATTGTATTCAATATNACGAATGCCGTGATTAACGAAGCAACGGCCGTCAATGCATATGATCAAGCATTCGCACTCCAGACCTTCTTGCAAAATGGGAATGCAACCACAGAATTCAAACTGAACTTCGATGGCTCTGGCCTAGCAAATGATGGAGATTTGGCTCAATTTATCCTCGAAGACGCAAACGAAGGTACCTGTGCAGAATTTGCCACGACATTCGTTACCATGGCTCGTGTTGTAGGACTCCCNGCTCGACTTGTTAGCGGATTTAAGGGTGGTGATTGGACTGGAAATGGATACGCCGTTGGTGCTCAGCACTTGAGAACCTGGGGCGAAGTACGTCTTCAACAATCGTCCTCATCCGGTGGATTGGATTTTGGTTGGGTGCCATTTGACCCATGTCCAGAAGCGGCTGAACTTGATGTGCAAAACGTAGTNTACTCACCAGATAATTTTGACCGGGATCTTTCCGCAGGCAGTATATCCATTTCCGGAAATCTCCTGTACCTCGAAAACCAAACTGCAATTGAACAGCAGTCTGTCCGTGCATTCCTTGTCCCTCTCGTTGATGCGTTTAACGGCGTTTCAGGTCTAAACTCTGCTGAACGTTTGATCGAATTTAACGTTACAGACTCAAATGGATTTTTCGACATTCAAGGACTTCCGATTGAGATTATTGAACCGGGATTCGGCGCTATAATGCTCGAAGTAGAGGAGAAGGGTTACGTTGCGGGGCGAACCATCCTCACGCCAAACTCATCTTCTACAGGAGCNGCCAATTCGTGGTGGATCAACGTCACCGATGACGCAACAGTCAATCACACCTCTCCTAGTGCAATCAATGCTCCAATCGTGGGGGCTGGTGCAACGACAATTATCGAAGGGTTCATCGGTTACGAACAAGAGCCCTTNAATGACGCATCCTTAGTTGTGAATTCAACAGTTTGGCTGTCCTTCAATTCTGCAGTGAATGGGGCACAGAACATTTCAACACAGGTCAATCCATCTGGAACATGGGCTATNGAACTTACCTTGGACGAACTNGAAACGAAGACAAACGTAAGCGCTACATTAGGATACGACGGGTGGGTGCAAACCCAAGACGGAATAACAGCTCCAACATATCATCTTAGGCCAACTCAGACATCAATCACGTTGGACATACGAGATGCACCCAATCTCACAGCAACACTTGAAGGTCCTGGTGTCAATTCCAGCCTTCTCCTACTCGACGATAACATCTGGGTAAACGGAACTGCGTTGACCATCGGTGCAACGCCAGTTAGCATGGCCGGTAGTTTGTCCCTTTCGATAAGAGAGAACAACAGCGGCGAAGTATGGACTGAAATTTTCAACCAATCCGTTAACGGAGCATTCAGCATACAACATTTCCTCAATGCATCAGATGTACCCGTTGCATCAGGCCTTCTTGAGGTTCGTTTGCGATTCTATCCCGTTCTTTACGAATCAACAGATGATGCAAATTTATCCACTGGAGATCTCTATTCCCTTATTGGTCTCTTAGAATTTGAAGTTCTAGCAACCCCACAGTTGCGAGGTGAATTTACCAATGTTCTGGTTCAAATTTCTGATCATAGGGGTGTAGAAGTAGGTCTTGTTGTACCGGGAGATTACTCATTCAGTTTTGATGGGAATTGGGTGAACACCACTTCTGATCCTGATTCATCCTTAATCACCCTATTCTGGCCACTTGACTCGAATCTAAAGCCAGGCGATTACGATTTCGATATTCAGTACAATGGTTCTTTCCTTTATCAGCCAAGTGTTGCTTCAGATACAATCCGAGTTCAAGCAGAAATTGGTTGGAATTTATCCGTCCTCCAAGATTGGACTCATCTAGGAAATACGACGTATATCGTGGGCGACATTTTTGACGCACAGTTCACAAACGAGCGTGTTCTTGATAACAACACCATTGTCATTGCAACGTTGCTTGATAATGAGGGGAATCCAATTGATCTTGCAAATGGAATGGTTGACAATTCAACAGGTTCGTTTAATCTAACGGTTGTGATGCCTACCACACTCCCTTCAAACGGGTACGAAGTCATCATCGACTTCAACTTTGAAGCAATGGCTCCAGAAGGCGGTTCCTACTACCAAGTTGTTGATTCATCCACACCTCCTAATCCGCCAGTTCTACCAATTTTGACAGTTGGAATCGAATCTGAGTTTGTCGTGGAGGAGGAATTGAGTGTACTGGAATTCGTATCTGGTGATCAAGTTACGTTCAATACTTCAGTATTTGACGTTGCAGATAAGTCGAATATTACTGGTGCGACTGTTGAATACATTTGGGATTTCGGAAACACCAACCAAAGCATTGGTACTGCAATCACAGATGGTCAAGGGAATGCTTCCTTTGCATGGACAACTACTAATTTGGCGCCAGGGGATTACGTATTGCAAATGCTTGTTGCCGATGACTTGACTGATTCTCTTGCGATAGGAAATAGTCGTCATGTAGGCAACAGTACCTTTGTCGATGTAACCGTACAAGTACCAACAGATATCCGAATCGACGTTCTGCCATCGACCCTGACTGCAGGAGTTCCTTTCAACCTGCAAGGACAAATATTGGATGATGCCGACCCTACACGCGCTTTGATATCCGGAGTGCGATTGGATGTTTATTGGCAATCCAATCCGGATGAATTGTTGCGAAGTGGAGTTCCGACTCTCTCGAACGGAAGTTTCAATCTCACTGTTCCAACAGATACAGCCAACAATGGAACAGTACGTGGTCCTCGTTCGTTGGTTGTTGAGGTGGTCGAAGACTCCTCCCCATATTATCTTCCATCAGAGATTTCGTCCTCTGTATTCGTATTCGGTGTGACTCAACTCGAAGGATTACAACCAGGGAATCCTGTACTCATCAATCGTGGCGATACCGTTAATCTCAGCGCAACATTGGTCGAGTCAAGTTTCAATTTCAGGCCATTAGGAAACCTTAGTGTTACAACGAAATTCCATGAAACATGGCTGCCAGAAGTGACCACTGATGGATCAGGTATTGCAAACACATCGTTTACAATACCGTTCAGTCATCCACTTGGTTTGATTGTGGTCAGTTATTATTACAATGGTAGCTCAGACCTTCTTCCTTCACAGGCAAATCTGACGAGTGTTACAGTTCGTTCGTTAACGTTCATGGTCGTTGATTCAATTACAGATAATCCGGTTGCAGGTTCGAGTTTCAACGTATCAGGTCGTGTAACCTCTGATAACGGAAGTGGATTGATGAATCGCGATGGTTCTCGATTACTCTCCAACATTCTGTTTACCATCGATGATGCACCAATTGGCTTTGCAGTGAGCAACGGTTCGGTTCAAGACGGTGGATGGTGGAATGCTTCCATCACGTTAACACCTGGATTTGAAGCAGGAACTCACGTGCTTGAGGCATCGATTGTACCAACAGTGAACTTCTACATCGGTTCTAGAAACAACTCAACCTTTGATAGCCGTGGATTCTCCCTAATCACTTTCCTCCAACCATCTCTTGATGCACTCGGGCAACCCTCTCTCAACGACCGAACAGAGCGTGGTAATTTTGTTGATGTACAAATACTCCTCGAAGACAATACGGGTGCTCCGATTGATGGCCAACAAGTCACTCTTTCCTTGCCGGCTACTGAAACAACCGATGAGGTCTCTTTGACAGTGACCACCTTTGCGAACGGTACTGCTTTTGGTTCTCTACTTGTTCCGTTCAACGCATCCGTTGGCTTCAGTGACATTTCTGCATCCTACGATGGTATTACTGGATCAACAGGCATTGTTGGGTACAATGCGTCAACGCAATTTGTTACTCTCGCTCAAACCAACACCACAATTTTGGAACACACAGAATCTCTCGTTGCTGGAGAAGTTCTCAACGTGAATGGGACATTGCTCGATGACCTCGACTTGCCTCTGATGGTTGATGGCGTTTCTTCTGTGGCTATTGTTCGTCTCTTTGTTGACGGTGTCCCTGTTGCAAGTGTTGAGAGCGATGCTCTCACTGGAGCATACTCCTTCTCCTATCTTGTCCCTGAGTCGACCACTTCAGGTCCCCACATGGTTGAAATTCGATTCACTGGCGGCCGTGATTGGGTGGATCCAGTCGGTATCGGTGATTCTGTAGATCCTGAGTTCTATCTACCAAGCAGTGCAACTGTCGACTTCAACGTGAGTGTTCCGACCCAAATCCTACTGATTACACCAACGGGTGAAGTCAACAGAGAAGAGACCATGACGATCCAAGGTCGATTGTTGGATGTCGTTGACAATCCATTGCAATCTCAAAGTATTGATATCTATCTTGGTGATGTGTGGATGACGAGCGCTTCTACTGATGAAACTGGATTATTCACAGCCGTGATTCCGGTCCCTGCAGATGCAACACTTGGACCGGTCTCCTTGGAAACTCGATTCAATGGAACCGTATTCTATCTCTCAAGCGAAGCAAGCGGAACATGGAGCATTTTCAGCCAGATTTTGGTTTCCGTTTCTGTTCCATCCCCACTTGCTGTGACGGATACAACGACAATCACAGGCAGTGTACTAGATAACCAACTGCAACCAATCGAAGGGCATGTGGTTGAACTCAAGGTCGATGGATTCGTACTTGGGCAAGTGACTACGGCATCGGATGGAACATTCACCTACGATTGGACCGTCCAGGATTTCTTCAACTTCGGAGATAATCTCCTTGAAGCAAACGTCATCGCACAAGGATACTACAGGGAAGGTTCAGCGAATCAGAGTTTCTTCCTTGCACATCGTTCGGCAATGACGCTTGAATTTGATGATGGGACCGATGCCACACGTGGTGATTTCTGGACCTTCTCAGGTCGTCTGTACGATATTGACACTGTCGATCAGGATGGCATTGGTAACGAGAATGTCTTGGTCTATCTTGATGGTCAATACATTACAACCGTCACGACCGCATCCGATGGTACATTCGCTGGCCAAGTCTATGCAAGCATGGATTTGGATCGAGGAAACGGCCATATCATCAAAGCTGTATTTGAGGGGACACAAGAACACTTGAGCACTCAATCCAACCGATCCGTAACCGTTTGGGCAGACATTGTGATCACGATTGACTCGACCTCTTCTTCCCAATCCGTACGCTCTGACCCGGCCAATCCGATTCGACTAACAGGCAGTGTTGCTGAAGTAGGTGGAATTGGCGAAGTGTTTGAAGGACTTGTTGTCTATGTCGGTAATGGTTCGAACTGTGTCAACAACTTTGAAGGTGCAATCTGCTTCGATGGCGTTCAACTTGATTGGAATGTAGGCAACTACTCGATTGTTGCAACGACACCGCTCACAATGGCTCCAGGTGCACAATTCATCAGCCTGGACGTTCCTCGTGATTCAGGACGCTACATCAACGGTGCTTCACAAGCGCACTCAATCTACATCAAGGTCAATGCAGAAATCGAAATCTTTGTTGATAAGATCGAACAAAACATAGATCAAAACGTGGATGGAACCGTCACCATTGTGGCTAAAGATACTTCAGCAGGTCTCGCTGGAATTGCAGTTGAGTTCTATCTTTACTCAGGTAACGGTTCCCAAGAAAAGGCAATGACCTCACTCACCGATGGTGATGGAATTGCAACCTTCGAATTCAACCACGACCCTCCATACGGGGTAACCTCTGAGTTTGGCCAAGTAACTCTCGATATCGTAATCACTGATCCTCGTCTTTCTGATGAAACGATTGCTGAATATGCGAGCGTCCGACAAGCAGGATTCGCTCCCGCATATGAGTTCGAAACTGAAGCTTCCGAAGTGAGCCCGTGGACCTATGTCGTCCTCGTGTTCCTCTCCGCTGCGATTGCGCTTGGAGTTGTCATGTATCGCCGTCGTCAACAAAACGATTTGATGAACGAGATGGCTGAGGTGTTTGAGTACACTGCTGAACTCCTCGCAGCGGGTGATTCAATCCGTGAATCAATCTTCAATTGCTATCAGAACCTCTGCTCGACCCTGCAGACACGGGGTCTGCTTCGACGAGATTTCGAAACAGTTCGTGAATTTGAAGTGGCCATTCGTCAGGCAACACCTGGTATCAGTGATGATGCCCTCGAATCCTTGGACAATATGTTCGAGATGGCTCGTTACAGTCGTGAAGAACTTGGTCCTTCTCATCAACAATCAGCACAAGGTGCATTGGACAAGATGATCACTGAAATCAGTTACAAGAAGTACTGAGGATTCACCAACGAAGTCGAAGTTGACCCTTAACGAAGTGAGCTTTCACATCGAGGTTCTCTCCGGCCAAGGGGAGCACTCGCTCGAGGGAGTCGTGCCCTTGTTCTTGGATAGTAATCTTGATGCTAGTTTCTGTATCTGAATTCATGATGTCGATTTCAACATCATCTGCTGAAACCCCCAGAAGTGGAATTGTAAGTCCGTCAGGGTCTCGCATTCCATGCAACTCTTGAAGGATCCAATCCAAGCGCTGGGAAGGATTCACTTCAGCAAGGTGTGTTTCAGGGAGCATTCCTGCTTGGACCAATACGTGAGTGTGCATGCCTTGTACTTCATGCAGGTGATGAGCAGATTGTTTGAATTCATCATGCAATATCTGTGGCGAGGATGACAGGTCTTGCTCCTTCTCATCCTCACTTTCATCCCGTGTTAGTGCCAAACGCTTCCACTCGCTCATGGTTTCCCCTCCTGCTTGATTATGATGAACCTTCGGATTGACGATGAACTCTTGCAAAGAATCGTCGAGCGAAGGATTTTGTAGTTTCTGGTTCCGTTGTTGTATTCATTCGAATATCCTTTGGATAGCACTCAATGTACGTGCGATCGGTATTTCGCTTATCCAAGAGGAGTACCAATGCTCGGTCTGCAATACTACGAATTGGCCTTCCCATAGCTTGCAAAATGGAATTGATTGCAGGTTGTGTTGATGCATAACGCCAAGCATTTGCTCGCCCAAATCGTTCTTCGATGTAGGTTCTTAGTGCCTTTTGCTGAATAGAAGGAGGCGGATTTGGAATTCCAATGCATGCAACTGCATCCAACAATCCGTTGTGGTAATCAATACCCTCTGACAACCGTCCACCAAACACTCCAGCAAGAAGAATATGGCGGCCGGCCTGTTTTGCATCTTCGAGAACATCGAGGAGTTGGTCAACGTCTTGTTTTGACCATGTCCTGTCTTCCATTCGAACAACGACGCCGTGGAACTGCCCTTCTCCAATGTACTCGTTAAGCATTGAATACGACGGTGTGAAGACTGCAACATGTCCAGGTGACGAATCGCAGAGTGCTTGAATGTGGGCTCGAATGCGTTGTGTATTTTCGTAAGTCCTATCCTGATATCGAGTCGTTACGTCCTTGGCGACAATGATTGGTCGGCGTTGGCTTGCAAACGGAGAATTGTATTGCCGACTGGTCGTTTTTTGTTGACCAATGCCCAACAGGTCGGCATACATTTTGGGAGGGTAAAGGGTACCCGACATAAGGATGCTTCCAGAGCATTTGTTGAGAACGGGTCCAGAGACCAATCCTGGATCGAGGAGATATGATGTGATTCGTCCTTCCTTCCCTTTGGCATCATGGACATACACAAGGGCTGCAGTTTCACCAAATCTCAGCATAATGTCAAGGATGTGGCCGATTCTGTGAGCATCGATGTCAGCGTTTGAGTCTTCATCGTCGGTATCTGCTTTAATTTCAACTTCAAAAAGGACATCACGTAAAATTCTCAAACGTTCGAGACCATTTCCAGGTGATTCAAGATACGTGTCCTTTGCTCGTTGGAGTGTTTGTTGACCACTTTTTCCTTCAACCTCATCGCAAGCAGCAGTGAAGATGTTGCGTATTCGAATCATGTCAACGCGTCGCTCTTCAAATTCCGCCGGTTCATTGAGGAGTTCACGGAAAAAGTCTGAAAAATTTCTCCGACAGGCTTTCATGACTTGAAGAGCCCATGTGGCTAACGTTGCACTTTGCATGAGGCTTGCCATATCAAGTGAAGCAGCGGTTTCTGCCAAGGTTTCCGAATATTCCTCGAGATCAATGCTCGCATTACGTACAATGGTGGGGGTAAATCGTCGCTCCATACCCATGCGTATTCGGTCTGGAAGGTTGTGGGCTTCATCAACTATAATGATTGAATCCTGTAGTGAGATCCCCATTGCAGATAGTGAATTTTCTCGAACACGATCATTGAACAAATAGTTGTAATCGCACACCAACACATCGCAATCCTTGACCGTGTTCCGGCACAATTGCCATGCACAAATCCCGGATGTTTTCGCTGTTTGGACGGTTTCGTGAACGTGACGAGGTTCCCTCAGGAGGAAGCTTCGTAAGTTCTCTTTCGATCTTGCTCTCGAGGATTCACTCGAACCTTGTTCACACAAGCAACGACCGGTTCGTACGTCCACCACCTCACACATGGATTCACGACCAATGATGTCAACCACAGTAACAGAACGAAGGTTCCCTTTGAGTCGTGTGTTGAGTTTACGAACGGTATCAACAACAATTCTGTGCTGGCTTTGACGTGATGTCAGAAACAGAATTTTTCTTGGTATAGGTGCATTTCGGGCAACATCAATGGCTGCAGCAAGAGCCGCAGCTGTCTTTCCAATCCCAGTTGGTGCAGCAGCGAGATGGTGTCCTCTGGAGTNGAGGGCGTTGAGACAATCATGGATCATTTCGAGTTGTCCAGGACGAGCCTCTTCGTGAGCGAGATAACGAATCTCTCCCGTAAAAGTGGAGGATTCCTCGTCTGACATAATGAAAGAACATTGACGACGCTTCTAAAGGATTCGTGTCGAAAGCATTCGCTAATTGAAGTCAAGTGTGCCGTGGAGTGGGGGCCGCGGCACGTGTGGGGCTTCCACCGTCAAGAGACAGGTGTGGAATCAGAGTCCCCCTGTCCGTCATCCAGGGGGCTGTGGGGGTTGTGGTGTTGGGGTCCACGTTGGTCGCGTCGTGCACGACGGGCACGCATCCGCAAGGTAGCTAATCCATGCAAGTCCGACCGATCTTGCATAGCATTGAAGGAGGCCTTCGGAAGAGTGTCCTCTTCGTCACGCCAATTCATCCCATCCCCTCTCATGCTCTCACCAATTTTCATTCGTGGTATTCCTTGCTTGCTTGAGTCGCACCAATCGAGTCGGTTACGACATCATCGAGTTCATTTTGAAGTGTCTTGGCTTCAACCAATTTCTTCTGTGTGTAAAGGACCAACCCTTCTGAGGCGGCTTGCTCGTGTGTTACGCCATACAATTCGTATAATGAAGCAAGATGACGCTCCATCTGTCGTCCAATAGGAATTCGAACACTTTTCATTCCAGGAAGTTTCGCTTGTCCATGGAGGAGATGCTGTATTGCAAGACGTATGACATCGGATCGATTGTTCAAACCATCCTGTCCTACGAGCATGTCCAAACCTTGCAATGTATCATCATCAAGTCGAATTGATGTGAGTGTGCTTTGGCCGGCCATTCTTGCTCCTCCTAATCACATGTAACAACTTGAAGTACTTAAAGTAATACGATTGCAATNCGATATGTAATACGCAGTAAAATCAACGGTTAAGTTCAAACCCCGTCCCTCTGTGCATCGTTTATGCTCCAAGATACAACTGCAAACCGACTCTACCTGCAATTGGTTGAAACCGCTCTCGAAGATTCAATTGTCACCGATGATGAGGCTGCGATTCTCAGAGTTCTTGGTGCAACACTGGGTGTTCAGCCGAGTGATACAGCACTGTGTCTTTCAATTGCTCGAGGCGAAGAGTTGAATCCATTCGAGGAATCCGATGAGATTGAAATGACCATGGGGACCGTTTCAACCTATCAAGCCGCATTGATTGCAGCTCTCGATGATGAAGTCATTTCTGAAGATGAATGGGCCCTTCTTGACCATCTCCGTCGATTACTTTCCATTCAACCCGATCAACACGCTATGATTGAGGAAGCAATACATGCAATGGCTGATGTCGATGAGCAAGGTCAGCGGAGAATTGAACGCCTTGAGCGTTTCATGACTGTATGTCCACTGTGAGCCTTTGAAACCGCATCGAAGGCTAACCATTCAATGACAACCATTAGAAACACTTTGAGGGTCGAGAGGCTCAAGGTGGAAACCCCTTATGCAAATTGTCAAAGAAATCTATGATGCAGTTGTCGCCCGCGATCCTGAACAACCTGAATTTCATCAGGCCGTATGGGAGGTTCTTGAAAGCCTAGGTCCTGCTTTGGAACGTCACCCAGAGTATGTTGACATCGTCAAGCGAGTTGTTGAACCTGAGCGTCTCATCCATTTCCGAGTTCCTTGGGTTGATGACAACGGTAACGAACACGTAAACCGAGGTTTTCGAATTCAATTCAATGGTGCAATCGGACCGTACAAGGGCGGACTCCGCTTTCACCCTTCAGTCAATTCATCGATTCTCAAGTTCCTTGCCTTTGAGCAGATTTTCAAGAACAGCCTAACTGGNCTCCCAATGGGTGGCGGAAAGGGTGGTTCTGACTTCAACCCCAAGGGAAAGAGNGATGCTGAAGTTATGCGCTTCTGCCAGTCGTTCATGATGGAACTATGGCGCCACATTGGACAAGACTGTGACGTTCCTGCAGGTGACATCGGTGTCGGCGGTCGAGAAATCGGCTACATGTACGGTATGTATCGNAAACTACGCAATGAATTCCAAGCCGGTGTCCTCACTGGAAAGGGTCGTTCCTATGGTGGTTCTCTCATCCGTCCAGAAGCTACAGGATACGGTCTTGTTTACTTCGCTCGTGAAATGCTTGCAGCTCAAGGCCAGTCATTTGAAGGAAAGCTTGTATCGATTTCAGGTTCTGGAAACGTAGCACAATTCGCTTGTGAGAAGGTTCTCGATCTTGGTGGAAAACCAGTCACAATGTCTGATTCGAGTGGATTTATTCACGATCCTGCTGGCATCGACCGAGAAAAGTTGGCTTGGATTATGGATCTCAAGAACAACCGTCGTGGACGCATTTCTGAATATGCTGCGCAATTTGATGGTGTTACATTCACCGCTTCCGCTCCAGAACCAACACCAAACGGTCTCTGGGGAGTCAACGTCGATGTTGCACTTCCATGTGCAACACAGAACGAACTGAACGGTTCTGAAGCACAAATGCTCGTTGACAACAACGTCATGGCTGTTGCAGAAGGTGCGAACATGCCTTGTACTCCTGAAGCCGTCGAAGTCTTCCAGAAGAACGGTATTCTTTTTGCTCCAGGTAAGGCAAGCAACGCTGGTGGTGTTGCTACCTCTGGTCTTGAAATGAGTCAAAACTCACTCCGTCTTTCATGGACACGTGAAGAGGTTGATGAGAAACTCGATGCAATCATGGTCGGTATTCACAAGGCAGCTTACGAGACAGCCAAAGAATATGGTCGAGACGGTGACTACGTCTTTGGCGCAAACGTNGCAGGCTTCCTCAAGATTGCTGAAGCTATGCTCGCTCAAGGCGTTGTTTGATCCAGAAGACAAAATTCGTTGTGAAAATCAACAACCCTTTCACTGCTAAGACAAGGACGGGCAACNGGTAGAGCACTCTCAACTGGTGATATCCGTAGAATCTTCTTCGCTCACAAAGCCATCTNCCTGTTGATTCACAGGTGAAATGGGTCATCATGTAACAGATTCACCGACTNCAAAGACATTCACGCGTAATTCTTGGGTTGTATGTCCTCCGTCGGGGAGGTAAATCGAATAGTAGGCAGTTACACCACGATCAAAAATCCATTGCGGGCCACAGGACGCACCTTGTCCGCTACCGACTCCTGTTCCACCATCGGCGATAACGAAGTATCGCTTCCCTGAAATNAACTCATCTGGNTTTAGGATNTCTGCNCCAACTTCCCATATTGTCGTTCTCACTCCATNCGTACCTTGGGGTGCAGAACCAACNACGTCCCCCATATACCCCATTCTTCTAAAAATCTGGTCGTTGAATTCACACCACAACACCCAACCAACCTCATCGGTTTGGACATTTTTACCTAGGCTCTGGTATTCAAACATCAATAGGTAATCATCAAAGGCATCGTCAACCCATCCTCCAACAAAAATCACTTGTGTATGCGCTTCATTTGTTGCTACTGAAATCGTTGATTCAGCACCTTGTGAGATTCGTTCGAGTTGATTNATCATGACATACATCGATGATGAAACTGCAATGATGATTCCAATGAAGACAATCATTGCACCAATACCAACTTGGGCTAACGTATCGTTCTTATTTTCCATTGCTATCAACTCATCAAATCATGTCCAGGTGTAACATCTTCCGGTACGTAGAAATCAAGTTCCGTTGTTCGTCCTTTCTCGACTGCAATCACCACAGTTGCATGCATATCTTCGACCAAATCACAATCTCCTCCACCATTTGGCTCTGAGAGTTGTATAATCACATGGTAATAGGTTCCCTGCACAAATTCATCAAGCGCAGCATTATCTGCACCGTTGCCAGCCAGGTCTGTGGCTGCATTAAAGTCACCACTTGAGTATTCAAGCGTGTGATGAGTTCCAGAGCGGGGTGGATTGGTGTAATCGTTGAGATCGCACATCATAGCCCATTTCACATTCGTATCGGGTATTGAATTACTTGCAAATGGGAACTTGAACATGATGTAAAGACGGTCATTTGTGTTTCCAGTTGTATCGAACTCTTCGACTTCAAAGACCAACACTAAGGGAACTGAGTTAAGTGTTTCAGATTGTTCGACACTATGAGTACGTGATTCCATGAACGCTTGTTCAATCATCATCAATGCCATTCCAGCGACGAGAGCTGAGAAAAGCAGAATCATGATCATGCTGACCATGGCACTAAGTGCAACTTCAGCGCACGTATCTCGCCGAAACTCTTCCTCCATACTGACGCATGAGTGGTGGCGAATCTAAATCCTTGCCTTTGTAAAGCGATTTTATTCAGATTGCTGATAGGGAACCCATTCGTTCGATTGTGGATCGAGGTAGAACAACGAGCCATCCTCTTGACGGAGCCATCTGACACCGTTTTCTTCCCATTCTTGGGAGGTTGATTCACTCGTCTCTTGTTGCTCAAGCATTTGGGTTTCCATCTGACCTTGAACGCTAGCTTCTTGTGCGAATGGGCTTACCTTTCCGACTTCCATCATGTTGTTTCGACGCATGACACCAAGTCCTGCAAGTGCTCCAAGGACAAGAATTGCAACAAGTGTGTAAATCAGGAATCCACCACTAGAACTCTCAGCTTCAGCCTTGGTTTGGGTAGGGTCATCTGGGTATGCATCTTGCTTGTTTGGAACACCATCGCCATCTGTATCTTCCCATTCTTGAGCGTCAAGAGGGAAGGCATCGATTTTGTCGTTGTAGCCATCGTTATCGGAATCGTATTGCTCGAGTGCACAACCGTCATCGTCTGCTACACTGGTCATGTTGGTTTCAGGGCAGTCATCACGATTGTCAAACACACCGTCCATGTCTGTGTCGCGTTGACTTGCAACACATCCGTTTGCATCCAGAGATGGATCCGGGTTTGTCATCGGACAAAGGTCAGCAGCATTGTTGATGGTATCTCCATCGTCATCAAGCTGGCTTGCAGAGCAACCATCGGGGTCAGGATCTTCTCCTGCAGGTGTCGCAGGACAAAGGTCTACATCGTTGTAAATCTGGTCCACATCATCGTCCAATTGAGACGAACTGCAACCGTTTTCATCGACGAGTGCCAGTGGAGCAGAACCCACGCAAAGGTCATCTGCATCTGAGACGCCATCGTTGTCATTNTCCTTCTGGCTCTCNGCACAACCTTGAGTGTCAACAGATTCNCCATCTGGTGTATTGAAGCACAAATCCTCACTATCTGCAACAAGGTCGTTGTCCTGGTCACGCTGTTCTGCAGAGCATCCAAAGATGTTGGCAGGGCTACCCATCGGTGTTGAAGGACATTGGTCGATATCATCACTGATACCATCCATGTCCGAATCCTTCTCAGAGTCAGCACATCCAGATGCATCAACCGTTAAACCAAGTGAAGTCGTTTTACAGTCATCGTATGCGTCCTTAACACCGTCAAGGTCGCCATCAAGTTCCGTAGCTGAACATCCGTTGAAATTGACAGTTTCTCCAGCAGGAGTTGTAGGACAGATGTCAAGGTCGTTTGTTACGCCATCACCGTCATCGTCGAGTTGGCTATCCGAACATCCAGTTGAATCGACCGTCTTACCAAACGGTGTGTTTGGACACAAGTCAGGATTGTTTCCGTTCGCATTGTCTCCGTATCCATCTCCATCAATATCACTCCATTGAGTGTTGTCATTCGGGAATCGGTCAGCATTTGCTCCTCCTTGATTGTCACCGAATCCATCACCATCAGCATCGGACCATTGGGTGCCATCTGTAGGGAATGCATCAGCATCGTTTCCTGCTTGGTTGTCTCCATAACCATCGAGGTCTTGATCGGACCATTGCGTTCCATCAGTCGGGAACGCATCTCCATTGTTTCCGTTTCGATTGTCACCAAAACCATCGCCATCAGAGTCTGCCCATTGGGTTGGGTCAGTTGGGAATGCGTCAGCGTTGCTTCCGTTCAGATTGTCTCCAAAGCCATCACCATCTCGGTCGGACCATTGCGTACCATCGTTAGGGAATGCATCGCCATTTGTTCCGGTAGGATTGTCACCGTATCCATCAGCATCAGAATCTGCCCATTGAGAACTGTCGTTGGTCCAGAGGTCGGGGTTGTTTCCAGTAGGGTTGTCACCGTAACCATCACCATCCATGTCACTCCATTGTGTGGCATCGGTTGGGAATGCATCCGGGAACATGCCGTTTTGGTTGTCACCGTATCCATCACCATCTTGGTCAGACCATTGTGTTCCGTCCGATGGGAATGCATCAGAATTGTTTCCAGTAGGATTGTCACCGTAACCATCCCCGTCTTGATCGGACCATTGCGAGGAATCGTTAACGAAATCATCCATATCATCGTTGACGCCATCATTATCAGTGTCTCTTTGGTTTGCTGCACAGCCGTACTGGTCAACAATCGCTCCAGCAGGACTCGATGGGCATTGATCAAGTTCGTTGGCAACACCATCAAAGTCTGCGTCGAAGGTTAGGCTGAAACACATCAAGTCACCGATACGCTGAGTTCCATCTGCCTCGTAAAGTTCAGCAAGTGCACAATAGGTTCCTGAATTGGTGGGCGTGTTGTAACTCCAAGTTCCAAAACTCATACCTTGGTAGGTTGCATTGACTGTTGTTAACTGTGATTGTGCAACGGTTGCATTTCCAGAATCTAGAATCTTGATTCGATACGAGTAAGAGTCGCCAACGACCAAATCAAGTCCTCGTGTGGTGACATCATTTGTCGATGAGTTGACGCTCGAAGAAACACTGCTGATGACGATCGAAGGGAGTTGTGGGATGAAGAAATCATCGTCAAAGGCGGTAAAATTTTCATTGTTTTCAATATTGATCACGGTTCCGTTCACGCTCAATACTGCGAAAAATCCATGGAAATTCGATGTTGTCGGACCAGCCCAAGTGATGTTGTAATCCCGAGTGTCTGATTGCGCAGTGAAGGTAACCATCTCCTCATCGATCACCGATGCGTTGAGTGCTGCGTAGACGCTGTTGTTGTTTGCGAGTAATGCAGTGAAGAAATCACTTTCATCATACACCATCCAAGTCAAATCATACGTTGTTGAGGAACTCAAATTTGTTAGATTAATCTCTCCTGTAGTGGAAGAGGTTGCGCTCACGCTTAACATATCGATTTCGAGATCATCAAATCCAGTCGCTATGAGGTTTCCACTCGCATCGTAAAGAAGCGTTACTATCTCTAGCGTAGATTCGTTGTTTTCAACACTGTAATTGACACTGTAAGCATATGTGGTCGAGTTCGATGAATTGAATGTACCGTTGCCGAGGCTGTAAGAGACGGATGTATTCCCAATCATATCTTGTGTCAGAACAGTTGTGTAATTGTAGGTCGTGTTGGATTGCAAGCCAGCGAATGAAACCGTAGCATTGGTCTGATTTGCGATGTTAACATACGCCAATTCTAAGCTCTGGCCACCGCCTGGATTATCTGTCTCGATGGTGATGTTGTAAGAGATTGGATTGGTCCCTCCAACAAATCCAATGTAGGGAAAGACCCTTACGTAAGATGTAATATTCTGCGTTGCTGTTACGGTGAGCAATTCATTGTCGCTGACGGAGCCACCTGATGCCAAGAATGAACCATTGATGTCATCCCACTCAACATCAACATCTTGGATGGCGTGTAAGAACGTCACGTTGACGTAATACGTGACTCCAGTGACCAATTGAACTTCGAAGTAATCTGAATCGGTTGATGCATGAAGCGAAAGATCGGTACATGAGACCGGAAGAATACTTGCTTGAGTTGCAGTCGACTGAGCATCGTTGACTTCAAGAACGTCAGATACAATTGTTCCTGTCGCATTGGTTCCTCCACCAAGACAAGGATTAGGAATTCCTGAGGAAGGTGGGTTTGGAGGATTTGATGTGCTCCATCCTGCCCAAGTTCCGCTTGTTGAAGCGCCAATACCTCCAGATGAACCCGCGTTACCTGTTGAACCAGTTCCGTAAGGTTGGCCGCCAGAACCTGCATTTCCACCTGCAACTGAAATTGTTGATGTTGATGAAATCATAAGATTTGATGCACTGTTGGCGCGGATGTCGATATCGCCGCCTGCACCACCGCCACCACCTTGGCCGCCGTCATACATTCCTATACAGGGGTTACTTGGCAAACAATCACCGTCGGCACCATCGCCACCGTTTCCACCCTCTGCTAGAATGGATCCTCCACTTGAAGAGCCGATCGTGACTTCATTGGCAAGCATGATGATGCTTCCTCCGGATCCTGCACCTGCGCCAGATCCTCCATTTCCTGAGCCGTTTTGGTATCGATAGCCTTGTTCACCATCTTGGCCGGATGCATCGACTGTTCCGTAGATTTCAATGACATCTGCGTAGATGACGATTCGACCGCCACCGATTCCTCCAGCGGAAACGAGATTTCCAGATGCATCAGAAACAGATCCTCCATTCGAACCCGTTTCATTGCCGACACCATACGACGCTCCACCGTTGGAGACGGAAGATGAGGAGCCTCCATCGCCACCCCAAGAAGCATGTCCTGCACCTCCTCCGCCGTTCCCGACGTAACTGCTGGACATCTGAACCGAGCCTCCTACACCCTGTGTGTTTGTAGGTTGGTCATAGGCGATGATGGATGCACCACTCATGACTGTGAGAGTATTCACGCTCAAAATCAAGTCACCCGTTGCTACAATTGAACCGCATGAGACGATGGGGCTACTAATGCACCCGATGTACAAGTCATCAAATGTATGCGTACCATTGAGGTAGGTCGTGTTGGTGACAGTTAGGTTGGAGGCGCCTGATCCTGGTAGGCTAGATTCAACCACTGCTTCATCGATTAATAGCGATGGAGCAGATAATGAAAAAGAAATTGAGCACATCATCAAGGTACTAATGATGACGAGAATTTTCTGAGAGGCGGTGTTTTGTCGGTCCGACATACTCTAAACATGGTGAACTTGTTTATGTAAGTCACCCTCAGATGGCGGTTGGTGCAACATGGCCATCGTTCTTGTCATCCGGCTTGCGAACTCGTGACCAGACGCCGTTCATCAGTTCATCGTGATGAGCATTGCAGTAGTGGAATCGGCGGTACGCTTCACGGAATGAGTAAGCTTTTTTCCCGGTTGCAACGAGGTATCCTTCTGGAGAAAGTCGAGAGATGATGACGCCAACTCCATCACAGCCTGGGTAATCGCACGCTGGTTCGTCGGTCATGAACTCACCTATCCTTCATACACTTTGAAATGTTGGTTCTCAATCCTCATCATCGGTAGGTTCTGGCTCAATAACGACGAGTGGAACATTTGCTTCAATCGCCTGTCCTTCTTCACAAGCAACACTAATCACAGTCCCATTGACTGGGGCCTGAATTTCGTTCTGCATCTTCATCGCTTCAAGGATAAGAATAACCTGTCCTTCTTTGACAACATCACCCTCTTTGACTTCGACGGTGACCACTTTTCCAGGGATATTGGCAGATACCGTTCCAGATTTCTTCTTCTTAGCACCACCGCCACGTCGTGCGCGGGGTGCTGCTTGTGCATTTGGGACTTCGATGGTGAAGGTCTGTCCTTCGACCGTTGCATCGTAGGTGCCATCATCGTTGAGACTGATTTCCACCTCAAACTCTTCGCCATTGACTTTGACTGTTCGTTTTTCTGACATCGCATCATCTCCAAGGGCTGCGGTTGCTTCTGTAATTCATGAGTGAGGAGCGGCCCGTGTTCATTCGACGATGGTCTTGTGACCATGCTTCTCCGCGCTGGCGGCCGCGCTGGGATGCATCATCACCGCTCTCGACAATGCTCAAGACAGCAGCGATTGCAGCCATTCGTCGTGTCGTTTCATCAGCCATAATGACCCCTCATAATGGAATATTTCCGTGCTTCTTCGCAGGGCGAATCTCTTCTTTTTCAAGCAACATCAACAATGCACGAGAAAGGCGTGATCGAGTCTCAGTTGGCTCAATGACATCATCGATGTACCCCATTGCTGCTGCTTTGTAGGGGTTAGCGAAGGTATCGGTAAAATCTTGAACCAGACGGTCTCGCTCTTGTTCTTGATTTCGAGCGTTCTTGATACGGCGTCGATGAATGATTTCCACAGCTCCGTCCGCTCCCATGACAGCAAGTTCAGCACTCGGCCATGCGACGTTGTAATCTCCTCGAATATGCTTTGAGGACATAACATCGTATGCTCCACCGTATGCTTTTCGAAGAATGACGGTGAGCTTAGGAACGGTTGCTTCAGCATAAGCATACAACAATTTCGCCCCGTGTCGAATGATTCCACCCCATTCTTGGTTGGTTCCAGGAAGGAATCCAGGTACATCTTCAAAGGTGAGGATTGGAATGTTAAAAGCATCACAAAACCGTACAAAGCGTGCTGCTTTGTCGCTCGCATCAATATCGAGACAGCCCGCAAGAACTTGGGGTTGATTAGCAACAACGCCGACAGTGTGTCCTGCAAGATGGCCGAAGCCACAAACGATGTTCATGGCATAGTCTGCTTGCACTTCCAAAAATCCACCGTCATCGAGTACCTCACGAATGACATTGGTCACATCATAGGGCTTGTTGGTGTCTTCAGGAATCATGGTGTTGAGCGCATCACAGGACCGATCAGGACTGTCCGATGTTTTGCGAATCGGTGCACGATCCATGTTGTTGGATGGAAACATGTCGCATAAGTCACGAGCAAGTTGGATTGCGGAATCATCACTCTCCGCTGTAAAGTGTGAAACTCCAGATTTGGATGCATGTGTCATCGCTCCTCCCAAATCTTCGAACGATACAACCTCATTTGTTACGGTCTTGATAACTTCAGGACCAGTGATGAACATGTGTGCCGTTTTGTCAACCATGATGACAAAGTCTGTGATGGCAGGACTGTAAACTGCACCACCTGCACAAGGGCCCATAATAACGCTGATTTGAGGTACAACACCAGAGGCACGAACGTTGCGGAAGAAAATTTCAGCATAGGAACCCAAAGAAGCTACACCTTCCTGAATACGAGCGCCACCGGAATCGTTCAAGCCAATCACAGGACGTCCTGTTTTGAGTGCCATGTCGAGTACTTTGCAAATCTTTAGACCATGCATTTCACCCAATGAACCTCCATAGACGGTAAAATCTTGTGCGAATGCAAACACTTCACGTCCGTTGATTTTACCATGGCCAGTCACCACACCGTCTCCGGGAATGACGTTTTTATCCATGTCGAAGTCTCGGCAACGGTGTTCAACAAGAGCATCGATCTCTTGGAAGGTGCCTTCATCAAGCAACATATCGAGTCGCTCTCGAGCAGTCATTTTCCCGCGATTGTGTTGAGCATCAATTCGTGCTTGTCCTCCACCGGCTTCGCTTCGAGCCTTTCGAGCGCGCAAGTCATTGAGACGTTGTTCTGTAGATGACACACTTCTCACCAACACTCGGTTGGGCATAACGCCCTTATTCGTTGCCCTTCAAAATTCAATAAATTGTCAACCTTGTGATGCACGGAATCGCACCATTTCCCAATCGTCCTTACCGGTTGGAGGTTCAACCCAGTCTGGATCACCTGGAAGGAGGAGACCATCTCCGATGGAAGCCATTTCCATCGCAAGTGATTGGTGAGCTTGAATCAGTGAGTCCCATTCAATCTGACCACTACGGAGTTTGAACCACAATCGTAGATTTCGCCAAGATTGACTCAACCGGCGGTACAATTTCAGGTGCAGTCGAGCAGAGACTGGCCACCAAAAAAGAAGGATAACCGACACCAGTAGCCATGGAATTGCAGCTAGGACAGGAAGTATAAATCCTGGCAAGTCAATACTCTGAAGTGGTGAGGACGCAGAAGCGATGAACCATCCCATCGAAATCGCACAAAACACCCACCATACCGGATACAAGCCAATGGAATAGAGCAATTTCATCGAACCGACGCCAGCTTTGTTTTCCTGCTTGCTTGCTTTCAGTGAAACGAAGAATCGCACAAAAAGATAGGGTACGCTGGTTGCAATCATTGCAGACCATGTCACGAACCCCAGCATCCACGACGCTGACCAGACCCAAAATGCGAAATTTTTGATGAATGCGGTCTTCGAGATCTTTTTCTTTCTGTCTTTGAGTTCCCATGATCGCAACTGAATGCGTTCCATCTCATGATGATGTGATTTGAATTTATCTTCAATTTCTTGCGTACGTTTCGGGTCGTTAACAGAAAAATACTGCCAAGCTGCTCGAACCCGCCTCGAGCCAAGAACTGCCTCGTTGTAACCTATCTTCGATACATTTTCTCCACTTCGAATAGTGTGAATCATTCTCCGAGCCCTCCATACCAATTCCCGGTCTTCCCATGATTCTTGAGCGTGACTAATTCGATTGATTTCGGTTTGAAGCATCGAGGTAACTTCCTTGCACCATGCCCGATCATGTGCTTTCTCTCCATATGCATCGAGTTCGTCTTCTTCGGGAACGGGGGCTCCTTCTTGCAATGGCATAGGAGGTGTTTCAACGGGTCGATTGATCTGAAGGCTTACACGTTCACGAAACGAGTGTTGGTCGCTGTAGTGCAATCCAATCGGTACGATACTTGGGGTTGGCTTTCCTGCAGCAACTGCTCTTCGGTGTGCCTCGAGAAGGATGCGTGATGCACCGGATTTGAGTTCTACAGCGTAGGATTCAGTATGGCTTTTCCCTTCTGGGAAGATAGCTATACGTTCGCCATTTGCAACAAGTTCTGCGAGGGTATCAATCAGTTTTGAGTTGGCCTGTTTTCGCTCCTCTGGGGAAGCAACGTTGTCTTCCGCTCTCTGGACAGGTTGAACATTGATCCACTTCATGATTCGAGAGAGTACTGGGATTTTGAAAAGGGTCGATTTTGCAGCAAATGTCAACCCACCAGGCAACGCTGCCATCATCAACATTGGGTCAATCAGTCCACCTGGATGCCAAGCTGTGTAGATGATTCCACCCTCTTCTGGCAATGTGTCAACATCAACCGTGGATATTTCTCGAAACCACGTTTCCATGATGGCTCGATTGACTCTTCGCACTCGCAAATAGCCCTTGCTGGGCAGAAGGTGCGAGGGGTCGCTTTCCCAAGCCATGGTTGCGGAGGGTGGGACTGACATTTGATATCATCCCCGAATCTTCACCAAAGGCTGAGAATTCAACGACTCTTTGATAACCATCGCTTGAGTCCACCAAACATGGACCAACCGCTTCGTATTGTTATCGCTAAGCCTGGGCTTGACGGACACGATAGAGGAGCAAAGGTTGTGGCTCGAGCACTACGAGATGCTGGACATGAAGTAATCTATACCGGATTGCGACGAACGCCTGAACAAATAATCGAGACCGTTCGGGATGAGGACGCGATTCTTCTAGGCCTGTCTTCACTTTCCGGAGCACATGGGCACCTCTTTCCACGAATTTGCGAAACGCTTCGTGAACACAACATGGGCGATGTGATTGTCTTTGGAGGAGGTATCATTCCAGAGGATGACCGTTCTCCGTTGTTCGAAGCGGGAGTACGTGCTATCTTCGGACCTGGGACAACATCGGAAGAAATGGTCGAATTCATTGCGACGGCTGTGCAGCGAGATGATGCTGGCGTTGGTCATGGCGCAGGATGGTACTGGAATCCATCCGCATGAAGGTGAGACTTTGGATGATCGAATCAATGCTGCAAAGGTAGGAGATCGTCGGGCTCTAGCTCGTCTCCTTTCATCGATAGAAAACGGAGAAATTCGCTTTTTTGATTCATTGAACGAGAGCCCAGACTGGAGCATTCTTGCGTTAACTGGTCCTCCAGGTGTTGGGAAATCTTGCTTACTTGATCGACTTCTTCACGAGTGGGTCGATCACGGTCTCAGAATTGCTGTCCTTGCTGTCGACCCGTCCTCACCTCGTTCAGGAGGTGCTCTTCTTGGTGACCGAGTTCGAATGAGTGTTGTGGACGATGAAGCAAAGAAAAATTCAGTCTATGTCCGTTCTGTTGCAACACGAAAGACGAGTGGTTCAGTTCCGTTGGTTGTTCGTGATATGGCATGTTGTCTTCTCGAAGTTGGTTGGGACAAAGTTGTCATTGAAACGGTTGGAGCAGGACAGTCTGAGGTTCGTTGTGCAGCGGTCGCCGACCGTATCGTTCTGGTCGAAGGGCCTGCTCGGGGTGATGGTGTTCAAGCCGAGAAAGCGGGCTTGTTGGAACTAGCAGACGCCGTCATCGTCAACAAGTCAGACCTTGATGGAGCACAACGCCATGCAAACGAGTTGCGAGAATCATTGCATCTTGGAAGCGATGAAGCACCCGAAGTCCTTCTAGTGAGTGCGTTGCACGGTACCGGAGTTGCAGAAGCCTCCTCGATGCTGCTTTCATTGAAACAATCGGTACGAGCTGGACGAGCCCGTTGGCGTGAACGCCTTCTTTCCCATCATGAACGGCTTCTTCTCGAGCACCCTGAATTTGATTCCATTCTGTCAAAGATAGAGGAAGGTTTGATGTCATTTGAGGATGCATACAACCAATTGAGGAACCAAAATGAGTGACCAGGTGGAACTGACCAATCCGATTGAACTCTCCGTTGGAGGGGTATCAGGACACCTCCTTCGTCGCGGTATTCATTTGGCAATGTCCTTCCTACCGTTCCTCTTTTTTGAATGTGGAGAAGATGTAGCGGATATGGCATCGCTCACTCTTGAACAAGTGGTTTCTTGTGTCATTCTGCTTGCCGTTTTCGGAGAAGCTCTTCGATTGCGTATGGGTTTGACCGTAGTCGGACAACGCTCCTATGAAGCAAAACAGGTTTCTGCACTGGCATGGGGAGCGCTTGGTGTCGGTATGGTCTTTCTCTTAACTCCAGAACCGGCGTATGCTTACCCATTGATTCTCAGTCTTTCTTTGGGCGATCCGTTGCTTGGAGAATTGCGCCGAAAAGGATTTTCGACGCAAACCGTCATCTTGGCAGGTGTGCTTGGAATTGCAGTCATTTGGGCCGGGTGCGCGTATTTGGTTGAGACACCTTGGTTGCTCGTGCCATTGATGGCGCCCATTTGCGTTGCTGCTGAATGGCCTCGACTTCGGTACATCGATGATAATGCTACGATGTTGTTGATACCTCTGGCTGTGGTTCTCATTGTTGACCCATTTTTAGGTATCATGTGAGACCTTCTCGCCGCCATATTTTAGAATCGAGTCCTCCACGGCTGATTGTTGATACCCCATGTATGGCGATAATGAATCCAAAGAACCTCCACAATCGGTTTACTACACCTTCTTCGGTGTTGCAGTAATTTTGCTCGCTGTAACAGCGTTCAAGTATCCTCTTTGGTGATTGAACAAAAAAGCAACTGTATATAGCCGAACACCCGAATTTGATTCCCATGTGTGGTCTTTCGGGCATGCTCGGGTCTCCAGAGCCGAGCATCGTCAAGAAGATGATACAACTGCAACAACATCGAGGCCCAGATGGCTCTGGAGTCTGGCACGACGATTCAGTTTGCCTCGGTCATGCACGTCTTGCGATCGTTGATCTTGAGGGCAGCCCTCAACCCATTCAATCTCAAGAAGGGAACGTTTTGGTTGCAAATGGAGAAATCTACAATTTCGAATCCATTCGCTCATCAATTCCAAATTATCCGTGGACAACCTTCGGTGATAGTGAAACAATTCTTGCCCTGTATGAAAAAACAATTCAATCGAATCCAATTGCAAGTGCTCAAGATCACGCTGAATGGGTGGGTACGCTGGACGGGATGTTCGCATTCGCGCTGTGGAATCCACAGCTAAACCAACTTCTTCTTGCCAGAGATGAAATGGGAATTAAACCATTAATACGTTCGAATATCGGTTCTTCTCTGGTTTTTTCAAGCGAAGTGAAAGGGTTGAGGGCCCATCCAGAATTTTATCCACAACTCGATGAGCATGCACTGATGGCTCGACTAATTTGGGAGTATCCTCTGGATGCAACAACTCTGTTTCTGGATGTCCATCAAGTCCGACCAGGTACGCTTGAAGTGTGGTCACTTGATGAGGGTGAACCGGTTTTGGTCGATTCTCATCGCTTCTCGATCCCTAAAATGAATCCATTGGAAGAGTATGACGAAACGATGGGTGGTAAGGCACTTCTTGACGGTTTCATAGACAGCGTGGGGCAACGCCTCATGTCTGATGTTCCTGTCGGTATTGTCCTTTCAGGGGGACTCGATTCCTCACTTGTTGCAGCAGTTGCGAATGATGCTGCACATCGTTACAATCGTCCGATTCCGGAATGTTGGACTGTTGCAGAAAGTGAGGATAACCCCGACTGGGTTGCCGCAGAGATGGTGGCTTCCTCACTGGATTTGAGACATCATCAATCGATCATGGAATCGGATTCCTTTGCTCGGCATTTGCCTTCGTTATCGTGGCATGGAGAGGACCTTGACGTCTCTGTGTTGTTTTTCCAACCCTTGTTCAAAACCATGGCAAAGTCTGTACGAGTCGGTCTATGTGGTCAAGGCGCAGATGAAATACACGCTGGTTATCCTCGTTATACCGATTTACGAGCACATAAAAACGAACTTCAAAAGCGAGCCTCAATGCTCACTCACCCTTTTGCTCGACAATTGGAAATGGGTGCTCTAGATGAGGGAGATGGCAGATGGTGGGTCAATGACCACCGTCCTGAGACTCACTTGGAATCGTTACAGACTGCGTTGCAGTTTGAACTCGATCATGGTCAATTAAGCAACTTCCAACTTCGACTTGTTGATCGTCATTCGATGGCGCATTCGCTTGAAGTCCGAGTTCCGTTTCTTGGTCGTTCGCATCGCAAAGATGCGTTCGAGTTGCCGATGAATCAGCGACTGCCGGCGGATGGACTTGAAAAGAAGGCATTGCGGGAAGCTGCATCTCACACCTCGCTTCCCCGAAGTGTTGTTGAGAGAAAGAAATTACCTGCAGGAACTGCAACATCGCCCACGCTCCTTAGCAATTGTTTGAATGAATATTCCGCTCAAATTGACGAAATCGCATCACGCTGGAGTTTCTGTGAATCACTTCTTCGGCATCAACCTGAAATAACCCTCGGATTAGGCTTGTTTGAGTCGTTGCATTTGATTGAATATGATTCTCCTCAACATCATCGCTCGATTGACGATATTCTTTCAGAGGTGATTTGATGACTTTGGTCCATGACTTAAGTTCGGTCCTCGAAGAAAAGCGAGAAGAAATTGTCGCTTGGATGAACAAGAAGAGATCTGAAATTGAAGTCCCCATCTACGGCAGTGTTGACATTCGCGATGCAGGATGGAAGATTGCAGTTGTTGATGCAAATCAGTTTCCTGCAGGATTCAACAATACCTCGGAGTCGGATCTTCCTCATTTAACCCAACGGATTGCAGCTCACATTGAACGACATAAACCTGGATGTGAATGGGTTCACATCTATCCTGAATCGCATACGAGAAATCAAGGTTATGTGGAAAATCTCAGAACACTTTGCAACCTCATTGAACGTGCAGGATACAGGTGTACTGTTGGTAATCCAGAACTCGAGGGAATCGATTCTCTTAACGGGCTACGTGGACCATTGGCCCTCCACGAAGTCGAAATTATCGATGATGCTCTCATCGTTCAAGGGCAAAGTCCTGACTTCATTCTTCTCAACAACGATCTCACTGATGGTGGATTGGAAGGGCTTTCAGCGGGCAGTGTCTTGCCAAGTCCAAAGATGGGATGGTATCAACGAAAAAAGTCACAGCACTTTGATTTCCTCCGACCCCTCATCGAGGAAATTAGTGAACTCATCGGGATTGAGCCTTGGCATCTCATTTGCGACTCGTTTGTTTCGGAAGAGAAATGTTTGGAAAAAGAGGCATGTCGAATCAAATTAGCTGAAGAAGTGGATGTCTTCCTTGCCCACCTATCGGAACGTTATGCTCGTTTAGGAGTCGATAGAGATCCAGTTGTTTACGTGAAGAACAACCGTGGAACCTACGGACTGGGAATCATGACGGTCACTTCAGGAGAACAACTTTTGAACCTTTCAAATCGGAAAATGAAGAAATTGATGTATGGTAAAGGAACCACTGATGTTGAGGATTTCTTGATACAAGAAGGAGTGCCTACCTTGATGAAAACAGAAGCAGGAGATCCAGTTGAACCGGTGGTTTATCTCGTCGATGGGGATGCTTCATCATGGTTCTACAGAGTGAATCCAAAAAAGGATGAAATTGGGAATCTNAATTCCCCCAGTGCTCATTTCGTATCCTCAGAGGAAGATCCCTCTTTCATGACGCATGCACACAATTGGCATGCATTGTTGTCTGAATTGTCGATGCTTGCTATGGGTCTGGAGTATGCTGCACTCTAGCAACAAGAACTGGTTGATTTAAACAATGAACCCTTAGCGTAGCCATGCGTCGTGAGGTCCTGTACGTCCTGACGATTGGCATCGGTTTACTGATTTCTGCTAAATTTGCAGAATGGCCTGTGAATGTATGGTGCATTGGTGTTTTCTCGTACATCTACTCGAGTACCGATCGAAAAGAGCGAATCGAGATGATTGCCGTATTGGCCTTTGCAACCCCGATGGAATTGTTCTTCAGTGAGGTTTGGTTGATTTACGAATACCAACGTGATCTCATGCCATTGTTTGTTCCTGTTGGCCACTATTTCCTCTTTGATCTTGGTCGACGAGTTGCAAGAACGATTCCAGAACGATTGCCAATGATTCTCATCCTTCTGCTTGTTCCTTTGGTTGTTTACGGTGCAATACAAGGAACCGACACATCTGCAGTCATCCTGATCTTGTTGACACTCGGCTTTGTCCAATGGGGTCCTGAACCGCGGCTCTACGCGTCTATGGTTTGGCTTGCACTGTTCATGGAATTGTGGGGGACACATCTTGGAAATTGGACCTGGGCGTCAAGTGTCCCATGGACAGGATTGACAGCATGGAATCCTCCACTTTTGGTTGGAGCTTTCTATTGTTTTGGAGACTTACTTGTTAATTTGAGCGTTGCCAAGTTTGAAGGGCAACCCATTGCTGAGGTGAACCATGACGTCATCGGATGAGTTGAAGCGTCGCCGCAAAGAAGAGGCGAAGCGAATACGAACCAGTTTGAATCGTCAACGTGGTGTTCAACACGCTTCACTCAAAGGTGGTGATTCTGCTGTCGCATTCGTCAAAGAGGAGTTGTGCATTGGTTGCGACCAATGCACCATTGTTTGCGATGATGGTGCTATTGAAATTTACAAAGTTGCTATGAGAAGCCCTTTGATCAATGTCGATAGCAATCAAAAGGCGAAAATCATTCGAGATGCTTGTACAGGATGCCGATTGTGCGTCCTTGCATGTCCAACCGATGCCATTAGTATGATTGATCGATGAGGTGATTAAATGTCAAAGAAGGGAAAACAACCGACAGCACAACGATTTGGTGGAGAATTTGGGCCCTATCGAAAAGAAGGTACCACCGGTGTTTCCCTTGGTACATTCAAGACCCTCGTGTGGGTTTCCAACATTGGTGGATTGGTTCTGTGCGTTATTGCTCTTGAACTTCTCTTCGTTCAAAAGGAGTTCACTTGGGGTCTGGTTAGCCTCATTGCTGGTGTTCTCATCGCATTGTTTCCTTCCAACTATGAGATCGTTGGTATGGACGATGACGCCCCTGCTCAAGATTAATCTCAAGCTTCAACTTCTATCTGTGCAGTTGCAGGAACTTCACTCTTCTTTGCGTTGACTTCACGGGCAAGGAAGGATACAACATCAAGAATTTCGATGTCTTCGTAGCGCTCATCGCCCTCAAATTTGAGGCACTCNAAGTGAGATACGCACTTTGGACATGAGGTCAGCATGGTATCTGCTCCAGTGGATTTGATTTCTTCCATTCGTGCAACACGGAGTGCACGTGCGTTTTCGTTGCAAGACATCATGCTTGAGACACCACAACACATTGCGTCCTCGCCGTGATGTTCCATCTCCACGAGGTCAACACCTTCAACAGCGTTGATGAGTTCACGAGGTTCGTCAAAGACACCCATTTGTCGACCAAGTCGGCATGGGTCGTGGTAAGTGACGGTTGTTGCATCGGTTGAAAGTTGCATATCAAATCCGCTTTCAATTAGATATTCCGTTGTGTGCATGACCTTGACACCTTCCAATTCATAATCACGAGCAAAGGTTCGGAAACACTCAGCACAGGATGAAACGAGCGTATCGATTCCAGATGCTTCGATTTTCTTCTGGTTGTATGCCTTGAGTTTGTCAAAGACTTCTGTCAGACCTTGCCACTTTTGATCGTGTCCACAGCACTTGAGGAAATCACGGCCGAGGTAGGATACATCATGTCCCATTTCTTCGAACAGTGTGAATGCCGCNGTCGTTGAGTCGCCGAGGTTCATNTCGCCTTCATTAACGTGGGAGAAAACCATCTCTTGGTCGAGGTAGTCAACACATCCAGGGTAGTATCCTACATTGGAGGAGATTGGATATTCTTCAACTGGAATGAAGTCTTCATTGGACGCTTCTTCTGCTTCAGCAGCAAGAACTGCTTGAAGGACTGTGTGAGGAATCTCTGCTGCAGGTCCACCAACGATGAGGCTGCGGCGGATATCGACGTAGGAGTCGTAGTTTACGAGTTGTGGGCAAGCGTTGGTACAAGCAGTACATGTCAAACACGAATACAGTGGCACGCCGTCGTCTTCATTGTTCCATGAATTGTAAATGATGTTGAGTTTGTCACCACCGTTGAACAAACGGACTGGACATGCATCGTCACAAAGGTCACATCCGTAGCACTTGTTCATCTCAAATTCGTAGCCACGTGCCATCGATCGTAGAAGGACGATGACGACTGCGCCAAAGGTTAGACATGGAATGAACATGGCATAGGTTAACTTTGCATCAAGTGACTTTGGATTGACGTGATAGGACGGATTTGTAACATCGCTGTAGGTTCCTGTTGCCGCTGCGATCATAGCCGTGTCGCTCAAATCCACGACCTTACCAGCGTTTTCTCCTGCGTTGCTGTCCCAGAGAAGGAGTGGTTGGTAGGTCCGGACAGAGAACGTTGTCTCAGTCGTGATCGAGTCGTTCAATGCCAATGCACCGGATGCGATAAGTGAGTATTCGTAGTTGTAAACNCCNGGAACAAGGTTGATTTCAGCACCTTCACAACCTGTGAAGGATGCGAGAACGGATCCTGAGCTATCGGTGACGGTCATGGTGCTCGCAAGCATTGTGGCGGTGTTGACGCCGTCGATTTTACGCTCGCTTGCTCGGTATTCGCACGTAACGTCTGTTGGGAGTGCTTCACTGGTTAACTCATCGGTAACCGTGAACGTTCCAGACGTTGCGTAATTATCGCCACCAGCGAATATGACAGTGGCGCCAGCCGCATTGATTTCCTCATCTGTATTCTGGTGATTGTTTGCATCACTAAAGTCGATGATGGTTTCACGTGTAGGTTGGAAAATCTGCCAATCTAGCCAAGCGGCCGCCGGAACAATACCATCCGTATAGCCCCGGTCGTCTGAGAACTCATTGGTCTCGTGAACATGAACATCCGACGGTTGTGTGCGCATTGCTTCGAGTTCAGGATAGTAATCGTGCGTCAATCCTTTGATTGTCAGAAGCCCGCCTGCTTCCCAGAATCCGTTATCGTAGGTGTCGAAGGTTGCAACCGATGCACCTGCAGAAACAATGAGGGCCCCAACGATAAGGCGCTTGCCGTGTTCAGGAGTGAAGCCTGAGCCCCATGCCTTAACCAATACATTCCGACCAACGAAGTAGATTACAATCCATAACAGCATACCTGTCAGAATCCAAGGCACGGCATTGAAGATTTCAGCAATCCACGGTGCTCTCGTTCCACAGAGTAAATCTCCGTGCGAATCGAGTTTACAATAATCGGATCTATTTTTCCCGTACAATTCAAGGAAGATGTTGATCGAGAATACGGAAATGAACCAAACGTGTGCGAGGTAAACCGCACCTGCTGCAGCAAACCACGGATCTTCGACAGGACGCTTTTCACGACCACCGAGGAACGGTGGAAGTGCGAGAATACCAACCGGAATGCCGGTAAGAGCAGCGCCCCACCATGCAGCGTTCCAAGCGAAAACAGGCTGACCAACAATGTCGCCAATAAATCCGGTCGGAACCGTAAACTGNGGTAGATACTCTCCCCATCGAAGGTANCCGTACGAGAACAATACGTACCAGTCAGGGAATACGAATCCTGCTTGAGCATAGGGNTCTGCTGCACCGTGAAGTGGCGGTGGAATCAACCACGCATAAAACAGAAGCACAGCTGCCATAAAGGCGAACAAAATTGTGTCACGTAATACTTCATGCGGCCAGAATCCGTGACCCATTCGAGTACGCTTACGCTTCTCGCCAGCTTCTTGCAACTTGGCCTTTTCGTCCATGTACGAGGTTGCAACTCGTCCTAAATTTTCCATTAAACCCATTCAAATTCCTCCGATCAATGTGGCTCCGCAATGCCTTGTACCCAGACAATGAACAAGTGAATGATGATCAATGTGGTCACTATCACTGGTAGAATAAAGACGTGGATGAAATACATCCGAGTTACCGTTCGGGGTGTTAACGAGGACCCTCCAAAGAGAAGGGTTGCAATGTACTTTCCAACCAACGGCGAGGAGTTTGCGAGATTGATTCCGATGACTGCAGCACCGTATGCCAAACTATCCCATGGCAAAAGATAGCCAGAGTAACCAAAGACAATAGTCAGTGCCATCAACGCCACCCCAATCAACCAATTGAGTTCACGAGGGTTTCGGTATGCTCCTGTGAAGTATACGCGACACATATGCAAGAAGACAGAGGCCACCATGAAGTGCGTGCCCCAGTGGTGAACTGCACGAATGATGTAACCGAACGGGAGTTCAAGCATAATGAATTCCATTGATGCATATGCAGGAGATGGATCACCTTCGCCGCCTGGTACGTAGTAAATTCCGAGGATGGTTCCGGTCAGAACGAGAATAATAAAACTGAGGAACGAGATTCCTCCAAGGCAGTACAAAGGATACCAATACCAAATGATTCGCAGTTTGTACTTCTCAGCGTGTGTGAGAGGCATCTGTCGGTGCATGTTGTAGTAAGCACCTTTTGACATGTTCCAGTAGTCTTGGATACGGAATCGCGTGTCCATCCATGAAAAGACCCACAAAAAGGCTCGTTCGGAAATACCCATTCCGCCAGTTGATTCAACTGCACGAAGGATTTCACGTCGAGGCATTTCTTCGGTCTCCTTGCGGAGAGTGAACGCTACGAGAACGATGATGAAGGCGATAAAGAACCACAAAATCCAGAACATTGTTGTCATCTTAACACCTCAATCACAATACGTCAACCAATCGACGTAATCGGTTATCCCTTCAACAACACCGTTGTTGAGTACAATCGGAATCAGTGGAAGCCCTACAGGAGCAGGGCCTCCGGCTTTTCGAACTCCTGCATAGGTAAATGTTGCACCGTTGGATCGGTTACGGTTGGTGTTCATCTCAAGGGCAGTTGTGTCAAACCGCGAGGAGTGACATATGCAGAATAGTTTGGTGCCTCCATCATCAGTCCCTCCTGGGGTCCATGAGTCATCTGTGTAGTTGTTGGACACAAGTTGCCAGCCAGGAATACAGCAAAGGTGAGTGCATCGTCCAAAGACCATGATCAAATCATCAGAGGGGTAAATGCGTTCGTCCATTGCGACCATGTCCTCAAAGTGACCGATGTATTTTCCAGATTCATCATATCCTTCCATCATTTGGAATCGAGCCTTGTTGTTGTCCGTTGGCGAACCTTGCCACTTGGAATCTTCAACATAGGTGACTACAACTGGAACGCCATTCCATACTCCAGATGCTCCGGATGTGCCTGTGTTTGAATTTGCTGCCTCCGCGACGAAGTCCTCTTTTGTCATGGACTGAAGATGCTTTGCTCCATACCACGCAGTGTCTTCACGACCCTTTGCCCAGAATTTTACGGACAGGTCGCCAGCAGAACCGCCCCCTGGTGGGAGAAGGATAGCTGAGAAACCAAGGACGCCCAATGATGCAGCAAGGACGCCGGTTGCAGCGTTAAATCCGTAGCGCAGGAATTGACGCCGATTGATGACTGTCTCTCCAGCATTGGAAAGAATCTCTTTGGATTCTGGAACGAATAAATTGTAATCTTTGGCCATCGTCGTCACCACTTGTACTCCTTCCAGTCCTTGACGTGTTCAGGGACATACTTGTTTTGAGAATGCTTGACAATGATGGTATCTGGTAAAATGTACTTGAGGTAAATTATGCCCATCAAAATCAGAGTGGTTAGCGTCATAGCGAGATGGAAGGAGAGTTGTTGTTGATCCCAATCCTTTGCGAGACCGTAGATTAAAGAAAATGCCCAATAGCAGGACCAAAAGATTCCCCATGCGAAGAAGAACATAGTCAAGTAAGACCCCCCAGATGGTGCGAGGCTTGCACTAACGATTGTACCGGATTCAGCGACATCGTGTACGCCGTGGTTGACCGCTTGGTCCATTTGCTCTTCCGTGAGTTCGACGCCTTCGAGTGCATTTCGGGCATCCTTGACGGAGATGGAGCCATCGGCGACGCCCTTGAGAAGATTGTTGATTGTATCGTCGTACATCACTGGTCACCTCTGCGCATGAGTTTGTAACGGAGTCGCAACTGGTTGCTTCGTCCCTCGTAGGAAGTTGAGAAACCGTATCGCAACATCAATCCTGCGAATACAACGCACATAATTACGGCGCCGAATCCGAGGAGTCCAAGCCAGTGTGCTCGCAACTTTGCTCCCATGTGGTGGAGGTCAGCTCCATGCGATTCTGGTTCAGGAGGGGCAACATTTCCATCGCCTGCAAAGACGGTTCGAGTTCCTCGTGCAAGGCTATCCTCATCGCCTTCAACAAGTGCGAAGGTAAGTTGGTTCCACATGTCTTCGACAACGTTGCCAAGGCCGCCGTCACCGTTGACGCTATTTCCTGTAATCCAGAAGGTGATTGTTCCTTCTCCTTCTGCAGGAGCGGTCCAAGTGATGTCCCACATTCGATCGGATTCAGCAGCCGAAGCTGAGGTGTGCGTCAACGACTCGAGATCACCTTGCCAGTTGTCGACACCGGTTCCGCCTAGTTCACCGCTCGATACTCTCATCGAGAATCCGGCGGAGTATTGCCCTCCTGCAGCAGGTCCTCCGATGATGTGGAGTTGGAGGTCGTAGGTTTCTCCGGGAGTCCATGCATAGGGGACCTGGTCGAGAATAACTTGGACACTGTTGGAGGGTGCTGCGTTGTGGCACAGGCAACCTTCCTTTGCCACATCATCGATATCGTTTTGCTGCCCTCCGATTCCTGTTGGCAGGGATGTGGCAAGGCCGGGTAAGACCAAAAGAAGCAACACTGCAACCACTATGGTACGGCGTTTTGTGAACGACGTTGTCAGCATGGCTACACCCTATGGGCTTTCGACTTAGAAGGACACCTTAAACATTGTTAGTGATTCACAAGATTAATGTCTTGCAGTGTGCCGTTTTCTGTGCAAAAACTAACAGTGCAAGATTTCTTGTGATTTGACCGTCTCGGAGGTGCATGGCAGAGACACCGTTTGACAATATTTACGACCTTTCTTCAACCCAACTCGAACAACTCGATGAGGCCGAAGATTTGATGCTCAAAAACGACCTAGGTGCAGCGGAACGTTTGTTGCTCAGTATGTTGGAGGAAGATGAAGAATGCATACCTGTTCTGTCAAATCTGGGCCATCTCTACGGGCGTCATCTTTCAGAATTCGAAACTGCAGTTTCATACTACGACCGGGTTCTTCACCTCGAGCCAGACAATGCTTGGGCTCGTGACGCTCGTCGCCGATACATGCGATTTGTTGAGAAATAAGGTAAGTTCATGGGCGTCATGCCCAAGGGAATAACATGGAGTCCTCCCAAATCCTAGTCGTAGGGGTTGGTGGACTTGGATGCGTATGGGCCTCACGTGCACATCAGCGCGGTGCGGGAGCATCACTGCTCATGCTTGATGCGGACGATCGATTTCCCGATGTCGATGGTGCTCACATCATCCGTCTTGGCCACACACTCGATGCATTGGGATGCGCCGCGCTACCGCCTCTTGCAGAGCAGCGTATGAGAGGTCTTGCAACTCGAACTCGTCCATTTTTAGAGCAAGCTGAATTGGTTATTATCGTCGCTGGACTTGGTGGGGGAACCGGAACTGGAGCATCTCATGAATTTGCCCGACAAGCAAAACTTCACGGTGCGACGGTACTGTCAATCGCAGCCCTTCCGTTCGATAATCAACCAACAAGGAAAAGAATTGCAGAAGCAGAAATCCAGCGTCTTGAACATCATTCCGATGTTTGTGTTCAACTTTCTTTGGAGCGCCTTGCTCGACAAGCACGCGACCGTGGTAAAGAATGGAGTATGGGTTCGGAATGGGTTGAAGATCTCATCGATGGATTGGTCCGAACTCTCCTATCCATGGGCTTAATCAATCTCGATTTGATGGATTTACGAGCGATTGTACAACACGATGGCGGTTCAACAATGTTGGTAGGAACTGGCAATCATGACCAACTTTCAGATCTTTACAATGCAACCATTAAGGCGCCTCTTGCACCCATGAACGTTGCAGGAGCAAAAGGATGTTTGTTGCAAATCGAAGGAGGATTGGGTATGACCATAGGCCAAGTCGATGAAATCGCTACAGCGTTAACCTCCGCAGTCGATCCTGATGCTCAAGTCATATTGGGTGCTCGTGTTTCTCCAGACTTGGAAGGGACCATTCGAATTGTGATGCTTCTTTCGGGTATTGGCGAAGATTAGTCCAAGAGTTCAATTTCATCTTCCCAATCCAAACTGTCACCCAGAGTTTCTGGTGTTTGGTTCCAGTCAACAGGGTCTCCGATGCTCTCCTCTGTTTCTATATTTGACGATTCTTTAGGCTCTGAGTCTCCCGGTGGATTAGAGACGGTCTTACTCTCCGATTGAGGTTCTTCTCCCTTGTCGTGTATTTCGAGTTCTTCAAGAGATTCGACGATTCCTCTATCATTGTTGATTCGAATTGTTTTCGCTTCGAGCATTGTTCGTTGTGACCACATAACCGTGGCCACGACCAAAATGTGACCCCCGATCAAAACGGTCCGAACATCGTCCATAACGGATGTAATCATAGCGACACTGCCTGCGTAAGCGTAACCAAATGCTACACCCCAAAAGAGTGCGTTTTCTCTCGTGAAGAGTGTTGACTGTGTCCCTTCCCCTTTACTCGTTAATGCCCATATTGCAAGAAATACTGTAATGATCATGAGGAACAATTCTTCAACGAAGATTAGAGTATCGTTCGATGCAGAATCCACGCTTCGGAAAATACTCAAAACATGCCAGGTAATGAACAATTGAGTTGCCCAAAACCACTTTCTTGCGACCGTATGAGTCGCAGAATGCATCGAGGCATTCCTTCGTTGTTCCCATGAAACATAGATGCACAAACCATACACTGCGAAGGATATAAGATATGGCCAGAGGCTAAATTGTCCACTGTTGAGGAAAAATCGTAATCCTTCAGCAACAGCAAAGGTCATCACTACGACAAGAGTTGAAGTCATGATGAGGGAAGGAATTGGAGAATACCCATCCATACTGCTTTCTCCTTCGTGAGGCACTTTGATTGCATTCATTGTGGCAAGGCCAAAGAATCGTCCTTGGGCAATCGCCCAGAGAATGAACAATCCTCCAAGAAGCGCAGGCAGGAAACCACCAATCTGTTGAAGGATACCATTCTCTCCAAAGATGAGATGGATGGTGAACATTAGGGCTAATCCCAATACAAGAGGGAGTAAAAGAATCTTCAATCGTGCAGCTATGGACTGAGAAAACGAAGAATCTGGTGTCTTACTGTAACGCAGCACAGTAGCGATTGGTTCGCTTTTCGAAAGTGGAGCCAAGGTCACATATGCAAGGCTGAAACCAATGAATCCATTTGAGGACCATGCCTCTGCATCAATTCTGGCGACGATGAAAAAAACCATAGATACCACTGCTAGCATCATTAAATGGGGAAATGTCGATGCTGAGAGGAGACTTTTCAACAAGGAGAATTTCGTCAATGGTTTGTTCTCCTCCATGAACATCTGTTGACTCCTTGGTTCTAAAGGCTGTTTGATAGTTGATGGATATAATTACATGAGAGGGAGGTGGCATGGCGGTCCATGGGCGCCAAGGTTTCCAAAGCGAAGAGACCCAAACGGCGATGGATTGGGATTGCTATCCCTGCAACAATTACAACGAGGGATGATCTCAAACTATTTCTCAAAAGCTCGCCATTGTCACCGTACAACATCAAAATCTATGATTTTCATGATGGGGAAACAGATGTTGCTGTTTCAGTGTGCAAGACTTACGGTTTGTCCGGTGAGCTTGGAATTGCAATTGTTTGCGTTCTTCTTCTTGAATACGGGAGCATTCGAGAATACTTTGACTCTGAATTGAATAGGAGCCTTGCTTCCTTATCTTCATCTGGAAAAATTCGACTTGTACGCGAACGTCTTGGTTTACCAAAACCTCTCAGAAGGTAAGACACCCTTTTGACCCGTGCTGGGGTGGATTGTATATGGCCGGTGGAGGTACTGCACCCCCTTTGAAGATGGGTGATGTATTGTTACTCGTTGGAGTGACCTTGCTCATCGGAACTCTATTTATTCAACAGTGGGACCAACCTGTCAAGGTCAATTCTGGTGACGAGCCACTCGAAGGGACATCGAGAACATTCACTGGAGATGTCCTTGAGATTTCTGTTGTTGCTCAAAACGAATCCAATGTGAGAATTCAAATCTACGAGGATGGTGAGATCGTATTAGATAGCACGAATCTTTCTGATCAAGATATTTCTGTTTCCCAATCCTATGAATCCAACGGTGGGCTCCTCGAATGGAAGGTGACGCTGGAAAATGAAGTTGATGCTGAGATTGATGTTGATTTGGATAGGGCAATGTTCCTAACCTTCTTACCTTACATTCTCGGTGCGCTTATTACAACTGCTGGCGTCATGAAGAAACAAGCGGATTCGGTTGAGGAAGAAGACCGAGTAATGGATGCTATCATTGAGGATCAAGATTCATCCAATTAAGTTCTTCATCGTTCTGAATACCATGCCGGTTTCCAGATGAATCGATGACAGTGATTCCATGGTCAGAAACGGATTCAAGAGTACATACTTGATTTCTATAGATACACTCACTAAGAAGTGAACTGATAACGACTTCTTGTTCTGAAGAGGGCGATGGAATCGCTGATTTAATTTCAAACAACGAAGCGACGACAGCGTTGAGAAGAGTGAATATACGGGATGGATTAGAGGTCACTTTTATCTCTTCCAAGCAACCTTGTCCAGGGCGGAGGGATTCTGCAATAGTATTGATACCAACACCGAGTACAATCCGTTGCTCTTCGCCTTTCGAGTAGGATTGAAACAAAATCCCTCCACACTTCCTCCACAATTCCTCTTCATCGCAACGCACCAGTATGTCGTTGGGCCATTTGATTCGCATTTTTTGCAGATGTAAACTCTCTGAACAGATGGAGAATCGTATTTCTTGTGCAACTTCAATCTGTCGTTTTGGTGAGAGTTCAAAGATGCTTGTAGAGTCGAGCATCCAGGAACCTTTGAACGATTGGGGATGGTCTTGCCATTGGTTGCCATGGCGACCACGACCACTTGTCTGGACGTTAGCGATAACAGAGTCACCCGTTGCGTAATTACCACGGAGTAATTCTGCGTTTGTTGAATCAACTTCTTTCAGTTGATGGTGCTTACCTTGGATAAATGGATGCCATGTTGCAATGACTTGGATTGTCTCGTCATCGCCAAATGTAAGAGAACGTACGACACGGGCAGCAAGTCCTTCCTGTCGAAGGATGTCAACAGTGCGCATCCAGTCGACGTGTTCCCTGCATACCAACAAGGCGATACCGTTTAATTTGCACAGGAGATTTTGACCCATCATACGGGCGAAAACTGAGAGTAAACCTTGGGGATGTGTGTCGATCAGAGCAGCCTCTTCCATTGGTCCAAGAAGCTGATTCGCTTCTCCAACTGGTATGTAGGGCATGTTCCAGAGAACGGCATCGTATCGTCGTGATTCCCATACTGAAGTTTCACTTTCGAATTCACTCGGGCCGATTCCTCCTTCGAAGGCATTGACAATGGCGTTGGCATTTTTCGCGTTTTGCCGAGTCGCCAAAACGGCATAAGGATTGATGTCGCAAGCATCCACATTCCAGCCAAAACCTGCCGCTGCAATTGACAAGGCCCCAGAACCCGATCCTATTTCGAGAAGAGTACGTGACCCAAAGGGCTGAATTTCAGAAAGAACTTGATGAAGCAACGCAGTATCTTCTCGAGGAGGGTAAACGGTAGGGGGAATTGTCAAATCGATCGATTTCCACGTTTGAAATGTCGAAGACGACCTAGACAAAAAATCAATCTCATTTTGGGCGTTTTCGGGGTTGAACATAACTGCCCTCATTTTTTTTCATCAACTCGACCTAAAAGAGCGTTTCTGACATCAACTGATGAGAGTTTTTTTGTCGGTAAAGTATAAGAAGGGAGGGTAGTTCGCAATGAAAGCCCAAGATGCAACGTTGGGCCTGTAGCTCAGTCAGGTAGAGCGTCGGGCTTTTAACCCGATGGTCGCGGGTTCGAACCCCGTCGGGCCCGCCTACTGCG
>PBMQ01000009.1 GCA_002722615.1 Methanobacteriota archaeon | reverse complement strand
TTGTTCAAGCACATGGCAAGACCAAACTTCATACCAACGTATGCTAGGTTTCCAACCAAAGCCATGTATGTTGACCATAGTCAACTTGCAAAGTCATGCAACTACAGCAATTCCATTCGTGTGATTATTCTAAACCCAAGTAGGGTTTTAGATTGAGTAGATTCTTTTCAAAAACTATCGGTACACCAGCATTTTCAAATGCTGAAAGAGATGATTCTCTTGAGGGATTAAACCCAATAAAACGGCTACCTTCAACTTGCATTGATAGATCCATCTCTGAATCACCAACCGAAACACAATCCTCAGCATCAAAGCCCTGCATGTCGAGTATCTTCTGAATAACAGTATCCTTCTTTGTTGCGTGTAAACGACATACTCCCTCATCTGATAAGGTATCATCGTCGTTGAAGACAAAGCCGTTAGCAATCCAATCATCGACCTTCAGCATAGCTGCTATTGATGAAACAAATAGGTCTACACCTGCGCTGACAATGGCAACAAAAACTCCGGACTCTTTTAGTTCAGCAACTAATTCTTTTGCTCCTGGCATTATCTTGACACCAGAATATGAGCGAAACAATTCGTCACGGTATATCGGATCCTGTATCTCCTTCCACATTTGGATATCAGAGCGCATGAAATCAACATCGGTTAGTTCACCGTTAATGAATCTTGTAAGATTGTGAGAGTTATCGGTACCAAAGTGATCGTGGAGTGTTTTCCATGAACTCACTGAGTCTACTAATACACCGTCACAGTCAAACACCACTACCTTAGGTAAATTACTCATATGTGACTCTCCATGTTAGAGTACAAAAACACTCGTCATGCACCACATAGTGGCCACTCAACAATAGCGGGATCAAGTACGCAGTGAGGGGGCCGAAACCCCCTCACTATCGTCTTGTCTTTACTACCTTAGTCAGTTCAGATTGGTTGGTTCCAACTTAGACCACTGTAGGTCTTCAGAATTGCACCTTGTGTGTCACCTGGTGGGTTGTAGATAATTCTGATTGTTGCATCAACTAGAGGTGTTCCATCAGCATCATGGGTCTTGACATATACATCATCACCAGTACTGAAAGAAGATATTACCTCATCATCGCCTATCGTCACTACATCGCCGAAGGTTACCAATTGATCGCTGTTATACGGCGAGAATCCGTATACATGGTCAGTAGAGGCTAGGTTGGTTGTAACAGTTACAATTTCCCCTGCTGCGTTAGCATAGGTTACTGAAACTTCAACAGCCTGTGTAGCCAACACTGTTTGTGCTTGACCAACAGTAATCTTCCAGTGGTCAGTTGCGGTATCACCACTATCAACGTTAGTAATGTCGAAGGTAACTCTCGGCACACCCTTGGTATCGGTATCTGCAAGTTGAGCAGCCCAAACATAAACTACACCAGATAGAACAACAGTGATCGCAACCATCAAGATGGTAGCAATTACTGGGCTCACAGCTGATTCGTCGTCTGAGATTGTCGTCTCTTCAACATACTCCTCTTCGTCGTCGTCTCTACGTCCAGCAAGGACAAGAGCACTAACGAATAATCCTGTTAGAGCAACTGCAATGATGCTTGGTGCGAAGGACGCAACCGATAGAGCACCGATGGTAGTTACATCAACAGGCAGAGGTGTGTCTGCAGCTTGCCAATTTTGAGTGAAGGCTCCATTGTATCCTTGCTCTGTATGGCCACAATCATTAGCGTCACTCCAAGCGACTCCCTCTGAGGCAGCGTTGGTGGTCATCATGTTGTTACACCAGTTCTTATCTTCAAAGGCAGGTCTTCGCTGGGATTGTTGTCCAGACGCATCTTCACCAATTCTACCTGGTTCGGACCACTTACCGAATACTTGGCTGCTCGAAACAGCGTTATGCGATTCAGGGTTGTCCGATTGGATAGTGTTGGTAAGAGGAGTACAAACTGCACCTACTTCACAAGTAACCACATCTACTTCTACCCAAACCTCTGTTGTTAGTTCTGTGATGTAAACTTCCCAGTCATCGATATCTAGTGATTCACCATATGCCGGTGGATTGTAGTATCTTGGCAATTCTATCTCATTGTGTCCATCAGAGTGTAGTGAAACAAGTAGCAAGTGGTTGTATGTATATGGTCCTTGATCTCCACCAGCATTGATAGAGAAGTCAACAGGCACATAGGTTCCTGGCATGATATTGTTTACACCGTTGAAGGAGAATCCTTCAGTATCGTCTAGGAAGTAGTCTGGAACATTCTCAGGAACGTTGTCTACCTCAACTGATAGAGTAACAGATACAGATTGTTGTACATAGTTTGCTTCAGGTAATGCTGTGTAGTTGTCGAAGCCATTGTATCCAGGTGGGTTTTCTGAATCAANTAGGGTTAATGTCATCTCACAACGTCCGTTAGGAGTTCTTGTTTGATGAATACCACCGTTGTTTAGCTTGTCTTCTTCCCATGGTGCTGCGTTAGTTGTTGCATCTGGAATCAGTGTGAATTCTAGGATGTCGCCGTTAATTGAATGTTGGTAATAGTTTGCTGAGTTACAGGTGTTGGTATCTGTTAGAGTCCATGAAAGGTCTGCGTTTAGATGGTCAATATCTGACTTGATTCCTGATAGGTCAAANGTCAGAGCATCCTGATCTGTTGTGTCCTCAACAAGGTCCAATCTGTAACTACCGTCCGGTACACCTTGGAAAGCGTTACTTGAATCAGTAGATTCTACCAACCCCTCAACTGCAATCACTGGAACATCGTTAACTGGTGCCACAGCGAACTGTACCACTACCGGTGCTGCGTCAGTATTCTCTACACCATCATCAGATAGCGTTAGTGTAATGTCACAAACACCACCTTCTTCCCAGGCAGTGTTCTCTGTGATGACAATCTCATCAACACCGTTTACATTGGTCTGCAAGGCTACACTGATTTGATCACATGTAGCAGATGCACCCCATGTGTAAACTTGGTTTANAGGGGACTGCTCGTTTGCCATATCTCTGATTAAGGAATTTAGTGTATCGTTAGCTACATCGCCCAGCGGCTTACTGTAACTTGTAAATCCTTCATCTCTAGAGTTGTATCTTTCAGCACCAGGGGTGTTGTCTAGGTACAGGTACACATTGCCGTTGTCACAATCAGGGTCTGCTTCAGTTCTAGCATCACAAATCACAGGTGCATCATTGATGTTTCTTACTGTGTATGTAATTGTTTCAGAATCAGTTTGTCCGTGGCTGTCAACGACAACAAACTCCATGTCAAACGAACCAAATTGGTCAGTGAGTGGAGTGATTGTGTAAACNCCTGTAGCTGCAGTTAGGTCTGCGAAGTCAGTAAGAACTCCAGCAAATGCGTCCATGTTAGTTCCTGTGACGTCCCACTCCATGTCAACTTCAACATCCTGCTCATCATCGACATATGTAGCGAGATCTAGAGTCACCGCTCCAGTGTCTTCATCAACGAATATGTCGTCTAGAAGAGAGGTAATCTCTGGACATGCTCTGAGGATATCAAAAGTCACTGACTTAGTTGAGTCCATTACTAGATTAGATTCAGTTGCCCAATCGAACTCACATGTGTGTCGTGTTTCTGCAGGAGTCTTAACCATGACTTGGTAGTTGTTTGCCGCTGTAGGTGTACTACCGAACTCGAATGAGCGATGAATCAAGACTTCATCATCAGCGGTACCGTCTGCAAGGTCGAGTTTGTTGAGAGTCAACCTGTAGGCGTCATCAAGTGCGGTTACCAATCCTGTGCTTGAATCGATAGAGGATTGAACCGGGCTAGCAGATGTTACATCGTCTGTACCAGTATCTTGTACTGTTGCGACAATGTTCATCACATTCACAGATGAACCGCCAAGTTCTGATAGCGGAACACTAACTTCCACAATGTTTGCTTCTGCAGAAATTGCACCGGCTGTTGGGTTTAGGTCCCAATTAGGCGCATTGTAGAAGTAAACCTCNGCTCCAGTAGATGTAACAACAATNGCNTAGTCTGCATCATATGGTAAGGTTTGAACGCCTCTGTAGCCGGTTGAAGTTCCTGCCATGTCGTTGCTGTCTATGTACACATATACGTCACTTGTAGCAGTGGATACTCCGTCAAACCCTAGCACTAGGGAACCGTCGTCAGTTGTAACAGACATAGGTCCACCAACACTTCCAGGCATTGCATATCCGGATGGATTGAGGTCATTACCACCATTCCAGTCGTCATTGTTTCCGTCAATTGTCATTGAAGTTTCGAACACAGGTGATGTGTATGCACTGTAACCTTGATCAGAAATGATAGATAATCCGACTTGTGTGGTTGGCTCTGCGCCTAGGTGGTTTGCATCGATATCTAACCAGTTTGCTTCGTCAACAACTGAGGAGCTGTCAACCAACATCTTGTTTTCATCAAGCGACCAGTCAACTACAGTTAGACGTGTGTCAGACCTTGCATCAATCATTGTGGTTGATGAAGCGGATGCTGGTTGAGTACCAGATGCTGCTGGTGCGGTCAAGGACTGTACAGTACCTGTTACGCCTTCTGTNATCAAAATGGTNTCAGCATCNACCTCTCCAGCATCCCAAAGTATGTCTGAGTTCTTGACATGTAGACCTACATTACCTGTTACATCCATTGGATATAGCCAAGCATATGCACTGTCTTCAATCATTATTCCTGTACCAGTAGTGCCACCATCGAATTGTGCATCAATGACTCTAACATCAATACCAACTGTGTGGACACCATATCCATTTGTACCAGCGGTGACTTGTGCGTTGTTGGAAAGTTCCAATATACCTCCACCGCTCTTGTAGATACCTGTCTCGAAACCACTGATGGTAGTTCCATCAAGTCCCAAGTTAACATTGAATGCGTTGTCATCGTTGTATCCGATAGAGCCTGCAATGTCTCCACCAATCAATGTCGATGATTGGTCATTCCATGCACAACCATCATTCACAACGGCATTCTGACCTATTGTGATGGTGTTGGATTGGGTCGTGATTGTGTAATCTTGGATGTCACAGTTCGACAAGAATAAACCAACAGCGTTAGGATCATTGTTAGCAGTATCAAAGGTAATTGTGTTATCCGAAATTACTGGGCCAACCCAACTGTTGTCTGGTGCTGCTTGTTCAGTAATCTGGAGCCAAATTTCGTTCTGATATGAGTAGCCGGTGTGGAAGGCAAACCTCATCTCCATTCCTGGGTCCAAGGTCAGCATAAGTGGAGCAGATCTCGAGCCGCTCATTGATACTGTTGGATAGGCTTGTGAAGGACCTGCAATACCACCTATGGTTGTACCCATGCCACCTCCGGTATTACCGGATACTGGTGGATATCCAGTTGGGTTTGCAGTACTCCATGTACCGATAGGTGCCACCTGGAATCTCATGTAGTTGCCGTGCCATCCGTCGCCATAAGTGTCTATACCGATAAATTCGTAATCAATCGGACCAGCACCATTGTTCTGTAGTAGCACACCGTCCATTGTGTTGGAATATCCAGTCGTTGAAGTAGAACCATATCCATTTGCCCATGAAGAAGATCCGGAATATATGCTTGATAATGGACCATTACCAGGATCCCAGTACAGGGATGGATTAGAAGGACCTGCAGCATCAAATGAACCTGCAAGGGCTTGAACAACTTCGAAACCGCCGCCGTTTGGACCATCTCCCCATGTGTCTAGTAGGTTGAATTGATAGATACCAACTTGGTCTAGAATCAATGGAGCACCCGATGGCCAGTTTCCAGCAGTTACTTGACCACTTTCGTGAGACATTTCTCCATCAGTGTGAGCAGTAGGATCCCAAGTCAAGAGGCTGTTATCTGGTTGCTTGATGTTCACTCTGAGTTCGTTTGCATATGAACCACCTTCGTGTATGCGAAGAACGATTTGGTTGCCAGCATCGTTGTTAACGAAAATATCAGCAGATGTACAAGGGTTACCACAGGGGTTAAACCAACTGACTGACCAATCTACGAATGATGCACCATCAGCTGGTGTGTCGGTGTTGACTCCACCGATTACATTGAAGACTAGTTCAGATGCCTTTTCTAATGAATCTAGATAAATCGCATACTGGCCTGGATCATTGATAGCATTGTTTGTTACATCTACGTCTCCACCAGTTGCTCTGATAGCTGCGTTAGCGATATTGTTGAATGTGTTACCATCTACATCTACATATTCGGTATCATCTGTGTAAACACCCCAGTCACCGCCATTGAAAGTGTTACCTTGTATCATTGGCATGGTAGAGGAATCATCATCCATCTTTACATGCATACAGGTAGCACAGGTCATAACGTTGTTTGAGATTGTCATACTATCGGAGTCCGAGTTAGCCCATAGCCTAANGTTGTGGCCTGCAGTTCCTACGAAAGTGTTGCCNTCNATANCTACGTTGTTNGAACCAGTNACAGCGTGNGTAACNGTGGATTGAGTAGATGCGTAGTATGAAGGTTGGAAACCAATAGCNACAATACAATCGGAGAATGTGTTTCCTGAGATTGTTGCAGCATTGCTACCAGACATTCTGATACAGTAATCGTCATCTCCGAAGGTNGTTGGTCTGTCGACTACTTCTGCTCTGTAATGACCAATGAAGCTGTTAGTAATTTCAACCTTGCTTGGCAAGTAGGATACGAATGAACCAAACGATCCTTGGCCGTTTGTTCTGTCTCCTGCACCTGTAGCAATACCCGCAATNTTGTTGAAGGTAACNCCATTAATGTCGTAATTCATGGANTTCTCTGTATCGCCAGACATACCACCAATCAGTANACCGTTGGAAGTTTCATCGTAAACACCGTTGACTTCNCCACCGTCCATGGTGATANTTGTNCCATATGGCACTTCACTAATCCACTGAGAGTATCCACTCACTGAGTCATATCCTGTAGTGAATATTGTAGCACCATCAAGTATGTAGTTGACGCCATTACGTAGTTCCAAAACACCAGTGTCAATCATGATGACCTTGCCGGTAAGATCCATTGTTGAAGATCCGTCGTATAGACCTTCATTGTCGCCATACTCAACCATATTGTTTAGGAAAGTTCTGCTGCTAGAGGCTGAGAATGTGCCGTCACATGGAGCAACCATAACATAANCGGAGTCTGTACCACAAACTCGCACNTCGATTGTGTTCACNAGTGCATAAGATGCAGNGTTAACNCCGTTTTGCGTGTCAACTGGTGCATCTACTAGTGTTGGNTGGTCTTGTAGGTATCTGAAATCACCGTCGTTGACGGTTTCAGAGGTGTATCCGTAGCTAACCATTGCAACTGTCGACAAAGAATAGGTGTTGTAGTAAGCGCTGTAGTCTGTTATAGTTCCAGAAGAATCTAGGTCATAGATTGAGAACGACAACCCAGATGTTACACCGTTTGCATCAGTCATTCCGCTAGATGTAGTTTCAGCATCTTTGCTTGACATCATCACGTTAGTGTTGGCTAATGGTGCACCGTCAGCTGTTAATGTAGCAACATAACTTCGGTCTCTATCAATCATACCGGTTGCACCAGTGGCAAACACCACAGCATTGGTGTCGATTTCACCGTCGAGGAAATTCACAACACTAGAGTCGGTTATTTCCATATCTGTTGTTACAGATGAAATTGTTACATCGGACATAGACATAGTTCCTGTACCGTCAAGTTTGACAGATACATCATTGCCTGACAAAGTTACAGAGTCAAACACATGGCTTGCTGTACTTTGGCTTGAGACTATGATTCCAGTGTCACCGTTGTTGATTGCAGTATCCGATATACTTACCGAATCAGATTGCAAATATACTGCTGTGGAAATTCCCTCAAAGTCGGAATTGCTGATTGAAACAGTGCCGGAGCTTGTAGTAGTGGTGAACAAACCGTATGTTGGTGAAGCACCTAGAGTTCCGTCGACATCAAGTCCTACCATTGAGACTGTGTTAGTACCGTCAGTTCTTACGGCAATGCTAGAATCATCTATATCTACGCCGTTGGCTGACACATCAGCGCCACCCAGAACATCGACACCTACATCAGCATCATTGATTTGTGAATTGGTGAGTGTTGTGGTTGAACCTGAGTTTGCAACAACACCGTTTGTATTAGAATCAGAAGTGAATGAATCCATGGTAAATGTACCGTGGTTCATAACTCCATATGCCATGTTAGACACAGTTAATCCATCGCCAGTCATTTGACCGCCGTTGACTAACTCTACACCGGAACCAACGTTTCCTGTACCTGCAATAAAGGCCGAAGAACTGACTGTTACGGTTCCACCATCGACCATCAATACTGGTTGTGGGTTAGATGCAGTACTCAAATCAGATGATGTTAAGTAAGCGCCGCCAGCCATGTTGAATGTAGCACCTGTTGGAACTTCTAATTGACCTGCTCCGGATAGAAGGAAATTCTTCATAGTACCTGCTTGCATGTCAAAAGTAGATCCGGACTCTAGCACGATTTCAACTGCTTCAAGGTTAGCTTCGCCATATATCTTAGGCAAATCTAATGTTCCTGAGTCTACTTTCATAATCAGAGAACCACCGTTACCGATTGTTAATGTAGGGTTGTCTGTGGAGTCCTCCCTGAAGATTAGTTTGGAACCTTCAAGAACAACTGAGCATCCGTCGATAGTCATGTCACCAGCGAGAACCATTGTTGAACCAATGAATTCATACACTTGATCGACGTCTGAATCTGCAGCAATGAACGTGTCATTAGTTGCCATCCATGCACAATCCATCACAGCATCACTGAAGGTAACTGGAGGTGATTGTAGTCTGATGTCAGCGTAACTGTTTACACCATCGTTGTTGTCCATAGTATACTTATCGAATACAGGTAAAGGAACCGAGGTTTGGAGAGTTCCATCAACGAACATTACCTCTGTTGCCGGAGTACCGTCTGCTAATGCAGGGTGAACTTCACCTGCACCGGCTGCACCACTTGCTCTGAGGATGTGCATGTCATAGGTGACACCATTGTCATCACCAGTGATTATTCCAACTTCTGATGTCCTACCATCTGCTCCTGTTATTGCTGTGTGTAGCACCTTACCAGGGAACAATTCAGCGCCGGTTGAGTCTAGAGNTGAAGCGGTNATTNTTGTTCCNGGTTCAGGAATCTGGAATGGCGTTGGNGGAGTGGTTGTAGCATCTTGCCCTAGTCTGTATGATAGGGCGTTAGTAAAGCCACCATAGTAGATTTCNGGGTCTGTTAGACCAACTTGAACATTCTTTNCTGTGTGACAATCAGCGGTCTTACCGTTGGAGTCTGCACAAGCAAATGTGGTACCANTGCNATCAGTGAAGTCTACATCAATCAAAAACGCAACAACACCTGTGTNGGCGTACAACAAGNATGGACCTGATGCGCTAACTGTNGAACTGCTAACAACTGAGTTAACAATTACANATTGTGTTTGAACACCATAAATAGCGGNGTTTGTCGAAGNGTGTGCAATTGTAGAATCAACGATATTTACTGAGCTAGAACCTAAAGNCGTCTGGCACAGNGANTCAATTCTTGCGACTGTNGATCCNGTTAGTTNTACATCGGAGCCGCAGCTTGAAACCTCGAATAGGCCACCAACATTGATTCCATCAAACACAATCGTATCAGATGAACCGCCGCTGACATCAAGTTCTGCAATCTTGAAAACGTTAGTAATTTGTATGTTGTTTGCAGTTCCTGGGAATGTTCTGTACATGGTCATGTCCGGGGCTGTTACACCGTCAAACACTGAATTTGCACCCATTGAACCTACTGTTTGTGTACCACAGTAAGGATCTATGTCAAATCGATGGTCTGTGTGGAAACCAGTACCTAGGTTTACATTTGTTAAAGATACCTTCTCACCTGCGCAGATGAAACCTTGGCCATAATTTGGTGCATCAAAGTTTGTTACTACTACCTCTGCGTTTGTTCCGTGTGTTAGACCGAGGCTTACACCTGTGTTGTCAAAAGTCCATGTGCTGTCGGTCCATCGGTATTGGTTACCAATAGTCGGTGTGGTCACTGTTACATCGCTGATGGTAACCATTTGTAGGTCTGTCTTGATTGCTGAAACCTTAGCGTCAACAATGTCAACATATGACATGGTCAAAGAACCTGCTGTGCTTCCTGAAACATCGGATGCGATAGCTCCTGCCCAATCGTTGTTGTTGGTGTTACAGCGAGTCATTGTTGAAGGACTGCCTGCAGTACCAGTCAATGTTGCGACAGTGTTCTGTGCAAAGTTGAAACAAGACTCTCTTGCATCGGTAACAGCGAAGTTCTCCATTGTTACTACAGTACCTTGTCCGCTTCCATGACTGAATGCAGACTCTACATTGCTAAAGGNTACATCACTCATGGTGAATTCCCCTACGTCACAATCNTGAGTTGCNGTTCCACAAGATGGGCCGCTAGCGTCTGCTGGTCTGCTGCCAGCTGTGATTGCTGCATGGTTAGTATTACTGAAGTCAACGAATGAGAACTCATGCCTGTCTGCCACTGCTTGTCCGCAATCGTTGGTGAATGCAAGTCCATGCCACAAAGCGTTTGCGTTAAGCGTGGTATCTGCAGTGAAGGTAATCCTATCAGTAGAGGTACCAATTGCATTCATTGCTGAACATGTGCCATCTGCTAGAACGCCACCATCGAAGGAAATACCCATATTCTCACCGACAATAACCTCAACACCAGCCTCGATGTTTAGATTACCGTCTATCGATAGGTATCCGCTTGGATCGCTAGGCATAACCTTGATTGGACTGTCAAGTAAATACCATGTAGTATCGCCTGCAATGTTATCTGTGACTGTTACTCCTTGACCGTCAAATGGTATTGTTCTGTACCATACACCTTCACAAGGTTTGACAGTACCAAAATAGTCAGTCTCACACTCATCAACTTGTTCTCTGGACCAGTAAGGCGCCATTAGCATGTCTGGATATAATCCGTTATCTGAACCTGAGTCTAGGTCACACATTCTACCACCGCTGCCGAAACAGCCACTGTTTGCTTCAACCTGTACTTCGTTTGTCGAACCATCTCCAATGAAGTGTAGAACACCGCTAGCAGTTACTTGAATTCTGTTCAATGGGTCGCTGCCGTCAAAGGATTGACCATAGAAGGTGAAGTCAAAGTCATCTGGGATGTCAAAGTTGCTAGCACAATATTGTACGTTAGATGTAAACTGACTTGCAGAATCACAATCATCGTCGTTACTGTGGCCNCCACTAGCACTAGATGGGGTAATAAGTTGGTTTGATGATGCAAGTGGCAAGAAATTCATTCCCAAGTCAAATTCTTCGACTGCATAACTGCCTGAGTCTGTGAGAGTGAATCTCAAGTTATTGAGGTGAGGGTTACGGTTAGAGAATGGCAGGGATTCTGGTGGGTTGGTGTTCCTTACCTGGAGGACNTTGTTTACGTCCTCTCTNATTCCTGTGATTCCTACCCTATTCGGATGGTAACAATTTTGATCATAGTGGAATTCAAACTCATTCGTTACATCATACATGACTACCTGCATGCTACATGCTCGACTACTAGCGTAGTTACGAATTGCCAAATATTCATGCCACTCGACTGTAAAAGTGTTGGTTGGATTTGCTACGTTGAAATCATATGTAGTTGTAGTTTCAACATTTGCACCCGGCGGGAACAAGTCTCTTACAACGACATAGTAATCAACTTGGTCGCCTCTTGTTAGACTACTGAACTCATATGTCCAATCACAAGATACAGCTACACAATCGTTAGCACTAAGTGATGGAACCAAGCTCTTTGAATCTGTTACAACAGTACCGTCAGCACTGGTTATTGTATAGTAAATTGTCGGGCCTGTTCCTGGGATAGGTGTGGTATCAACACCGGTGTCCGCAAGATTATCATCCGCAATTGTGCATGAAACCTTCCTGCTGGTTGAATGTGAGTCACCTATTTCACAACCAGTGACGGATGGTGCACTGTTGTCTGGATCTGGCTCAACGTCCCTAATTTGCCAAAGCATGTTTTGTACAGAATCATCATCGTACCCGGTCATAGTCGAACCGATAGCGAACCCTTGCCATGTTCCGCCTGCACTAGTAGATTCTGCATCTGGGGTACAATGAATTCCTGATTCTAGGAAAATCATGTGACCAGCGGTAGAAACACAAATCTTGCTGAACTCACCTGTGTTAGTTCCGAAAGGAACTCCACCAAATCCGGTATTGGTTCCGAGAGATGGCGTGGCGGTTGCTCCCAAATCAATGATGTATGATTTGGCATTATGACCCCAACTGGCTGTTGTTGGCTGGTGTTGTGAGGTTTCAATGATCACAGGTAGTGATGTTGGCCATGCTCCGTTGTTGGTATCNGTTACGATTTCAATTGCGACTGTTCCTCCATTTGAACCATCTCCATAAGAGTCTAAGTAATCAATAGTGTATGTACCAGGAGGTATAACACCAATGTTGTTACTTCCGGCGTTTGAAGTATCAGAGTAGAAGGTACCACCGTTCATTGAACTTGTACCTGACCACGAACCAATTCCACTAACAACTATTGTACCCTCGTTTGTCCAACTTCCTGCAGACCAAACGATGCGCGCAATTTCTCCAGCTGCAACGGTTATGCCACCAGGAGGAGAGACTGTGCCTCCGCTACCACTGACGCCACCCATGTCGATAAATTGAGGCCCACCAGAACAACTTGGGTCACAAGTTCTTACCCATGCTTGGTCGACGACATCGGGCATGGTTGATTCTAGTCTGTCGGATATTTCAGCCGGTCCTGCGCCTGCCACAGCCCAGACATTGTTAACTGAGTCGAAAGACAGAACAAAGTTACCAGCACCATCTGCTCGATGAATGTCAAGCATTCCACCAAAGGCAGAGTCTAGNTCTAAGGTGTTTGTTGGCGCACCAGTACAACCTGTAGCACCTGGGTAACAATCACTAGCAGTTCCTTCCCAGTTAATATCCCAGTGGCCTAGTCTCTGACCGTGTGTGTTGGCAACCGAAGTGCTTCCATATAGGTCGTGATCGAAGAAACATTGGTTGTCGATTGTAAATACTGATGTTGATGTAGAAGTTGNACCGCAATCAGACAAGTCAAACTCGAATAGGAACTCTCCTGTTTCAGCAAAGTATGTCACCTGTCGATCAATTTGATCACCGTTTATGGTACCGTCTGCCTCAGATGCTTCAACATTGTCGATTAGCGTAACCAATTTCTTTGAAGTAGATGGTGCATTGTATATGCTTTCTACTGTGAAGGATAAGTCAGGGGAACCTGAAGCTGGGAATCTTCCAGCGTTAGGCGTTTGACCGCTAGGAACCTTGGTTGGATCAACCAAAGCAGCGTCAATGAAAGTCCAGTAGTAGTCAAATGTGGTGCCCCATGATATGGAAGGCGTGGTCGCAGCAAATTGACAAACTTCGTTCTTGTTACAACTGCTGCTCGTTAACTGAGCGTCAACTGTTTGATATGTCTGTCCACCGTCAGTACTGTAATGTAATGTAGGACTGTCGCTTGCTGTGTTGATAGGGTGTCTGGTGTCCATAAGCGACAAGAATAGTGTTCTTTCACCNTCAACATAGGTCGTACCTGTATAATGACCGTCATACTCGACTGTTGGAGCATCTTCATCTGCGGTGTTGTCTTGAAGTTCTATGATTAGATAGAAATCATCGATAATTGCATCTGAGGTGCCAAAACCATCGAGGTTAGAAGAAGAGGTCGTGGAAGGATAATTGTACATGTTTTCCCATCCTAAACCAAATTCGATGTAACCGCCGTTAGCACCGTTACGATAAACATCATTGAACATCGACAGCGTTCCAGCCTGACAATCAACCACTGAAGTACACACGTCTACTGTCTTAGAAGTTGAGGCCCCTGTGCTGCCACCATATGGTAGCTGTACGATATGCTCAGCGTTNGCTAATGCAAACAATCTTTCCCCTGAAGGGGTAAGCGGTACGACACCGGTTGTGGCCCCAAGGTCAGCAATCTGAACCATTCCAGAACCGCCACCAGAACCATCGCCTGCAGTATCCCATACTAGCAGTTCATAGGTTCCAGTTACTTGGAAGATAACATCGTCTTCTGAGGTATAATCTTCGTCGCTCGCACATGGTGGGTTTGATGCTGGAGTTGTTGCATCTGCGTAGTTGCACAGAGCCCAGTAGGTGGTCCAACCTGTGTCNCCNAGTGTTCGNTAGTAAATTTGCGTTTCAATAGCGTCACCAGGGCCAGAGTTTCCAGAGGTGAATTCCAGGTAAGCTTCTTTTCCAACACCAAGGTTGAATGTCAAATCTGGAGATTCACTTCCTGTCGGGCTACCACCTACAGTGTTAGCCGATCCAGGTATAACTGGAAGTGCAGGTGCTTGGATAATATTGAACGAGGTTTCGCTTGAGTAGCAATCCGAAAATGAACTGGACGGACAGTTGTAAGCAAGTCTCATTTCGTGACCTGCTGGAACTGTGTGAGATGCAGTGTAAGGTGACTGGCTAGTTCCTTGATTACCGTGAGCACAGGAGGTCAATGGACCCGGAGGGTTACTACCATCACAAATTGCTACGGCTTCGAACCATGCACCTGCGGCAGCAGTTGAAGTTGCTACCGTACGATGTTGGATGGCGATAGTAGCGCCATTCAATCCATCTCCCCAAGAATCTTGAGTAGCGTACACATAACTACCAGCATCAAAAATTCCACCATTTTCATAGTAACTTGAAGATGTAATGAAGTCGACTGCACCATTGTCACATGTAGTCATGTCCGATGTCATTGAGTACAGAGTGTAGCCCAAGTTGTTTGAAGCAATACAATCATCATTATCGGTAAATCCAACAAAGTCCTGCAANACNGGTACATTCGTAGGAGGNGTTGGTGGAACATAATCTGNTAGTGGNACTCCAGTACATGCTGNAGCATCATAGTANGGTGCTAGGTTCTTTCCGTTGTTAACTGGGTCTTGGGTTTGAGTACCAGTACANTCTTCCATAATTAGTAGGCCACCATAATCAGTTGTACTTGCAGAGAATCCGTTAGTGAATGTGTATGCTGCAGTTATTTTCTCGATTGAATAAAGCGAGGTTTGGGTAAATGTAAAGTCGAGTCTTGGAGACGCTACGTGTCTGCCAGCCTGGCTTGCAGGCCCATACAGGTGTGATCCTGAAGAGACGGTGTGGCAGTCAACAAGTTCAACTCTACATGTTTGGAATGTGCCTGGGTTGTCGGTAAGGTGTGTGTTAGTACCAATAGTTGGGTCGATGACTACAGGGAATGTTGTAGTATCGTCTAATAGCCAGTCAATGCTTACTGCTGTAGTAATCAACAAACTAGTACCATCGTAGGTAATGAAATATTTTGCATTTGGTTCAGATGTTTGACTAATCTCGCTTCTATCAGCATCTACAACAGCATTTAGCGGTGAACTATCGTGAGCATAAGGAGCTTCTATGTAAGCAACCTCTAGACCGGTTTCGGTGCTTCTGATTTCAATTAAAGAGTTTGTAATTTGAAGTTCATCTCCTTCGATTATTTGCTGACCATTTGTCCACAATTCTACATCTTCCGGCAACTCCATTGTTTCTTGTAGACCGAAGTATGCGTTAGACTTGGACTCATCTGTGCTGAGATGTTGTGACAAAGCATTTCTGACCTCAGTAGAAAGTTTATCCAAAACAAATTCTTGTTTTACTTCATTCACAGATACGTGGTACATTAGGTCCATGTTATCGTTGAGAGGGTACATGATGCTGCTTCCACCAACCTCGACATTTTCTGAAGAGGCTAGTAAGTCACCTTCTAGTGAATTGATTGAAGTGTACTGAGACAAAATGCCTCTTAGTTGCGTATCCTCAGTCATTCCTTGTACTACCAGAACAGGGCTTGGGTTTAGTCCTGACACAATTACATCATCGCCAACATACATGCTCAGTCCGTCATTGGCTGTTTCGCCGAATGCAACTGGAGTGTAGATGTCTCTAACATAATAACCGTTATCACTTGATCTAATTGATGTGTCAAGGTCTACCAGTTTTCCAGAGCTGTCTTGGTAATGCAGAGGTAGAACGGAATGGATAGCCGTCATTTGGCTTCCACCGTTAGTTAGATAGGTTTTGCTGTTTTCGGTTCTCAAACCAATCATTTCATCCTCTTCATCAAAACCAAAGTTCTCAGGAACAAACGTAGTTTGCTCCATTCCTACATCTATGGAATCAGATGTCTCTATTTTGTCATTTGACGATTCAACAGCTGTTGTAGAATCTTCGTTGTTGATATCTGAGTTAACTACCATTGCCGACCACGACATTAGTACCATCAAAACACACAACAGCGAAGCAATTCCAATTCCGCCAAATACGCTTTTTACATTTCTTTCTCTTAGTTCTTTCATTTGTCATTCCCCCATGCGGCACCGCATGTAATGCTAGCCACGATTTAATCCCCTTATGAGCATTGGGGTGCAGATTGTTTTAATTCCCAAAAAACAAACATAATTATGATCATTATTGTATGTTAAAAAAATAAAAAAAAGGCCGGGGCTGGAGCCAAAACTCCAACCCCGGCAATTATGCTAAATCCGCAGATTTAACGTGCTATTACATCTGTGATGACTGACTTCAGTAGTCCCACTCTTTGTCGTCGTCGCCTTCACCATCTCCACGAGACAGGATGAATGCTCCAACAATAAATGCCACTACCACAACAGCCCCGATTACACCCCAAGTCCATGTTGGCACTCCAGAAGATGCTTCGCTATCTGTTGTAGTTGTACCATCGTCTGGGTTGGTTGTGTCTTGAGCACGGTCGTACAGTATAGAGTCTGTTGACGGACCGTATGCAATGTTCATGACAGCGTCATGAGGAACTATACCAAAGTGGACTTGTGTTGTCTCTACTGTTGTGTACTTAGGGATGGTAGTCTGTGTACCATCCATGACCATCTTACAGGCACCAGAGTCTATCAAAGTCTTCATTTGTGTTGCGGTAAACTCACCTTTATTCCAGCAAACATACCAACCAGCTACATCCTCATCAACTGCAGAGGCCTGCCAAGCAACGTTCCAATTTTCACCCGATTCAGTAATCGTGATTGAAGTGGCAGTTACGGCAGCAACAGAGGCGTCTGATGTCACTGTTGCAGTTGTTGCATCGCCACATGAATATTGGTTACACAACTGTGCAGAAACTGTGTATTCTTGACCATCAGTACCGGAACTCCATGTGATGGAACGGGTATCAGATTCAACTCTGTCGTAGGTTCTTATTGGAGTTGTACTTCCGGATTCTGTAACGGTGATCCTAACTGTTTCTTCACTCAATAGTGTATCAAAGTTGTATGCAACTACAATATCGCCACCCATTGCTGCGCTTGCAGTTAATTGAGTTACAGAACCAGCTGGTGGGTCTGCGGATTCACACTCATCTGCGATAAGAAGGAAGTTAGTACCTGGCGGAATCATGTCCGAGCCTGACTGGAATGTGTATGTGTAACCAAGCGTGTCAGCATCCTCTGTTGGTGATCCGTCACCGCTTGCAACAGAAACCACAGAAGAACCGGATTCCATCCACATGTACTTGACACCTAAGTCACTAGGGAAGTGAACTGTTATTGTTTGTGACACCAATACTGAGGAGTCATATGTGGTAGAAGGACTGACAGTTACTGATCCTACAGGTGTTGCTGTGTTAGCACAACTGCTAATTTTTACATCATCAAGCGGACCGTCCGCAAACGACACTGTCAAACCAGCAGTCTTTGCTGTGATTGAATAAACTGAAGCAAAGCCATCTGTCAAGCCGGCTGCTGTGAAAGTTTCACTTGCGAGTACTTCAATGGTAACAAAGTCATCTACGGAGTTATAACCGTCCTCAACTACCATCCTTACTCTGAAAGATGGCACCATTGTAACGTCTGTAACTACCGAGCAAGTGCCCATGCTAGAATCACCATCACACTGCATTGGATTTCCTGAAGCATCAAACCAACTGTATGTCAATTCGTCGCCTTCGACATCAAAAGCGGTTCCAGTTAGAGTAACGGTGTCGCCTGCTAATACTGAGCTCAGTGACTTCAAAGAAATTATCGTCGGAGCGAAATTTTCAACAGTTACGTCATAATCTTCCTTGTTATTTACTTCAATTTGGTCATAATCGTCCCTGTTGTCTACTTCTTCTGTAGTTTCGTCATAAATGCCAACCATATTTACCTCTGCCATTATGTTATATTCTCCGGCTCCCATCGATACTTCAGCACATGCCACAGCGTTGGGCTCAGCATCTGTTCTATCGGTTGTTAATCCCAAGTACATGTATTCAGGGTATGCGAAATCTTCTATGTTACAGTCTACAGCTGTGATAGTGGTTTGAGTCCCAGTTTCGTCTGTTACAGTGAATTCAACGTTCCAATCATAGATTGGTAGATTGGAAGATGCAGAATGTGCCACAAATGCGACCATCTTGTAGGTTCCTGTGGATAGTGTTTCAGTTATGTCTTGACCGATGCTACCGTAGGTTTCTGCNTCTCCGCCACCGTTTTCATCTTCTGCATCAGCATTAGCAGTGGACATCAAAAAGAAATCTTCTAGCCTGATGTCGTGGACTGTTGTACCTGAACCGAATATTGAGGCAATATTGTTACCATTGAATTCATCCTCTGCATCTACGCCTGCTAGAGTTCTTTCACACAAATCATCCGGGCTGTCGCAACCTTCTTTACCATATAGTGTATATGACTTCAAAGATGCTTCCACAGAGTAATCACCATTCAATGGAGGGTCGAGGGTTAGTATTGTTTCTCCTACTATAGGGCCACCTGCATCAGCACCAACCATCATTCGCTGGCCAGTTTGAGTTACACCTTGGCCGTCATTAGAAATTTCCACTGTCCTTTGTTCGCCAACCATTTCCACTACGTAAGTGGAACTGTCGACTGTACCGCCGATTACATCCATTTGAATTGTCGCGTTTCGAATGTTTACATCATCCATCGATCCGACTATTTCCAAAGTGAGTTTAAAATCAACAGAGGCTGTACCCTCTGTTGCACCTGAGACAGAGTTACCTTCTGAATCTAACCAATGCATATTCATTACAATGTCGTAGTAATCCTTGACGCTGACAGGATATGATATTTGGTCGTTGCCTGGGTCACCTGCAAAAATTGAGGTCACCTTGACTTCGACAATGTAATCACCTGCTGTTGGAGTCCAAACGATAACATTTCCAGCGGAAGTGGTTAGAGTAGATTCTCCTCCATCAATAAATTCTCCAGGAGTCAAGACTGTGTTTTGACATGAGTTTGCACATACTGCGTTATCATTAGCCCAGGCTAGATTATTACCGTTTGAATCTGTTGCGATATCGCCACGCTCACCGCTGACAGAATCATATACTGTTACTTGGTATTGCATGTTTGTTAAATCAGCATCGCCGCCATTCCTCAGGTAGGCTTTGAAGTTGACTGGCTCTCCGGCAAGCAGTTGGTCTGTCACCTCGTCACCAGCCATTAATGTCTCTCTAGGTGAAGTTACAAACACAACCTCGGCGTCTGCGCCAGCTCTTGCACTTGTTTCTTCAAATTCTTTTTGCTCTTGTAACTCGTACACATCGATACTGGATAGAACGCTAGCCAACATCAAGATGACGAGAATCATTGGGGTCATTTTTCTCATAAGTATACCTCCGACGGTTCGGTATCCTCACCCACGCCAAAGGTCGTATTTATACTATGGGAAGGAAATGATAGGGTCACAGTGTAGCGATTGA
>PBMQ01000008.1 GCA_002722615.1 Methanobacteriota archaeon | reverse complement strand
CGCGAGTGTGGCCGTTGAAGTTGCTGCAGGGGTCGCCCAGCTTGGTCAAAGGCGCTGGGATGAGGTCCCAGTCCGTAACGGTTCGCAGGTTCGAATCCTGCCCTCTGCACCACTTCTTCCAACAAGTTGACATTCTGTTTTGCTATCGGAGGCATGAGTGCTATGACAGATGATACTCCAAACGTGGACGATATTCGCGATACTGTCATCACACAAATTGTCGAAGGTGGCTACGTTACCGCCATTCCTATTGTCATTTTATCTCTCTATTTGTTTGTTCAAGGCTACCGTCGATTGAGTTTGATTACTGCGATCGCAGGAGCTGCTATTGGATACCTATCAGCGAGCACGCTGTATCCCCTTGTCCTTGATCTTGGGTTGGCTGTTACGCTCGATCGGTTCCAATTATTTGCTGCGATGGGTTTTGCCATTGTTGCAGTAATGATTACCTCAATGTCAATTCGATTGCTGGCTACTGGGTTTGTTTTTATCGTCATATCCAACGGTATTCAACTCCTGAAAAACTATGGGATCAATCCCGAGCGTGGCGAGTTATTACCTGGAATTACAGCGATCATTGCCTTCTTTGTTGGTATGTCATTCAGGCACATCTTGCCGCCCATTGTAGCGGCGTTATTGGCGTCAATCGGTTTGTACGTTGGAGCTTGTATCATACTTGACTTACCAATGGAATATCTCGACCTTGAATCTTCATTGGCACCTCTATTGGTTATTCCGAGCGTCTTGGTAAGTCTGTTCATCCAACGATGGCACAAGAAACGGAACAGTCCGGATGATATTGCAACAAATGATGTACGTCAGCAACGACAAGCGGTTCGAAGAGCACATTATCACCCCGAACTGGACGTTGACACGCAGTGGGCTCGCGGCGGTCTTCGGAAGTAATCATTTCTCAAAGAATACCGAAATTTCTTCCAGCGTCTTTCGTTGTAAATCCGGGACTTCCGCAGAATCTGCTGGGTAGCCGACTGGCAGAACCAGCATTGCATGTTCGTGTTCAGGCCGGGCAAGTATCTCTCGAAGAAAGCCCATCGGCGATGGAGTGTGCGTAAGTGTTACCAATCCCATGTGGTGAATGGCGTGAATGAACATGCCTGCTGCAATTCCACAACTCTCGTTACTGTAGTAGGTTGGGCTCCATTCTCCATTCGATCGTAGCCGCTTCGATTGCCGAAACAGAACTACAACCCAAGGTGCATCCGTTAGATGCTCTTTGATTGCATCCGTACCGAGTGGTTCCAACACCTCTCTCCACGCTAAAGGCATGCGATCCTCGTAGGTTTTGCGTTCCTCTTCTTCCGCTGCTTTTCGAATTCGTTGCTTCAAATCATGATTCGATATTGCCACGAATGTCCAGGGCTGAAGGTGCGCTCCACTAGGAGCTGTTCCAGCGCAGAGGATTGCATGTTCAATCAGTTGCCTTGGCACATCACGCACTGAAAAGTGACGTGTTGTTCGCCGCGTATTCATCTGCTCGTAGATCGAGCGTGAACGCTCTTCCATCTCTCTTAGAGGGAGTTCTGTCCAAGCCAATGGAATGAATCCTTTCTCGACCATGCCCCCTGCTAGGGCCCGCTGGTTATCAGCGTTCCATCAGGCGAACATCGGTTATAAGACCACAACGGCACCTGTAGTATTTCCCCCCGAGAAAGCAAAAAGTCATCTCTACAGGAGGATGAATAATAAGTCATGAATCAAACGAGAAAACATGGATGAAGATTTGGATTCCAAACCAGTCATCCTGTTCAATACACATGTCTATCCACGGCATAAGGACGACCATGTTGCACCATTCATGCATGACTTAGCAAAGGTATGCCTTTCTTTTGCTCGAGTCGTGGTTCATTGTCCGCATGCGCCCGGGCTTCCTCTTCAGGAGATGATTGAGGGTGTCGAAATTCGAAGATTTACGTATGCAAAAGAAAGGAACCAAACGCTCGCTTATCGCGGGGATATGCACAAACAAGTCAAGAAATCAATAGGCAAAGCATTCCTATTCTACTCCTTCTTGAGGAAATGGAAAAAGGCTACAAAGAAACTTGTTCGTGAGTTAAATCCTGATATCGTTCATGCTCATTGGCTCATCCCGGGAGGGTACGTGACAAAGAAGGCCTTTGGGAAGGAACCTCCCCTGTTCATATCGATGCACGGTACTGATGTTTTTTTAATCAATAAAATGAGAATCGCTCAACGGTTAGCGAAGAAAGCGATTCGTTCTGCCCACAATCTTCATTTCGTATCCGAGGAACTTCGATCAATCATAGAACGGCGTTATGGGGCTACAGGCGGTCGAGATTTCGTTTTACCGATGGTGTTCGGACTGGAGAGGTTCTCTCAACCTGAATCCAAGTCGCGTGAAACAAAACGAATCCTCTTCGTCGGACGGCTCATGGAGGTAAAGGGCGTTGACATCCTCATCAAAGCATTTAGCAAATTTTTGAAAGTCGATTCATTGTCTGACTATGCTTTGGATATTGTGGGTGATGGGCCTGAACTCGATTCTTTACAGCAATTGTCTCGTCAAGAACAGGTTGAAGAGAAGATTACATTCCACGGCTCCAAACAAAAAAGCGAAATTGCAGACTTCTACAGAAATACAGATTTGTTCGTACTGCCATCTAGGACAACCGCATTGGGGGAAAAGGAAGGTCTCGGACTCGTGGTACTCGAAGCGATGATGAGCGGAGTTCCGGTCATCGGCACCAATTGTGGAGGAATCAAGGAAACAATTGAACATGGGAAGACTGGAATCATTGTACCAGAAAACGATGTAAATGCCCTGCATTTGGCAATGGTGGATCTAATTCAAGATGTTGGAAAAAGGGAGCGATTTTCGCATCATGCTCATGCTGAAGTTGCGAGAAAGTACTCATCTGAGTCGTTGGTAACTGCGATGAAACAATGGTATGGAGTTGATTGAGTGGGATCTCAAACTCAATCGACAAAAGTGCCTACAATTGTCGGCAAAGCGCTAACCGTCGTCGTTGTCTTCCTTTCTTTCTGGTTCGTTTGGCAACAAATTCAAGCAAGTGAAATCGATGTTATGGACACGTTATTCAATTCCGAACCGATCATTTTCCTTTCCGTGTTGTGCATATTCGGAGTCGTTGCTCTAAGTCCCATTATCTGGAAATTTTTGATGCTTGGTTGTGGTACAGATGTCTCGTATCGGATGTGTTTTGCTATTTGGTGGACAACGAATATTGCAAAGTATGTCCCTGGAAAAGTAAGCCTCATTGCGGGAAGAGTCTATGTTGCCCGAAGGTATGGAAAAGGAGTTGTCTTAGAATCGTTCGTATGGGAATTAATCATCAGTATTTCTTCCGCTGTATTGGCTGGCCTCTTTCTTGTCGACTTGGAGGGGATCTCATTTGCCGCAAAAGGAGTTTTGATTTCTATTGCAATCGCAAGTTTATTTCCTGTAATTAGTCCTAAACTTACACAAAGAGTCGTTCGAAAGCCGTTTGCATTGTTAGGACGAGGCGAATGGAATAAAGAAACATCCATGACTCGCAGAATCTATTCAATTACACTCATCCTTATGATGATCTCATGGCTTCTATGGGGTTTAGCTCACAAATTCATCCTACTTGGTCTTGGTGTCGATGCTTCGTTATTGCACCTGATCGGCGCCTTTTCTCTTGCTTGGTTAATTGGATTTTCTGCATTCTTCTTGCCAGCAGGACTCGGAGCCCGTGAGGGGGTTTTCACAGTTAATCTGACGTTATTTATTGCCAGCGGTGTAGCTGGAATTCTTGTTATTCTTTCGAGATTGATTAATATCGTGGCCGAGGTCATTACCTTTGGGATAGGAACACTCATGTTTTCAAAGGAAGAGTTTGAACAAGAATAATTACAATTCCTTACTTGCTGACGGGTTTGTATTGTTCTCGCTTGAGCGATACGTAATCGTTTCTCCAAGTAACCCCAAAAGGAAAAACTGGACTCCAATGATAATCAGCAAAACTCCCAAAGAAAGGAGTGGGCGATCTCCAATGCCCTCGTCAAAGGCATACTTGATGACGACCAGATAACTGCAAATTGCCAAGCCCACTGTTGAAAGGAAACCCCCCACTTTGCCGAACAAGTGCATCGGGCGTTCAAGAAAAGCCATCAAGAATGAAACTGTAATCAGATCAAAAAAACCACGTAAGAGTCGTTTTGAGCCGTATTTCGATTTACCGTGCAGCCTTGGACGATGATTGATTGCAATCTCAGTGATCTTCGCACCATTCATTTTACCAAGTACAGGTGTGTATCGATGCATGTCTCCGTACAGATTCAATGATTTTGCTAAATCTGTATCGTAAGCCTTGAATCCACAATTCATGTCATGTATTTTGATTCCACACATCAATCGAACCAATCGGTTGTATATTTTCGATGGCCAACGTTTGAAAATGTTATCGCGACGTTTTGCCCTCCAGCCACAAACAATGTCGTTTCCTTTCTCAATTTCCTCAATAAACCGAGGTATCTCTGCAGGATTGTCCTGCAAATCACCATCCATTGTGATCGAAATTTGGCCCTTCGCAGCAGCAAATCCTGTCTTAAGAGCGACTGCTTTTCCGAAGTTTCGNCTGTGTTTAATGACTCGAACATTGCCTTCAGTTTCTTTCAAATCCGTCATAATTGCAAGTGAATTGTCTGTTGAACCGTCATCGATAAAAATAATCTCAAAAGGCATATCCTCAAGAATTGACTTTATTTCTTCAACCAGTGGAATCAAATTGTCTTCCTCGTCAAGAACAGGAACTATGATTGACAAATCTAATTGCTCGGCATCCATAAACAGTCGACAGAGAGAGGGGTCAAATAGATATTCACTAGGGAACATATATATCAAAAGGAAAGGCGGGACGAAACGAGTAATAGATATGTCAAGTTTAATTGACAAAATTAGAAATTTTGTTGAAAAAACCAACGAAAGGTTTGTTCAATTGTTTGAGAGGTTCGAGACGTATTCAAACAAAAAGATTTACATTACGCTGTTTTTCTTGACGTTCATTATTTGTTCTCCGATGGTTATTGCGTATGAAATAGAGAACGATCCGGCGAGAGTTGAACACAAAGATTTGGATATTTTCAGAGATCGAGCTGAGACGATTATTGAAGGAGATTTGCTTTACAGGGACACGGAATACGTAACGTTATCTCCTCCGATCATCAATTATCTATTCGTTCCTGCTGCCCTCCTGGGAGGTTCCGCATTAATTTGGGTATGCTGGTTTGCCATGTTTGTATTCTTTTCATCGGTCATTCTGTATCAAATCCTCATCTCATTTGTTGGGAAACGATATGCGATTGCTGGTTCTGTTTTTTTTATCGTATCACCATTTTCAATGTACACCACTATCAGAATGATGCAGGATGATGCGATCATTGTGAGTTTCTTGCTTTTGGCGCTGTTGTTCATTATTCGAAAAAGTTGGTACAAGGCTGCTGCCGTGTTTGGTTTGGGAACAATGACGAAGGTGTTTCCTGCGCTCTGTGCACCCCTTGCGGCCATTGGACCGAAGTTATGGAAAGATAGATTCAAAGCAATGACAATNGGGCTTGGGATTGGTATTCTCGTTACCTTACCATTTTTGCTCTATGCGACCGATGAATTCTTGCAATTTCTTAACTTTTACCTCACAGGTCAACAACCAGCCTCTGGTGAACAATTAGCTGAAAGGGTATCCGATGTAGAACAGCGAGGCATGTCGTTTTGGCGGTTTTTCGGAGAACACATCTACTTCGTACCAAGTTCATTCCTACACTTGATTTTTGTCTTGGCTTTACTGATGACATGGGTTTCGGCCTTGATGAAGAAGATTGAAATTATTCCTGCCTTTGTACTCTGTATTTTGTGGGTTTTTATCTTCTATTCAAAGGTGCACTATGGCTATCACTTGATGGTCTTTTCATTGCTTATTCCTTGGGCTTTACCACATCCAAAACAATTGGCCGGGCTGGGGTTTGCGGGCTTTTTCCTAATTGCAGTTCATCGGATATGGAGAGATACTTCAATGATTCAAAATCCAATTGTTCATTTGCTGTTAGCATTCGTGATGTGGTTGTATTGGATCAATTGGGCAGGCATCCTCATCAAAAATCGGAAAAATAATTTCCCAGACATGGGATCATGTAATCGATCAACACTTCTTATTGTTTCTTGGTTTTCTGTGGTTTGTTTTGGTTACTATTTTTGGTATACACTCCGAACTATTCTTTCCTGAAAGAATCTTTTCGGCGTTATTTTTCCACGTAACGTTTACGCACTCTTAGCCAACCTTCACTGAAGAAGATTAATCCGTAAAGTGAGGCAAGCCAGAGGTGGATATTTGCCATTTCATCAAGCCAAGTAGGTGCACTATCAAATGGGACTGCAAAGGCGAAAAGAATAGAAAGCCAAACGACGGTTATACCGTGAAGAACCCAACGGAAAACACCCAAAATCTGAGTCGAATTTGCCCTCATTTCAGACATCTGGGAATCGGTCAGAATCGCGGATAANCCCACNACCTTGTCCAATGCGCTCCCGCCATTCCATCGTATTTTTCCAAGTTGAAATCGATTGATAAAATCAATCCCGGTAAAGACGGTGACCCAGACAACTACCACTTCCAGCAATGGGTCGAGACCCATCAGATCAAGAGAACCCCAAGTCGACCATGAAAACAAAATCCAGATCCAAGCTACGAGGAACAATTGGAAGAGGCGTGCAAATCTAGCGAGTTTGCGCAATAAAATGAGGTCATGAGATAGAATCAATTCGAGTGAGATGAAGAGGCCAACTGTTAACGTGATGATGCCGCTCGANGCTAAGCCAAACCAACCGATTTCGCCAATCCTCCATGCTTCAAGCAAGGCCACAAAAGCCCAAGCAAGTGCAATGACTGAAGCACTATTAACAGCTGCTTGCATTGTGTAAAGTGGATCTCTGCCATCTTTGAGAACGGAAAGGCCGCCCATCAATCGTACTTCGAATCCAGATTCGTCGACGAAACCCCGGCTCGCTGCTGTCACCCCTCCTATGGCTTGAATTCGTGCTGTTTCAACAATACTTTCTGAATCGTCTTCATCATCTCTATTCGACCAATTTGATCCGCGACTTGCAGCATGCGCTGCTCCTGTGCCCCGGCCTTTTCTTCCTGCAGAACGAGACTTTGCCCACGCACGTATCTCAGCCGAGATAATGTCCTCAACTTGATCTTCGTTTAATGGGGCTCCATGATCGGTATACAACCATCGACACTGAATAGGAACAGGTGCAGGATCAACGTCTGGTGCAACCATTTGGAATTGTCCTGGGCCGAGCGTGGGCAATTGGGCAACGAGGTCTTGGTCGCCCCCACTCTCTTTGAGAAGATGACGAACTTTCTCAACATCCTGCGGCTGAGTAAAACGTCCAATGAAGGTCGTGTTTGCTTGTGCTAGAATCTTGTAATCCACGTCCGACACGTTTTGTGTTGCAAGAACACATGCAACACCGTATTTTCTTGCCTGTTTGAAAATCAGTTTGATCAAATCCTTGGCAGGTGGGTTTCGAGGATGAGGAGGAAGATACGGAGCAACCTCATCCATGAAGAAGAGTAATTTCAATTCACCATCTGCAGGCTGTTGTGTCAACATCCAATCGTACAGTTCACGAGAGAGTTCTTGCACNAAATATTGCTTCTGTGCCTCATCTTGAATCGTGTTAAGATATACGATATTGAGAGGGATTTTNCCGGGTATTGCNGGTTCAGCGAACGAGTCAATATCGATTGGGACGCCATTTGAAAAGAGCAGTTGATTGACTCCGCTAGAGAATGCTGCTAAACGTCGAGCGAGATCATTGCGAGTTGTTTTTGGTAAGCGTTCTTCAAAATCAGTAAGGCGGTGCTCAAACATGACTTCGTCCCATGTTGGAACATCTGGTTTCTCGCCTTCATCGTCCTCAATGAAACAATAAGGGTAGAGAAAGCGCGTAAATTCCTGATGAGGTTCCCTCACTACTCTCGCTAGCGATTGAAAATCACCAACATCGAGACCGCAACGCGTACCCTCAACGAGAATTTCATACAGAAATGGCTTGACAACTTTACCCTGTGCCTTCTCAACGTCATAGCCTGCAAGGCTCGTGAAACCTGCGGCAACCATATCCCAAGCAGTAATGGCTTCCTCTGGATCGAGATCTGCAGGGGGTGCTCGAAACGGGTCGATACACAAAGGCAATCCTTTGCTTCGAAGGGGTGTCCAAATCCGAACCTCACAGTTCTCAAGTAGTTTCCTTTTCCGATCAACATCACCATCGCGTTCAAGGAGCTCAGATTCGTCAATACCTAATGCAAGACGGGCCAAGTCGCCTTGCGGGTCAATAATTAAAGAAGGGATTCCTGCTAACGCAGCCTCTTCGATAAGTGCCTTTGCCATGACNGTTTTTCCAGAACCTGTCGAACCAAGCATCGCTGCGTGGCGTGCAAGAACCTGAGAGGGGATGTCAATAGGCTCTCCTGAATCTCTTCGTTCACCAAGGAATAGCCCTTTTGGCTTGAATTTCTTCCTTGGAACTGCTGGAATTTCTGGGTCAAGAATATCTTTGACAAGCGAAGCCAATTCCGATGGAGAGGGTTGCTCTTCATCGGACACCATAACACAGCAGGGAAGGTTGGGGTCTTGAAATCAACGTCGCGCAGACGGGGCAAAGCGCATGCTCTTGAAGGTCAAATTGTTCGCCGTTTCATGTCAGAGCGCATTCCATTGGCCCGACCGTCATGGACAGAGGATATGAGGGGGGCGGCTCTTGCTACTTTGGATTCTGGGCGCTGGGTCAAAGGACCGCAGGGGCGGGCCTTTGCAGATGAGTTCGCACAATACTGTGGTGTNNAATTTGCTTCGCCGTGCAACAGCGGTTCGGGGGCATTGATTGCTGCATTACGCCTCCTCAACATCGGACCAGGGGACGAGGTCATTGTCCCTTCTTTGACATTCATCGCAACGGCCACGTCTGTATCCATGACAGGGGCAACGCCAATATTTGCCGAGGTTGAAAGGGATTATTGGTGCGTTGATGTCGAGGATATTGAACGGCGGATTACGCCGAGGACAAAAGCAGTGATTGGAGTGCATTTGTTTGGCCAATGCTATGACCCTCTTCTCATCAATTTGTGCAAAAGACACAACATCGCTCTGATCGAAGATGCTGCGCAAGCACACGGAGGATCAATCCAGGTCGCTGGNAGAAAGCAAATGGTTGGCGCACTCGGTACGGTTTCCTGTTTCTCATTCTTCCCGTCGAAAAATGTAGCCGTTGGAGGAGAGGGCGGTATGATTACATCCGCTAATTCAGAAATTGGATTGCGCATTCGTTCAATTGTAGATCATGGCCGGGATGGGTCACTTCAATCGCAAGAAGTTGGGACAAACATGCGCATGTCTGAGGTTTTTGCTGCAATAGGGCGAAAGCAATTGGAACATCTCGATCTCTGGCTCGAACGACGGCGGATGAACGCTGAACGATTTACTGTTACTATCGCAAACAATCAGTTACTGGAAGCCCCACTNGTTCGCAAGGATACTCAGCATGCTTGGCACCAATATTGTGTGAAGACAGACGCTGTCGAAGAATTTGTTCAGCATATGAGCAATCACAACATTGCTAGTCGAGTCATTTATCCTACTCCCTGTCACAAGCACGCAGTGTACTCAGACCATCCTCAGTCAAACGATTCGTTTGCCACAACAGATGCCCTTTCATCATCTCTTGTGGCAATCCCTGTACATCACGAACTTACGAAAGAAGAATTGGAGCGTATCGTACAAGCACTCCAATCTTATTGTTGACTGAGCATTCGTGCAAGGGATGCGTTTGACCACCCGCGCAGGAAAGTCAACTCAATACCTGTCCAAGNAGGTACAANGACAGCCTCACCCTCTGTTTCAAGTTCGACTTCAGCGATGATGAGGCCTGCTAGATCCCCCTCGAATTCATCAACTTCCCAAACATGGTCGTCAATTCCCTTCCATAGATATCGTTTCTTCTCCACCAGTGGATAATTTGTACCTTCCAAGATTGATTGTGCAGATTCTTGAGANATAGNCCATTCAAATTCTGCTGCGGCCGAACCAACTCTTTTTCCTTTGAGAGTCAAAATAAACGATGAATGGGATTTTCGTAAGCGTACGGTCCAATTTGTATTCTCNTCCAATTGAGAGGTAACGGCTATCGGAANGTCGCTTACCAGCATCGTCTGATCATACATGATTGTACCATCATGATTGGACGCAATCAGTTTTTCTCGGTCAAGGTACCATTGCAGAATTGAAANGCATCGGAAAGATTCCTCAACCCAAGGTCGTTGATGGCGACCATCGACGAGGAATCGCCGTTCGATTTCGACATTATCTGGCACATTCTTAACGCTTTGAATCAAGCACATAATGCTGACCAAAGAATTCGATGCAAGAAAGCATTGAATTCTTAACTGTACAATACTGCCTTTTGCTATGGGCCGTCCCAAACGCATTGCATTTCTGTTGATTGCCCTTATGTTATCGGCGGGATGCATCGGGAACGTACGTGATGAAATAATTACGGAACTACCAGATGACTGGAAGACAAAAACTCAACGCACAATCTCTCAACCACAATTGGTTCAGTTTGATTCTTGTGACGACATGGAATACAGCCTCAAGGCAAGTATCGCTGAAGAATATCGGACGGAGTTGTTGCAAGCGGTTGAGGAGATATATTACTGGGGCGGTGGTTGGCTCGAGGATGGGATGGTTGCTGAAGCGTCAATGGATGGAGACNCCGCCACAACAACCGCCCCTAAATCCCAGCCAACTCGAACCGAAGGCGAAGATTTCAGTGGCACCAATAATCAAGAACAAGGGGTCGATGAAGCTGATTTCATCAAAACCGATGGATATTACATCTATGTCCTTCAAGGTTCGTCCCTCTCAATTATGGAGATTCCGGAATTTGGAGAAATTGAATTTACAAGCAATTTTTCAATCGAAGGTTCACCGATTTCGATGATGTTACAGGGTGATCGATTGATTGTGCTCTCAAGTTACAATCCTTGGAGCATCAATTCCGAGGATGATTTGTACGAATACCTCCGATGGGGAGGAGAGTACAGTCAGTGGCGGGTTAATTCCTTGACCAAGTACACGACATTCGATATCTCCAACAGGTCGAGCCCGGAAATCATTCAGGAGCTTTACTTAGAAGGATACAATGTTGATGCGCGTGAAATCGACGGGTCAGTCCGAGCAATCACCCACTCATGGCTCAACATTCCGGGCCTATCGAATTGGCTAAACATGCCGAGTGCCTATTACGACCTTGAATGGGATGATCCAGAGCGGAAGACTTACCGNGAANTGATTGCNTATGAAACAATTCAAGCGAATGATGAGGTTCTGGAGGCTATTGCATTGGAAGATCTCGTTCCGAAAATTTACCAGCGTGTTGATGGAGAGATTATTGAACATGACATGCGTTCTGAATCGTGTGAAAACTTTGCGCAACCGATGGACGGATTCAGTCGTGGATTTACCAACATTCTTTCACTCGATTTGTTTTCCCCGAGATTCGTTTTTGAATCCGACCATTTGCTCAGTAATCATCCGCTCGTCTATGCCTCCAAAGATGCTCTCGTCCTCACAGAGAATTCATGGGATTGGTGGTGGTTCTGGGGCCAGGATGAAGTTGATGAAATGACAAACATCCACACATTCGATATTTCTGTTCCTGGCGTGACAACATACACAGGTTCCGGGCGAATTGATGGGCAGATATTGAATCAGTTCTGTATATCTGAACATGAGGGNGTGTTGCGAATTGCTACCACTGTTGGTCAATGGAACCGATGGTGGATGGATGATATCGAACCCATGTCCTCTTCAATCGTCACCCTTGTGCGAGGCGTCAATCCGGAAACAGACCAACAGGTTCTCCTCGAGTATGGTCGGCTCGATGGTATTGCCGAAGATGAGCGTATTTGGTCCGCCCGATTTGTCGAAGATCGTGCATATCTCGTTACCTTTGAACAGATTGATCCATTGTGGACGATTGATTTGTCAAACCCTGCTACGCCAACGATTCTAGGAGAATTAGAGGTCCCTGGTGTCTCAACCTACATTCACCCACTTCACGATGGTATGCTCCTAACCATTGGAATGGGGCCCGCTGGTGAAGACGGTTTGGGACTCGATTGGTCGAGCACGCGCCTTTCCACCTTCAATATCAGTGACTTAACTCAGCCAGAAGTTGCGGATACCCTGATGTTATCTCCAGTTAATGATCCTGAAGATNATCGTTGGACATGGTCGTATTCCGAGGCGATGTATGAGCACAAAGCCTTCCAGTACTGGGGGCCAAAGGAAATGCTCGCAGTCCCTCTTTCAACATACAGATACATCGAGAGTTATGAAGAAGGGATTGGATACCATTGGTCGTATGAATACGTCTCAAAGGCCATTATTGTCAACGTCGATGAGGCCACTGGGAGCATGTCCGTTCACGGTGAAGTCAACCATTCCTCCCTCGTTAATCATGAAGATGTCAACCACTGGTGGGGTGGAAATGAAAACATTCGACGGACNATATTTATGGGCGACTTCATCTATGCATTTTCTGGAGCTGGCATCACCGTTCACAACCTGACGGACATGGAATTAACCGATGTTGTGATGTTTGAAGTCGAATATCCAGAATATGCCTATTACGACTCTTAGGCATGGCCAAAAGCCAAACATCAATTGCTACAGAGTTGCCCTCTACTTGTGCGGAAGCGAGTGGGTGTTATCGGTTGTGGTCGATGGGGCGTGAAACACCTCATGGCTTTGCAAAACNTGTCAGATGTTGTTGATTGTATCGTAGCATGTGATATTGACGAGGTTATTCTGAAGTCTATACAGAGCGAATCGATTCAGATTCATAACAATCCTAAAACGCTGGTTGACAAATTTGGCCTCGATGCTGTTATTGTTGTGACTCCAAATGAAACCCATTATTCTCTTGGCAAACAGTTCCTCTCCCAAGGGGTTGATGTCTTTTTGGAAAAGCCCATGGCTACGACCTTTGATCATGCTTCCATCTTGGTATCTACCGCAGTTCAGGAAGGAAATGCACTAAAGAGTGGGTTTCTCCTCCGATTCCACCCGTGTATCGAGGATGCGAAATCAAAGATACATGGAGGAAAAATTGGTGCCATTCAATCCATCCATTATCGAAAGAAAACCACAAGGAAAGATGATGCAGTCTCCCATTCCCTTGACTCCTTAGCGATTCATGGTGTTGACTTAGCAGAATATATCCTGAACGATCAGACTCCCCTTAGGATCTCCGAAGTCCTCGGNACACGTACACAATCTCAATTGACGCTTGAATATCCCAATCAAGTGGAGATCCATATCGATGTTGGATGGAACGCTGCAAAAGACATTTCAGAATTGGAAATCCTAGGAACCGGTGGAAGAATCCTGATTCAATTGCAAAANCACAAGGATTTCATTATTGAAAATGAAGACATTCGGACGGTATCCGTAAACTCCAATTGTACCCCACTTGAAGGTGTACTCCACGATTTCCTCGTCAGTAATTTACCTTCGACTGCATCCTCGACAGGTTCCATTCTAAGGACCATACGGTGCATCGAAATTGCTCGCTCCCAGTTAATTGCCTCAGGACGTTCGGACACACGAGAATTGAAGAGATGAAGCCAACTGGACGCATCATGAGCCCCGAACGCGTCATGCTTTGGCTACTGGCTGGCGTCACAATTGCATCATTTGGAACATGGTTCGTCCAAGATTCTGTTTTGGATGCAGCGATTGCATTTTCGATCCTATCGTGTGTTGTAGCCCTCATTTGGGGAGCTACTCGATACGAAAAGACCTTGCAACTTAGTGGGATGAAGAACGGCGGTGTGCTGAACGTCCTCACCTTCGTTGCAGTCACGGCTGGCCTTACCTATTGGTGCATTTACTTCTATGACTTCCCATTGGTTGGTTCGATCCTTGGAAGCATCGGAACAAATGCATACATTTGGTGGACTTTTGGTATGCTTGAACCGGGTACTCCATCCGTATAAGCGTGCGAAGGGTCAAATGCCTCCGTCGAAACATTACACCCATGGCAAAGCACGGAGAACATCCTGAGCTTCCTTCCGAGCTAGAGCAATTGCTTGAGGAAGATGTTCACACTATCTTTCTGAAGGCTGACTGTCCCCCTCGAGTAAAAAGAGGGACGATTGGACAACTCAAGTTGATTGAACTTGATGGAGAGGATGGTGATTGGGATAATCTGAAATTGGAATCGCTGCAAGAAACGCTCCAAACAGTTGTTGAAGAAAATCAACACCGCAGTGACTGCTTCCTTGAAATNAACAGGAAGGGATGTCAAGTTCTGCAACTTGGGGATTTGAGAATTACATGTGCAAGTCCTCCGTTTTCAGACGCCAGAGAGATCACCGTTGTACGGCCAGTGGCGAAGTTGTCCTTGAGNGATTATGACTTAGACCCNAANATTGTTGAACGCCTTTCCAACCACCACCGTGGTGTATTCATTTGTGGACGACCGGGTTCGGGGAAAACCACGCTTGCTCAAGCCATCGCTGAGTATCTTGATGATGACATCGGTGCAATGGTCAAGACAATGGAAGCGCCAAGAGATTTGCAACTCGCAGATCGAATTACTCAGTATGCTCCTCTCGAGGGTGATTTAGAGAAAACCGCAGAAATCATCTTCCTCGTTCGCCCGGATTTCGTAATTTTTGATGAGGTGCGTCGAGCAAGAGATTTCGAAATCTTTGCCGATGTTCGCCTGGCAGGAGTCGGGCTCCTGGGAGTGACCCACGCAAATTCTGCACTTGAAGCCATTCAACGCCTCATTGGAAAGGTTGAGTTGGGTCTTGTATCTCAAGTTCTTGATACTGTGTTGCACGTTGAAGCAGGTAAGATTCAACAAGTTCTCGAATTGAGAATGACGGTAAAACCCCCTTCTGGAATGCAGGAAGAATTGGCTCGACCTGTCATTGAGGTCGTTGAATTCCCAAGTGGAAAGGTCACTCATGAGATGTTCGCATTNGGATCTGAACTTGCAGTGGTGCCTGTAAGTGAATCTCGGCAAAAGAAGCCGCTGCAACAACTTGCCCAAAAGCAGTTGATTCATACGATTCGCCAATGGGCAGGGGTGCACGTTCGTGTTCAATTTACAAGCGATGCTTCTGCTACCATCTATGCCCCCAAGAACATGATTTCGACATTGGTTGGTAGGGGTGGAGATAACGTCCGGGCTTTGCAGGACCAACTTGGAGGGTTACGGCTATCGATAGAATCACTCGATGATTTACCTGAATCAGAGGATGTGTCTGAACACTCAATCTGGTCTGATGATCAAGATCGACGAGCTTACCAAAGTCGTGCCTATGAACAACATGGGCGTTCGAAAAAGACGCGTAAAGGCCGTCGACGTTGAGAAGGAGACTTCTTGAAGAACGGTTACTCCCGAGATTCATGGCGCAACAAGATGATGGTTCTGGGCGTGCGCCAGTTGTTATTGTTCGACCAACTACCTCGGTGACCAGTGGCGTGGCCGTTACACAGAAATTAGTCGGGGCCGCCGTTGCTTTTGGGGACATCCTCCGCCGAACGTTTGGCCCGAACGGTTTGGACAAAATGATGTATAAAACGAACGGTGAAAATGCAATTACCAACGATGGAGCAAAGATTGTAGCCGACCTTCTTGTTAAACATCCTGCAGCAAAAGCATTCGTTCAACTTGCAGAATCACAAGAAAATGCATGTGGAGATGGAGTCACAGGTTGCCTTCTCTTTGCGAGTGAATTGATGAAAGAAGCTGGACGATTGCTGGAACGTGGTGTTCATCCGCTCGCTCTAGTCGAGGCATACCAACAGTCTGTAATCGATACCCTTGAAATTCTAGACGAATATTCAACAAACAACATTGATCAACAATCGTTGCAATCTGTAGCTCGCACTTCCATGGTTGGTAAATCAGCAGAAGCGGGAGGGGATGCTCTCGCACAACTGCTGGTTGAAGCGATGATGACGNTAAAAGAAAGCGGTCGCCAAGTTCGTGCAGAAAACGTTCGGATGGTAAANCGTGGATTTGATTCAATTCACGAAACACGATTGGTCAAGGGCGTGATTCTTGACAAAAAATTTGATTCTGAACGAACCCCAAAGATTTCTCAACACTCTCGTGTTCTTGCATTGACCTGTCCTCTGACCATCCAAAAGACGAAGCGAGATGCTGAAATTGAAATCGAACGACCCGAACAAATGGTTGCATTTTTGGATGCTGAAGAGAAACTCATCCGGGAAAAGATAGATGCACTTGCAACATCGGGAGCTAGAACTGTATTTACATCAAAGGAAGTTGATGATCGCATTCAGCATGCTTGTAATGACAATGATATTCTTCTCGTGGGAATGCTGGAAGATGATGGAATCGAAGATATTGCTGCTGCGACTGGCGCACAATTAATCAATCATCTTGATGATATTGATGAAGGAAATCTCGGTAGCCTCAGTTCCGCTCTCGTCCATGTTTCAGAGCATGAAGACGGTCGTCGCACACGACTCATCGTCGAAGTTGGTGAAGCGTCGGGCCTTGTCACACTCGATGTTGGAGGTGGTCAAGGAGCCGCTGTTGAAGAGTACATTCGCGCTATGTATGATGCACTTCGGTCCATTGAATGTGTTCTAGAAAATCCTGCTGCAATCCTTGGAGGAGGTTCTTTCCATGTAGCAGCGGCACTTCACTTGAGAGAACGTGCGGAATCCGTATCTGGCCGTCAGCGCCTTGCAATCGAAGGGTTTGCTCGGGCTCTCGAAACGATTCCGAGCACGCTTGCACTCAACGCTGGTGAAGACCAAATCGATACATTGTTGCAACTGCGTGCGGCGCATCGGAATCNATCCAGACAATTTGGTGTTTGTAAGGACGGTCGTATTGGAGAGATTCAAAACGTCCTGCTCTCATCGTATACCGTTTCTCATGCCTTGCAAGCAGCCGTCGAGACTGCTTGTGGCTTGCTCCGTGTTGACCAGGTCATCTCATCACGAGGTGATTGAGCAAATGGGCTCATCACATGCTTGATAACAAAGACATACTAGAGTGCGATAACGGGTGCAATCATGGACTCGGGAAAACCTCGCGCATTGTTGAGTGTATGGGACAAANCAGGAATCGTTGAATTTGCTACTTCGCTTGTCGACCTTGGGTTCGAATTGGTATCAACTGGAGGGACTGCAAAGNAACTCAAGAAAGCAGGTCTTGAAGTTATGAGNGTCTCTGATGTCACTGNGCACCCTGAAATATTCGATGGACGCGTGAAAACACTCCACCCCGCGATACACGGTCCACTCTTAGCCCGATTACAAAAAGAGGAAGACCGTGCGGGTATGAAGGATCTGCAGTATACGCCGATAGCTCTAGTCGCATGCAACCTCTATCCATTCGTTTCTGCAGCATCGGCTGACCCTCCTCTAGACAAAGATGCGCTGCTGGAAATGATTGATATTGGGGGCCCAACAATGGTTCGTGCTTCAGCGAAAAATCACGCCAACGTCATCATNTGTTGCAATCCAAGAGATTACGAATCGATTCTTGACGACCTTCGTCAATCCAACGGTAATCCTTCAGGGGTGCCTATCGAACGAAGACAACAGCTTGCCCTTACTGCCTATGAGCATACAGCATCCTACGATGTGGCGATTGCTAATACACTACACCAACGCTGGAACGGCATCCCTGAATCATTTGATTCGGTTAAAGAACAGTCGAGAAGATTCCATGATACTCTATTGGCATCCTCAATTCGAATGGAAACATTACGGTATGGGGAGAATTCCCATCAAAGTGCAGCATTGTACGTCGATGATGAAGTGTTTGGCCAGCACTCTACTTTAGTGACTGCACACGTTGAGGGAGGTAAGGCGATGTCATACAACAACTACTCCGATGCTGATGCTACCCTGCGTCTATGTCGTTCCTTGTCAACAGATGAATGGCCGGATACTCCTCACGCCTGCGTCATTGTCAAACACAACAACCCATGCGGTGTTGCTTTGGCTTCAAGTCAAGTTGAAGCCTACACTAATGCGCTTGCAAGCGATCCAGAATCTGCTTTTGGATCTATCATTTGTTTCAATGAAGTTGTCACTCTTGATACTGCTCAAGCAATGGCTGAATTGTTCATTGAAGTACTCATTGCACCAGGATATACAGATGATGCAAAGGAATTTATCATGAAGAAAGGCAATCGAAGATTGCTCACGATTGATTCTCCAAAAAATCGATTGGCTCCCTTGGAACGAAAGAGGATTTTGAAGCAGATTGAAGGGGGCTGGATTGTTCAGACAGAAGAGCCTCCAATTATCGATTGGAAAGCGGCGAAAACAGTCACAGATAAACAGGTTTCATCGGAAGAAATCGATTCGATGAAATTTGCAGTGCGGGTCTGTGAACAAGTGAAATCCAATGCAATTGTTATGGTTCAAGGCCTTTCAACTGTTGGGATTGGTCCTGGTCANACCAGTCGAGTCGAAGCGGTTCGTATTGCATCACGCCGGGCNGGTGAACGTGCGATAGNTTGTGTACTTGCTAGCGATGCATTCTTCCCATTCGCTGATGGTTTGGAACAAGCCGCTGCTGCTGGCGCTTCCGCAATAGTTCAACCAGGTGGATCTATTCGTGATCAGGAAGTTATCGATGCTGCAAATCGCCTTGGTATTTCGATGCTCTTTACCGGACATCGCCTGTTCCGGCATTGAAATTTACAGGAGAGAAATGGGTCTCCTTCATGTACTATTGGCACCTCGAACAGCCATGAGCGACCACGTTATTGCGGTGCTTCCCGGCGATGGTACCGGAAAGGAAGTTGCGGTCGAAGCACAGCGAATCCTCGACACCATTCAGGAGCATACGAATCATGGTTTTGAACAGAATGTGATTCCTTGTGGCGGCCAGCATTATCTTGCTACTGGAGAAGAGTGGGCCGAAGGTTCGTTTGAATTCTGCCGTGATGCTGCAGATGCAATTTTNATGGGTGCGATTGGTTATCCTGGCGCCCGCCTTCCGAACGGTGATTTGGCTGGGGGATCTGTTATTCTCGGAATGCGTAGNGGTCTTGATTTGTATGCAAATGTGCGTCCGATTCGCCTGTATGAGGGCGTTCCTCACAAGGTTCATGGCCGATTCACAAACATTTGGGATCCTGATATGGTCAACATGGTTATTCTCCGTGAGAACACAGAAGGACTCTACCACTCCCTTCTTCATCGTAGTGCACAGCGCGCTAAAGGGCTGGAAGGTTATGAGCCTCCAGAAATTGAATTCCCCGGACTCTATGGCGAAGTAGCATACGACCCCCGTCCCATTTCCTCTCACGGATCAGAACGTCTCATCAAGATGGGTTTCGACATCTGTAACACCCGTAACGGAGCACCAGTTGATGGTAAGCAGCGAGTTTCCTGTATTGACAAAAGCAACGTTACTCGAGGTTGTCAATTGTTCCGCCGAAGTTTCGATAAAATTGCAGGTAATTTCCCNCACGTTGAAACCGATTATGGGTACATTGATGCTTTCACTCAATGGCTGACAAGAACTCCTGAGTTNTACGATGTTGTTGTCACCTCAAACATGTTTGGGGATATTGCAACNGATCTGGCCTCTGTTTTGCAAGGCGGAATGGGGATGGCCGCCTCAGGTAATATAGGTGATGACCATGCTTTCTTCGAACCAGTTCATGGATCGGCTCCAAAGCATGCTGGCCAGAATAAGGTCAACCCGATTGCAAGTATAAACTCCATTCAAATGATGTTGGATTGGTTAGCGCGACGATCAAACGATGATGATTTGTTGAATGTGTCGCAACTGCTTGATCAGAGCGTTGCTGAACATCTGAAAGATGGAAAATCTTTGACCTATGATTTGGGTGGGACTGCTTCATGTACAGATGTTGGGATTTCGATAGCGAATCGATTTGCAACACATCTCAAAGATCTCTAATTCGGTTGAGGTTACAACTACACGGTTGGAACTTTCCAACGAACGAACCAAATTCCAATAACTGCAACAATTGCAATTGCTGTTTGTCCAAAACCAGGATCACCTAGCTTGGTAACAACGTAAATTGAGAATGCTGAAACAACCGAAATGATACCAATGATGACAATCTTAGAATGAAGAGGAAGTGCACGACCAGCAACATAGTACTCAAGCAGAACATTGCCGAACACACGATTCGTTAGCAACCAATGAAACATTCGCCTTGAGGACCGCCCAAAACAGAACCCAGCTGCAACAAGCCAAGAGGTTGTTGGCCAACCTGGAACAATCGTCCCAATGACTGCAAAAACAACAAAAATGCACCCTAAAACAGTCCATAGCCATCGTACAACCGGATTCTTGGAAGGTTTATGCATGTCCAAAATGGCCTCGAGAATCTCATGATCTGAAAGCCCTTCAAAATTGAAGGCGGAGGGGATATCCTGATTGGATTGACCCTCCATAACCGCACTTCCTGAGCCAGTCCTGTAATTTGTTACTCATAAGGAATAGGGACAGGGATAGGACTGTAATCAATCAGGACCTGGGCCATACATGGGGGGAATTCAATTGTTGAGTCGGAACGGAAGTCCATCTCATCCCATTCGAATCGCTGTTTTCTTTTCCGGTTCTGGGACAGGGATGAACGCTCTTTTGGAGCACCAAACAAGAAGTGATTGTGTTCACACAACGGTTGTTTGTGTCACTGATAAGAAGGATGCCAAAGGTGTTGATTTTGCAAGGAAATATAACCTCCCAGTCATTATCGAGTCGGTTGACGTCAATGTTCCTCGAGAAGAACGCCGACGCGAACAAGAGATGCGAATTGAGCAGGAGTTATTGGAATACGATGTGGATTTAATTGTCTTGTCTGGATATATGCGGATTCTCACACCTCAATTTGTAGAAAATTTCTATCCTCGAATTGTCAATATTCATCCTTCATTGCTTCCTGCCTTTCCGGGCGCCGATGCCCATACTGATGTTCTCGCTTCTGGTGTGTTAGTGAGTGGTTGTACCGTCCATGTCGTCGATGCTGGAATGGATACAGGGACCATTCTCGCACAATGCCGAGTTCCGGTTTTTGAAAACGATACACGTCCTCACCTTGCAAAGCGCGTACAGATAGAAGAACATAGAGTCTACCCTAAGGTCATCGATTTGATTTGTTCAGGGCATCAATTTGATCTTGATGATTAAAATTCTCTAATCTGTTTCCAAGTGCGCTCATTGCATTTCGATCCAATCCTGAGAAGAGCTCTCGCATACTCATCACATCCGGTAACGTACATCCTTCTGGTATTCGAGATAATGTGAACTGTTCTCGCCCTTCAGAATCGATTGGGACTCCGGGTTCTTGGGCGAGTAATACATCAATAGCATGTTCATCGAGCCGGAACATATCACATGGGAAAAGTTGTATTTCACCATCATATTCTTCTGTGAATGAGCGAATTACCTGCGCAACTGATTCCGTTCCAGCAGGATCAATCCAACACTTCGAATTAAACAGAGATGTTCGATCTACTGATCCGCATGCGACAAGGACATTACATCCACGTGCAGTCAACTCTTGGGAAAGTTTGTTGACAGAATCGAACATTAGGGACTTGTCCTGATTCATTCGAGTGCTCTTACCTCCTGCAAGGATTAGGCACAAGAGCGACATAATTCTCACACAAGTTCATCGAGTGCTGTCATGGCTTGTTCCAACTCGTCAAGTAAATCTCGTACTCGATCGAGTAGGGCTTGGCGTTCTCGACTCGAACGAGCTTGTGGTAGCCATTCGAGAAGACGTCGTACGTCACGAGCGTCGCGTTCAACCGTCCATGAGAGTACCTGTTCGAGAACGGGGTCTTCGGTTGGAAGAAAGCGTTCAGCCATAATACTCGGAATTGCTCAAAGCCCATCAAGATAATCGTTGAAGAAGCCGTTCTCGAATACGTTCGAACAATTCACCACCCTCCTGGGCTGTTTCTAAAAGGTTCTGATGTGAAGCAACCCGAGATTCATCTAGTGAGAGGAGGAGAATCATCAATTGGGCCCAGGTCTTACTCTGCAATGATGCGTCGCGAATCCATTCATCATCTGGAAGTTGACGGCCTCCTCGAAGAAATTCTTCCGCGGTCTCAAGAAAAACCTCTACAGATACACGTTCTTGGACAAGTTGTAGGAATATTGTCCATCCATTCTCTCCGAGCTCTTCATCCGACATGTTCGCAAGAAGTAACCCCACAAGTTTCANATCTTCTCTTCCACCACGTTTCCAAATTTTCGGTATGAATTTGGCTATCTTCAGTCGATCTTGTTCATTCGTCAACATCCACGAAGCGATTCGCCGCATTTCCGGGTCGGGGGTTCCAATATGAAAGGTGTAGTGACCCGATTGTGCGAGGCGATCTGTCATGGATTTAGTAATCATTCCCGGAACGCCGAATGTATACGCCTCACGAAGCATTGCTAACCGCTTCTTACGTCGATTAGGAAAGGAGGAAAAGCCGTCCAAATAGTCATCCAATGAGGGAGCGTTCATCACGTTTCACCGTGGTTCTTTTTTCGAACATTATCAAACAAAGTCGTAACCACACGGACGGAATCACGAAGGTTGGTAAGTGTCTTTTCGACCATATTGGGATCTTCAAATCGTTCCTTAACCATGTCTCTAAGTTCCCGTTCGACGAGATTGTGCTCATCATCATCGATAGCGAACAATTCACGCAGGTGGGCCATGACTCGAAACTCATCCTTGGAGAGGGAGGCGTTGATGATGGCAACTTCAAAAACCGTTTTGTAAATTTCATGCTGTTCTTCAGATGTGAGTATTTCGCCNTTTTCGGTTTCCTTACCATCGATTATTGCCTGATAAACCTCTGCGGGTTGATGCGGTTCTAGATTAAGGCATGAAGAAAGGCGGATGATTAATCGCTTCTCTTCTCGTGTTAATACGCCATCGAGTAACATCACCTCAATCGTACTGCGAAATGCAGCGAGACGGTGAACTGACTCGGCGGACACGATTTGTCGTAGGGAGAACCTCTTCTTGAACCCACGCGAAGATTTTCAATTATTTCCTGCTTTTCTAGGAAGGTTAAGTGGATTACTTTGGGCCCTTGCCATTGATGGTTTGAGATCAACTTCTTCCTTTCCCTTAGCAAAAATCTAGGTTGAACTTGTTGAACGCTCCTGTTCCCTGCCGAAGGAATAAAACGTAAATTCTGGGCTTGAATTCTCCACAGGATTGAAAAGGGATTGGTCATAGCATGACTTGCTGAATCACATTCACTTGGTTGGTTAATTTTACCCAACCGTTGCACTGCGCCCCCTTTTTGGGATTAATGCGTAGACTGTGAGGAAGCCGATAGGAGGATTCAAAATGGGTCGAAGAAACAACTCAGGAAATAAACAAGGAAAGGCAATGAAGTATTTGATTAAGGCTGACATTAAGGTCAATGGTACCGTTCAGCGAAAAGACATCATTGGGGCAATCATGGGACAAACCGAAGGTTTGCTCGGTGATGAGCTCGAACTCAGAAAACTACAGCGTACTGCTCGTGTTGGACACGTTGACGTTGAAATGGAAACAAAAGGTGGAAAGGTGCACGGGATGATTCTCATTCCAAGCAGTATGGACAATGTTGAAACAGCCATTATTGGATCGGCATTGGAAACAATCGATCGTATTGGGCCATGTCAAGCAAAAATCAGCGTTCTCGAAATATCGGACGTTCGTGCTACTAAGCGGACTGCTGTTGTCGACCGTGCAAAGGAGTTGTTGCTCCAGTTGGTCAATTCTGGGGAAGCAGCAAGTAAAACAGTTGTCGAAGAAGTGCGGTCCGTCTTGACNGTTGGNACAGCCACAAATTTCCACGGACTAACATGTGGGCCAAACGTCCAAAGTTCTGATTCGTTAATTATCGTCGAAGGACGAAACGATGTCATCAACCTGCTTAATTGCGGTGTCAAAAATGCAATTAGTGCAGATGGTGCTGGAAACATCAAGCAAGAATTGATTGATCTCGCCAATGCAAAACAATCCGTTACGCTNGCTATCGATGGAGATCGTGGTGGNGAAATGTTGTTCCGACAACTTCACGCGATTCTCAAGGTTGATTTCGTTGCACAAGCACCTGTTGGCCAAGAATGGGAACTTTTGCCTCAGAAAACCATCACCAAGTCTCTTTCCATGAAGGTGGATGCTGAAAAGTTTGCAAAGACAATGCAGGCACAAGACAAGGAAGATGAAGAGAAACATGGTGGAAGTAATGACGAGTGGGTTGAAGAAATGCCAGAAGTCTTTGAGTCCGAAATTGCTCCTGCTGAAATCCAGGAGATGTTCGATCATCAAGACAGTCTTGGTAAAAATAAGGCGATGTTCATTCTTGCTGACGGTTCGGTTAGTGAAGAAATGGGTGCTGCGGCTATTGCAAAATCTGCTGCTGGTACTGAGGGTGTACAAGCTCTCATTATCAACGGTCCAATCAACGACCGAATTCAAGAGATTGCTTCCGAGGCCTCTATTGGCACCGTAGTTGGAACTAANCCAGGAAAAGGTTTTGATTCGAAGAGTGGTGCAAAATCTTGGTTCTCTGAAACCCATCGTTGAACTCCGTTACGTTCATTTCATTGTTCAGGTAAGGTTGACACATGGAAGATGACACGTCCCCCTCGTCCGATGTTGAAGAGGATGAGATTGAAGAAGTGGTTGAGGAGATTGAAAGTAAACCTCGTGAACTGATGGATGTTCACGTATTACCGATTCGAGCAAAGCCCTTGTTTCACAACAATGAAGAGGATGTTGAGGAATTCCCTCTCTCAGAATCAAAAGATGGGTTGTCATCAACATCAATTGTTGTTGGGGATGGTGTTTTTCGAGTTGTAAAAACCACATTGCACAAGGATGGAATTCCTCGTGTTGATGTCCAACTTGTCATGGATGCTGAATTAACCAGCTTCCAACATGTCATCGAAAAGCCAGCACCAGTTGAACTAGGTCTATCTGCAGGTTTTGGAGTTGCAGGAATCATTCTTATGATGATACAGGGGCTTACGCCGATTATTCTTGGGTTGTCAATGTTCTTGATTGGATTNAAATTCCTACCTACAAAACTGGAAACCCACCGACTTATGTTTTCATCATATGGAAATTCACATGAAATTGAACTAACTACGATGGGATCTTTTGTTCCTGGTTTCAGGGCGAGTATGGCATTGGTTGGTCCTGCAATGGCAGATTACATCAAGATGGGTCAACTCGACGTTTCGGCCGTTAACGAGTTGCACTCACAGCTTCATGCCCCCGCTCCTCCTCAACCACAAATACAACCTCTCAAACAATTGCCCTTGGATACTGAGACTGGGATGGTTGAAAGTATCCAACAGCCGGTTGAGATCACGAGTATTGCTGAGGATGCAAACTCAACAACTGAACAGGAGCCTGTAGCCGAAGAACCTACTGTGCAGAAAGCTCCTCAACCAAGTGGCCCACCAACAATGAATAATGTTGCTCCAGAACCTGTAGTTTCGCCTTTACCTCCTGCGCCGGCACCACCGGTAGGTCCGCCAACAATCATACCNCCTCCTCCTGTGATTGCTCCTCTGCCCCCCGCTGTTGTACCTCCTGCCCCGACGCCGCTTCCGCCACCTTTGGCACCAATGCCAGCGCCCCCGACTGGTCTCAATCAACCGATTCCACTCGACATGCCGATGCCAGAAGCCCCTCGAATTGCTGTGCAAGCTACTCCGAATGAAAAACCTGTAATTTCACANGAAGAACAGGACGCACTGCTCAATGAGCTAGCATGATNAGCTGACCCCACCAGCAGATGGGGGATNCAATGATTGAACAAGGCGTTTTACTTGTTGAATTAATTCATCAATATTCGTAACGTCAGGNAACGGCAATTCATCTGCTTCCAAGGGAACCCGAACACCAGGGCCGGGAGTTCGCTTTAACGCAGCCCCAAGCCGGTTTGCATCATTAAAGAAATCTCCAGAAGCACCCATATGGCGAGCTTCTAAGCGCATTCGAACCCACTGTTTGTATTTCGGTAATGCATCACNAATTGATTCGACCATATGAATTCGTTCAACATCATTCGAATCATTTTGCGGTAGTAGGCGTAATACGAGACGTAGCATCCGATCTACTCGAATATCGCGTGGTTCATGGCCAACGAACGATGCTAGTGCCCTCCGTACTGTTGAAACGTTTTTGCTTCCAACAAGTGTGTCTGCTTCCTTATTGAGACTCAATTGTCGAAGAAGTGATTCGTAAAAGGACAAATCTACGTTGGAAATGGTTTCGTTCGTTGTTTGTGGCTCGATGATAGGCGATGAATTAATTCTCTCAGGAAGTGGATTTGGAATGATTTGTGGATCTTCTTTTGTTNCTTCGGAGGCGATTGGTTGAGTGGATTTCTCCTCCTCTACTTCTTTTTCCTCTTGCTTTTCGCGCCATCCACTCCATCGAGTTCCGGACCGATTTTCATCTTCCCAGAATTCGTAATCTGTCAAACCGTCTTCGCGAATGATATCATCATCGCGAATCTGTAATTCACTCACCTTTTGAGAGATTGGCGCCGGAGCAAACTCTGGCTTTTCTTCAGTTTCTGGAACCTCAGTTTCCATCGCATCGAGCATGGCTTCATGAGCTTCCTCCAACGTTGATTCTGGCTGGATCTTTTCAGGCCTCATTCGAGGGATTGTTTGTTCCTTTGGAAGAAGAACAGGACGTTGTTCGGGTAACCAAACTGTGTAAGTGAAGTCACTGTCCTCAATCGGGCGTTCTGATAGATGACGAATCAAGGCAGGTATTTGATGTTCCAGTTTGACCAAAGCAAGTGGGTCTCTGACTTGAACTGATATCTCGCTTGCACGTTGCACGTCCCTGCGCCAATCAAGTCCTGAAATTCTTCGTTGAATGGATTGAATTCGCGAGATGGTTTCAATGGCCTTTGAGAATTGGCCAAAGAAGCCATCTGGTTCATGTTCATGAAGTTGGAGTAATTTGGAAACATTCCATCCGCGTGACTCAAGCCTAAACAATTCAGCCTTTGCTCGTTCGAGGGCATGAGTATGTACACTGGTTGAGAAATGTGTCTGAGATTGAAGTTCAACTGAACGAAGTGCTGATTCAAACGAGTGAAGGTCTGAGAAAGNCTGATTTCCATCCACCCTGCCTTCTCGAGCAGCCTGATCCCATTCCCTTTGGAGCATTCGGCGATGGCGCGTATTTCGGAGAGTTCGTTTGTTGATCCACAACTCCATTTCGTCAAGTATCTCGCTCTCTAAATCCATGGTCCTGAGAATGACAGACCTTCGCTCAACTTCATCTTCACCACCAAGAGAGGTGTCGAGTTGGAGCATTGATTCAAGGAGTGCGTTCGCTCGTTCGTACAACGGCAATTGGAGGTTCAATTCTGCAAAACCTTGTCTTGGGTCTTGTGTTATTTTGTANCTCCAGATGTCCATTTCAAAACCAAATTGTTCCCACTGTTCAATCAATGATGCTCCTTGAAGTTCTTTTTCTATCCATTGTTGCTCAAGCGCCTCTATTTTATCCAAAAAGGCGTCAGTGTGCTCTATTTTTCCTGCGATCGCCTCGATGGATTTATCATGATGGTCCCAGAGTTGTGTAATTTCTAACCATCGTTCATAGGCTCCTGCGTGGCGATGGTATTGTTGTTCCAATTCCGGTAAAATGTGCTCCCATTCAAGCAATTCTTCGGGAGAAATATGAAGGCGATTTTCATAAGAAAACCCATCTGAATGCCATTGGCGGAGGAGAGTATTCATTTCCCCTAAACGAGCTTGAAGATGTTCTGCAATCGTTTTGACATTATTNTGAAGAGTTTTAATGTCATCTGAAGGTGATGCAATCAATTCATTAACACGCTGAGAGAATGTTTCAGATAGGACAGGATCAAATGGTAAAATCGATGTTTGTATCTCCAATTGTAAGAGATTNATTTGATTTGAATATTCTTGCATTCGTTCAACTTCGTTAAACTGTTCAATCAGTTTTATTGATTCCAGTTGAAGAGTAAATCCATTTTCATGTAATTGAGAAATTGCTTTATCCAAAAGGCTACGTTGTCGTTGCTCATCCTGATGAAGTTGTTNCAATTCCTGTTTAATCTGATCGTGATTCTTAGGATTCTGCAATAAAGGAAGGAGTAAATCAAGTGATGACCAACTCGATTCATCAAGGCCTGCGCTTAGTGAAATCAGTTCCCAATATTGTTTTTCGGTTTCTTCGGATTCAGTCCATAAGGGNTANGATCGGAAATATCCAGGCTCCCATGGNGCATTGATAGAAGCCCAATCGAGGAATTGTGTTTGTATTGTATTCGTCTTTTTTGGATTACGTAAATCTTCAAGCATCGCAGTAATCTCTACCTCGCCCTGAAACGATACTAAGCGCCGCCTAAGATTCAGAGCTGAACGAATTGTTGATTGTAAAGAAATTAAATCCGATGGCGAATCGGTCTCGATGAAAGAAACATCGAACCCCATTCCCTCCCATTCTTGGAGGAAGTGTTGCATCTGTTCACTGCCGTTGGAGACGCCATCGCTATCCATGCCCTCTCCTCAGTTGTTGGATATCAGCACATAGGATTTCAATGTGAGCCGTAAATTTAGCAAAATTCGTGGATAAACTCGGTGTTTGGTCATTTCCAAAGGGTTGCAAAAAGAGGGTTTGTTGGTTGACGAACACCGCAGAACATAAAGGCAGTTCAGTAACTAAACCATTAATGGAACCTATATCCATCCTTCTCATTGGATTATCGATTGGAGCTGGTGGTATGCTCTCATGGCATTTCCATCATGCGAAAAATGCCCTTCAAAACGTTTCAGATAGAACACTTGTCCTTTCTGAATCACAAGGCGCACATGCAAAGCAAACCACAGATGCGTTGATTGTTCTTCAAAACAAGATGGAATCGTATGATTCCCTTATCCAAGCTATGCGAGCAACACAACCGGAAGTCGACCATGGTATACGTGCACATCAAGCACTCGCTGAGATTGAAAGTGGTTCTTTTTCATCCATGAATGTGCTTGAAGCGATCGAAGCTGTTTGTTCTTCTATTCCTGTGCACGATCTCAACGTGTCNTTAACTCCAATGCAATCGCAAATGTGTTCAAGGCTATTGGCCATCTTGAGTCAAAATAATCTGGCCATTACAACTCTTGATTTGGATGGTCGACAAGCACTACAAATTGGGCTTTGTGCTCTGCACCTGCAGAACCTTCATTGGGCAGAAGATGCATTTGGAGTTGCACATCAATCCTTACCAGGTAATGACATCGTACTGAAGGGGTTGGAGAAGGTTGCAATCGTAAAGTCAGACGACGTTCTTCGGCTCCATTGGTTGGAGGCGCAGTTGCATTTAGACCCAGACAATCCAGAATTGTTGAGAGCGCATGCACATATACTTGTCCAGCAGGGTGATGAAAGTGCAGAGAAGGATGTACGTCGGCTTGAAGCGCTTGGACTTGATACGCCTGCTGATCGATCCTTACTTGCAGGCCTCCGGCATCGTGCCGGCTCCTCCAATGAGGCAATTGATGCGATCGAACAAGCCCTTGCAGAGGACAATAAGAAGCCAGATTACTGGCTNCAGTATGCTCAATTATTGNATGAAGCAGAACAACATGAACGTGCTTTGGAGGCTGTCGATAGTTGTCTGAATCTCGACCGTCAAATTGGTGATGCTTGGGCATTGCGAGCAATTTTGTTAGACCAAAGGAATGGTCGAGAAAAGGAGGCTTTGAAGGCTGCAACACACGCAGTAGCGCTTGATTGTGGTGGTGCGAAACTCATTGTCTTGAAAGCAGATCTTCTAACTGAAAATGGTGATGTTATTGCGGCAGAAGCATCCTTGGAAAAAGCGATTGAAAAATATCCAATGGATGCTGAATTGAGGAGTATTGTAGCAACTCGACGACTTGCCGAGGGGCGAATCGAGGTTGTACAGGCCTTGCTGGATGGAACTCCTTCAATGATCGATCACCCTGACCTTCACATCGTAGAAGGGCGTTTGCATTTGGCTCGAGCAGACCGTACTCGTGATGGTACAGGAGACACTGACAAAATACTCCTGAGTGCTGCGATAGAATCGTTCCAAGCCGCTTTAAATCTCAACCGTGAGATGGGGGTTGCATGGCTTGGCTTGGCCCGCACCCAACGGTTGCTCAATGATTTGGATCAGGCAAGTGAATCACTAACACGTGCACGGCGGCTCATGGGCGAAACTGATTCATCGTGTTCAATGGAGGCTGCAATGTTAGCAATTGATCTGGATGATGTCCACGCTGCAACTCGATACATTGATGCCGCTGAAATCCAAGGAAGTGGAGCAAAAATTGCCTATGTTCGTGGGAACATTGCCATCAAATCTGGTGATCTCGAACGTGCTGTTTCGATGTACTCTGAGACATTGAATGAGAATCCAAAGCACATTCGAGCCCGACTCAACCGAATCAATTGCTATCTTGAACTCGACCGGGCCTTAGATGCAAAGGAGGATGCGAACATTCTACTCTCATTAGCACCTGAACTGACTGTTGCTACCTATGCACGTGCTGATGCTCAATCTCGACTCGGTGAGTGGGAAGAAGCGAAAGAAGGGTTCCTTGCTGTTCTCAATGAAGCTCCACATCATTATCAAGCCTTAACCAAACTGGGAGCATGTTATCTTGCACTTGACCGTCCTGAACGTGCTGAAGGGCCGATTAATGAAGCCCTTCGTTTGGCTCCAAACCATGCTGATGCTTGGCATCAGCGAGGAATGTTGTATGTCTCGTGGAAAAAAATGGAGGCTGCATTAAGTGATTTTGAGGCTGCAATTCGAGCAGATGGAAATAACATCCATGCACGGCTCCAGGCCGCAGCTATTCACCACGCATCTGATAAGCATGAACTGGCATCTGCTGCATGGAGAGGTGTTCTTGCCTTGGACCCNAATCATGTTGTTGCACGAACACGNCTGCAACAATGCGAACAGCATCTCGCAACGATGTGAGTATAAGCGAACACCTATCAATGGCTTTGTTAAGCCGACATCATGCCACTTCGTATCGGTGATGTCGCGCCAACCTTTAGCCTCAGTAATGCAAATTCAAACATTGGCGGTAATTCCCAATCCTTAGAGGATTCAATAAAGAACAATGGATGTGTTGTTGTCTTCGAGTGCAATCACTGTCCATATGTANTCGCAAGTGTAGACCGCTTGAACGCCATGGCAGAATACTGTCAATCGAACAACATTGGTTTTGTTGGAATAAATTCAAACGATCCTGACAACTATCCAGCAGATTCATTTGAAAACATGGTTAAAAGGGCTGAAAAAGGAATGCCTTACGCTTATCTTCATGATTCCACACAAGAGGTTGCGACGGCTTGGGGCGCTCAACGAACTCCAGAATTCTTCCTTCTCGATGCTGATGGAGTTGTAACCTATCATGGACGTATGGATGACAATCCACGAGACCCAACGAAGGTTACGAAAAGTGAATTGAAAGATGCGATTGAAGCAATGTTAGAAGGAAAAACCCCTGTCATTCAATCCACTGATTCCATTGGCTGTTCAGTCAAGTGGAAGTGATGGTCTGGCAGGTTGTATTCGTCAATGCGACTGGGACGACNACGACGTTTGTCGGAGTTGTGGAACTGATTATTCTCCACCAAAAAAACTCAGACCATTTCATCTCGCATTTCCTGTAGACAACTTGGAAATAGCCAAAAAATTCTACGTTGATGTTTTGGGGTGTTCAACTGGGCGCGAAAAAGATGTTTCGTGTGTGTTCAACTTTTTTGGACATCAAATCGTTGCACATCTCGTTCCGGAAATGCCTGATTTGACCACCAACCCGGTTGATGGGAAAGCAATACCTGCAATGCATTTTGGTCTTGTATTAGACTGGGGTGATTGGCACCAACTCAAAGATAAGCTTGAGAAAAAGGGTGTTGGCTTCGTTCTTGAACCATACACGCGNTATGAGAGTCAACCAGGATCCCAAGCTACCATGTTTATCGCAGATCCGTGTGGTAATCATCTTGAATTTAAATCGTTCAAAAACGATAGTGCAATTTTTGATTCTAATTGGTGATTACTTTTCTCCGAGTCCTTCTCGTAGCTGTTTGATTTCATCGACTAACACATCGAGTTGTGTTTGTATTTTTCGAACTTCGCTATTGATTCCCTCTTCAGAATCTGCCTCCAATGCTACGACAGTATTTGTGAAGATTGCAACAAACATATTGAGGAANGTAAACGTTGTCATAAAAATGAATACGACGAAATAAAAGCCAACCCACCAGCCTTCTTCATCGATCAAATAGCGAACAATACCGTTTGACCATGATTCAAGTGTCATTACTTGAAACAATGAGTACAGGGATTTGCCAAGAGTTCCGAAGTAGAGCGCCCCTTCTGATCCTGAATTTTGGAAAAGAACAGTAGAGAGGACTGCNAATACATAGATGACAACCATGAGAAGCGTTGCAACGGCAGACAGGCCGCGCACTGAATAGATGAGTGATTCTGCAACCAATTTTAGTTCTGGAATTCTTGAAACAAGACGGAATGCCCTCAGAACTCGGAACACTCGGAACACCCGAAACACACCTGACGATGGGAATAATGCGATCCCGACGATAACGAAATCAAAGAGACACCATGGATCCTTAAAGAAATCAAATCGCATAGCATAGATGCGAAATAAAATTTCAGTCACAAAGATTGTCATAAAGAACCAGTCAAGATAAACGAGGAATTGGTTACCTCTGCTTCCCCAATCATACGTCTCAAATCCAATTGAAATCGAACTTGCAAGAATGGCAATAAATACGATATTATTGAATCGTTCAGAATCAACAATCTCTCGGATTTTGGATTGGGTTTCTGGAGTGATGTTGCCTTCCACAAGGAGAGGTATTGTTGTCAATTCATGAATACATCGCCTACAAAAACCGTAGTATCCTCTGTTTTTGGAAAAAGTGAGGTCTCTTCGAATTACTTTCGAGTGAGATCATAGATGAGTCGGTCATAGGCTTTGTTTCGTTGGTAATCATAGAAACCTAAGATAAGAGANAAGAAGAGGCAGAATGAAAAACCAATGAGTGCGAAAAGCCCTTCTAAATCACCCAAAATAAAGCCCGCTATGAGAGAAATTAACGTTGCCANTTGAGGCCATATTGGTAAAGATGGGAAGGGAATTTTGGATTTTTCCTCAAGGGTTTCTCGTGCAGATTTAATNAGTTNCCCCCACACAGAGTACTTTCGAATTGACAGTATGATGAAGCCAATGCCGATTAGAGATGAGATNAAACACATTTCTCCGATATTGAAGATATCATCTGTTGTAAAAAATATCGAAAATGGGATCACGATGAGGAAGAAAATGCCGGTAATCAACCACCATGGNTTTGGTTTCTTTGAACGAATATTAAGGTAGTTTTTTGCCTCATATCGGAATGATGGTTGGGTTTGTTTAGGTCGGTTCGAGGTAAATGAGTATTCATCGTCTCGTCCCATGCTGCGACCTATTGCACCATGGTTTAGAGATTGTTCCAAATCTCATGATTTTTGTTCNACCATTGAGCAAAGTATTGAGATAGAGATACGGTTTGGACTTATTCATGGGGAGAGATGCTCGAAGGGCGCTCGGTCTGGTTTGCATCATGATGCTCGCCCCACTCGCAGGCTGTTTTGGTGAGTCAAATGACGATTCTAAGGTCAGTGTAGGTGACGTAACAATTACGCCAGAGAATTTGATTGGAGGGGTTTTTCAAGGACTGACAATCTCAGCAGCCAAAGATCTCTCCGCATACATACCATACCTCATTCTCAACAGTGACACACAGTTTGTCCAAAATTCAACTGTTGTTGATTTGAAAGCTGGTGAAAGCGTTNTACTCACTGTGCTAGCACCACCTCGTACGGACACTGCAATTATTTTGGTTGGCGAATATGGGCGGGAAAGCTGGCCAATTCGTTCAATTGATGAGTCTTGGAAATCATGGTGGGAGCGGGGTGGTTATAACGTCAAATCTGAGCAAGGTATCTCACGTGTTGCAGGCCTAAACGGTTCGATCGACACCGTCAATACAACTGTTTCGAATGGGGGTGCAGCGGCTCCAATTCTACTCACTATTGAGCGCCCGCAAGCTCCCGGTTTTGCTGAATCTGAAGGAGGGCGTCATTCCACGGGTCTCGTTGATGGGAGGACTGTTTTCAATTACATCAACGTCATGTCAGANGAGACCCCTGATCCAACAGATGTGGCGGATGGAGCGGTAGGCTATCTCGATCGGTGGGCTGGACAAGGAAATGCTGCNTACGAAGATGCTGCTCAGTATCTTATTCAAACGATGGANAATTTTGGTCTTGAAGTGATTACGCAACGATTTGTCTACGATTCAGAAATGAACCCCGGAGATGTCAATCCAGAAGCTTACAACATCTGTGGTTATCGATTTGGAGAAGTTGATCCAGATAAATGGATGGTTTTTGGTGCTCACTTTGACATCGCGCCACCGATCAATGGCGGTATGATTTCACCGCACCTTCCTGGAGTTGGACGAACCTATGGCACACGAGTCGGTGCTTATGATAATACTGCAGGAACTAGTATGGTTCTAACCGTAGCTGAAGCAATGGCTGACTACANCACACGAAACACCATGGTGTTTTGTCTGTGGTCTGGAGAAGAAGGTGGAAAACGCGGTAGTGATTACTGGACTGATGAATGGGTCAAAGAAGATAATCCAAACGTAGAGGTTACGAATTATGTTAATCTCGATATGGCTGGTGTCAACTGGCCTGGAGGAGGTGGAGCTCCTTGTGGGAACAACCACGGAGGAGGTGGAGAACCAAATTGTGATCCCGATCCTACGGTTGATGAAGATGGGTATCCAAAGGACGAGGAAGTTTGGCCGATGAGAGTCTACATAGGTCCAAGTCTTGATCACGATGTCATGAACCAACCTGGAATGGTTGGCCTTGCTATGTGGATTGGTTCCGATGCCATTGGTGTCGAAGAACAAATGGCACCGCTTCTTGGAGAGGGGNATGATGTTGAGACATGGAAGGTTGATGATTGGTATGCAAAAGAACGACCAGAGATTATTGTCTATGAAGACACAACTGCACGGTCTGACCATGCCACATTCCAGGACAATTTGGGTACCGTTACCATGGGCTTTGGTGGACTGGTCGATGGATACTGGTGCTACCACCAAACGTGCGATACCGTGGATGAAATGATCGATTGGATGGATACAACTGGAAAGGAATATGGTGAGGAACAAAGTGGAACGAGCAATCTTGTCGATGCGCTTGACACCATTACGTGGTGGGCTACATATTCCTTCTTCCATTTGGACCAANATCCGATTCGGAATGCGTATCTGGATGCTTGATGAACCAAAATTTTTGCTTAATTTGAGGCATACAAGTTATATGCAAACGTCGCGAGGCGTAAGCATGGAAGATGGTCATACACCCTTTACAAATTGGGTCAAGTCAAACGCCTCGACAGCAAATATGCTGTCAATCATTATGCTTATTTTTGCTGCTTGGGCAGCNGTTGAAATCGTTTCGAACGTGACAGGTAGCGAAATTCCTCCGGTCACTGGCATGGAAACCAATGACAGTTCCAAGGATACTCAACGCATCAATAATGGTCTTATCGTTGGTCTGGGTGCTGTTGCAGGAACAATGGGACTCGTATTCCAACTCCTTATTCCCCGAGATGGGTCTGAAACGGTTGTCGAATCCACTCCAGAGGAAGATGAAGAAATCGATGAAGTCGTTGAGACAATGATGGATGAAGTTGAAATCGAANTTGAAGAAGAGGTTGAGGAAATCGAAGACGAAGTCGAAGAAGAACCTGAAGATGATACATCCGATGAAGAGGATAGTATTGAAGAAGAGGACGAAGTCCCTGAAGATGAAGGCGACGAGTCTGNTGAAGGTGAAGNGCCCGAAGAAAAGGAAAAAATTCCTGTAAAAAAGAAGAAATTTTGAGGTGGAAATAAATGTGGGAACATAGAGCGGTATCGCATAAACAATTCAGAGAAAGCGGACGAATTACTCCAACTGAAACATATGTTCAGTTGATGGATAAGGTTGAGGATGCGGTTAAGGAAGCACAAAAAATGCCATTTGACCATGAAGAATTTCTCAAGTACATTCCTACCCAAGGTCCGTGGGAACCGATTCATGAAACGGATGATACAAAAGGTGATCCTCGCACAAGATACATTGGCCCTGGTCGACCAAAATTGTTGAACACAAACCTGTTTCTAGGATCGACTTGGATTGAATCCGAGCGTTTCAAGTTTGAACGCAGAATCAGTACCTTGTCTGACTTCCTAAAGCAAAAGACCGTTGTTAACGCAAACATGTGGACTCCAAAGCAATTGGTAACTACACAGACGTTCTTCTTCTGTTCAACAGGTGATGAAGAGCGATTGGGTGGTTCGATGTTGACTGGTGAAACCGTTGCAGATAAACACCCATTCCTCGGAACAGGTGGCGAAGAAGACGGTGTTTCCGAATGGGAACCAATCCTNTGGGGGCTTGGGCACCGTGGTGTTGTTCCAGATTCCGATCCACAAGACAAGGTCTACTACCCGTCCTTGATGCACCGTGGTGTCGCATTCAACAACCGTCTTGGTTGGATTCGTTATTCTCCTGCTGGTTTCGGTAAGGATGCGAGTGGTTATTTGATGACCAAGCCAACGACCTGGATACATCCTGCTGTTGACGGAAACAGAGATACTGCTACTGCGTTCAATCTCCTAGTTAACCTACCTGACCGCCGAATATCATTCGGTGAAGAAGGAATTACAGACGTCTTCATGACTACTGGAAAGACTTCTCTTTACACTATGATGGGTATGATGAGTTCCTCTACTGTTCGACAGATGTTTGGAGCAGGTTCTGAAATGGTTCCTCTTGAATTCCACTGTATCGAGCCTGGACTTGATGAGTGGATTAAGAACGCAAGTGATGAAGATAAGTATGCTCGATTGTTTGAGGTTACGGCTTGTCTCGGATACATGCTCACCGATCCTAAGGTCGGNTCCCTCGGCGGTGCTGCAAAGCGACGTCGTCTCCTAATGTATCCTCACGACCAAGGAAACCTCCTAACATGTGTTAACGCAAGTCAAGTTGCAGACCATGCACTCAAGTCAAACTATGCTGCAACCGTCTTTACCAAGCTCGACCAAGCTGACTTCATGAACCGTGTTGCTCGTCGATACAAGGCATACGCTGACTTGGTCACTGCTAGCGACTTTGCTAAGGGTGCTCGATGGATCAGTCAAGCAATGATTGAAGACGATAAGATTCTGGGACCTAACGTTCACTCTATTCTCGCTGTTCGTGGATATGATATCTTGAACCTCGATGAGTATATGGAATCCTTCAATGATGTATCTGCAGCCCCAGAGCGATTGATTCGACGTGTTGTTCAATCCGTCGCTACCAACGCACTGAAGACGCTCTTCCCAATGGATATGCTCGGAGAGAGTAGTGGAGCTCAACCGTTCTCACACATCTTCGCACCAGCAGGAAACAGCGAACAAGCACTCGTCTACTACACAGACATCCGATTCCTTGTTCCAACATCCATTGACAAGTTGCGAATGATTACTGGTGCACGTGGTGCCGACCGTGGTCGAATGCGTGAAGCATACGGGCAAATGACCGGTGCTGATCCAATGACTGGNCTTTCAATCATCGACCTTTGTTTGCCATTCCTCGCAGACATGGGTGAAGAATCATGGCAGACTGGAACCGGTCTCAATGAAGATGAAATCATTGTTGAAGTTACAATGGCTGTTAACCCAGCAATTGTGTGGAAGAACCTTCTCGAACCAACCACAAACGAAGTGTTTGACCTTCCTAAAGGAAAGAAGGGAACTGCTGCAAACGTTTGGGGTGACATGTTCATGAATAATGAACCACTTCATGAAAAGATGGCGAAGGATGGTCAAGGCCACTATCTCAACTTGCTTCGATTGTGCTACCACTGGAGCCATGACAAGTCTAAGGATATTCACGGNCTCTGATCATACAAGATTAGAAAGCCAAATGACGAGAGTCATTGGTGAATATGGAGTCATCAAATAGATGACAATTGGTGAAAGAAATACGAGGAAGAGTGCCCACCACACATTGCTGTTCCAATCTTTGACTTTGACACCATCAAGGGGTCCTAGTGGAATCATGTTGAACAGACCAAGAATGAGGTTTGCACCAATCCAATACAAAACAACGTCGTAAACCATTGATTGCCAAACAAGTACCCCATCTTGCAAATATCCTACCGTGCTGTAATCTTGTGCGTTGGTTAACATAAACAGAAGTGCACCCAATGGTATGCCGATGATGAATAACCCAAGGTTCACCATTGGTCCTGCGATTGCAATATGTCCATTTTGTCTCCGAGTAACAAGTCCTGCAACCATGACCGCTCCTGGCGCCATGAAAAGGACTCCAAGGAATAAAGAAATCAATACTCCAAACTGCAGACCTTTTGGATCTGCTCGGAATTCAGCCCAACAACCGTTCTTCTTTGCTATGATTTTGTGGCCTATTTCATGTAAAACAAAAGCCGGCCCTACCGCAATAAGCATAATCGGCATTGAAAGTAAAATTTGTACAATCCAGTTTGATGTACCATTCATCGAAAGGCCTGCAAGTCCACCTGCACTCATGAAACCTAATGCAAGAGTAAATGCTGCGGTTGCATAAAGTAGGTGGCGCTTTTCTTCATCACTGAAGTGCCAGACACCGCCTTTGTGTAACGTTGGTTGAGTCTGAGACATTACCCGAAAGAAATTGTTGATCGGTGAGTTTGATGGAGTCTTTCCAGCATGGACGCGATGGATTTTTTGTTGTGAACCATAAAATGGACTGGGCTCGAGAATATCCGCACGTGGGTCTCGAGCCATGGTTCTTACAGCAAACGATGTTCTTTCAACCCTCGCTCGCGTTGTACGAGACTTCATGTGTTTGAACATTAACGGTACCATGAGCATCCATGTCTATGCCACGTCGAGCAATGAAAGACATGGGGTTGCAGGCTTGTTGTTTATGGTGTGATGAACCTGATGAAGGCGGGAGTTCACGTTGTAAAGGATGTATTGAATTTCACAGTCGTATTCGAGAAGAGATTGCAAAAGCACCACCTGATGATGCATTCTATCAGTTTGCTAAAGAACTTCTAGCAATGGCTGTTGCCCCGCATCGCTACGATAACGATNNCATCCACGGNCCAATACTTGAAGAGCAGCAACGACGTGCTGGAAGATATCTACCNAAANGAAAAGAACAAACAGAACAGGATGTTATTGATATGTTTGAAGCACAAAAAAAGGTNAAAAAAGGTAGTCTTATTCAGAACGTGGGGAACAAAAACGTCTGGAAGAATCAACCACCTGAACCAGAATTGGCCCGTAAAATTGGGAATGATGCTTGGAATTCGGATGATATTGATATCGACCAATATCATGCAGGACGAACAATACCAAGTAAAGGTATACAGCCGGTTGATCGTTCAGATCGAGAAGGTGAAGATGTTGAGATGGTGACACGTACAAACATAAAAGCGAAGAATTCAGATGTTGATGATGAACTTCTTGAAATTATAGAAAATGAGGTTTTACACCAAAAGAAATCGAAGAAGAAAGAATGGGATTCTACAGTTTCTGATGTTTTGGACCTACTCGATAATGAAGATTGATTAATTTAAATTCGATTAATTAATAATTTAAAATTTATATATTAAGTTTATATGTAACTCGTTGTGTCCCTTTACCTTTCGATTTCTTCCCAATGAATTCAATGCCACCAATCTCTGAAATATTTCGAACATGCGTACCAGCACACGGACAGAGATCTTCTTGATTTCCTATCGAAACAACGCGTAAATCATTGATGAATGATGGTAAGAGATCCATATTCGTTCGTTCTTCGGGCATGATTGCGTTGATCTCTGTTCTTGTCATTTCAGAGTCTGTTACCTCAAGACCCTGTTGTATTTTGTCGTTAACTGTATTTTGGAGTCTTGTAAGCATTTCTTCATTAAACTGAATTGGTTTGAAATCAATACGCGACTGTTCAGTATGAATTTGATTCCCAACTGTTCTGACACCATCGAACATTTCGTAAGCTATTCCGCTAACAAGATGTTGGGCTGTGTGCATTTTCATGTGTGCATATCTTCTCTCGAAATCGATTTTTCCCGTCACCTCATCACCTACAGACAGATCGAATATGTCCTCAACTGTATGATGAATGGCATCCCGCCCACGTACTTCGATGACATTCATTGCTCCGTTTGGTCCATTGAGAGTACCTAAGTCCCAATTTTGTCCACCACCTAAAGGATAGAACAGAGTTTGATCAAGAATTATTTTCTTTTCATCGATTGCAATTACTTTTGCAGTGAACTCCTTAAGGTATGCTGCTTCTATTGATTCCAAATACAATTTTTTTGTTGTCATATTATCATCTCACTGTATTCCATAAATCCATTCCAGCCTGGAATCGTTGACTGCAGTCCCATAGCGTTTGATTTGTTGGCAGCATTGTTGAAATAATTTCGATTACTTTTCGATTCTTTGTTTTCTGATCCCCTACATACCAAGATTCAGATAATCCGTCCTGTCGATTGATTTGATAGATTGAATTACTAAAATCTTGATTTTCAGATTGAAGATGTACAAAACCTGTAGCATATTGACGTTCAATATCGTACTTAATTGAAGAATTTGTTAGTTGATGGGGTTTAGCCCATGGAATCCAAGTATCTGAGGTACTATCGATTAGTCTGTCATAAGGAATAACCCCATTCGCTTGACCTGCTCCAATGAAGTCCACAGAATATTGATTTGTCTCTGTTCGTTCTGTTGAGACAACTCTGGTACGATGAAAAAATCGTGCACCTTTCTCTGCTAATTGTATACTCATACCTTTCATAATCCATTCATGACGGAACGAAGAATCGATTCCTTCGAACTGCTGATCGGTTGAGAATGAAAGAGGAATGGAGTTTCTATCCAATAATACACTTGGCCAAACATTTGGTAGACCAAATTCAATCGAATGGTCAACAATATCGACTTCGTGTCCATCATTTAAGGCTGCATAGGCACTACCATAAGCAACAATGCCAGCTCCTACAATGAGAATTCTCATGTTTTCACCTAGATTCAATAAGGAGAGCATCAACTGGACAGCTGGGTATACAAAATTCGCAATACGTGCATTGTGATTGTTCAATCAATGCGAGAAGTCCTTTCATAGAAAGTGCACTTGTTGGGCATAAGCCAATACATGCGCCACATCCATAGCACAGATCTTCATTTACGATGAAATGAAGTTGAGCCATGTATCTTCCAGTGGACACTGTCATATTTCATCTTCCATTGATCTTTCTTAAATTTCTGTAAAATCTTACTGGAGAAGAACAATTCTGTTATGGCGAGAAGAAATAAAGAAGCAGCGTGAATAGACCCCTTCATTACCACTGGAAGATATTTGTTATTGTAAAAAGGATCAACAAAGCAAACGAAACCTAAAAATCAACAATAGCCAATCGTATTTTGTCGCGTGTAGTGTATATTGTTAATGGTAATTTAACATGATTTGATCTAAGAATCGACCGAAAAAATACTCCAATGGAAACATAGGGGTGTGACCCAAAGTTCATGCGTGACGATTTGTTGGTTGTAGTATGGTCGTGTACGCACCAGGTCGAACCACAAATTATCCAGAGGTTCCACCAGATCGTGGACTACGNTATCATTATCTTGGTGGCGGTAATGAAGTCGGTAACGTTGGTATTGTTCTCGAAGACCCGTCTTCAAATCGACTCCTCTTGGATTATGGTATTGCACCAACCAAACCACCAAGGTATCCTAATGAAGCCCCTCATGTATCAAATGCAATCATAACTCATTCACACATTGANCACTTGGGAATGGTTCCNTGGCTCGCATCAAATCACAATACAAGTCTTCACGGGACAGAATTAACTGCAGCAATTTCTGAAATGATGTGGTACGATTGCCATAAAGTCTCATCAATCGAGGGATATCCTTTACCATGGGATAAACGCGACATTGATCTAGCATTATCGGCATGGAAGACTCATCGATTCAATCAACCATGGAAGCAAGATGATTGGAAACTCGAACTCCANCGAGCGGGACACATCCCAGGAGCAGCAATGCTTCATGTTGAAACACCAAACAAATCTGTATTATTTTCTGGAGATTTTGATACNAGAGACTCTCAACTTACCATAGGTGCCAAGCCTGTTCAGACCGATGTTTTGTTTGTGGAAGGGACGTATGGTGGAAGGGATCATCCTCCAAAACANGAAGAAAATCAACGGTTCATTGAGCGAATAATTGAGATTATTGATCGNGGAGGAACTGCACTTATTCCAGCTTTTGCCAACGGTCGTACACAAGATGTTGTCATGCTTCTACACAAACACCTTCCAGAATTGGATGTCCATGTTGATGGCATGGGTAAGCGTGTTGCGAAATTGCAAATGGACCATCCTGAAACTCTTCGAGATGCATCTGCGTTAGAATCATCTTGGAAATGGTGCAGACGAGTATCAAGTAAGTCAGATCGTAAGAAAGCACTTGACGCAGATGTGATCGTTTCAACTTCAGGGATGCTCGATGGAGGACCATCAATATGGTATCTCAATCGCCTTCGTCACGAACGAAAAAATGCAATATTATTGACCGGTTACCAGGCTCGTAATACAGGTGGAAGACGACTTCTCGATGAGCGACGCATTCCAATATTTGGAAAATTAGCGAACATTGAACTCGATGTAGATCAATACTCATTTTCCACACATGCAGGACATCAAGAGATAGTGGATTTCGCAGAACAATGTCAAGCAGAAGACGTTGTAATCTACCATTCAGATCCAACAATGGCTCGCCCTCCTCTTGCTGAGGCTTTGGAAAAGAATGGACATCAAGTTCACGTACCAGAAAACGGCCTATCAGGTCTTTTGGAATGATTCACTTTAANNGAGGAATATTAAGTGGTATGATTTTTTCGTAGGGAGAAATAATCTATATCACTTTAGGANTAGTATGAACAATGGNCCTTGACCCCAAAATCCTGATTCTCGAACAATCTAGTCATGAGGCTACTAATCTGATTGAAAAGGGGATTCGTAAAGCGAGAATTGGAGAATCAAAAACAAAAGCAATCAACCGTATTTCAGAAGAAATTTTCTTCAAGAAACTACAACAAAACGCTACTAAACAGAATCTAACTACTGACGATAAGGATTATTTTGACGACTCAATTTCACCACATCGTTCTTTTCCAATCATAGTGTTGTTACTCATTTCATTACCAATTTCTATTTTGATATCGTTTAATGCAGGGCTAAGGGAGATTCCTCAAATCATGATAATCATACCTTGCATATTTGGGTTACTGGTTTTTTCTAAGACACCGTATTTTCTTTTTGCAATNTTGAGTCTGTCCTTCTTATCCTACATGGCGGGATCGATAATTTATGAGGCGATTAATGATTTATCCTTNATCCATTATTTTCCCTCGCAATAATACGCATCGGTTGATAGAAGCAATTGAATACATCAACCTCTAGCGAAGGATGATAGCATGGCGAAAAAAGCACCTGGTGGAAAGAAACGCCCACGAAGGAAACGGAAGTTGAGACTTTCACTCCGTCAAAACAAAATCAAGAAGGCCGATTCATACACTGACGCCCTCGGTTGGTCAACGGATGTTGGACGAACACTCGAAGATGCTCCAAAAGCAAAAGAACCCGAAACTATCAATATTCAATGTGATATGTGCGGTTCGATGCTTAAGATTCGCAAACCATCACGAGCACGATATTCAGTAACGTGCACATACCCAGAATGTGGCAATGTCATGAATTTCGATTGAAATGAATCGCCTCATCTTTGCAATTCTACTACTTATCTTCCCTACAATTCAGGGATGTCTTCAGGTTGAAGATGAAAATGAGGATTCGACAATACGTTTAGCAACAACAACATCACTTCGAGATTCTGGTCTCTTAGCTGAAATTTTACCCGACTTCACACAGCTAACTGGCGTAGAAGTCGATGTTATCGCTGTAGGTTCTGGGGCTGCAATGACTCTTGCTGAAAATAACGATGTTGATGTTCTTATTGTTCATGATCCAGAACGGGAAATCCAGTTTATTGAAGATGGATTTGCAGAAAATAGGACCACATTTGCCTGGAATAGATTTGTCCTCCTCGGCCCAATATCAATGTCGGGCAGCCTCTTTGAAATTCTTGAATGGATAATTGAAACCGATCAATGCTTCGTATCGCGCGGAGATGAATCCGGAACTCATCAAAAAGAGCAAACATTGTGGAGAACGCTTTCTAATGAATCGACCATCGAATTTGTTGATGACTCTCTTGGCTATCATCCTGTTTGGGATGGTTACCAATCTATCGGTCAAGGGATGGGTGCAGCGATTACAATTTCAGATGAATTAGAATGCTGGACAATATCTGATCGGGGAACTGCATTGTATCGCCAAGAGAATACAAATTTAAAAATCCACGATTTACAAGAAACGATCCTCGTGAACCCATATTCGATTCTCCTCATGGATAACGAACACAACACATCAACATTAGCACTCAGAGATTTTCTTTTATCATCTGCTTCAGAGATTGATAACTACAAAGTCAACAATGAAACTTTGTTCTACAGTGGTCAGCCAAATGTCTAACCAATACGTAGTCCTGAACGAATATCTTTTGCAATTTNATGATTTTCATCGATGAATTTTCCATCATGAATGTACATGACTCGATCTGCTAATCGTTCCGCTTGTTGTGGATTATGTGTAGCGAGAAAAACAGACCCACCTCTATTTTTGAATTTTAGAATTTCTTCTTCAATTCGCTCAATTGAGCGTCCGTCAAGTTCGGAAGTAATCTCGTCAAGAATGAGAATTTTTCTGCCCATCGCTAATGCACGTAAAAATGCGAGGCGTTGTATTTCACCCCCAGATAACGATTCTGTTCTTTGATTCCCTTTTTTTTCGAAGCTACAAATTGATCCAAAGAACAAACCTGCATTTGGTAAATCTTCATGCAATCGCGATGGAAGCCCAAGTTCCATTGCAACAGTGTCCATGACGAGCACAGGATTTTGAGATACGTATGCAATGTCTTTCAAATTAGAGTTTGTGTTGACCTCTAAACCACACATCGCCCTCAAAAGCGTTGATTTTCCAGANCCTGACTCCCCCATCAATGCTACAATTTCATTACCGGAGAGTTTGATATTACAGGAATCAACAATCAATTTCCCATCTTTCAATACATGTAAATCATCCCAGTTCACAGTGAATGGTTCGATGGGCAGATCCAATGGCTCCTCCGTTCCAAATTCATGTCCTTCTAAAAATCGGACGTATTGAACCAGTTGTAGAGCAAATGCGGTGATTAAGGAAATTATGAGTAACACAAGGCCCAATTGCAGAGCAATATCGAGTCGTCCAACACTCGTTTCAAGAACAACGCTTGTGGTTAACACCCTTGTTCTTCCAGCAATGTTACCTCCGACCATGAGGACGGCCCCAACTTCAGCAATAGCACGACCGAATCCNAGGAGTANTGCGTTTGTTATTCCTCTCCTTGCACAATACATTTCGAGAAAGAGACGTTGCCGTTTATTTGCATTCATGACTCGAAAAACATCCCTTTTTTCAGATGAAACACGTTCAAGAGCAGTCCAAGAAACACCAAGGATGAGGGGAAAAATAAGAATCGTTTGCGCAACAACCATTCCTTGAACAGTAAACAACCAATCTAGTGATCCCAAAACACCGTTCTTTGAGAGNGCAATGTAAACAGCAACTCCGACAACAACAGGCGGTAAGCCATACAATGCTTGGATAAACCCTCGTANAACCGGTTTTATTTTCCACTCGACATTTGCTAGAATCATCGCTGAACCAATAGCAACAGTCCCAGCAAGTATGGTTGCCGAACCACTCGTTATGAGGGTTCGAATGACCACATCCAAAAGGTTCGTTGAATCAACCACATCAATCCGAAGCGAGACAAACCTTTGAGGTTGGCGAAGTAACCCACTGGATGTGGAAGTGTGATTGTATGAAGGAAATACCCTATTTTTTATCACTGGATAAAGCAATAAAATTGTCACTACTTCACAAAATTTCTCGTAGGATTGAACAAATACCAATCAATGAAGCACATTTACGAATTCTTGCAGAAGATTTGACATCGAAAGTAAACGATCCCCCATTTAATAATTCAGCTATGGATGGTTTTGCAGTTCGGTTTGAAGATACAAAGAACGCCCCATCAACCCTNGAAATTGTTGCTACATCTCAAGCAGCCGCAGGAGATTCTTCCCTTTCTCTTGATTCCGGCCAAGCAGTTCGAATCATGACAGGTGCGCCTGTCCCAGAAGGTGCTGATGCGATTATTCCCATTGAAGCATGTACAATCGAAGGCACGNCAGTCACTCTCAATCAAGCCTCGAAACCACACTTTATCCGAAAATGCGGAGAAAACATCGCAAAGGAGCAGATTGGGTTAACCAAAGGGACGTATCTTACACCCCAAGCAATATCGATGTGCGCAACGATGGGATATGCAACACTACCTGTGGTTAAACAACTACGAATTGGCATTATNTCTACAGGGGATGAACTCAAACCACCAGGTGAAGAGCTANCATATGGNGAAATCTATGAATCAAACTCGTACGGTCTTGCAGGATTGGTCAATATGTTGGGACACATTCCAATTCGTTATCCAGCGGTGCATGATTCCATGGATGCACTGCGAAATCAATTCGACCAAGCTGCAAATGAATGCGATCTCTTCCTAACCTCTGGTGGTGTGTCAATGGGTGAATGGGANTTCGTTCGTAAATTAATGGAAGATGAAGGAGAACTCGTTTTCTGGAGAGTGAAGATACGTCCAGGATCTCCGCCATTGTTTGGTCATTGGAATGGAACGCCAATGTTCGGTTTACCGGGTAACCCAGTGAGCAGCCATGTTGTATTTCGTATGCTTGTTATTCCATTTTTACGAGGTTCACTCGAAACTTCGTATCCACGTAATCATATTGTTCATGCTCGCTTGAAAACGAGCGTTCGATCGACAAAAGACTGCATTACATTGAGACGNGTGTCCCTTGAATCTACTCCCAAAGGGTTTGTTGCAGACCAACCGAAACACCAAGGTTCAGGCAATATTGACAGTCTTTCANCTGCAGACGGTCTAACACTTCTTCAACCAGGACAATCAGGAGAGGCTGGAGAGCTTATNGAAGTCCTCCTCTTGTGAGGGTTAACTATGAGAAAAAAAGTCAAGGAAGAAACCNCTCTCCTTGACATTCTCAAGAGCATGCAACCACAAGCAAGTACGAATGTTCTACGAAAAATGTTAACCAATGAACGTATAACTGTCGATGAGCAAACAATTCATCGAGCAAAGCAAATCATAACGAAAGGGCAAATCGTTGAAATCCTCCCCAAACCAAAAATCTCAGTTCAAGAGGAACGTGAACAACAGGCGAAAACACACAACCTCGACATTTTATTCGAAGATGAGACAATCTTGGTCGTCAATAAACCAGCTGGACTTCTATCCGTTGCTACCGATCGACTCGAGCAAGACACACTCCACAATCGTTGTGTCGAATATTGCCGCTCCCAAAAGAAAAACGGATGGTGCTATATCGTTCACCGATTAGACAAAGCCACTTCAGGCATCATGGTCTTTGCTAAATCAGAACATGTAAAACGCGAGTTGCAAGATCAATTTGCACAACAATTGGTGCATCGCCATTACGTTGCTTTNGTCGAGGGTCAATCACCATCAGGACGTGCAGATCACAATCTCATCGAAGACAAAAATTTACGAGTCTATGTATCGGATAGAAAAACGAAAACAAGCAAACGTGCTGTGACAACATGGGATATAATCGCACAAGGAGAGCATGAAACCCTTCTTAGTGTTGTTATTGAGACAGGAAGACGCCATCAAATCCGCGTCGCTATGGCGGAGAATGGAACACCAGTAGTTGGTGATAAAATACACGGAGCGGTTACAAATCTTCACGGGCGCATTTGTCTCCATGCAGTAGCATTGGAATTCTTACACCCTTCTAATGATGACCCAGTTCGATTTGAATCAGAATACAATCCTGCTTGGAGGCACGGATTGAAGAACCCTTGACGATAGGGTCTAGTTGTTCATATGGCAATGAATCAAGACTGGATAACCGTTCGCGGCGCGCGAACACACAATCTACAGGATATTGACGTGAAACTTCCCCGTGGTCAATTTGTTGTGATATCAGGTGTTTCAGGCTCAGGAAAATCTAGTCTTGCCTTTGACACACTCTATGCAGAAGGTCAACGCCGCTATGTTGAATCTTTATCTTCCTATGCTCGACAATTCATCGGGCAAATGAAAAAAGCGGATTGTGATGGAATTGAAGGCCTCTCTCCTGCAATTTCGATCGACCAGAAACAAGGATCGCACAATCCTCGTTCAACCGTAGCCACAGTTACAGAAATCCAAGATTATCTTCGTTTGTTGTGGGCGAGAATAGGGAAACCACATTGTCCAGAATGTGGAAAGGAAGTCGCAAGAAGAACGGTTCAGGAGATTGTTGATGACATTCTATGGAATTTCGAACAACACACAATCGCAGTTTGGAGCCCAGTTGTCCGTGCAAGGAAAGGAACGCACGTTGAATTGTTCAAACAATTCGTTGAGCAAGGATACATGAATGGGCGTGTAAATGGCCATGATGCAGATTTTGAAAATCCTCCAACACTCGACAAGAATTTCCGTCATGATATCGATGTTCGAATCGATCGTTTCATCCTCTCTAGAGATCGTCGCCACCGAACAACAGAAGCTGTTGAAAACGCATTACGTTTAGGTGGNGGGGCACTTGCAGTAACAAGTTTACGCACTCCAAAGAAACCCCTAGAATCAGAAGGAACGACTCGTCCAGAGCATGCTGAAGGCGATACAGTTTCATGGTCCGAGGATTTTGCCTGTCCAGAGCACGGGGCNTTCATGCCAGAACTATCTCCCCGAGTCTTTTCTTTCAACTCCCCTCTCGGGGCTTGTCCCGATTGCCAAGGGCTAGGCATTCAACGTCAATTCAACCCCGAACTGCTTATCGATGACACCCTTACAGTTGCCAATGGATGTGTATTGCCATGGCGCCAATCCATGTCCCCTGGCTGGTACAGAAAACTCCTGCAGCAAGTTTGTGAGCATTATGGAATTTCTCCAAATGTCCCATTTGGGCTACTCGATGAAGATTCCAAAGATATTCTCCTCTATGGCTCCGGATCAACAATCATCCATTTCCACTTTGAATCGGACAATGGATCTGTTTACAAAATGAATCGACCTTGGGAAGGGATCATCGCTCGTCTTGAACGAACATATGCAGAGACTTCTTCCGACCGAACACGAAATAGACTCATTGCTTGCATGACCGATTTGGATTGCCATGCCTGTCATGGTGAGAAATTGAATCCAGCTGCACGTTTCGTAACAGTTGGCGGGATTCGTCTACCGGAAGTCAGCCGAAGTTCTGTTCATGAAGCCTATCAGTTGATAAGAGCACTTAACCCAGAAGCAGATGGCCCTCCTGAACAATATGCCGACGTCCTAACAGCACTCGATGACCGATCCCTTTTCATTGGAAATGAAATTCTCAAGGAGATTGAGAATCGGTTGGGCTTCCTTGATTCCGTTGGTCTTGATTATCTTACATTAGACCGAAAAGCAAACACACTTTCTGGNGGAGAAAGTCAACGAATACGCCTCGCAACTCAAATCGGTTCTCGTCTCACAGGGGTGATGTACGTTCTCGATGAACCATCAATCGGACTTCACCAACGAGATAACGAACGACTTCTTCAAACACTCCGGGAATTGACAGATCTAGGAAACACCCTCCTTGTTGTTGAACATGATGAAGATACGTTACGACAAGCGGACTGGATTTGCGATCTCGGGCCTGGTGCGGGATTGGAAGGCGGTATTGTGGTTGCAAATGGTCCTCCAAAGAAAGTCATGAAAGCAAAAGAATCGGTGACAGGCGCCTACCTTTCTGGTCGCCGCTCTATTGAACCCCCGTCGATTCGAACATCACCATCCAAGAAATGGTTGGAAATCAAAGGGGCTCAACACAACAACCTGACCAACATTAATGTGAAAATTCCACTGGGCTGCTTTACATCGATTACAGGAGTGTCAGGGTCAGGAAAATCCTCGCTAATATCGGGTATTCTCTCTCCAGTATTGCAACGCCACCTACATAATTCTGAGAAGTTACCTGGTAAACATACATCGATTAAAGGGCTTGAAAACGTCGATAAGGCCATTATTATCGATCAATCCCCAATCGGAAGAACACCTCGCTCAAACCCAGCGACCTATACGAAAGTCTTTGATGAAATCAGGAAATTATTTGCAAATACGACACTTGCCAAGGAGCGAGGATATACCCCCGGCACATTCAGTTTCAACGTCAAAGGAGGTCGCTGTGAGGCATGTTCAGGTGCAGGCTCAATCAAACTTGAGATGAATTTCCTACCCGACGTGTGGATTGAATGTGACATATGCAACGGTAAGCGCTACACACGAGAATGCCTTGAAGTCACATGGAAAGGAAAAACCATCCATGACGTATTACAAATGCCAGTCGGTGAAGCGGTTACATTCTTCAAAAACCACAAGAAAATCCATCGCACACTCGAGACGCTCGATGCAGTCGGACTCGCATATATCCGTCTCGGCCAACCAGCAACTACACTTTCTGGCGGTGAAGCGCAACGCGTAAAACTTGCAAGCGAACTGCGCAGACCTCCACACAAACACACCGTTTACATCCTCGACGAGCCAACAACAGGCCTTTCTTTCTCAGATGTTCAGTTGCTGATTGACGTTCTTCTCGAATTACGATCAAAAGGCCATTCAGTTGTTGTCATCGAACACCATCTCGATGTAGTCAAATGTAGTGATTATGTGATCGATTTAGGGCCAGAAGGAGGCGACAGAGGAGGCCAGGTTGTAGCAAANGGCACTCCAGAAGAAGTAGCAGAGGTTGAAGGAAGCTATACCGGCCAATTCCTCAAATCCATGTTAAAGTCCGAGTGAACCCCTCCGTATTGTTCAAAGAGCGTATGCGATGAACTGTGTCTAGGTCGGGACCAATGACAGTACATGAAGTCCGAGTTGAGGTTACCCCTTTGCAAACGGAAGGGATGCGCGATGTGCTTGGAGATGTTGTCCAACACCAACTCTTTGCAGATCATGGAATCGACGTAGGAAAGGTTCGAAGCATCCGCGGATATCTTATTCGAAGTGAATATGATGCTGGGGCAATCGAACCACGTGTACGAGATATTTTTTCAGACCCAATCATCGAACACGGCGCCACAAATACATCCTTGCTAAATGACAAGACATTCTTCCCCGTACCCCCCACATTAACCGTAACAGTAGGATTCAAACCAGGNGTTACTGACAATCCCGGTGCTGCCGCAAACGACGGTTTCAAACTTCTTTTCCCAGATGGTGAATCGGCCATTTCAACCTACATTTCCTACGCATTCCTCAATCTTTCAGAATCGATCAATCATGAATGGCTTGCCTCCACATTGTTCAATGGTCTGATAGAGAAATCCATCCTCACAACAAGCACAGAATTGGAAAGCGGTCAAGCAACAACTCTCTCCTATCCAGAACGACCATCCATCGAACGGCAACCCCCTGCAATCATTAACATGGAATTGAGTGATGAAGAGTTGATTCGTCTCTCAAACGAAGGACTGCTCGCATTGAACCTCAATGAAATGCAAACAATCAGAAATCACTATCGCAATGAACCAACGCGATTGGCTCGTCAATCTGTAGGAATTTCACCCGATGCACCAACGGACGTTGAATTGGAATGCTTAGCTCAAACTTGGAGTGAACATTGCAAACACAAGATTTTTGCAAGTAAAATTCATCATATCGATACGGAAACAGGTGAAGACACGATTGTCGATTCCCTATTCAAGACACACATTATGAAGCCAACAAATGATATGGCCAAAGAAGTTGATTGGCTACTCTCAGTTTTCCACGACAATTCCGGAGTCATCGCCTGGAATGACGATTGGTCGATCTGCATGAAAGCAGAGACACACAATTCACCATCCGCTCTTGACCCATATGGAGGCGCAATGACAGGTATCGTCGGTGTTAATCGAGATATTCTAGGAACAGGGCTAGGAGCACGTCCGATTGCAAATACGGACGTTTTCTGCTTTGGACCGCCAAATTGGACAGGCGAACTCCCTTCCACTCTTTTCCATCCATCTCGTGTATTGCGTGGCGTCCATGCTGGAGTACGAGTAGGTGGAAACGAATCAGGAATTCCGACAATCAATGGATCTATTGTTTTTGATGAACGATACATTGGCAAACCACTTGTTTACTGTGGAACGGTAGGGCTGATGCCCCGNCGTCTCGCAGATGGCCGTGAATCACACGAAAAGAACCCAACACCCGGGGATTTGGTCTACATGGTTGGAGGACGAGTAGGCTCAGATGGAATTCATGGCGCCACATTTTCTTCACTTGAATTAACCGATGAATCNCCATCAAGTGCTGTCCAAATTGGCGATCCAATAACACAGAAGAAGATGATGGATATGCTCCTTGAAGCACGAGACGCATGCCTCATTACATGCACAACCGATAACGGTGCAGGCGGNCTGTCATCTTCAATTGGAGAAATGGCCGAATATACCAACGGCTGTGAAATCGATCTCGGAAAGGTTCCACTGAAGCAGGAGGGATTATCCTCATGGGAAATTCTCGTATCAGAATCTCAAGAACGCATGACGGTTGCAGTTGCTCCAAAGGATAAGGATGCCTTCGAAAAAATGGCGTTACTTCACGAAGTTGAAGCAACTCAAGTTGCAACCTTTACCAATACAGGTTATTTCCATGTCAAACACGGTGAAGAGACGGTAGCATACCTCCCCATCACTTTCCTCCATGACGGTGTGCCACAACTGGAATTGGATTCTGAATGGATTCCCCCGCAGCATGAGATGTTCACGCCACCGAGCGATGTTGACCAAAACACACTCCTCAAGGAAATGCTTGAACGACCGAACATCGCATCCAAAGAGACATGGGTACGACAGTATGATCATGAAGTCATTGCTCAAACCGTTGTCAAACCATTCGTTGGTGTTGAACGCGATGGCCCTGGTGATGCAGGTTTAATTGCACCAATTCACGGAGAATCACAAGGCCTTGTTGTTTCATGTGGAATTGCTCCACGTTATTCCGATATTGATGCGGGAGCTATGGTTGCAGCGTCCATTGATGAAGCTGTACGGAATGCCGTATGCGTTGGCGTTGACATTAACAAGATGGCTGGACTTGACAACTTTTGCTGGCCCGACCCAATTGAATCTGAAAAGACTCCCGATGGTAAATTCAAACTCGCACAATTGGTGCGTGCAAATCGAGAACTTGAACGCGTATGCCGCGCTTATCGCTTACCTTGCGTTTCGGGCAAAGATTCGATGAAAAACGANTACGGGGTTTGGCCAAATAAGATCTCAATCCCTCCAACCATGTTGTTCTCNCTCTTTGGAAACCAACCTGATGTCAGAAAGACAGCAACTTCGAACTTCAAAGATCATGGGGAACGAATCTATCTTGTTGGAATGACCTATGAGGAACTTGGAGCTTCTGAAGTTGCATTCCACCTCAAGGAACGTGGAGATACAAGCGGGATTGGCGGTCAAGTACCTCTGTTGTCAAACCCAGAGGAACAACTTGAAGTTTATCGTAAACTATCNCGCTCAATTCAATCAGGATTGATCCGGACAGCCCATGATTGCAGTGAAGGAGGCTTGGCCGTTGCATTGGCTGAGATGTGCATTGGCGGTCGATGCGGAGCAATTGTTGACATCGACGGAATCGGGCCAGGAGATTCATTCTCACGAATGTGGAGCGAATCACTCGGAAGAATTGTGGTGACTGTAAGTGCTGAGCATGAATTATCCTTTGTTGAAATGATGGCAGGAGCAGACATCCACCTTATTGGAATGGTTTCCGCATCATCTGAATTATTGATTGAGGACGGTTACGACGCCATCATCCATGCAGATGTTGACGAATTGACCGAATCGTGGAAAGGTGCTTTGGACATGACGGGGGCGATTGAATGAGCCAAGTCAACGTCTGCGTCCTTTTCGGCTTTGGAATAAATTGTGATCGTGAAACTGCAGCAGTNTTCGATATGGTCGGGGGAAGTTCGGAGCGAGTACACGTCAATCGGCTCGTACAAGGAGAAAGAAGCCTAAGTGAATTCGATATTCTTGCCGTTCCTGGAGGTTTCTCATTTGGGGACCACCTAGGTAGTGGACGCCTTCTCGGAAACAGATTACGATTCGCATTGCGTGAACAATTGCAACAATTCGTTACTGATGGAAAACCCGTCATTGGTATCTGTAACGGATTTCAAGCACTCGTAAAGACGGGCCTACTCCCCGGCCCATCAAATGCATCGCTAGAACCTGATCTGGTTCAGCGTGCTAGCTTAACACTCAACAATACAGGAAGATATGAAGATCGGTGGGTGACACTCGAATTTGATGCACAGAGTCCCTGCATTTGGACAAAAGACATTGAGCGAATAGAGTGCCCAGTTCGACATGGAGAAGGACGATTTGTCATGCCAACAGACCGTGATCTTGACCAACTTGCTTCCACTCATCAATTAACNGTCCGNTACGTAGATCCGATATCAGAGATTGGAAAAGGCACTCAAGACGANCTTCTTCCTTTCCCACTAAGTCCAAACGGTAGCATGAGAAACATCGCTGGTATCTGTGACGCTACAGGTTTGGTGTTTGGTCTCATGCCACATCCTGAAGCATTTTACAGTATGTGGCTTCATCCTGAACATACTTCGATGGACATCGGTGATGATTGGGAAGGTGAAGGCCTTCAGATATTCCGAAATGCAGTCGATTACGTTCGAAGCCAACGGTGACCAAGAATGGAACGTCGGCAAGACATCGATCAATTACGAGGTCTTGCCATTCTCCTCATGATTATGGTTCATGCTGCAGCTACGTGGACCCCAGAAGGAGCATCGACAACGAGTTTGTTTGCATTGATTATTGCAGGCCTAGGAGGCCTTGCAGCACCACTGTTTGTCACAGTAGGGGGGTGGGTCACGGTCCAGTCGACATGGACATTACAAAAGGCACTAACACGCTTCGCATTTTTACTTCTTGCGCAAATCCTCGTCAACTTGACTGCACCTCATCTCTTCGATCCATTCACTCCTGGCGTTCTGTCCCTGTTTGCAATTCTCTATCTTATCGCTCCAATTTGGTTGCGAATAGCTAAAAACACTGCATTTTGCTGTACAGTCCTTTTCGGAATCTGCATCATCAATTTGGTACTGCTACCTGGAGATTCATCCTTGGGGTGGAATGATCGAATCACATCGAATGGATTTGAAGTCATCAATCATTTGGTACTGACAGGAACGTATCCTGTCTTCCCTTGGATCTTCTTTTCGATACTTGGGGCTGGAATTAACATCCATTCGCCTTCGATAAAACAACTTGGCTCCATTACTTCGGTCGGACTCATCATTTGCATCACCATCCTATTGGATGCTTTGCAAAAGGATGTTCCGTTCGCACAACCTTCGGGAGAAGCCGCCTTGACGTTCTTCCCAGCAAACACTCCTTTTTTGATCGGGGCATTTACAGGAGTACTCACCTTGTGGATGGCACTCGAACATCGTAATCCATATGGTAAATTGAACAAGCTTGGACAACTTTCACTTTCGCTTTACGTTATCCATTTTATTCCAATCTACCTTGGATCAGGCCTTACTCCCGATTGGATGTACGCTGTACCATTAGTTCTGCTTTACACAGTACTGTGGTGGCCAATAGGCGTGTTTCACCAGGAAAGGTGTGCACAGTATTCACTTGAATACCTCTTACAACGGTTTACGAATCATGAAGAGGAGAGGGCGCCGTAAGGCACCCTCTCCAGTCATGAAATGCGGTACGTTTCCTACTCTCACTCAGTGATAGCTTCGGCAGCCTTCTTGGCTCCCATCCATGCTACGACACCGAATCCGATCTTGTTGATCATGTCAGCGATGTTGTAAGCAATACCCATCCAGAGTTCGCCTTCTGTTCCAGCGTCGATAAGTGCGACCTTTGGACTGAAGAGGTAACCGAGTGGGTAAATGATCCATCCAACAACGATGAACCATCGGAGTGCGTTTGCACTCCACTTGAGTTCGTCAGCGATCTTGCTGTTATCGACACCGAGCCCATCGGACCACGGGGTACCTGTTGCGACGATGATCATTGCCCAGCCCATTCCACCAAGGATTAGAGCAAGGACTTCATTCATGAGGCCAGCTTCACCAACATATCCGAATCCAATCATGATAAGTGCACCAGTGAAACAGATCCCTGTGAATCCGAGACCAGCAAAGGTCTTGTCTGTAATAGCGTCCTTACCAACAAGGCTTGGGAACTTGAGTGCCATAAGCGGAACGGTGATGATCCAGTCCATGTAACGGTATTCGATGGAGACTACTGCGTGCTCGACGTATACGCCTCGCATGTAGTAGTAGTGGAACGCCGCGATACCAACGATCAATGCGGAGATTGTCATGGTTGTGCGGTGCTCAGGTCCAACATTTGAGCGCTCACTCATGAAGAAGACAAACGCTGCACCCATTGAGATGTACCCAACAAAGAAGAGGAAGAA
>PBMQ01000007.1 GCA_002722615.1 Methanobacteriota archaeon | reverse complement strand
GGGGGTCGCCCAGCTTGGTCAACGGCGGTGGGTTTAGGTCCCATTCCTTATTGGTTCGCAGGTTCGAATCCTGCCCCCCGCACCACGTTTTTGTTGCGATTAACCTCAGAGAATTGAAATATTCAGGATTGAAGGACTCATCATGAACACCTGGATTTACTTAGGAATTGCAATACTTTCTGAGGTCATAGCAACGGCTTCTCTAAAATCGACGGAAGGGTTCACCAAACTATGGCCTTCAATGATGGTTCTCGTTGGGTACTCGGCGGCCTTCTACTTCCTCTCATTGACGCTTGAGGACATTCCTATCGGCGTAGCCTATGCCGTATGGTCTGGTGTTGGTGTTGCAACAATTACGATTGTTTCAGTTGTATTTATGGACCAGAAAATCGATCTCGCTGGTGTGTTGGGCATTGGGCTCATCGTCATCGGAGTCATTGTCCTTCGCTTGTACAGTGGAAGTTCAGTAGAAGCGTGATGACAACATCGGGACCTTACTCTTGATACCGTTATGATTGAGAACTTGTTCATGGTACGGAAAATATGGCCTCTGAACTTGCCAACTACTGGTCTCTTGAATCTTCGCGTTTGTTTCTCAATCATGGCTCGTTCGGAGCCTGCCCAGATTTTGTGATTGCTGAACAGAGAAAATGGCAGGACTTAATGGAACAGGAACCTGTTCGATTCTTTGAGGAATTGATGCCAGAACTTCTTCTGAAATCGAGGCAAGCATTAGGGGCATTTCTCTCCTGTTCAGCTGATGATTTGGCCTTGGTATCGAATGCTACCTCAGGCGTGAACACGATTCTACGGTCATTGCAGTTCGAGCAAGGAGATGAAATTCTTGTCCCCAATCACGCCTACCAAGCGTGCCGGAACACCATTGATTTCGTTGCAGAAAGATGGAGCGCAAATGTCGTTGAGGTTGCTATCCCTTTCCCAATCGATGGCCCCGAAACGGTTGTTGAATTGATGAAATCAGCGTGTACCCCTCGGACCAAATTGGTCATGATCGATACGGTCACAAGCCCAACTGGGCTTCGTATGCCGTTTGAGGAATTAACTGAATTCTTTGAAGGAAGAGGCGTTGAAGTCCTTCTTGATGCTGCACATGGAATTGGAATGATTCCACTCAACCTAGGAGATCTCGGTGCATCGTATGTCACAAGCAATTGCCACAAATGGCTTTGTGCACCGAAAGGAAGTGCTTTCCTGTACGTCCGAAAGGACAAACAAAGCAAGATTCAGCCTCTTACCATCAGCCATGGACATACGTTCCCACTCGGAGGTACGACTCGATTTCGACATGAGTTTGATTGGACAGGAACACAAGACATCTCAGGTTGGTGCGCTCTTCCTGCTGTCATTGAAGGAATGGCTAAACTGGTGGAGGGGGGCTGGGAAACAATCATGGAACACAATCACGACCTTGCAATTCAAGGTCGAAACATCCTGTGTGAACGACTTGGTATCCAACCGCCTTGTCCTGATGAAATGATTGCATGCATCTCAACAATTCAGTTGCCTGGGGAATTGGTCACTCCCGAATTGATGCATGAACCCGATCCTTTGCATCAAATTCTATCCGAGACATACAACATCCAAGTTCCGGTTTGGTCATGGCCATCGCCTGCAGGGCGTTATCTACGGATTTCCGCACAATTGTACAATTCGATTGAACAGTACGAACAACTTGCTGACGCCCTTGTGAATGAGTTGAAGTAGGTGTCGTGGATGCACGATGCATGACCAAGTCATTTAGCGACAGAGTAGCCGAAGGAAAAGCCAACCATGGGACCATCACGCCCGCAGAGTTGAAGGAAAAAATGGATGCAGACGAAGAGGTCACAGTTGTCGATGTTCGGGATGCGAACGCACTGGGCGGAGGTGTCATTCCTGGTGCAAAGAATGTCTCACTCGGAACACTGTTCTACAAGGCAGACCCACAAAGCGCCTTCCATGACAAAGAGACCTTCCAATCCACAGACCAACCCATTGTTTTCACATGTGCTGGCGGGGGACAAGCGTCCATTGCAGCAAGTGTTCTTGCCGAATACGGTTTCACCAACGTAACGATCCTTGAGGGTGGCACCAAGGGCTGGGCCGCAGAAGGTCTGCCGACAGAAGAACCGGAGTGAAATCGGCTTTCACACGCATTCTATTGTCTAAATCATTAAGTGCTCGGGGTTACGTTTTCGACATGACGTGAGTGTCATGGAAGTAAATGAAGTATTAGAACCGAAAAATTTGTTGATTGCTGTTGGATTAATGGTGATTGTATTGTCTTGCCTAGGTATGGCAAACAGTGAACAATGGGCCGAATGGGCTTGGGATGACGAACCCGTTGGCGAACACGATGCCGCTTATGAACAAATGTGGGCCTTGCACATGTTGCCACTGGGAATTATGGCTATTGGAACTGGGCTGTTTGTGAAGGGTAAACCTCTTGCTCAAATGTCAATGCTTGCATCTGCATCCATTCTTCTTGTCATCGGCGGTGGAATGGGAGGATACATGACAGGCGAACACGGTTATGATGGTACACCTCCTGTAACTTGGTTGATCATTCCAATTCTGTCGTTATTGCTAACACTAGTATTGGGGATTGTTGGGTTCTTGAAGTTCAAGGAATTCAATTCTGAAAGCGAGATTTGATTCGTATGATGGATACGATTCTCGATCCTAAAATCTGGTTGATTCTTGTTGCCCTAGTTCACGCCATTGTCGGAATCATCATTCCTACGGATTGGTCCAAAGACAACAACAAGATGATGGCAGGATTCACCTTGTTAACTTCGGTTACTATGCTCTATGCAGGTTTCTGTCTCGATGGAGAAGAACAGGCTCGGCTTGCTTTGGTCATTGGCGGTCCTGTTTGGGTTTGGTTCGTTGTCTGTTGCTCGATGGAACTTGAATTTGATATAGGCAAGGAGCCGATGAAGATGACTTGGAAGGAAAATGCACCTCCACTCGTGCTTTGGGGATTGGTTGCATTAAGCGGTCTTCTCGCATCAGGTTGGGTTTAAACATGGACACGTTAAAGAAAATCCTAAACCCAAAAATTTGGCTACTTATAGTCGCCATTGGGCATACTTTAGCAACCATACTACCAGCGTTGAGCGAAAATGGACTCGACATGGGTAAAACAGAAGTTGAATACGCTGTTTGGCGAATTGTATCAATGATCATTCCGATGGTATTTATCGCACTTACTTTCACGAAGGAGATACAGGCAAAACTGGCAACTGTCATCGCAGGACCAGTCTGGGTTATGTTTGTTGTTTGGATTGCATTGGAAGGATTTGAAACACTGCTTATTCCACCGTTGGTTCTTTGGGGACTTCTCGCACTAAGTGGCGTGTTGCATGGTAACTGGCAGACAGGTGAAACTGTGGAAGAAATGCAATGATTTTTCTTTCTGAATGAAATACATTCATTGATGAAGTATAACTCAGCCCTGTAAATATGGACACTCGTTTTGCGAAGTTTTCCAAGGGCATGGTTGCCCATCGGAAACGTGTCCATATCGCAGTCTTCATTCTCACCCTGTTCATGATTCCTGGTGCTCTAACGGCGTTGCAGCCTATCGATATGGAATCCTATGAAATGGAATCTCCAGAGCTTACTGCTCAGAGCATCATTGACAATGAATTTCCAACGAGTGAAATCATCCTTGGATTTGTTGTATCTGTTCGAGATCCTTCAAAAGTCGAAGACATCACCACATGGGAACCTGCACCAACAGTTGACGGAGGAACACCTGATTACACAAACATTCCACCTGCAGGTCAAATTGTCGAAGCCGGTGAACCGTGGGTAGGAATTTCGGAGCCAAGTGGGGGAATCCTCAATCTTACCATACTCAAGGAAATCGATTCCAAGGCAAAACTGGTCGAAGAACACCCTCTTGGGCAATCCCTTAAACCACTGGTTAACGAAGTCACAGGACATCAGACAACCGGTGTTATGTCGCTTGCAGACATCTTCAGGGGCTTCATGAACAACACATCCATACTTACACAACCAGGTCTATCACCTCTCGGAGTTCCGACCCCTCCTCCCACAAATTGGTCGGATTGCTTCCCTCTCGTCTGTTTGAGTTTTGATGATGTCAACGTCACTCAAGACCACATCGATATGGCTGCAGCACGAATGGCTGAGGGCAGTAACAACGACTTCCTGCGTTGGATTTCTCTCGACAGAGGTTTTGTTTCCGACCCTACTTCAATACAAAGCGGTCCAATTGGAGGTTCGCTGGATTCCGAAGGAAAGTGGCAAAATGAGATGACTGGATTTGGGCGATGGAGTGGTTCAGCATCTTGGTTACTCGTACAGCTTGATCGAGCCTCGCTCGAAGAAAGTGGCTGGGAAATCGTCTGGAAGGATGCAAAACAGGAGAAGTCAATTCGAAACTCTGACGACGGATTGGTCATCGGGGGCTATCGTCTTGCGAATAGTGAACTGGTTCTCCACCCCCCTCAGTATTCTGAAGAATACTGCCTCGAACTCAAGGAGGAGGAAGGCGCTGGTTGTTCTGTCGAATGGACGTACATGGACTTAGAAGGCCATCTGCGATCGCATGACAGAACTTCACTAACCCTCCTAGTTGGGCAAGGCGTCAATGTCGAAGTGAATCGTGAATTGCAGTCCTCAACAGGACTGATTGCATTGATGGGACTCATCATTCTTGGATTGCTCTATATCAGCCTGCGACGCTTGAGTGATGTTGCCATTGTAGTCGTTGCTCTAGGAGGAGCGCTCTTGTGGATGCAGGGGTTCATTGGCCACATCTCAAATCTAACTGGGTTCTTTGGCTGGGACATCATCGCACGTTCTCAATTTTCCAACCTTCTTCCAATCCTTGTTCTAGCACTCGGAATCGACGATTCACTGCATGCCTTACATCGATACAAAGAGGAGCGTAAACTTGGAAAGAGTGCTGCTGAATCAGGGACAATCACGTTGACTCGGGTTGGCCGGGCTATTCTTCTCACCTCCATTACAACAATGGCTGCTTTTTCGGCCAATCTCTTCTCGGATATTGCCGCATTGCGAAGTTTTGGTATTGAAGCGGCGATGGGGATTCTTGCTGCTTTCCTCCTGACTGGTTTGTGGGTTCCCTTGTTACGAATGAGTTTTGATGAATGGATCGAAAAGCGTAAAGGGGCCATTGAGGAACGTGACATTACACATCTTGTACCCGATCGATGGCTTCGTGGATTAACCATCAAGAGCGGCCGATTCAAGAATTCGGTTGTTATCGCAGTTCTTGCTTTGCTTGTAACCGTTCCAGCGAGTATTGCCATGTCCAATCTTGAAGGTGATTTTGCTGTTGAAGACTTCCTTGATGAATCTTCAGACTTTGCTCAAGGCGTGAACATCGTCAACGAACGATTCTCGGATGAGGGTGAGCCAGCAATGTTGCTGGTCGAGGGTGATGTTCTTGATCCAAGAGTGTATGCTGCTATTGAGGAGTTAAGGCAACGGATGAACACGCCGCAAGAGGGTATTCCGGAAAAAATCACTAAGACTCCAGATGGAAACATCGACTTGCTTGCACTCGATGAATTGGTCTTTGCAGCCCAGGGTTCAATGGTACTTGACGACGAACCGTTTCGAGCACGTGGCTGGAATCCAGATGTTGAAGGAAATGGCGTTGATTGCAATACAACTCAATTTGGGTTTATTGATACAGAAGACCGTGATTGTCTTGCCTTCATGTATGGATTCCTAACACTGGAAGGCGTACCAGGCATTGGGCCAATTCCTTCAATTCCGCCGAGCATCGTCAGTCTCTACATCATGCCAAAGGTGGAACTCGCCTCTGCAACACCTTGGCTTGACATCAACGGTGAACCCGCTCAATACAACCACATGTTGATTCGATTCGGTATCACTGGTCCAGAGGATTTCCCAAGCCTTGCCCCTGCCATGGAGAAGCTTTGGAGCGATCTTGAGGTCTTTACCAATCTCTCAACTGGAACGCATGAATCCTCCGGAACTGCGCCTACAGAAGAGAAACCCCTGACTTGGGTCATGACGACAGGGCGCCCTGTAACTCGATATGTTGCATCCACCGAAATGCAGGATGAAATGCAATCCTCCCTCGTTTTGGGTTCGTTATTTGTGTTTATTTCGCTAGCCATCGGGTTCCGTTCAATCAAACAAGCTCTCGTTACCCTCGGCCCAATTCTTCTCGTTGTTGTGTGGTTGTACGGATTAATGGAAGTCTCAGGTGCGAGTCTCAACATTGTCACTGTTACAATCGCAACCATTTCTCTTGGTGTTGGTATCGATTATTGCATCCACGTTACCGAACGGTATCGAGAAAGTCGGGAGAAGGGCGAATCTCACAAGCAAGCCTTGCATGCTGTAGGTGGCGCATGCGGACTTGCTCTGATTGGAAGTGCAGCATCCGATATCGCTGGCTTTTCAGTTATCGCCCTTTCTCCAATGGGCCTATTCAGCAATTTTGGAATCTTTTCCGCTGCGATGATTTTCCTTTCCCTGATCGCCAGTCTTGTCCTCACTACGGCAGCACTTGGGCTACTTCATCAATTTACAAAGAGTGATTCAGAAGAAGAATAGCATCGGTGTCTTCTTGAAGGATGTTGATGACGGAAGGTTGCGGTCGAATGGGTTGTCCTGTCGGCGGTAGGTGATTCGATGGTTGAAGATTCAAAATCTGAAGACGACGAAGATTGGATGAAATACGCCAATTCTGGATTTGGTTCGACCGATTACTCCCTCTGGGATGATGTCGAGGAAACGGAGGACGAGCCTGAACAACTCGATGAGCCTGAACAACTCGAATCCCACACAGAAGAAATTCCACGAGCCCCTTCTCCTGCTGGGTTGAAACATCTTGTTCGAATGGGAACATGCGACTCCTGCCTTGGTCGACTCGGTGGGAAACGTTCTTTTCAGCAGACAAACGAAGCATCAGGCATTCAGATTCGAGAATCCATTATTGAAGGTAACCAACGTCTCCTTAAGATTCGTGAAGAGATTCCTCTTTGCCCATTTTGTGAAAATCTTTTCGAAGAAGCCGATCTTCTAGCAGACGTCATTGCCGATGCCTTGCAAGGTTACGAGATTGAGAAATTACAAATCGGCGCTCGGTTTCCAAAAGATCAGATCGAAGGTGAAGAAGGGCTTCGTAAGCGATTTGCTGCTGGTGGCTCGGATGCGTTGAAACCATCCCTTGTTGGATTGATTTCAGGAAAGGTTAAGCAACGGTTGAGTGGTGTTTCAATCGTTAACGATAAGCCTGATATTCTTGCGCTCATCGATGTCCTTACCTTGACCGTTACGCTCGATGTTCGAAGCGCTTACATCTACGGTCGTTACAAAAAATATGAACGGGGAATTCCACAGACTCGTTGGCCATGCCGAGCCTGCAAAGGCCGAGGTTGTGAGAAGTGCAACCACACTGGGCAGCAATACCCATCAAGCGTTCAAGATCTCATTGGCAACCCATTGATTGAATTCTTTGAAGGTCGCGAACATGCTTTTCATGGCATGGGTCGGGAAGACATCGATGTTCGATGTCTTGGCCGGGGTCGTCCTTTTGTTCTTGAAATTAAGGAGCCAAAACGATGGAAGGTTGATTATGATGGTGCAATGAGGGAAATCAATGAACGAGCCAACGGTTCAATCGAAATTACTGATGTGCGACGTTCAAATCGAAGTGAAGTCGTTCGGGTCAAGGATACACCTGCCGAGAAATCATACACGATCCGATTCATCATTGAACCGCTAACACAACCGGAACTTGATGTTCTCACCGCACCTCTTGATTTGACCAAGGAAGACGTTCAACAGCGTAGTCGTGGTCGGCGAAAGCATCGTCGTAGAGGCGACAGAAAGGATAATCCAAAGAAGCCCTTAGAGCGCGTTGAGGTGTCAATTCTTGACGAATCCGAACTCAAGAAATTGAAGAAAGCAGAACTCGTCGAGCTGTGTACAGAACGAGGCTGCTCAGAAAAAGGCGTGAAAGCAGATTTGATTGCAAATCTTCTTGCTACCAACCCGGAACCGGTCGAAACCCTGCCTCTTCCTGATGAAGCGACCATTCTTGGCATTATTGAGAAATTGGAAGGGGTCAATCTTGCTCAAAGAACTCCGGAACGAGTCGCCCATCGTCGAGCTGATCTCGTTCGAAGGCGAAAGGTCATCGAAACACGGGATGCTTCGGTTGAAAGCGATGATACTGGACCAAGGGCTGTGGAATTCACTCTCCGCTGTGAATCTGGGACCTATGTCAAGGAAACCGTTCATGGTGATGATGGTCGCACACAACCCTCGATTGCATCGCTCATCAAAGCAAAATGTACAGTCGAATGGCTCGATGTCGGAGATATTCACGCAGATTGACTGGACTTGATTCATCGCGGTGCTTATATGCAGTGGGTAGGTCGCAGAGATGCCTCGAATCAGCGTAATGCAGGATTCGAACCGTGGAGGTCATTGAAATGAAGCGATCCAAGGGACTACGAGTAGGGACACGAAGCATCCTACGTCGACGACGAAAAGACCGTTCTCGAACGTACATCAGCCGAATTATGCACAACTACGACGAGGGTGACCGCGTCGCAATTGTCTTGGACGGCGGCCAACAAATGGGTATGCCTCATCGCCGATTCAATGGCCGAACAGGATTCATTCAGAAGCGCCAAGGTGTTGCTTGGGTCGTTTCCGTGAAGGACGGTAACATGCAAAAAACTGTCATTGCTCGTCCAGAACACCTCCGCCCTCTTGAGTGATTATCATGCCAGAAGAAGAAAAAATCGTCGATTTTGCTACCGTTCGCAACCTTTTGATGGGTGCACAAGAACGTCGAAAAGATTTGACCTATGAACAGCGAGCCGCTCTCTTCCATGCTGAGTGGGCTGCGAGCAAACAACGAAATGGATACGAAACAGATCCCGAGGTTTTCGCTGCATTGAAGGATGCTATCGCTGAACTTTCTGCATTTGAGAAATATCCTGAACTTGCCGCAAAACTTGCGGAACTCATGCCATTGAGTGCAATTGAAATCAAAGCCGTCATGGCAAGCCGCCGTGCTTCGATCGATGATGGAGACATCAACGCTGTTATCGAACTCGTTCGACAGCATGTTGACGTCGAATGAACCGCATAACCGGAAGTGATTGCCATGAGCCGCCCAGGCCGTGATTATACCCCTCGTAAATTCAACAAAGCGAGACCGAGTGTTGACACCTCGATGCCGCCACCTGCCACGGGTAGAGAGGAAATTCCCAAGCCACAAAAAAAGCCTGAGCAACAACCTCAGCAACGACAAGAGCGCCCTCAACAGCGTCGTAACAACCGTGGCAATCAACGACAACAGCGTCCACAACAACGCCGTCGAGATGGACAGCCGCTTTACGAAGCAACGTGGGTGAGAGTGGTTGAACACGATATGAGCGAAGGTGTGATCACTGGATTCACCGAAGATACTGTGATTCCTTGTCGAATTGCCGTTGAATCTAGTGAACAACTTATGCCAAGCACTCGAATCTACGTCCGACCTGATGGCAAAGAATCTCCACATGGTTCGATACTTGGTGGTGCTAGAATGGACAAAATGTCCAATTCTGCCAAAATCGATTTCCCATTGATTATTCAACTCTTTGTGGAAGAACATGGAAAACATTTCGTTGATGCATTCTTTAACAAAGCAGGGAACCTCTCACGAAAACAACATGCCTTTGAGTTGTTGGCTGGAATTGGTAACAAAAAGGCCCTGCAAATGGTGGAATTGAGAGGATCTGCTGGCTTTGCTTCGATGGCTGAATTGAACGAAAAGTGTGGTATTGATTCAGCAGAACTTCTCTCTCGTCGGTTCTTTTCTGAAGTCGAAGACCGTACCTTACAGCCTCGACTCATCGATCATCTGTTCCCGGTGAATGCATGAAAGCTGCACGTGAATTGGTCGATCGTCTCCGGGCCTATCAACCTCCAAATACCGATTTAGGTCAACATTTCCTTATCGATGATGCAATGCTTGAACGCATGGTGAACATTGCTGAAGTGACTCAAGAGGATCATGTCCTCGAAATTGGGCCAGGGCCTGGAACCCTCACGCAACATTTGCTGGCCACTGGGGCAACAGTAACTGCAATCGAAATTGATGATGCACCTGTTCTGCATCTCGATGAAGCATTTCGAGAAGAGCAGAACTCCAAACAACTTATCCTCCATCATGGTGATGCATTAGCCCTTGATTGGCCAACGAACATCACCAAAGTCGTAGCAAATATTCCGTACCAGATTTCATCGCCACTTATTGAGAACCTCACTCGCCACCTAAAGAATCAAACGACAACAATTGCAAGAGTCGTTATCATGGTTCAACTTGAATTCGGTCAACGAATCTCCATGAAACATCCTTCAGATGTTGGTTCACTTGGATTGACCGTTGCACTCGATTGGGACGTTGAAGAACATCATCTTGTTCCACCTCATCATTTCAGTCCGCAACCCTCTGTCCAATCTCAGGTGATTGAATTGCGACCTCACGACCGTGATTTTCTGGTTGACAAGCGATTGTTGCGACAGATGATCCACCATGCTTTTGATCAGCGCAGAAAGAAGATTCGGTCGACGTTGAAGAGAGCCCCCCGCCGCATCTCTCGTATCAAAGGATGGCATGCTCAGCGATGGAAGGATGCCATCCAATCACTACAGGATCTAGAGATAATGGATGCTCGACCTGAAGAATTGACGATGGACGATTGGGTTGCTCTAGCAAAGAAGGTTGAAATAGGCTCGAATTGAATATTTACACTAAACAAAGGCGGGGGAGGGTTTTCTTAGGGAGGTCCCCTCGCGTAACATTGTCGGAGGGGATGATATGGCAAAGAAAGACACCTACCTTGCACTACTTCGTCGAGGAATCGACGATTCAACCGCTCAACTGCTCGCTGATGCTGGCTTGAAGATTGGTGATTTAAAGAAAATCGACGCTGACAAGTTGGTCGAGAATTACGGTCTCAAACAAGACATCGCTGAAGGTGTCATCAGCATCATCGCCGCTGGGCCTCAAAGCCACGGAAAAGAACGGTTCCTCGCAAAGGTCCTCGCTCCTGATCGAAAACAAGAAAGCCGAATCGAAGAGATGCGATTCAAGCGTAAGCAAAAGGACGTTCTGAGTGAACTCGCAGAACAGAAGGAACGTGTCAAACTCGCAAAGGTCACTGCATTCAAAGACAAGAAACTCATCATGAACCGTCTCGGTAAAACCGTTGAACTCATTGTAAAATTGGAAAACAGTCTTGATGACGAGGGCAAAGATGACCAGAAGGTCAAGATTCGCGACCAACTCGAAACCCGTGGACTTGAAGCTGCACGTGACCATGAAATGCTTGAGTTGGAAGGCACTCCCCAAGACATCGTTGATTTCCGACGTAAGCACGTCCCTGCCCTCATCTTCCATGCATGCCCAGAATGTGGCGATGAATTGGATCCTCGACAATCTCGAGACATGGATCGAAGCGAAGAATTTGCTCTAATTTGTTGGGAATGTGAAACAAGTTTCACCCCTTCTCTCAGTGACATGGTCAACACACGACTCGAAAATGGCACGCGTATCACAATCGAGATGGATAAGGCTCCTCGAAATCCTGTGCCGCCGAAGCCTGCAAACATGGGATTCGCAGACGTCAACGAGCAGTTGCGCAAGGACTTGGAAGCAACCGGAGCTACTGCTGACCTCATTAGTGCTGAAATCGAGTCGACTGGCCTTACTGGCGGATTGATGGACATTAACGACTGGATTGATCAAACCCTTGCAGTCAAGGGCTACATCCAAGCGCAAGAAGATCGTGAAGACTTCATTCTCCGTACCGGTGCAGGTGCAACCAAATTCAACAAGTGGATGAAGAAAGCAGGATTGTTCTTCAACAAGCAAACGGGTCGATGGACTCGAAACAAGCCAGGCCGTTGAGGTGNAAGCATNACTCAACCNGCCGTGGTTCGATTCTTCCGTGGCGTCCAATTGCTTGGGCAAGCAATTATTGAACCNGNNGTNCCTCTNGCTGAACTTGCTGAAAAGGCAGGCGTTAATATTCCCACAAACTGCACATCGGGCACGTGTGGGACCTGCATGATTACACTCCTCANCGGCGATGTTCCTCTTCCAGAGGAGCTCCCTCCNGGTCTTGACGAGGATATGGTTGAGGANCAAGCACGTCTCGGGTGCATCGGTTNCCCTTCTGGTGACGTTGATATTGATGTTCGACCCCCACTATGAGGTGAATTGATGTTTGAGGAATGGGGAGGAATCGAATGGGTTCTCCTCATTGTGAACGCCATCGCTTTGTACATCGCTGGACGATTTCTTGTTCGAAAACTCAAGAAGAAATTCGAAGAGGTTGAGAAACGACAAATCTACCAACGTCGCTTGAATGAACCTTGAGTCGAATTCAAGAACCTTGGACACAAAGGACCATACATGGATGAATCTGAACCAACCCCTGTTGGCAGGTTTGTTCAGGCACTGCGAGCCCGTTTACGTTCAGACGACCGGAATCGGCACTGCCTCCTCAAAGGAGAAATCAGCCAATGGAAACCCTATGCATCGGGGCATACATACTTCAGTTTACGAGACGATGATGGTCAAATCAGCGCAGTGATTTGGAAGGGACGATGTCGAATTCCAGATGGGATCAAAGACGGTCAAGAAGTTCTGATCATTGGAAACATCGATCTCTACCCTGCTCGTGGACAGTTGCAAATTGTTGTTGAACGCATTGAGTTGATTCAGAAAATTGGAGCCCTTGAACAAGAAAAACAGAAACTTCTGCTTCAGTTAAGGCAGGAGGGAGTATTGGATCGCCCACGTCAACAACTCCCATCCTTCCCAAAGCATTTGGTAATCGTAACNGGAAAGGATTCTGCCGCTCTTGCTGATATGATGCAACTTTCTCAATCACGATGGCCTGGAATTCGAACTACCGTCGTTGGCGTAACGGTTCAAGGTGANCGGGCGGTTGAGGAAATCGTTCGTGGACTAGCAGTCGCTCGTGAATTGAGTCGCGAACATGTTGCAAAATCACTTGCTGTCCCTCCCTGCGATGTTGTCATTGTTGGACGCGGTGGAGGCTCTCCAGAGGATTTGTGGGCGTTCAATCTTGAGCCAGTAGCACGAGCAATTACAGCGATGCCGATACCAATNATTTCTGCAGTAGGGCATGAATCTGATGTATTAGTAAGCGATCTCGTAGCCGATTTACGTGCCTCTACACCGAGTCATGCAGTTGAGTGTTGTATTCCAATGGTGGACGACCATCTTGCCTATCTCATGGATTGCGAAGATCGGATGTTGCAAGGGTCGCTTCGACAATTCAATGATGTTCGTCAGAAATTGCAACAACTCAAACTCCGATTAAAACTAGCACCAAGTAAGGGCGTATCTCAAGCCATTCGACATCTTGAACGTCTTGGAAACGACTTAACCCAACATACTACTGCAACGTTGCAACATCACAAACAAAAACTTGCAGTGCTCGGAAACGCTTTGCAGATATCGCATCCAAAACGCGTTCTTGAACGAGGCTATATGATGGGCGTTGATGGTGAAGGCAACGTCATCTCCAGCGTTTCGAATCTCAGCNAAGGACAGACTGTCTCCCTCCAATTTGCGGACGGTGAAGCCGACGCAAACATTGACAACATACGACAACACGAGGAAGAAACATGACCGAAGATACCTACTCAGATGCATTGCGACGACTGGAAACCATCGTAGCTGAACTCGAACGTGGTGGAATGGATTTAGAAGCCACTCTCGAACGGTTCGAAGAAGGGTCGAAGTTGCTTGAACGATGTCAAGCTGAATTGAAAGAAGCTGAAGGACGTCTCGAAAACCTGCGTCTTCCTGAAGCAGAAGCGATGATTGAAGAGGCGAAGAAGGAATGAATCGTCTGCAGAAAAAGCTTCAGCGTCGCTTGGTCAAAGCGATGGGGAATTGGCAAGATCCGCACATGGACAAGCCGCTCACAGATTCAACCTATGTCCAAGCTGTCAACATCTCAGAAGAAGGCAATGTTCGTATTCGATACCAACCATCAAGGCCGCATTGTCCGTGTTGTCTTATTGATGCACGCGCATTGCGTCGCCACCTTTCAGAAATCAAAGGCGTCGTATCGCTTCAACTCGACATCGTTGACGTTCCTGCATCGGAACGTTGGTCGAGGCTTGTCAACGATTGACGCCATTGAAGATAGAAGAAGGCTGGAATGGTCCAACACAGAATAGAAATCAACCACGTTACAATCGATCCTAGAATTGGCCCAAGCATCGGGAATAATACAATCGCAAGTACTGCGAAAAAGCCAACACTTGCCCCTCCAAGCATCATAGGGCCCGCCGCCCCTTGAGGCACATCTTGACCTTGGGCGAGCCACAGTGCAATCATCGATGTGAGGAAGATTGCTGGAAAAGTACTGACCAATCCTGATATGAATGGATAGGATAGACTGGAGAACCAGACTGCGATTCCAATTGCCAGAGCAGCTGCAGAACCCCGTAATACGAGAATACTTGGACGTACTGACCGGTTACCTTTGGGTGCAGGTCGGGAAGTCCATGTCGCCCATATTCCAAGAACGATTAGCAACCCCAACCCAATCAAAGCATAGGCAAGCGCATCAAATCCAGTTGATTGGACTTGGCTAGAAACGATCAATCCGATACTGCCGATTATGGACCAAACAATCAGGGAGAGGATTGTTGTTGAAAGCAAAGATGTCCCGAGTCGCTGGGGTGCATGAATCCATACCAAGAGAAAGATGGCATTGACCATCATCCCGAAAGGGACAATCGACATCGATTGTGCAAATTCTGTTTCGCTAGAAATACTGTACATACCGAGTGCGGCTGGAACGATGGTTGTAGGAATCGTTGCAAGAACGCCTCCTGTTCGACCTCCAAATTTCTCAATGGCAATGGTTACCAACGTTGCAACAATACCTGCGAACAACGCTGAAAGAAGTATTGATGCAAGCAACATGGTCATTCAAAGGGGTCGATGTGAACGATCTGTTCAATGTCGATTCGTGAATAGCCACGCTCACGAGCATTGTCTGCAGCCTTCATCAACATTCGACGAATCCAACCGAACGCCATGAGCGCACTCAATCGGTTGACAGAGTCGATGAAATACATTGGATCGCGGCCTAAATTCGCATGCTGTCGGATATCGGATTCGAGTTCAGAGACCATGTCGCCATAAGTCAACAAAAGGTCCTCAGCGGCATCATCGGTAATGGCCATTTTTGCATGTGTTCGTGACATCGATTTGACATGAGTGATTGTGATAATCCCTCCTCCTTGAACTTCAACACCTTCTTCTTCTTGTTGTTCCTCTTCGTTACCTTCTGATGATGAAGCTCCTTTGCCCATTGAATGGAGAGCGATCTCAAGATGGCGAGGCTTGATGGTCGACACCCGGTCTCGACTTGCAGCCTCTTCGCAGTGCCGCATTACTCGTGCAAGGAATTTTTCCAAATGCTCGATTCCACCTTGGACTGCTGCAGATCCAACGGATTCTACGTGCTCAATTCGGTCGATCATCAACTCCCTCGTTCGATTGTAGTTCAATCGTGTTCGTTGTGCATCATCGAGGGTTTTGCGTTCTGCATCGTTATCGAGCGTAGCAGATTCCATCATGGGAACAAGACGATCCAGTTCTTCACATAAAAGTGTTACAAGATCATTCTTGACCGCTCCTGCAATACGCATTGAAGTGTAGGTTGATGCAACTGAACCTATGTGGCTTGGAGCATATGGCTTTGCGGGCATAAAGCACGCTCGCCTTCCACCTCTTTGAACACACCGTGGTGTTTGGTTCCTACCACTCCGTCAGCCAAGGCCAAGCACCGTCGGCCGTCACTGGACGCATGCCGTCTTCATCGCGAATCCATGTATCTTCTGAACCAATACTCCCTTCCGCATAGACAAGTTTTGGTTCGATTGCCATCGTTCCACCGACCGGTAACGGGCGATCAAATCCTGCTGCAATCACAGGTGATTCATCGAGTTGTAAACCAACCGAATGGCCGAGGAATTTCGATTGGTCGGGTTGCATCCCCATGAGATGGTTCTCATGTCCGAGTTCGTGCGCTAATGCTTGACCTTCTGTCCATGCTTCACTGCATAGTCCTCCTTCATCGAGAACACCCACAACAGTATCTTTGACGGCAATCATGTCCTCAAGCCGTTGATGCCATTGATCCGAGAGAGAGCCTAGGGAGAACATGCGCGTCATGTCAACGACATACCCTCGATGAACGTGGACCAAATCGACAAGAACTGGCTCATTTTTCTTTATTTTATTGAACCCCGACCCCATACCTGCAAGTGGATGTGGCCCTGAACCTCCAACGGCTGAATCGAAAAACGATGGAACGCCGCCAGCTCGTCCTGAAACGATGACACCACGATTGCATTCTAGGGGGAATCTACGCATTTGCACTTGCCCGCCAAAGCCCTCACTGCGACTAATGGCCTCAGCGGCTGCAACAAGATCAAGTTCAGAAACGCCCTCTCCCCCAAGTTGGGAGACGGCCTCAAACATTCGATACTGAACTTCAGCACCATACGCCATTTGTTCTTGTTCCCAAGGAGATTTCACTTCCCGTAGCCGATGGATGATGCCTGTGACATCTTTGCATTCACCAAGTGAAGAGAGTGCAGATGAGAAGCGCTGAGCAAACGTANATGGAAGTTCTCCGAATTGTAGCCCTGGTGCTGAAACGATACCTCGTGACCTCAAAACCTCAGCAAACTCACGCAAGCGAGGAAAGGGTTCGAGTTGGAATGGAGCATTGTCTCCTCCTGCTTCGAATCGGGCACGTTCAAGTGAACGGCGGACAAAGAAGACCGGCTCNCCTCCATCAGTTCCTTCTGCTGGAACAAAAAGGGAACCATCTTGGCGACCGCCTGCAAAGTAGTACAGATCAACAGGGTGCTGAATCAATGCACCAGGGAGTGCAGCGATGCGTAGTGCTCGTGCCAATCGATTCAACCGAGTCTCCAGTTCAGTTACTGGAACACGCCAATCTTCACCCTCAGGCCCTGATAGAACTGATGAATCCCAATCGCCCATGCCTAACCTCCGTTGTTGTTGTTGAAAATCGCTACGCTTGTTGCAAGGCTCAAACGGTTGGTTTGATTTGTTCGAATTGAAATGCGGGTGTTTTCTCCAATCGCTCGTGCGCAATTTGACAGTATTCATCGGAAAGATCGATACCGATGTACGTCCTTCCTGTCTGTTTCGCGGCTACACAGGTTGTCCCTGACCCATTGAACGGATCGAGGACAATATCCCCGGTGAACGTGTACATTTCGATGCAACGACGTGGTAATTCAACTGGAAACGGTGCGGGATGATTTACGCGACTTGCTCGTTCAGTTGGAAATCTCCAAATCGATTTTGTATGGTCAATGAANTCTTGCTTTTCGATGGTATCAATTCGTCCATTCGCTCGTTCATTTTTGGTACGAGGGAGTTTGTAATCNCCTTTCGAAAAGACGAGGAGGTATTCATGGATATCTCGAAGGCATGGATTTGATGCGCTCTGAAACGATCCCCATGCACACGAGGAGCCAGCGCTTGCAGACTTGTCCCAGACGATTTCTCCACGCATTAAGAATCCAAGATTCAACATGATGTTGTTGATGTAAGTCGAGAGCGGAATGTAGGGTTTACGGCCGAGATTGGCAACGTTCACAACCATTCGACCTCCTGGAGAAAGGACACGATAACATTCTGAAAACACATCCTGAAGCAGATCAAGATATTCCTTGAGTGAGAGGTCATCATCGTAGACTTTTGATGCATTGTAAGGGGGGGAAGTGACGACCAATTGAACACAATTGTCTGGCATTGGTAACCCTCGTGCATCCTGTTCAAGAATGACGTTCTTGAATTGTTCAGGCAATTCTTGTTCCGGGCCAACATCTCGACTTGAAGCGAGATCTGCAGTCATTCGACTGTTGTAGTACGTGGACGAATCATGGCTCTCTCGCTTCGAGACACCAAAGGCTGACGTTGCAGTACTCGCGCGTTGTCGAGCACCTCCGAGCGAGGAATCATCCTCGGAACGCTTTGCCATAGAGCGCAACAATGTTAGTTGCCTTATCACCTTTCGCGCTTTTGTTCTGCTACTGACGCGCGTTTTCTGACCCTTATGTTGAATTGGGTGCGAAATCGATAACGTATTCATGAGAAGCAGGACGAGTGATAACAAGAGCAATCAAAAACTCCCATCCACTGGAACAAACAATGGCGAACGTCCTTACCTTGGACAACATCAACGTCGATGGCAAGACTGTTCTTGTTCGCGTCGACATCAACAGTCCATTGGACCCGTCAACCAAGGCTTTTCTTGACGATACACGAATCCGTGCGATTCTTCCTACTCTCAATCGCTTGTCGAAGGCAAAGACCGTTCTCATCGCTCACCAATCTCGTCCAGGAAAAAACGACTTTACCAGCACATTAGGACACGCACGTGAGTTGGGGCGTTTGCTCGGACGTCCCATCAAATGGGTCCAAGACATTCACGGTGAGAAGGCGATGAATGCCATCGAAAAAATGAGCGATGGTGATATCCTCATGCTCAACAACATCCGAATGGATCCTGAAGAAACCGGTTCAAAGGGCGATTCGTTCGCACTTTCAGAAACGAAATTGGTTCAAGACTTGGCGAGCGTTGCTGATGTGTTTGTCAACGATGCCTTTGCTTGTGCCCATCGAAATTCACCAAGTATTGTGGGTTTTGCTCATCACTTGCCCTGCGTTGCTGGGGAATTGATGGCGCACGAAATTCGTCAACTCGATCATGCCCTTGAATCTCCTGCACGCCCATGCATCGCTGTACTCGGTGGCATCAAAGTTGACGACAGCATCGATGTCGCATTGAACATGCTAAACAATTCCATAGCAGATGAAGTCTGGTTGACGGGCGGTGTTGCAAATCTAACCATCCATCTTTCAGGTCACGACATTGGAGAAGCAAATGTTGGATTCCTCAAGAACGAACTCAAGGATGCTTGGAATCCAACAGTTGACGCTGCTAAGTCCTTGTTGGAAACCTATCCAGGCCAGATTATTCTTCCAGTCGATGTTGCTGCAAATGTAGAAGGGAATCGGATTGATTTGAAGGTCGAAGAACTACCGATTCATGCGCCTCTGTTTGACTTGGGGTTGCAATCCATCCGCGCACTTTCAACACGAATCAAAGAAGCGGGGACNATTATTCTNAACGGGCCAGCAGGTGTCTTTGAATTGCCAGACTTTGCACTNGGAACNATCGAAATGCTCAGTGCTTGTGCTGAAACCAAAGGCTTTGCACTCATGGGCGGAGGGCATACTGCGACATTGGTCAGCCAACGTGGAATGAGCAATAAGATGGGTCATGTTTCAACTGGCGGAGGAGCTTGTTTGGATTACATTGCAGGACGAACACTACCAGGAATCCATGCCCTGGAAGTGAGTGCTCAACAATACCANTTGGAGATTACTCCGGTTGTACACGATGAATAGGAGCCACAGGGGAGACTCGAACTCCCGACCTTCTGATTACGAATCAGACGCTCTACCAACTAAGCCACAGTGGCGCAGTCCGAGGGCATGAACGTACGGTCATAATCTCACCGATTCAAACACTAGGCTCATGAAGAAGCAGAAGTAGGCACCAACATGGGCGATGATACGGCAGTACGCTATACGAACACCGTCCTATACGANGATAACTTCAACAAAATCATCGGAAATGTGCTCTTGCACAAGGACGGTTCGTGGTCAGCATCGAACGGAGATGAAGACGTGGTCGAAGAAATCGATGGTTCAAATCGTGTCCTCACTCGTTCCCTTCAAAATTGGCATACCCATCTCGCGATGCAATTGAACGCCAGGGATTTCAGCGATGGTTACCCCTTGCATCGGTGGTTAAACGAAGCCATCTTCCCAACTGAAGCGCGCATCACACCGGACTATGTTCGGGTTGGAACAAGTGCAGCGGCTGCTGAAATGATTCGTACTGGATCGACATTCGCAGCNGACATGTATTTCTTCCCTGCGGTCACTGGGGATGTCCTCACAAGTGCAGGCCTTCGAGGATTGATTGGCGGGCCCGTTAGTGATGCTGCACTACCCTCTCATGATAATGCTGAATCAGCATTAGCCGAACTTGATCAACTTCTCTCTCAAAACAACAAGGAAGATTTGGTCCAATACGCCATCGCTACGCATTCTGTTTACCTCTGCTCACAAGAAACACTGCAACGTGCAAGTGAATTGGCTGAGCGAAGAAATGGTCGCCTCCATATTCACGTAAGTGAAACACGCAAAGAAGTCGCAGATTGTAAGGAGAAGAATGGCATGTATCCTGTTGAATATTTGAACTCCATCGATTTTATTCAACCCGGAACCATCTTTGCCCATGCCTCATGGGTCAAGAAGAACGAAATTCGAATAATGGCAGAACAGAATGTCACTGCAGTTCATTGCCCTTCGTCAAACATGAAACTCGCCTGTGGAGGAACACTTTCATTCCCTCCATATCGTGATGCTGGTGTTGATGTANGAATAGGAACAGATGGTGCAGCATCGAGTGGAAACGGATTGAACCTTTTGCATGAAGCGCGACTTGCAAGTCTTGTACAGCGTCATGATCACTGGGATTCGACCATCCTTCCTGCGCAGGACATTTTCCAAATCGCCACCAAGGGAAGTAACGATTGGGTTGCGTGGAATCTCGATGATATTCGAATGCGCCCACTAGGGCGTTCCAACAATCGGCACCTTGCCAATTTAATNTACAATGGAGGNGATTGCCTCGATGTATGGGTTGATGGACAGGCCCTGCGAAAGGATGGTGTTACACAAACACTTGATGAGCGGAAAATTATCGAAAAATTGGATGAAGCAGTTCATTCCTATTACGATGGTGTAGAGTGACTATTCACGCCCATAATACGCCATTACACCGCCAGTGAACAAGCCTGCAAAGGCGATCAATAAACTCAGGAGAGAGTGGCCAAGGTGGACTTCGTAGGAGACTACGACTTCAGTACCTTCAGGTAACGCACTATCCTTTGCACCTAACGAGACAAAGTACGTTCCAGATTCCATCTCCCAAGTAAAACCTTCACTTGCAGAAGCGGAGGGATCACCTGCAACGAAATTTGCCGAAGTTCCATCACAACCTAAGCCAGGTGCGAAGAAATTGCTTGGAATATCTTCGCATCGATTCTTTTCATCTTCATCAACAAGACCCATCCAAACATCGTCACGATCCCATGTAAGCGTCAATTCAGCTGCTATGAATGGGGACAGAATATTCTCTGGAAGAGGCTCACCGGAGAAAAATGCTTGATTTGGTGTGTTCGGAGTTGGAATATCCTCGACCTCTCCTGTGATTGTGTAGCCAATCATTCCAAGCACGAGAAGCAAAACGCCAAGACTGGCNAAAACGATTCCTGCTTTACCTCTNGAATTGANTGAATCCAACATCTTCAAACCTCAAAGAACGAGAGCGCAAGAATGACATAACATGCTAGAAGCATAACTCCTTCAAGCCAATTTGTCTTTCCATCGTTGAGAATAAAGTTGGCAACAAGAACCGACATGAAGGTTGCAGCAGTTTCCAGTATTCCGAACTCCAGAGACAAATTGACGCCCATGACCCAAGCGAACAAGACCATCAGNGGTGCCACAAATACTGCAATCTGAACACTTGAACCNATTGCAATAGCAAGGGATAGATCCATCTTGTCTTTACCAGCAACAAGAACTGCAGTGAAGTGTTCTGCGGCATTACCAAAGAACGGAAGAAGAATGANACCGATAAACAACGTAGGTAAACCCCATCCTTCGGCCGCTTTATCGACACTATGAACGAGAACTTCTGCCATCCATCCAACGAGAACAGTGGCTAAAATGAGAAGAATCCATGCATCTTTGGTGGTCATCTTAGGTTCTTCTTTTTCCTCAACCTCGGAACTAACATCAAAAAGATGTGAATGGGTCTTAAATTGGAAGAACAACGACAATCCATACATCAAGAGAAGAACCAATGAAGCATATCGAGACAGTTCCAGAATGCTATCGTTCGAAACAGAGTCTCCAGTGTGATGTGCAGCTGCAGGAATAATCAACGCAAGTACCGCCAAGAGAAGTAAACTCCCATTCATGGACAGAGCTTCCTGATTGAACGATTGTGTTTGATGTTTGTAGCCACCCCAAAGAAGAGCCAGTCCAAGAACAAGAAGGAGGTTTCCAAGAATGCTACCGATCAAACTTGCTTGAACAAGTTGTATCATAACATCCGCTTGATCTGCGTGTTGGGCTGCTGTCCATATCGCAAGACCAGCGATAATGATCTCAACCGCATTACCAAAGGTTGCATTGAGAAGTCCACCAAGGTTTTCGCCAGCGCGGAGTGCAATCTCTTCAGTTGCATGGCCCATCAAAAACGCAAGNGGCATGATTGCAATCATCGAGAACAAAAACGTCATTTCGACATCGTGTTGATACTCAAAAATCAGCGTTAGAGGTACTGCGAGTAAGAGCCAATTGAGGCGATTGTGCAATGGGTTAAACGCGTCTAGGACGGAGTGATGTTGATGTTCTGACATTCAACCACATCAAATCTTCAATCATCGCTCTTCTTTCGTCGAACTGGGCGTTTTCGTGAAGGTGCTGCCTTTCGGGCTGGGCGTTTGCGAACGGGACGTTTACGAGGCTTCTCTTCTTCCCCTTCATCATCGTCGTCGTCATCGTCATCATCGTCGTCATCATCGTCATCATCGTCGTCTAGACCGGCCCAGGAGAGATCATCGTCGTCATCATCGTCATCGTCCTCTTCCTCTTCCTCTACCTTCTTCTTTCGGCGAGTTTTGCGCTGAACGAGATTGACTGCGAAGGGATCATCTTCTTGCTCCGCAGATTCAGGGGATTCGTTTTTCGGTNGATCTTCCTTCTTCTCCTCAGCGGCGGAACCCGTTCCTGTGATTGAATCCATATCCAAATCCTGAGTGGTGCCGATAAATTCGGACATCCAATCATCGTCCTCGTCGTCGTCTCCACCCCTCTTCTTCTTTTTCGGACCTGAAAGGCTGACTTGAACAATCATCAGGGCTACAATAAAGATGATAACGTTCACAACCACTGCAATCCATACCAGCACGTACGGTGGCTCGCTCATCGACGGATTTACAATTTCTGGCTCAGGGTCAGGTTTGAGGGCCTCTTCAAACTCACATTCTGTTTCTCCCTCGAGGTTGTTTCTGCAGAAATCAACAACGAAAACTACCTGAGTCGTTTTCTGGTTTCCAGCCGTGTCGAGTGCTCGAACTGTGATGGCATGCTGCCCGTAATCGAACGTACCGGAAGAGAATTCCATGTCGCTCACAAGCGATGTTCCATCGTTATTGACATCGGTGATCCCTTCCGCATTTGCCCATGGAGANGTGCTGGTTACTCCACTCAATCCGCCGTAATTGAAGGTAAATCGATACTGGAGTTCTGCAATCTGGACATCGTCCTCGGCAGCAAACAAGAGATTGATCCTTTCTCCATAGAGGTACTTTGATCCTTCAGATGAAGGCGAAGGAGCATAGGCTGTGATTGTGGGTGTTTTCGCATCGATCTTGAACGATGTATTCGTAATGACTCCTACGTTATCCGCTAAGTCGAGGAGCGTCATACGGATTAAGAGGTCACTTGCCGTTTCAGATGCTGAAATTCGGAAATCGAAACTGTACTCTGGGCCTTTGTCAGGGTTGAGGGTATTATCGGCAGTTTGTGTCATTAATGCCCCTCCGGCAGTTTCGTTGTAACCAGCCAAGGAGAAGACTTCAATCGATGGAGTTGTCTTGAGGTCTTCACTGGCCTCAATTTTGACTGTGTAAAGTCCTGGTACCAAAGAAGGACTGGTGTATGGAACTCCGTCCTCATCAATTAATCTCATCTCAACACTTGGTGCACGAGTGTCTTCTCGAATCAATCGGGTGTTTGATGTCATCCCATCGATCAATTCGGAATTGCAATTCATGAATTGGTCACAAACAGTGATTCCATAGAAGGCGTCCCGCTCTGTTCCGTTTTCAATCGGAATGTTTCGAATGATTGTCGCAGAATTCTGCAAGCCAACATTCACATCATCAAGGACAAGTTCCCATCCTTCCGCATCGCTTGAACTCAATGATGAGTCTTCGAATGGATCGCCGTTGTGCCTCCAAATCTGATAAATTTCGTTTGGTTCTTGCAGATTGCTCCATTCCATGGCGACGAATCCAAGGTCACCACGGCTTTCTGCGGTGATGATTTGGGGTCTCGTTGGGGGGGTAATATCGATTTCAACAGGGCCGTATGAATTCTGATCGAGTCCGAGATATTCGTAGGAACCATTGGCGTGGATGTATTGAGCCTCGCTTGTGACATAGATGTACCAGTTGAGAACTGCCCCTGTTTCAGAAATAATTTCTGGGCCGATGGAGATGTCGAAAACTTGGGTATTGTCGTTCACAAAGCCATGATAGGTTGTCTGGGTTGCAAATTGCTGCGGGTTGGTTGGAACACCATTACTGGAGTAAATGTGGTAACGCTCTCCCTCGATACCGAGTTGATCAATCCAAGTCACACGAACCGTACGGTCACCGATGAATTCTGCATATACATTGGTTGGTTCTTTCTGCCAATTACTGAAGGCGTCTTCTTCTACAGAATCACATGAACTGCTACTGGTATTTTCATCAAATAGACCAATTGCATCAACGGTAACAACACAGTAATGCGCCCATCCAAGCGTTCCAATCGGTAGCTCTCGAGTATAGGTGTAAGGACTGTTAGAATCCTCAAGTTCNTGGTCATCATAAACTGAGGCAAGGAGGGTTACACCTGTATTGTATATTGAACCAAACGGTGCACCAGAAACGTAGAGATCATAGCGTTCGTCTTGCTCACCAGGAACGCTAAACCACGTCAATTGTGTTTCACCGGTTCCATCGTTTTCAGATGATGTGCTAACTGAAAAGACACTCACGTGGCTTGGTGGACGATTGTCTTCAAGCACCGGTTCAGTCAAGGTGTTGCCGGATAAGAAACGCAAATCTACGAAGTCTTGTCCGTCACCAGTCTTGTTTGGAATATAGTACGTGATTGCATAATATGCTTCTTCATTAGTATCCGATGGAACAGAATAAACGTATGATTCAAGTTCAGAACTAATATTCGCGATTAAGGTAGCAACGGTCAGACCATCGTACACGAGGCCGCCGTTACTTCGTGAAATTTCCGCTGTTGAGCGCCAGATGAGAATTGTCGTATTTGGCAAAGCTGAGTTTGTATTCGGCAAGTTAGGAGAGTGGTAGTTAATCCATGTGAGCGTCGTTTCACTGTCAGCGAGTGAATAAGAGGCTCGGAAGACCAGTGGTGTTTCAACCGGGGAAGTGACCTCTTCGACACCGATTGTGATGGATGAAACATCCGGATCGAGTTCTTGATGAGGAACATCCGGGGCCCAGTCTGTTGAGCCGACAATGTCGCCATCTGAATCCCATTCAATCGTGACGGCGTAATAGAAGGTACTATTTGTGCCAGCATCCACAAGATAGGACACACTGTGACCAGGGTGTTGGCCACCGTTACCGCCTGTAGAACTGAGGCACCAAGCATACTGAATGTAGACGTTGGCTTCACATGCTGTTATCGATTCTACAAGTTGGGTAGCNCCGATGTTTGATGGAGTGATTGGTTCGGTATGTCGATGGACATTGTACATTGCTGAATGATAATATGGAACATTTCCATTATATGTGTCAATGTTCTGCCATGAAACGGTTGTTGTTTCTGAAACAGGGTCAAAAACTGCGGCGATATGTTGTGCTTGCAGGTTGTCGGGATTTGTATCCACGGCTGTCGAAACTGGAGTCAATGGAACAAGCATCAACATCATGAGTAAGACCATGATTATGGCCTTCGGTTGGAGACTACGGTTCAGCGCGTTCGCACCCATCACACAATACGTCGCTGCCGTCCGTTAAGAGTATACCGTATGATAAGAGGAACAACAAGGGCATTTCAATGCCTTGAATTTATTCCGATTCATCCTGATTCGGTTGTGCAAGAGGTTGCTCTTTGTCGAGGGCAATGATTTCTTTTCTTGCCTGAGAAAAGCGTACGAAGAACGTGTAAATCCCGCCGAGTCCAGAGACAAGAACGACGACCAAGAGCGGGTTCATTTCAAGATGGTCAAAAGGAGGGGGTGCGGCTGAAAAGTCTTGTACGCCAATGAGCCAAAAGATTCCTGTCAATGCAAGTGCTGCAATGGTCAATATTGTGCGGTCCGCTCGTGAGAAGCCTCGGTAATTCCTTCCTCCACTAACAGCTTGTGCTTGTGTCCCCATGTAAGAACCGAGGATCGTAAACCAAGCTGCAGCCCAGCCAAGTACTGGATCATTGACCCAAGCAGGACTTGANGCGATAGCGATAACCCACATCGCATCAAGAAGGCGATCGAGTGTGTGATCGAGATAATCACCCCATCGAGAAACTTGACCGGTTTGTCGCGCCAATTGACCATCAAGACCATCTAAAATCATTGAAACCCCAATCATCAACGCAGAACCAAGAAGCATAAAGGCTCCAACATCGCTCTTTGGAGCATAAAAAACCAATGCGCTTGCTGCGATTCCGATAGGCAGTGCTAGCCAAGTAAGGAATGCTGGATTGGTCCGGCCTAAGCCGGAAACGAGAGGAGAAGCAAGGGCTTCCCACCGCTTTCTGAGTTGCTCCAAGGCCATCTCTATCGCTTATTCGTAGCGAAGAAGGGTCATATGCTTTCGGTAGCACCTTCTGCGCTGATCCAATCTATTGAAGTAAGAATTGTATCCTTGATTGATGCGTCGGTTGAATTGTCCCCGATGATGAATTGGATTACTCTCTCAACATCGACGTTATGTTCCGTTGTATCGAGTTCTAAGACCTTGTGATTCGGGTGTAAATACGCAAGTTCCGACCAAACCCCTCCAAGAAGTTCCCATTCAACATTTGAAGCCACTTTGTCTGGCCCATAGCCAGAGCGCTGTTCGAGGCGAATTCGTAATTCTGAAGGATGGCATCGAAGAACAATCACGCAATCAATGTTACAATAATGCGACAAATGTCCATCGATAACACAGGGGCGATTACCGCTCCAATTCCATTGAGAGAGTTTGTTTGTTTCTACCTCNTTGGCATCATCCGTGGTGTGAATTCCGTTGACATCTTGTGCAACGTCTTCAAGACGAAGCACAANGATGTCTCGCTCTACGAGCAGTCGGGCGAGAGTTGATTTCCCAGTACCCGGAGTACCGGTCAGAGCTACAACCTTTGACGACATCCTGTTCGATTCAACCAAGAGACGTGAAGAATTAAACATGAGGTTCGGGATGGTCCATCATGGCCGCTATCGCACTGGTGCTGTTGTCTACGGAACCGGGTCGAGAGCAACAGGTCGTAAATGAGCTCAATAAGATGCCTGAAGTTTCAGAGGCAATGGTCTTGTTTGGAGAATACGACGTGTATTGCAAGATTATGGTGGAGGATTTCTCCCAATTATCGAGCCTTATTTTGAAGAGTATCCGCACTCTCGAAGGGGTTGTTGAAACAACGACGCTGACTGCTGCATCCGAAGGGCTGTGAGGGATCATCATGTTTGGCATGTCGGATCCCAACCAAACCCTATCGCAAATGATTCGCTATTTTGAAGAAGGGCGGCATGAAATGGTTGAGGTCATGTCCACTGAATTTACCTCGATGTTGCTTGCCAACAAACAACGGGACGGAGCAACACAGACGTTGCTGGTAAAAGGGGTGCGAATTCTTGCGGAAGTTCTCTCGATTCGAAACAAACACAAATTGGCAATCAACGCAACCTCCGTCCTGCTTCGAGAACGGAAAAAATTGGAAAAAATCCTTGTCCAAACTGCACCTTCTTTGCTAGCTAAATTGACTCCTATTGAACGAGATTACCGAACAATTGGCCATGTATTTTGGAAAGCAGGGAAGGCATCAAAGGCCCGTAAATTCTTCATGAAAGCCTACAAGGATACTCCGGGTAATTTAGCCGCACTGGTTGCAGTCTGCCAGGTTGACCCTGGTAAGGCAAAATTTTGCAAACTTTTAGCTGCAGAAGTCAAAACATCTGGCCCTGTGATTCTCGAAAATGGTGCATATTACCTTCGTCCAGAGAATGCTCCCGGAAGTCAAATCGACCCAGTGTTAGCGATTTTAGAAACCTGCACAGGGGATGATTCATGTACGAATCAAGCGAATAGAATCCGACGCGAATGCGATGAAATTGCAAATGGAATTCAAGCGGCAAATGAACGTTTACAATCAGCAATGGATTCATTACAACCGAAACATGACTACTATCAGTACTCGTAATCTGTGGTAGCGAGGGATGGATTTGAACCATCGATCTCCGGGTTATGAGCCCGACGGGATATCCAGACTACCCCACCTCGCTGAGCAGAACGCCACGGTCCTTCCCTTTGAAACCACCGATGTGGTATTTTTTCATCCAATTTCGGCACTGTCTTCTTCAAGGATGAGGGTGAACCAGTAGCATGAGCGGGCGAGCAGGCATTCTCTTCACGTCAGCCCTTCTCATGTTCTCAATGCTAGCGGGTTGTTTAGGAAATGACGACAATGATGAGGCGGCCCTCATCGACCTCGTTGTCCACTTTGATAGCACCAACGGAACAATACAACAGTCATTCTTGGGGGGTTCACAAATATCGTTTACTGGAGTGACTTTCAGTTTTGACTTCGCCCGAACCACCTCTGATTATGGATTAGAGACGTTCTCGTTACTCCCTGGCGATGGTCGGGCCGCAATCATCATCGATGCTTCTGAATCAGCAAACATCGACGTTGAATACCAATTACATGGACTGTATGCTGTTGTCCTGGAAGCAAAAGACATCAATGGAAATACTGCCAATCAAACTGTACTTCTTCGCGTTGAGCAATCCATCTCGTGGAGTGAAGCCAACTCTGCTGATCCCGATACAATGGAAATTAACACAACTCCGGGAAATGAAGAGTCAAATCCGAAACAACTCACCATTTCTTCAACAGTTGAAAACCCGAGTATCCAGAATATACCGGGTAGTCCAGTAACCGTTACGTGGGAGTTAACAGACCCTGACGCAAACAGCAAGGGAACCAAAACCGAGCAGATAGTTGACGGCGACGAGAAATCTTGGGATTTTAATTTAAATCTCCCCACACATGGACTCCATGATTTGATTGTGACCATTGACCAAGGACAAGATCGAATTAACATCAACCACCTTGTTGACATTCTCTACACACAAGAAGAAAGTTCTCCAAATCCATATCAACCAACTGATGAAACTGAAGATGAAGATTCTGAAAGTGAATGAAAAGTGAAATTCGCTTCCAATCAACGTTTTCTAAAATCGTTTTCAGATTTCGTAAGCCGATTGTCCCTTTCTCCGATTGATATACCCTCAGCCTTTGGTTTGGCATGAGTGATACAATGAGCACCAAAACAAAGAAGAAAACAACAAGTAAGAAGAATGAAGTCCCTACTGAGGATGAAGTGATACCAATGGATATCGTAGATGATGAGGCCCCTGAAGTCAAAATAGAGGATTTGCCTGGCGTCGGTCCAGCAACCGCTGAAAAATTACGGGAAGCAGGTTTCGATGAACTTCTCGCTCTTGCAGTCATGTCACCTGCTGATCTTGCCGAACAAGCAGAACTTGGTGAGGCGGTTGCAGGTAAAATCATCAACGCCGCAAAGAAAATGGCCAACATTGGTGGATTCGTTTCCGGTGTTGCCCTTCTGGATAGACGACGTGAGGTCCAAAAACTCTCATCCAAGGTTCAATCCATTGACGATCTCCTCGGCGGCGGTTTTGAAACACAAGCTCTTGTCGAGGTTTACGGAGCATTCGGGTCTGGAAAGACACAGATAGGACATCAGCTCGCTGTTAATTGCACTATGCCAATCGAAGACGGTGGATTTGACGGAGACGTTTTCTACATTGACACAGAAGATACATTCAGGCCTGAGAGAATCACACAAATGGCTCGTGGCCATGGTCTTGACCCTGATGCGGTCTTAAGCCGTATTCACGTTGCTCGTGCGTACAATTCAGCTCATCAGATGCTGCTTGCTGAGGAAATCAAGCGAATGAGCAAAGGCCTCAACGTGAAAATGATCATCGTTGACTCGTTGACAAGTCACTTCCGTGCAGAGTTTATTGGTCGTGGAATGCTTGCAAATCGCCAGCAAAAGTTGAATCGTCATCTCAAGGATTTGAAGCAACTCGCTGACGTCAACAATGCTCTCGTGCTGGTTACAAACCAAGTCCATTCGAAGCCGGATGCAATGTGGGGCGATCCGACCAAGCCAATTGGCGGTCACGTCCTTGCTCACGCATCCACCTTCCGACTCTACCTACGAAAGGCAAAGGGCGGTCGCCGAATTGCTCGACTTGTCGATTCTCCAAACTTGCCAGATGGTGAATGCGTTTACCAAGTTACTCAAGAAGGACTCCGAGATTGATTGGAATTGCGCAAACCGGCTTGTGTATGCAAGTTTGCGGCAATACATTCAAGTTAGGATGAATCAAGATATAGCTCATGCGCCATTTGATCGAGCGAGTACTGGAACTGTCCGATGACGAGATTGTACCTCAACTCGAACCCCAACCAAGTGGCCAAGGAACCGAAGAAGAGTTGCGTACACTCCTTGAATCTCTCCAACCTCGTATACGGGTTTATGGCGTAGGCGGCGCAGGGTGCAACGCTGTTGGCAGACTTGAAGCGGAAGGTTTGTTCGAGAACTCATTCGTTACTGGTTACGCCATCAATACTGATGCACAGGCTCTACTCATGTCTCCTCTTGAGAATAAAGTCTTGATTGGCCGTACTGCAAGAGGACGAGGCGCTGGTGGCGATCCAACAAAAGGAGAAGCTGCTGCACTCGAATCCGAAATGGCTCTACGCGCAATCACGACCGACACCCAGCTTGCAATCATTGCAGCGGGCATGGGCGGTGGATCTGGTACTGGAGCAGCTGGTCATATCGCACGTCTGGCAAAGGAACAGGGAGCAATGACCATCGCTGTGGTCACCTATCCGTTCCAATCAGAAGGTGCAACTCGACGAGAGAATGCTGAATGGGGTCTTGAACGATTAAGGGAATATTGCGATACAATCCTGGTTATTCCAAATGAGCGCTTGCTCGAAATTGAAGGTGTCAAAGACTTGCCACTTGCGAGTGCATTTCGAGTTGGAGATGAACTCCTTGTCCGCTCCATCATCGGCGTAACCGAACTCTTGACTCGAGATGGTATGGTGAACCTTGACTTTGAAGACCTGAAGGCAGTCATCCATTCAGGCGCAGGCGTGGCGATGATTGGTCTTGGATCAGGTTCTGGCCCAGGACGTGCCGAAAAAGCAACATTGGAAGCACTGCACTCTCCACTTCTGGACCTTGACTTCAGCGATGCTCGTGGAGCACTAATCAATGTCGTGGGAGGAAATAACCTCACGCTTGGAGAGGCTGAACGATGTGCTCAGATTATTACTGAACGCATTTCTCCACACGCGAAAATCATCTGGGGGACTGCAGTCGATCAAGAGCTTGACGATGAGATTCGCGTAATGCTCGTGTTAACAGGAGTAAAGAGTGAGCAGATTCATGGATCTTCAGAACGACGTCAACTCAAAGCACTTCGCAGTAGTACAATTGAATTTGTCAACTAATCTCGAAGTGTTGTGACCAAAAGATAGGTCAATGCCAGCAAGGAAATCAATCCTACTGAGTAATCCATGGGGCTGAATTCATCCGACGCCCCTTCGAGGAGGTCCCCTTCATACACAAGGCCTGGTACTCGTATAGTGACTGCATTCCATTCGTCACCAGTTGTTGCCTGATTACCATTAACGGCATTCCCATAGATAGTAAAATCAACAAATGAAGAATTGTCTCGTGGACTTGTAAATGTTAGATTCCACGTCCGTACAGCATTGCCGGCTTCGGTATGAGTCCATCCTTCGTCCATTTTCTGAATCAAACCCTCATTTGAATCGAAGGATATTTTCCCATCCGTGATCAATAAGCGGAAACCACCGGCTTCCTTTCCGACATTCACAGGAATGTTTTGTGAATGTACGTTGATTGAGAAATTGTACGTCGTATTGGATTCAAAAGAATCAGGCAACCCTTGGATGTCAATCTGTGTATCCAAATTTTTTTCTCCATGGCAAAGACATCCATCATTAGCCGCAGTCCCAATACCACTTGGGGCTGATGTTGCTAAGGGAATCATGAGACCAAGGATAACGATTCCAATCAATGCCCGCAAAGAATCCCTCAAATATACCACAAATCGCTTTCATTTGAACCTTTCATGTTTGGTACAGAATGAACAATACTTCAAAAGCAAACCACAAAAATTGGTTTAGTGATAACATGAACTTTGAACAGACTATTTCACCCGACTTTGATGCAGACGACGTTGACATCTTCGCAGAATTAGGATCCCCCTCAGTGCAACCAAAGCAAGCATTAAACCCACTACACAGCATACTTCTGGAAGAGGATGCTCCGACTGAAGCCGATCCGCAACTCGTTGCTGGATTACTTCAAGTCCTCGCACAACACTCGATTCGTCAACACAATTCTGATCCAAAGAACGTTGTGCCAGAACATGCGCAAAACGTAGATTTGAATTCCGCTCGTGTAACACTGATTGATGACGAATACAGACTTTCTCTTCTGGTTGAACTCCAAGGAAACCAACACATTCGCCCTTGTGTCCGTGCCCAACATGATTCAGGTCAAATCAATCTGGTTGAGGAGCCGGACATTCCATCGAAATGGAAGCCGCTTTACGACTTGCTGGAGAATGCCTTCAACCAAGCCATTCTATCGCTCAAGACAAGCACTCAGTTCTTGTGAAGGGTCAAATCCCATGCGATTTCAATCTCGCTGCTAAGTGAGTTTGAGACAGAGCAATATTTTTCATGAGACTTCTCGATGGTTCTCCGGACCAACTTCTCAGGCACGTCACCTTCAACATGATACATCATGGTGACCTTTGTGAATGAGCGCGGATATTCATCACGCCGAATTGAATCCAAGTCGACCCAGACCTGTCCAAACTCACGATTCTTCAACCCAATAACGACATCGACTATTGAACATGCTCCGATCATCTGAAGGAAGATCTGCATTGGCGATGGGCCGTTTTCCCAATCAACATCAATCGACTGCCCTCGCTCATTTTGGCAGTCAAGTTTTGTTCCGCCTTTCCACTCTACCTTACCTCTCATAGAAACTATCGCATCGGTTGGTTCTTGAAGTGGTTATGGGTGGACGTGTTTGAGAACTATGAGCGGAGAACCTGTTGTCATGCAAAACGGAAAACTACACATCCCAAACAATCCGACTATTCACTACATTGAAGGTGATGGAATTGGCGTGGATATCAGCCCAGTCATGATTTCAGTGGTTGATGCTGCTGTTGCAAAAGCCTACGGTGGAGAAAAGAGCATTGCATGGAATGAGGTCCTTGCAGGTGAGAAAGCCTTCAACGCAACTGGAGAATGGTTACCTGAGGCTACATTGGATGCAATGCGTACTGGGCTTGTATCGATTAAAGGGCCTCTAACAACCCCAGTTGGTGGAGGAATTCGGTCACTCAATGTTGCTCTTCGCCAGAAGTTAGATCTCTTCGCATGCGTACGCCCTGTTCGATGGTACGATGGCACACCATCGCCCGTCAAGACACCTGGTGATGTTGACATGATCATATTTCGAGAGAACAGTGAAGATGTTTATGCCGGTATCGAATGGGAAGCAGGCTCCGAAGGCGTGAAGAAACTTATCGACTTCTTGACTAACGAAATGGGTGTTGACAAGATTCGTTTCCCAAATACTTCAGGAATTGGAATTAAGCCAATCAGCCAAGAGGGTACCAATCGAATCGTTCGTGCAGCATTGCAATATGCAATTGACAACGATAAGGACAGTGTAACTCTAGTTCACAAAGGCAACATCATGAAATTCACAGAGGGAGGATTCCGCGATTGGGGGTACTTACTTGCGCAAGAAGAATTCGGAGCTGTTGAACTTGATGGCGGGCCATGGTGTACCATGACAAACCCAAAAACGGGCAACGAAATTATTGTTAAGGACGTTATTGCTGATGCAATGCTTCAACAGATCATTACACGTCCTGCTGAATATAGTGTTCTCGCGACAATGAATCTCAATGGAGACTACATCTCGGATGCTCTTGCTGCACAAGTTGGAGGAATTGGAATTGCGCCGGGTGCAAACATCAACTATGACACTGGAATTTCCATCTTTGAGGCTACTCACGGAACAGCACCAAAGTACGCTGGACAAGACAAAGTAAACCCTGGTTCACTTATCCTCTCAGCTGAAATGATGCTCCGACATATGGGTTGGAATGATGCAGCAGACCTCATCGTTAAGGGCATGGAAGGAGCAATCAGTGCGAAAACCGTCACTTATGACTTTGAGCGCTTGATGGACGATGCAACATTGTTGTCCTGTTCAGCATTTGGAGAAGCACTCGTGCAACACATGTGAAGCATCAGCGCTTAGGATTCACGAAGCCATTGCTTCAATGTCCGACTGTTCTTGGCAATACCAAAGCCAAACCGTTCCTCAAAGGCTCGTGCAACGACAGTAAAGTCACCATCATGTGTTGCAACAACGATGGAACCAACGTTATCGATTGGTTGCGATGAAAGCACCGCCGCATATTGCATAATCTTACGATCTGGCTTCTGAGGATAGATTTTCTTTCCATCAATCTCTGTTCGGATGTTCTTACCAGGATAATGTTGACGCATTTTTGTCAACTCGTCGTAAATTTCGCTGTGTTGTGTCAAGAATTCATTCATTGAAGCCTTCACTTCATCACCAATAGCCTCGGTTTCTATTTCTTCAGAATTACCATCCCACGTACTAAATTCGGAGATGATTTCATCGACAATCTTCTTCATGTTCTCAGTCGATATGATTGAGTCAAGTACTACATTGTCAACGAGAGAATTCTCGAATCGAGAACGAATGTCGTCAATTGAACGGGCAATGTTTTCGATTTCTCCTCGAACAACCTTTGGCAACCAAAGGTCAACCTTGCCGTTTGCTGCAAGGTATTGCAGGTAACCAGCAAAGTGGGAGCGCTGATTTGTGGAGTCCTCGAAATGATTTGAACGGTTGAGTTTTTCCTGAATTCTCTGGTAAAGTGCGTCGATAACGATGTTTGTGTCAACTAAGACCAGTGGTTTTAGAGGAAGATGTCGAAGATATCGACGATCCGATGTACGGATCTCAGATTGAAATCGGCGGAACAACATCAATTCTAAATTGGCAAAGGATTTGTTTCGATTTATGAATCGGCCAGAAAGTTGGGCGCGTTCGAGAATGCGTAATGCATCAAGAGGAGAACTTTCACTTGCTTGTTGTGCCAGCGTATGTATTTCCATTGCATCTGGACTGCGCATCAACATAATGTCGCGATATCGGCGATCGAATGATTTCGAACTTTGAGTACGGTAATCACGCTGCAACGCATTTGTAGCCGCTAGAAGTCGCCCTGTGAACGGTTCTCGAGGGAGTGGTTTTGGATGCTCGTCAGGGTAGGTGTGGAGCAAGTCAAGCTCGTCTACTTTGAAAACTGTCCTCGTTCGAGTGCGCTCTCCTTCCTCCGTTTCTTCGACAATAATTTCTTGTCGCTTGACGAAATTCTTCAACATTGACGTGGCCTTTGCTGTTTCTTGAATTGATGCTCGATGAGATACATCAAGATAAAGTTGGAATCGTTTGGTGATGGCTGCTCTTAAATTCGGATGCTCTGAAAGGAGTTGTTTTGCCTCTCCCCACTTTTGATCGAATGCAAAATGAATCAGCGCCTTTCTATACAGCATGATTTCCTCATCGTAATCAAAGAATTTTGAGTCGGCTGAACGCTTGAAAAGACGAGCAGCTGAAAGGTTGCTACCATTCGATGCTTCGAGGGTTGCTTGAGCGAGAAGTGCCCAAATTGAACGTTGATGATTTTGTTGATACCACTGAACCAATGCCTCGATTCCGAGGTCGAATTCGTACATCAGTTCTCGAACTCCATCGACAATCGGGTAGGGAATATTTGGTTGACTGAGAACTGTTTCGAGTGTTTCGATAACAACTGAGGAATCATCACCTCTCTCCAAAGATAAACGAGCATTGTTGAGACGTAATTTCGATGTAATGGTGCGGAGGAGGGATTCTCCCAAACCAGTTATCTTTCCTTCATCTAACGAATCCAAGAGGTTGTTGAGATGCTTCTCATCAACGAGATGAGATCCTCCAGAAGATAGAGCATTCACAATCTGATTGATGGCTTTGATTCCGTTTTTAGGTAGTGTATCTGTTAATGTTAGTTTGTTCACTGACTCCTCGATTCGCCCCTCCAACAACAGCAGGAGTTTGTGCTCGTCATCGCTAATAGACGCTGGAACATCTGTTGATTGGACCACTTGTAAGGCAATCTTTCGAGCCTTTCGAGCCAGTTTCCAATTGGATTCCTCGTGATGAGCGCTCAACAAATGAGCTACAATCAGTGTCTCGTGCGGATGCGTAGGGATAGCCACATCATCCTCCAAGAGAATGGTTGACAGTTCATTCAGGTTCAGAGTCTGAACAAATACATGAACTGCGAGAGGTTGAACCTCCCCCCATCCTTCACCATTTTGTTCCTTGAGCAAAATCAAAGCCTGTGCACGCATCGAAATAGGGACGATTTCTTCACGAGCGATTGAGATTAATCCCCCCTCGTCGATGTTAATCAAATTTGATTCGAGCCAAGCATATGCTTCAGAATTGTCAAGTTGAAGGAGAAGTGGAAGGAGTTCTGAAGCATCCGAGTCATGTTCAAGGGAAATCGACTTGATGATTTCAAGAGCATCATTCTCGCGTTGATCGTTGACATAACACTGAAGCATCTTCCAGCGAATAACGTCAACTCGGCCGGTCGGGGCTTGTTCATGAGTGAGTAATTCAAGACCAATCTCCAACTGTGATGTCGAAGGATTCATTTTTTCTAAAGGGCCATTGAGCCAAGCCAGCTTGAGAAGAGATTGTCCTAAAGCATCGTCTTGTTGGGAGAGATAAGCATCATCCCATTCAACATCACCGCCCGTGAGTATCAATGCCAATTCATAACGTTCTGCAAGATCTTTGTTGGATTTGCGAAGTCGCTCTAGGATTTCTTCTGGAGAAGCATCTGTATTTAGGGCGATAAGTAACGAGACCAACGAAAGATTTCCTTCAAACTCTAGAAGTTGTGATTCAACATTTGGCCATTTCCCTGAGGATAGGCGCTTTATCAAGCGTTTCATTGCAACGAGTTCCTCGGCACTGTAGTGACTATCTGGTATGGAACGAAAAACTTCGAGACATGATTCGATGTCGTATGGGTCGATTGCAATTTCAGACAGGTCAAGTTTTTCATTGGTCGACTTTACTTTTGACTCTGATATTGGGCAAGCCGAAAATTGCCCAAAAACGTCGCATCGCTTTGCCATTTCATGCCAAACTGGATGTACCCCCTGTTCAAGGCATTGCGTTCTCATTTCGTTTTCCAGCAACCCGTGTTCGTCATCGGACCATTGTTCAGCATGGAGGAATTTATTGACGAGTAAGAGTGCGAAACGAAGAGCAGGCGTCTCATCGGTCATCGTGTTGATTTCCTCTGGCGAGGGAATGGTTGACTGTTGCCGTCCACGGCGACGACCGCGTCGAAATCGTGGAGACGGGGCTATCGATTCTCCATCTTCATCTTGGCCTGGAATCTCCGTCTCAAGAACTGCAAGTTTGACCAGTTCTTTCCATGGTTTCTCCATGAGGGTAAACTCGGGACAGCGCCCTACGGCATTGAGCCGTCGAGTCTTAACCGTCTTGAAACCAGTTTCAAGACAGGCTGCGAGATAAGATTCCTGCATAGCGCCCCCACCATTCCCTCGGCATACCCCCTTTGAACTCACCGCAGAAGTCACATGGGCAAGAGAAACCCATTCAAGTTACCCTTGTCTCGGTTAAACAAGGGGGAAGGAGTTTTTGGATACGAGAACAATCATCATGCTCATTCACCCCATCCTTGCTGTTGCCTTTGTATTCTGGCTCGTTCGCCAGTACGGTTGGAGGAAGAAAGGAATGACGTTGAAAGGCGATGACAGGAAAGCAGCACTTGCTCGCCATCAGCAACACGGAGAGCGTTTGCTATGGGCGGGAATTTCACTAGCAATGATTGCGTTTATTGCTCGGGCGATCTCTGGAATCATCGTCAATGGTGACTGGACTTCTGACCTTTTGCCGGAAAACATCCATGGGTTTTCTGGCCCAATCGGCCTGGTTTTACTATGGCTTGTAGTCCGACATGGCCGCTCAACAGCAAAAAACAAAAGCGAAAACAAGTCCTTTGCTGTTGAACGAGCAAAACATGGTCGCGCATCAGACATGATGATGGCATTGGTTATGATTCACTCATTTTTGGGACTCATATACACCTTTCAAGTGATTTAGGCCTGGTACTTCAGCGCTACATCGCGATTGTTCCACATCTCAAGCCAGCGCTCCACATTCGCTTTGATGCCAGGTGGTTGGATTCGACAGCCGCAAGCGTTTGCATGGCCGCCCCCATGAACGTCAAATTCAGTTGCCAATCGTGACAAATCGAACCTGTTTTGCCCTTCAGGTAAAAATGAGTTTGCATAGAAACTTGCGGAAAGAGGGGGGCGTGATTTGTTTCCAATCTCGCCATCAGTATATCCATGGATGATGCAACAAGCATCTGCATCGTTCCCTGCAAATGCGGTGATGAGGTAGCCGTTGGATCGATGACCTGTATCTTCGAGCCGACAGATTGCCAGGCGATTGACGATGGTTGTTTTTTCCTGAACAAGTTGCATCAGTATTTTTCGCGACTCACGAGATTCTTTCATTCGTTTGCCGACAAGCGGATCGTTGTAAATTTCATCCATGGACGTACTCGTTTGAAACAACAAGAGAAGATGGTGCATGTATGTTGAATCATTATAATTCAAGGTCCTTGAAAGTTGAAGAAGTGGACCATCTTTACGGAAATCCTCTAGTGAAATTCCTCCAGAATCAAGATCATCAACGAGGGGCATAATCTCCTCAAGGTGAGGGAAATTGAATTCATTCCGGAACAATTCAAAGGCTAAACGCGCTGCAGAGGGCGCATGATCCCAATGGACAACTCCTCCCTTCGAGGTAAATTCCTGATGTTCAGAATCGGTTGGTTTGTTTGTCAAATGATGATCAAGATACCAACCACTTCTCGGGTGGAATGGAAGGTCAACCGTCACAGTATGTTCATCGATTAAATCATCAATTATCCCAGACCGTATGAGGGCCGCATGCGCAAAATGGACCTCTGCATCGGGGTATGCTTTCTTCAGAACCACTGCTGCACACATCCCATCGAGATCCGAATCTGCAACGATTCTACGCACGTGCGGAAATGAAGATGTGCCTGTCACATCCATTCGTCTCAATTCGACGTATATTGAACCTCTTGAAGCAAACACAAGACGCGAAGATATCAAACGATATTCCTTGCAGGACTCATCAGAGGGGATAGAATGGAGACTTCCTGTGGCGTCATTCTCGTCAACATCGACAGCATCTTGTTGCTTCAATATCCGCAAGGACATTGGGACTTACCGAAAGGTCACGTCGAAGATACTGATGTCGACCATTTGGCAACAGTACGCAGAGAACTTGCAGAAGAGACTGGAATAACTGAACTCAACTTCAATGAGAATTTCGTTGAGAGAACTGCCTACAGTTACCGTCACAAGGGGAGAAAACGAGACAAAGAAGTCTTCTGGTTCCTTGCTGAAACCGATACGCTTGACGTAACATTATCACACGAACATCGAGATCACTTATGGCTTGATTGGGAACAAGCCCTAGCTCAACTCACGCATGATGAGACAAGAACCGTTGTTCGTCGGGCTTGGGAGAAAGTAAAATCTTCCAATTAGATATGGTCTAAATCGGCATCATGTTCAGCTTGCCTTAGTATTGAATTTGCTATACCTTCTTCCTTTCCACGTTTACCGAGTGGAAGCCATAGCATCTCTTCCTCACCTAGAACCGCAGTAATCCATCTACTAAGGACGAACAACCAATCCGACATTCTGTTGATGTAGGTCAACACAAGAGGGCGTACAGATTGTTCTCCTTCGTGTTCACGAAGGTTCACGATGCCTCGCTCCAGTCGACGAGCAACAGTTCTAGCATGGTGGAGTACGGCTTGTGGCGGTCCACCTGCTGGAAGAATAAACGACGTCAACGGTTCAACTTGTGTAAGCCATGCGTCCATATCAGAGACGAGAGTATCGGCCTGGTTCTCTCCAATTAGCACCATATAATCGGGTAAATTTTCTGGGGGACATGCAAGTTCAGCGCCAAGATCAAACAGTTCATGTTGCACACGTGCAAGTGCTGTATCGCAAATGAAGTGAACTCTTCCAGCCCCTTTCCGGTCTCCTCCATCGCTATGGTGCATTGGAAGGCGAGAACATTCCATTCGGACCAATCCGATGATTGAATTAAGTTCGTCGCAATCACCTACAACAGAGAATCGGTGGTCCGATTTCAAACGTCGGCTACCATCGACAAGTGAGGATTCCCCTCCATCGCCGCCTCCAGTGTGAACTCGATCAATCCGAACCATATGCTCCCCTACGTCAAGGGGTGTTCATGCTTCTATGAGTGGTTTTCGGGAAGAAAAGCCTTCATCGAGACCATAGTACCACTCAATATCATCCTCACCACAAGTCCAAGAATACAATTTCAAATGATTGTCAACCACACCATGCCATTCAACTCGCCCGGGGTCAAGTCCTGCAACACGGGCTCCTTGTTCCTCGATTTTCGCTACCGTCTGTTGCCAATGAGCAACAAGCGAACCGAGTAATTCCGACATTTCAACGACGTGAGGGTGTTCTGGAGGAAGTGTTTCAAGTAGTATTTCGATCTCTTCCGTCATATCATGGGCCTCATCGACAATCGCCTGTAGAGTTGACAATTGTCGCTCAACATCTGGCAGTGATTTTCGAACCTGTTCGATGCTTAATACACTCAAATTATCAAGGTCAAGGCGCTCAATTTCTTCTTGGTTCAAATCCTCCAACAGCATGGGTTGACCAGAAAAGAGTGGTTCTCTGTCAAGATTGAACATGAGGTCATGTTCTTCTTGACACCCCTTAATCTCATCGGAAGAATTCAATGCGCCACATCTGTTTCAATGGTTGATTTGAATTTGCGCAGGTGAATTGAACTTCGTAAGAAGGCGCTTTCCGAAATAGACCGCTACGTACATCCAGACGGCGATTTCAATGAATATGAGTGCATAATACCAACTTCCCAATGAATCAATCATTGCAATTCCATCGAATGGAACTCCATTGAAACCGATGTAGACCGCTTGTGCAAACAAGTTTGCAGCAGCCCAACTCATGACCATCCAGAAAAGAATATTCTTGGGGATTTGACTGTTCATGTGATTATATCAACCTTTACGTTCTTTAAATTAACTCGTTTTTGTTTAGAACTTGAAAGATTATGGAAATCAGGACTCAAAGCCGTCATTCTTCTTCGGTGAATTGAGGCAATCGTTGAGCGGCTTCTGAATCCAAATCGGCTAATGCGTCGTGAATAGCGCGGATGTACTCAGAGGCTACTGCTGATTCTCCTCCTTCCCTCTCAAGGTATTCCTTCCAGATTTCCGCTTCTTCATGTTGACCTAAGAAGGTGTGAATTCGGTGTAAAGCAACATATGCCATTGGGTTAAGATGTTCTTCATCAGCATCCCATCCTTTCTCAAAACATTCGATGGCTCCATTTTTCCCCGTCAAGCGCCCTTGCATCAAGGCTACCATCCCCGCTTGCGACCAAGCTCTCGGAAGTTTGCCAATGAGGAGGCCTCTGAATATGAGCCATGTTTCTCCTCCTCCGAGGACAACGATGGTTAGGAAACCAGCCCATTGTTCAATCTTCGAGAGATCATCCCAGGTTGAAACCATGAGTCCAACAACTCCTACGCAGAACAACATTCCCGCATACGGGGCAACCAAAACATCGCGTTGCGTTTGTGCCAATTGATATACACCAGCAACCAATCCGAAACCACCAACACCAGAAAGCATAATCAAGTGAGCGTAAACAGTCATAGGCCTAGGTGCTGCTTGTCCAATAAGAATCAATGATGCGAGGAGAACAAGAAGCCACCCAAATCGAAAACTTGGCCGAGGGAACGGTTGGTTTTGACTGTTGTAAATTAGAGCAAAAGCAATCAAAAATTCAAAAGCAAGAAGAGCCCATCGCAAACTTGTCTCATCGCTAAATGGGACGGCCATGTTAACGCCTCGGTTTCACTATTGATTAGGATTCGCTCAAGCCTTGTGATAGGATGTACCTTTGATGATCTGCTGAGATCTGTACAATTGCTCCATCATAAGAACGGCAACAAATTCGTGTGGAAATGTCATTTTGGAAAGCGAAATTCGAGGAAGATTTTGTCCTCGGTTTTCCCACCCATCCGGAGGTCCGATTGCGAAGTGTGTATCCGTTGGAAGCAGCGACCACGCCTGAATCTTCTCAGCAAAATCGACTGACGAGAACATCGAACCTTTCTCGTCAAGAAGAAACAGTTGACCTGACATGGATTCAAGTTTCGAAATGTATTTTCCTAGCTCGTCGGTATGGACATGCACCGTGATTCCTGTATTTTTCATTCGCACCTCATAGGTTTCTAAGAGGGATTTCAGTGCTGAATCTTTGATACGCCCGTGCAAGTGGAGATGGAATCGGCCCATATCTGACCGAAGGGACTGGTGTTTTTCATCTTCATGCGAAAGATGAAAGCATAGCGCCACAAAAGACCTGTATGGGTTGGTGGCCATTTGGTAAGAAAACGACCCGAAGGCGACGTGTTGATGACCCCCTGAGGAAGGACACGCGCCAATGGTTATCCGAACTCCGTGATCTCTGCGAGATGAATTTTGACAACCCTGAAGGAGCGCGAAGGGAAATTCGTCAAATGCAGGTTCATTGGCATCAGGCCTACTCAGAAGGGATCCTTCCGGAATACAACCGAGAGGGGCTCGAAAGTCGTGCTTATCGGCTCCTGTCTTGTGCAGATGATGAATGGATGGAATGGTTGGACAACGATGAATTCTGGAAACCTGGCTGGAGACCTGAACAGGAGCCTAACGAGGATTGAATAAGGCGCATTTGGTGGGGGTATTATGTCCCAAGCCACGTTGCATGTATTGCAGACCTGTCCGTTTTGTTGGAAGGTTCGTGGACTCGTAGAACATCTCGGCCTCGATGTTCAGGAAGTACAAGTCAACGCCATGCGGACGAAAAAAGACCTTGCCTTTACGAACGGATGGAACAAAGTTCCTGTTTTTACCGATGATGAAGGTGAAGTCGTTGTCGACTCAACACCAATTATGGTTCATATCGACAAGAAATACAACAATGGTACGCTATCAAAGCACAGCGGTGATGAGCGTTACGATTCCATGCTCGCTCATATCGATGAGGCGTGGAAGAGAGCTACCATTCCAATTCTCTATGGATCACTAGGGACTGCACTAAGTACGACTCGGAGAGTTTCAAAACTTGAGAAGTTTGGTTTCATTTCCCGAAGACTCTACGCTTGGGCAGGTTTTCCCGTCATGTGGGGGATTATTGCTCGCAAACGTGTAAAGAAGGACGGGCGTACTCCAAAGAAACTCTGGCACGATTTGCTAACAGAATACACCTCGACATTCGAAGGTCATTCCTTCTTCGGGGGTCAAGAACCAAATCTTGTGGATTTTGCTGCATTTGGATATATGCGATCGATTTCACCATTCAAGCAATTCAAGATCCTTGAAGAACACGAGCATGGTATGAGATGGTACAATGCTATGAAGTCAAAACTGAAGTGATTTTTTGAAATCAATCAACATCAAGGGTTTGGAATTCATCCCTATAGAATCGGGGAGTTCATGGCTCGGTAGCGACAAAGGCGGCTGGATTTATGCTAGCCAGCGACCAAGATATGAGGTCCGATTACCGGACTTTTTCATTCTGAAAAACCCACTCACAAGGGGACAGATCGCTCGCTTACTTGGCGAGGATGAGCAACCCGAAAATCATGATGAACCAATGACTGGCCTCACAATCAACGAAATTGATTCACTTCAATCGATTCTTGAATCTGCATTTGAATCGATGGAAGAAGACCATCCATTGAATGTAAGGCTGCCTTCTTTCCCAGAATGGAACCGTGCGTTTTCACAAATCGAACTTCGACCCGGCATTGTTGAAATCCTAAGTGATGCTGCTGCAACCAGCCATCGTGGAGGCATGATGGATGGTCGTCCACGCCCCATTGAAACGAACGGCCCCTTGCAACATCATCGACTTGCAGTGGAGATACACCCTCGGAAACAGGATTCCTTTGCAACATCGAATATTCCAGTCGACCGTCCGTTACCAAATACAGTGATTCGATTTGTTCTCTCCCCCCCTCGTACAGAACCTGTGCGAAGAGTGCCGAAGAGTGCTGATGTTCTCGGCAACCTGAGAACTGAGATTGTTTGGACAACAGTACTTGGGATTGTTCCATCCTTTTTGATTCCAGTATTCCGAGGATTCGGTTCGTACGCAATCGATGGATGGGCCAATCTCTTATTCGGCGGCCTTGTTGCTGGTTTTGTTACTGGAGCAATATGGCGGCCAAGACGACCATCGATTCCTTACGAGGAAGGTGTTCAAGAATTGGATGGATCATTGGCTAATGTTTCCCAATAGGAATCCTTCCGCATTGCATCAGCAACACAAATTGCAGCCATGTTGACGATGTGGCGGACTCCATCTTGTCGGGCAACCAATTGCACAGGATGTTTCATCCCCTCAAGAATCGGGCCTGTCATTTCCGCATCTGCGAGTTGTTCAAGCATCTTGTAGACGATGTTCGCCGAAGCGAGATTTGGGAGAACCAAGATGTTTGCAGGACCTGTAAATTCCATGAATGGATACTCTTTCTGAACGTTCGAATCGAGAGCAGTGTCCGCTTGCATTGGACCATCAATCACCAAGGTTGGATCGAGAATGCGAGCCATTTCAACAGCCTCTTCAATTCGGTCGCTTCGTTGTGCACGAGTACTTCCAAAGTTGGAAAACGAAAGCATTGCAACTTTCGGAGCGACTCCAAATCGTCGGGCGACTTTTGCAGTCTGTACTGCTATTTCTGCAAGAGTTCTGCTGTCGGGATAAACATTGACCGTTGCATCTGCAAGGAAGAGGATCTTTCCTTTGATGGTCACCATGTAGCAACCAATGAGGCAGTGTGCATCTTCTGCTGGACCTATTGTTTCCAGGACTGGGCGAAGAACGTCGCTGTAATTTCTGCTTACACCGCCGACGAAGCCATCCGCATCACCTGCTTCAACCATCTGACTTGCAAAGTATGGACGGCTTTTGAGTAGTCTTGCTGCATCCGCTTTGGTAACACCCTTTCTCTTTCTGCGTTCAAACAGCGCATCAGAATATGCGCCCTTTCTGCGTTCATCGAAACGAGGATCATAACACTCATATTCGAAATTGAAATGCATCTCTTCCATCATATTTGCAATACGATCGATTGGACCGAGGAGAATCGGTTTGCATATTTTTTGTTCAGCAAGTTGGGCAGCAGCGCGAATAACTTTCTCGTTGTCACCCTCTGGGAACACAATTCGCTTGTTTCGTCGACGTACTTGGTTGATGATGCTTCGCATGATTGAATACGTCATGCCGAGGCGGGCTTCCAAATCTTCCCTGTATGCTTGGAGTGAGAATTCCTCGCTTGTTACTGACGCAATGCCTTCATCAACAGCTGCTTGTGCAACTGCTGATGCCTCCCAAATGAGGACACGTCGATCGAACGGTTTGGGGATGATGTACTCTGGACCGTACTCCATCGTAGCACCATCATATGCCGCTGAGATATAGTCGGGCACAGGTTCTTTGGCTAATGCCGCGAGCGCTCTTGTTGCTGCCATTTTCATGTTTTGAGTAATATCACGAGCACGGACGTCAAGTGCTCCACGGAAGATGTATGGGAATCCGAGAACATTGTTGACCTGATTGGAATAATCGGATCGCCCAGTCGCAATGATTGCATCACTGCGCACTTCAAGTATTTCTTCGGGCATGATTTCAGGAGTTGGGTTTGCAAGAGCGAAAATAATCGGTTTGTCCGCCATCGCAGCAACCATCTCCTGCGAAACAAGACCGCCTTTGGAAAGGCCAAGAAGGACATCCGCTCCCTTCATGGCATCAATCAATTGCCCATCTTCACATTCTGCAGCGAACTTGGCTTTGTATTCGTTTAATTCTCCGCGGTGGAGACGTGCTTTGGTGATAATTCCCTGTGAGTCAACCATTTTGATGTTGGAACGCTCAACTCCCAATGCAACATAATGTTCAGCACAAGCGAAGGCTGAGGCTCCAGCACCCACAACAACCACCGAAGTCTCATTCAGTTCCTTCCCTTGTAGTTCAGCAGCATTGAGTAATGCGGCACCAGAAATAATTGCGGTTCCATGTTGGTCATCATGCATAACCGGGATGTCTGTTGCTTCTGCAATTCTACGCTCGATTTCAAAGCACTCGGGGGCCTTAATGTCTTCAAGATTGATGCCTCCAAAAGTCTTTGAAATATTGACCACGGTTTGAATGAATTCTTCGGGATCGGTAACATCAATTTCAATGTCAAAAACGTCGATATCAGCGAAGGTTTTGAGCAGCAATCCCTTCCCTTCCATGACCGGTTTACTTGCAAGTGCACCAATGTTTCCAAGACCGAGAACGGCCGTTCCGTTGGAAATCACGGCTACGAGATTTCCTTTCGATGTGTACCGATATGCATCCTCAGGTCGCTCTGCGATTTCCAAACAAGGATATGCAACACCGGGAGAATAGGCAAGAGAAAGTTCGTGGGCCGTTGAATGTGGTTTGGTTGGTACGACCTTGATTTTCCCTTGAGGTGATTTCTCGTGGTAATCGAGGGCTTCTTTTCGAAGAAGTTGGTCTTTCTTATCATCCATATCGTTCCCCTCAACGTAACCTTGACCGCATCAATGGTTTGAGTGTTCGCTCTTTATTTCATCATTTTTTGGGGTTCTGAATGTTAATCTTCATCTCCGATTTCTGTGGAAGGACTATGGAGGATGTCGGAGCATGGGTGATTCAGGGAGAGACATGCGTTCACGAATCATTGCAACCATCGGCCCTGCCAGTGACAACGTTGACACGCTTGCTGACATGATGCAAGCAGGTATGAATATCGCACGACTCAACTATTCCCACGGTGATTTCTCAGGGAAGGAACAGACCATTCAAAACATTCGAGATGCTGAAAAAAACACTGGTATGCACATTGGACTACTCGCAGATTTACCGGGTCCGAAACTTCGACTTGGTCGATTCGACGGAGAGGTCGAGTTACTACGAGGTGAACTTGTTGACTTGCATTGCGGGTTTGCAGAAGGATTACCGCCGCAGAGTACAACAATTCTAGGCGAGATGGTCAAGACTCTTCCCGTTGAGTGGGATGGCCTATCCAAGGACCTCCAGAAAGGAGACCCTGTCCTACTCTCGGATGGTTTGATTCGACTGGAAGTCCTTTCTGCCCCCGATTTTGAGGGTGAAATCGTTCGGTGCAGGGTAGAGGATGGTGGAATTCTGACAGAACGGAAAGGAATCAATGTTCCACGAACGTTGGTCAAACTTCCCGCAGTAGGTCCACACGATCTTGATTGTCTCGAACATGCACTCTCACAAAATGTTGATTTTGTCGCCGTCTCATATGTACGAAGTGCTGATGATTTGATTCCTGCTCGAGAACGAATTGAAGCCGCCGGTGTGCACACGTGGATTGTTGCAAAAATCGAACACCCTGCCGCTCTTGAAGATTTAACCGCAATCGTAGAATCTGCTGATGTGGTCATGGTTGCTCGTGGGGATTTGGGTGTTGAAATTCCGTTGGAAGAAGTCCCAGCCGCTCAGGAACGTATCGTATCTGCATGCATTGAACGCGGCACCCCAGTTGTTGTGGCCACCCAAATGTTGGAGAGCATGGTTAACCACGCACGCCCAACACGTGCAGAGGTTACGGATGTCGCTACTGCAATTCGTCAACACGTCAGTGCGGTGATGCTCTCCGGAGAGACTGCAAGTGGGCAACATCCGATTAAAGCTGTTGAAACCATGGCGCGGATCGCTGAGACGGTTGAACAATCGACCAAGGGATTGCCCGACCCGCCAGCACTCGCCGCGTTTGTCTCGACACGTGTAATTGCTGGTGCAGCAATTGAAATCGCTCGAGAAACGGATGCTAAACATCTGATTGTCGGAACCGAACACGGGAATGCGGCTCGATTAATGGCGGCGCACCGGCCTAGGATTCCAATCTACGCTATGACGAACCGTGTCCGGGCAGCTCGGAGAACGACGATTCTACCAGGTGTCGAATGTTTGATTGTTGAAGAACAGACTCGAGCTCGCTCGACGGTTTCTGAAGCAGTGAAGCAATTGTATACGCAGAAAAGAATCCGACCGAACGATATCATCGTGGCCATCTCTGGTTCACCACTTGCAATATCCGGCAGAACCTCTACGATTCGTCTCCTATTCGTGAACGAAGAAGGCGAATTGTCGGATTTGGAATGATGCGTTGTTGTGACAATCACACAGGGCCTTTATGTACTGAAGTGATTGCATTGTCTATATGAGCCAGCGATATGGGAACCGAAGAGACCCCAATAAGGCGGTTTTCCTCACCCTCTTGATGTTGTTAGCATCATGGTCAGTTGCTCTCGCTGGAGTTCCACTCGCATCCGCTCATGAGGCAGAAGATGTGGTATCTTGGCCCCTCTCTGGTAGCAATGATACCGGTTGGGTACAACTTGATGCAATCGTTGGCTCAGATCCCATCTTAGCAAGTCAAGCAACTGCGGATTGGATACTTGAGTTCGCACCTGGTGCCGAGATTTCCAATGTCTCACTCCAAGTCCACGTCAATGGCTCTGATGGATTGATGATCGATGAACCGCTTTTGGTTGCAAACGACATCGGCGTCAATTTGTTTGACTGGAGAGGGCTTGGGACGCTTGGCGCCTCTGATTCTTTTGACGGATCAAACCCCTATTCTGACCGGCTTTCTCCGAACAGTGCATCAGGTGCTGGATGGACATTACCTTCGGATGCTGTAATTACCGAGTTGGCGTTCGAAGCGCTTGCTCCTGTCGACCCAATCACTGCATTTGCACCGGTTGCAGTTCCCCTGTTTGATGCGATTCAGCACCAAACCAACGGACAACTGTTCCTGCAAAGCGGACGTACAATTCTCGTTCTTGATGCCAACAACGACCCGGCATACATTGACGTTTACGAATTTGACGACATCGATTCCGACATTGCTGGAATTGCAATTGGACCCAACAACAACATCCACGTCGCCTTCAAAAATGGTATGTTCAAACTCATCTCTGAAGTTGATGGAACCCTCAGCGATGGTCTTCCAGATACTGGATTTGACATCGAGCTGTTCAACGTCCTCGGTTCTGGAATTTATATCGCTACCGCAGACGGAACGCTCCTGACCCTAGATGCAACAAACACGTGGAGTCAAGTTGTATCTTCGTCCTCCTCAAACTGGCCAAGTCCTACACAAGTCTTTGATTTGCACGAAGAGGGTGGAATTTTGTATGCTGCAACTGACTCTGGTGTGGGTCGCTACGATGTCAACACCAATCAGCCACTATCTGTTTGGAGTTCAGCAAACGTCCTCCACAGTGATGAAGTAACATCGATTGAAACTGCCGGAAATCAACTCTTGTTTGCTTCCGAAGACAATGGTCTCGCGCGGTACAACTGGAACTCTGGGTTTTGGCTTGCGACTTGGAATGATGCAAATTGGCTACCATCGAATTCCGTTCTGGGAATGAAGGCATACCAAGATGCACTTCACATCATGAGTGGCGATCAACTCCTGCGGTACAATCTCACCACAGGCGTATTTGGCTCATCGATCGCACTCAACGACGTCAATCTTAGCGAGTCCCCCAACAATGCACTGTTCGCTTGGGCCCCTGGGGGAGAGAGAGCGCCACAGGACATGATGCATGTTGCTACCGACGGTGGTCGAATTGTTCTCATCGAAGCCTCAATGCAAAGTACAGTCGGGCGTGAGATTGTTCTAGCCAGTGGCCCATCTGATGCGGCGTTAACCGATGCTCTTGAGCATAATGGCATCCTTTACGTAGGAGGATATTTTTCTGAAAAGATTGATCGTCTTGACATTGCGGCATCCGTATGGCTTTCTCCAATCGATATCGGCGATGCCGTTACGTCACTTGCTGTAATTGGAGATACGATCATTGCGGGTACGCTCAGTGATGGATTATTCCTTATCGAAAACGGTTCAATTCGAACCAACATTCCAGCGGGTTCCAATCCAAATTCAAACTCAGATTACATCGTTGATATCGCAGCAGTTGGCGATTGTACAACGACTGCTGGCTGTCAAATCCTCTTCGTTCAGGAATACGCTGCTTTCCGTGCTGATGTTGATTCAACCGCTGTAGGTTCTGCAACTCTCTTAACTTCTGACTACCTGTTGACTGGGCAGGTTGCGACCTATGCAGGAGTCGCTTATTGGTCCTCAGATGAAGGGCTGCTTCGTTACGATATTGCCAATGATTCCTTCCTTGCGGCATGGGGTTCAACCGGCGTTAATGGTGTCGATAATGCTCCTGTTGCTGTTGTTGGAGATGTTCTTCACATGGGTCTGGCGGGCTATGGCGTTGCTCGAAAAGATTTGACGACGGGAGAGATACTTACACCACTCAACTCGGACAACTCGATCTTAACCTCAGACAACATCTATGCGTTGGAAGCCAATGGAAACGACCTCTGGATTGGAACACAGCAAGGCGGATTTATTTGGGATGGGTCCTCCATGAGCCAACTCACGACCGTTGGAAGCGATTGGACGCGGCGTCCTGGCCAACACTTTGACTTTGAATACGACGGTAATTGGATGTATTCAGGTACAAACATCGGTGTTTGTCGTTACTCGCCAAGCAACGGTGCAATTGACGATTGTCTCAATGTTTACGACGGCATGCCGAACTGGGCAACATACGTTGTAGGTGCAAACAGCACAACTGTCTTCGGGGGAACATTCAGCGGCGTTGGACTCATCGATAAGAGCAGCTTCACTGTTGATAGTGAATGGGAGGCTACCGCTTCAACATCTTCCGCTGTCATTGAAATCATAGATGATATTGCATACATTGGACTGACTGGAATTGGTGTTGCTCGATGGGATATTAACAACAGCCAATGGCTTCAAACATGGACTGAAGATAACGTTCTCGACGGAGGGAATGAGGAGGTTACAAGCCTCATTGCTGACATTCGACCAGGCTACATTTGGATTGGTGGACAAGATGGGTTTCAACTTCTTGGCACTGCGAACGGCACTGAATTCTACGATATTGAAAAGTCAAATTCATTGTATTCAGGAAATGGCAATCCGTACGATTTAACGATGTATGGAAACACCATGTACTATCACCAAGGGACATCAAGTGACAGCATTTACGGGATTGATGTTGCAAACTTTGCCTCAATCACTCCTCTTGACGCAGGTCAAGAAATTGGAGAAAACGGCGGAGATATCGTTGGCCTAGAAATCATTGGAGACACCTTGCTGGCGAGTGTCGTCTCTGGTCAATGGTGGAATCAGGATGGTAGCGGGGGCATCGTTCAATACGATCTTCCGACAAGTTCTTGGAACACATCCATTCTTCCATCTGGCCAAGTAGACCGTGTCACGGCATACGAGTCCTCCAGTGGCCACACATGGATCTCATGGGGCGAAATTGGACTTGAAGTCTACAGCCCAAGTGGTACAAAGTTAGGATTCTGGGATAACCTCGAATTCCCAATCCGAGAAATCATCGAGTACGATGGCCTCATTCTCTTCGCTACAGAAGATGGCGTGGAACGCTTCAATGAGACTTCGTTTTCATGGGAATCAACATGGACTTCTGGAAATGGTTTACCAAACAACATGGGCGATTGGGTTGGTGAGTTGTGGACCGATGGCCGTCATCTCGTCGTCGGTTCGGCTACCTTCGCAGGCTGGGGAGGATTCCAACGAGGAATTGTTGGGCATCTCGATGGGGCGACAGGGGGCTGGACGACCTTCAACACAGGCCAGAATGGAATACCCAACGGATATCCTCTCTCGATGACTACATGTGGTTCTTCTCTTTACATTGGATTGTTCAACAACAACGGTGGTGTTGTTTACATGGACCTCAACAGTTCCTCCGTCCAAGGTTCGTTTACAACATCTGTCTTGAGCAACGGGCGTGTAGCAGCAATAGCATGCGACACTGCAAACACATTGTACGTTGGGTACGATGCTGACAATCAAGGAATCTCAAAGTACGACACATCTACTGGTACATGGTTGTCGAAGATTACAGCAGGTACAAACAACCTTCCTGAAGAACCAATGTGGCTTGATGCAATGGATTACGCAAACGGTAAACTCATGATTGGATATGATGATGCTGGTGGTTTTGCTATTATTTCCACCCTTGGAGCAATTTCGGGTCAAGCGAGTTTGCAACGGATCGGCACCCCTGTTACATCCGTCAAGCACACTGGAACAGAATGGTTGATTGGACAAGCTGGAGCGGCAAGTGGCTACTCCAGAGTAGACAAACTTGGTACTTCGGGCTTGTATACAGCATTCGAGCTACCAGCATTGGTCAGTGGAAACGTTCGCTCAATGGTGAGCGATGGGACGAAAATATGGGTTGCTACAGAATCTCCAGCAACAAATGGAAACGGAGGAGGGCAGGGGTCTGCAGGAATCCTGCAAGGAACATTCAACTCAACTGGAGCAATTGAATGGGAAGAGGGATGGTCTCTTCCGTTCTTTACCTCCATCGAAGACATGATCATGGATGGAACAATGATCTACATCTCAACGTCTGGGAGCGGCCTGTACACACTCGATTCAACAACAGGTAATCTGCAACGAATGACAGGTTCGATTCATGACAGCCTGAGTGGTTTGAAGCTCTACCAATCAAACGGAGTTTCAACGCTATATGTAGGATTACTTGGAACCTTTTCAACCGCTGCCGGTGTCCAAACATTTGATGTTGCAACCCAACAATTCGGAAGCGGCCAACTACTGTCTGGATTGCCATCGGACAATATCCAAGGCTTCGCTGTTTCTAACGACCTCGTTTACGTTGCAACTCAAAACGGCATTGGGCGCTGGAACATGACCGCTAACGACTGGGATAATCCGCTCACTACAGCAGATGGGCTTCCATCTTCCAACATTGAAGATGTAAAATTCATCTCCAACACGCTCTACATTGCATCTGCAAGTGGCTTGACGCAATACATCCCAACAACTGGTGCAATCAGTACTAACACAAGCGCTGATGGATTACTTGGTAACTCGGTATGGTCCATTGAAACCTATTCCAATCCAACAATCAATCAAGGGGTACAACTCATCCTCGGACACGATGGTGCAGGATCAGAACGCCCCGGCGCTACGTTGATAGATTCCTCTACAAACTCTGTCCTCGAAACACATAGATTCGATCAAATTCCATCAAACTACGTCACCTCTGTAGCATCCGATTATGCTGGAATCCACATTGCAACCGATGTCGGCCCAATGGTTCACTATGATGGTCTCTCGAATGAATTTGAAGATGGTTTAGCAAGTTTCCAACTTCCATCATGGCCAATTTACAGAATGAGCAGCGATGGTACGCATCTTATGCTCATGGGATTGAACAGCCTGGCGATTGTTGAGGCTCATACAGCTACACATTCCAGCGTCAAATCTGCAACGGTCCAAAACCCGAGCAACGTAGCAGTTGGAGCCAACGGTTTCTGGTTTGTTTCCAATGCTGGAGGCGTCCGAGGTTGGACACCAGCACCAGCGTTTGATGAAATGGAAAGTCAAAGTTCTCGCTACGCTAATCCGCTCAACGTCGGTTTCAATTCACAATACATCGACATCTCAAACATGACGCATCCGGGCTATGCCATTGATCTCGTATCTCCTGATGCACCAGTAGCACTGGACGCATCGATTGGCCAACCCGGAGTCCACGGCCTCTTGTTCCAAACAGTTCCTCTGGTCATGACATCCCCGGTTTCTAACGCTGCTGTTTGGGCGAAATCAAACACACTAAGATACGATGCAATTCTCGAATTGAACAACAGTTCAGGTGTTCAAGACAGCCTCCAACTCGCTGTCAATAACGGACAATTGCTCAATGGAACTCGCTTTGTTCCAATCAAATTGATTGCTCCTTCAAACGGTTCAATTGAAGTTCGACTAACCTACGATTGGGTTCGCCTCGACACGCCAGTTGAGATCGTTGACATGTACGACCGTCCAGATGACGGTGGCGGCGCGATTACCGTTGAGTGGACATTGGTTCATGATCCTGATTTCAGCCGATATCTGGTGTACGTGAGCGACCAACCTTGGACTGGCCTGCCTACAGATATCGATCTCGTAGGACGAATCATCGATAAATCGGAATCCATTCACAGTCGATTAAAGGCCGACGTTACTACCGCAAACGGTGTTCCTTTGGTTGATGGTATCGATTATTATGCACTTGTCGTTGTAGAATACAACAACGGTCGATACGGACTACCGAGCCAAGTGTTTGGCCCAGTCACCACATCCAACGAAGTACCGACACCACCTGAATGGGCAATTGCTCAGCCACTCGATGGCGGGGTTGCTGGTGATTTGGAAACTGAATGGGCTAGATGTACTGCTCTAGACCTTCTGGAAACTCGGATTTACACTTCAACCCAACCCATGACGAATATTCTCGGCCTGTCTGCGGAAACTGCTGTTTTACCGACTGAAGGAAACACGACAATCCTCAACCTCGAACCCGGTAAACCATACTGGCTCGGGTTCACTTGTGTCGATCTAACCAATCAAGAAGACTTGCTAAATGCAACCATCATCGGTCCAGTCGTCCCGGTCGGAGGCGTAGATGATGGCATACCGCCTGCTCGTCTCGAGAATGTTTGGGCCATTGACACACCTGATGATGAAGGCGGAAGAATCACGGTAGGTTGGGATGTAAGCGATGCTGATGATTGTGCATATTACGTCGTCTTCATGATCACTGGAGTCGTGTTCACCACCACTCCTACATCCGTTGCTGGTTTCTCTGAATCAACCATCGTCAACAGCTGTGGCGAAAATTCAACAATTGTGTCTCAGCTTGACGGATTGCCTCTTGGAAACGGCTTGGAATACTACATCGGAGTTGTTGCCTATGATACATGGCTCAACAGCAATCTCAATGATGTTGAGATTGTGACTGCTACGCCGATTGACAATTCCAACGGTGCTGCAATGCCACCTTCTCGCATTGAGAGTATACAAGCCTACGACCATCCTGATGACGACGGTACTGCAATTGATGTTGTTTGGTCAATTTCGGATGCAGGCGACTTTAGCAAATACATCGTCTGGGCCGCCGATAAACCCGTTGATGATGTTGGATATCTTTGGAATGCTTTCGGAGATGATCCTGCATCATGTGGATGTGTTATGATCGACAAACAATGGATTGACGAGGATAAGAACCCAATCGAATTGACTCTAAATACTGCCCTATATGGAGCGACACAAAGCGATGAATTCGGACCGTCAGATACGCCTCAACTGATCCGACCGGGTGTTGAACTGTTCGTTACCGTAACGGTCCACGACCTCCAAGGAAATGTGTACACAGATTCGTTACTCTCAGCAAGTGTTGTACCCATCAACAACTTCAAAGATACAACCCCGCCACCTCGTCTCGAAAACATAACATTAACCGATCGTCCAATGGATGATGGCTCTGCACTTCACCTTGAATTCGAACCATCAACTGCTAGTGACGTGTATCAATACGAGGTTTATGCGGCTTCGTGGTCATACACCAGCGTAGGAGTTGGTGCAGACGGACCTAATGCTCCAATCATTACACTCGATAGGAATCCATCATTCCCAATCACAATTTCAGCACTCGCAGGCGACCTACCCGTTCTACCTGGACAAGAAACCTGGGTGACTGTAGTTCCTGTTGATTCTGCAGCAAACTCGTTGAAAACTGATTTGACAGTTGTATCTGCTCAATCCGTTGATGACGGTGTAACGGACCCCGGCAATTATCTCCCTACCATTGAAGGCATTACACTGATATGGGTTGAAGAAACGAATATTCTTGCCACTTGGAATCACACAAATGAACTCAGTGTCAAAGGCTATCAAATCCACATTAGTTCAGATGACTTCATGGATATATCCGATGCAACCTATCTTGGAGAAACCAGAACTGTAAACTCGTTTTTGATTACAGAGGCGCTGTTCTCAGATCTTTCAAACACATCAGACTGGTTTATTTCGGTAACAACCTTCGACGAAAATGAAGTCAAGAAATCGGTAGATGCCAAGAGGATTGCTGCAGTCGATGCTTCAGGACAGGTATCCGAAGAAACAACTTCTGAGAACAATCTCGAGTCGCTCTTGACCACGCCCAACCTCATTGTTGCAGGCCTCATCATGATCTCGCTCTTCTTGTTGCTTGCAATTGTTCGGGGACGTGGGGCGAGGTCGCAGAAGGACAAAGAATGGGAAATCCAAACTGCGACTTGGGGTATTAGCGACGACTCTTGGAACACTCCTCCAACAATCAATGCCCCTCCCCCTCCGCCAACTACACCCGTACAGGCAGATGCTCTTTTCCAAGCAGCTGACAGAATCGAACGTCAAGACATTGGCCGTGAGCAATACGTTTCCTCACGACCGGTCATGAATCCAGTGCGAACACCAGTGGATGATTCCTTGTTGAACGATCTCGATATTGGAACAAACCGCCAGCAATCAAATCCAGCAATCGATACGTCGTTCTTAGACGACTTGTTGTGATACCGTGATGCTCAAGGCATAGTGCGGTAAGGACCGTTCATGAGCGAGGATGTACAGAGCCCTCGCTCATCCGTTTTTACAACGATGAGATTCTCGAAATCTCAAGGCATATTCCTATTCGATTCGCACCTTGAACGGATGCTGAGGCATGCAACGAGATTAAGAATTAATGAAATTTCAATCAATCGGGATTCTATTCTGGGATTATTGCTTGAAAACCCACCTGAATTGACCGAAGGTCTCGTCCGAATTGAATGTACAAATACCTCCGAACTCAAGATTTCATATCGCCCATTTTCAATACAAAACGAGTGCATTGATGCGGTAACAATACCAAGTCCAATTTGGCCAAAGCGGATTGCTGGAACAAAACATGGTGCATGGGCACCTTACACTGAAGCAAAAAATCACGCCGATCGTTCAGGTGCAGACTTGGCTTTATTGATTCATGAATTTGCAATCGTTGATGGAGACCGTTGTACACCAATTATCATGGATGAAGATGGAGTCTTGTGGTCCAGTAATTCCTCTCTATCGGTTGATTCTGTTATGTTTGAATCATTACGGAATTCGTTGTTATCAGCAGGGTTTCATATTCAGTCTGGACTGCTAAATGAGCGATTAGTTGCACGATGTACGGAAGCCATTGCAGTTGGGAGCGGGGTTGGTGTTGTCAAAATTGAATCGATCGATGGGGAACAAATAGGTGATGAAAATTCTCGACTCTTCGATACGTGTATCTCAATTCTAGAGGAACAGTATCTCAACGCCAAGTATTGGACGGAGGTGTGGACATGATGCCGTTCAGTTCTCTTCGAGAACGCCTCATAGTGAAAGGATTGCTTGGAAAAGACGCAGGGAACTATGGTGCACCTGATGAGTTGATGTTGATTTCATCGGGGCCATTGAGTCACCTCTCTCAGTTCTCAGTGCTTTGTGGACCATCACAGCGAAGGGTCATTGTTCGTCAACCATCTCGTGACATCCTGCCAATAGCACATCCCCATTCGCCTCTCTCTGGTGAAACAAACCTCGTGCAAGGGGCTCAATTCGAGTTTCAACGACAACTTTGGGACGGCAAGAAATGGGCTCTTGATACATCCACTTCCAGTGATTCTCTGGCTGTTGGCTTGAGGGATTTGTGTGCTAGTAATGAGTCTCGTTTTTCAGCAGAAACCTCCGAACGAGTCCCCTTACATGGGCCGTTTTGGGCTGGGGCATTATCGTATGATCTGGTCCAATTGACCCAACCTATCCAATTGCAGCACCCTCCCAAGGAAGGAGAACTGCTTTGTGTTTTATGGGAAATCGAACGATGCATTGTTTTCGACAAAAAAAATGAACAACTCACCGTTCTTTCTGTTGATTATGAGTGGCAACAAAGCGTTGATTCTTGCATGAAAGAAGATGAGGCGCCCAATCCAATCTCTGAATTAATTCAATGCCAGCCACCTCTCTCCAACTCCACCGATGAAGAGCACGAGGAGATTGTTCGCAGCGTTCAGTCCTCAATTACCGATGGTCAGTTGTATCAACTTAATTACGGGCGGTCATGGGAGGGGGAAATAAAATCAGAACCATGGGCTGTCTTTTGTCACTCTGTATCCTCAAATCCTGCACCATACTCTGGGTTTCTTCACATGAAGGACGAGGAATTCGCTCTCGTATCTGCATCACCTGAATCACTTCTCTCTACAGAACGTGGCATCATTACGACAGCTCCAATCAAGGGAACTGCACCAAGAGGGGCTTCAGATGCAGAAGAAGTATTACTACGAGAGGACATGATTTCCGATCGAAAAGAACGTGCAGAACATCGAATGTTGGTTGATTTGATGCGAAACGACGTCGGCCAGATTGCTCAGCCTAACCAAGTATGGGTTGAACGATTCGATGTTGAGGTCTATGCAGAAGTTCAGCACCTCGTATCACGAATCAAAGGCCGGTTGGATTCCGATGTTGATGTTTTTGATGCTGTTGAGAAAATCTTTCCCGGAGGCTCGATTACAGGTTGCCCGAGAACGGTTGTTTGCGCTGCGATTGATGAATTGGAACAGAAGACGCGCTCGTTTTGGACGGGGTCGCTTGGGTGGTTCGACCCATCTACGGGCGACTCATCATGGAACATCCTCATTCGGACTGCTGAGCTTCATAGAAAAGGAGACTCATGGTCCGCTCGTGTGACTGCGGGCGGTGGAATCACCATCGAATCAAATCCAAAATCAGAAGTTGCTGAGGCGAAATGGAAAGCGAATGGTCTCCTACGATCGTGTGGTTGGCTTGAGGGTTCAATCCATACAACCACATCCAAACATCTCGCAATTCATTCTTTACCCCTTGAGAATCGGCAATCCAATCATATGGTTTCATCCTCAATCCATACAAAACATTTTCAGAAGAACGCAGTTTTACTTATCGATAATCTAGATTCATTCACCTACAACATCGCTCACGACATATGTGGTCATGGGCATCATGTCAACATCATTTCTGGAAGAGAACAATCCAAACGTTCAGCATCTCAACTTATCAATGAACTTCAGCCTTCGCATATTGTTCTAGGCCCAGGACCCGGATGGCCTCAAGACAGTCCTCTGACAATGGAATTTGCCAAACTTGCGGTTCGGGGTGAAACACCCCCCTTGCTTGGGGTCTGTCTTGGACACCAAGCGCTTGGACTTGCATCAGGTTTGGAACTGGTCCCAAGTCCCGTAGGTCCAGTCCATGGAACCCCAGTAAAATGCCTACATAATGGAGGTGGATTGTTTGCTGAACTTGGCGACATATCAATGACGAGGTACAACTCCTTAACGCATCTAACAACCGATGCGGCCGGTAACAAGAGTGTAATTGTTGATGCAACTGATGACACTAAATCTCTTGTCCTTGGACTACGTTCAAAGAAAAATCCAGTTTTTGGTGTCCAATTTCATCCTGAATCCGTAGGTAGTCCTTCTGGAGAAAATATTCTCTCGAAATTCTTGGATTATTGAGCGCATGGTTGAAATGACGGCATCGATTGGACAGGAATGAGGGGAGAAGATGCCAATCTGTCGACTCTGTTCAGGAACCTATCCTAGGGAATCGTTCATCCACGGGAATGGACCAAATACACAAGTTTGTTCACGCTGTGGAGTTGAACACGGCTACGTTAGCAAAGATGAGGTTGCGAACCTCTACGATGACACATTGAGGTCTGCTCGACTTAGTACCGTAACCCGTCGTTACCGTCCTTTCCTCTACCTTACCGTATTGTGGGGGATCTACATCACGACTGTGCGAAATATCAATCCGTGGGGATGGTATATGCTGATCATGCTCACGCTCCTAACCCTTGCTTCCATTGTCTTGTTCTTGACTAGTGCTGCAAAGTATTCGAGTACACTCTCTCGACTTACGCCTGATTATGAACGTCCAAAAGGGCACTGAGAGTCACTTCGAGTGAATACGAAGAACATCCCCATCGGATAGTTCGTGTTCTGCACCTACAATCCTACGCGTTCGCCCATCAACTCCCTTGATGAAACCATCACCCAAATCGGAATGCACTTTGTAGGCTACTTGCCTAGCCTGAATTCCATTCTGAACAACAAATGCATCTGGAAGGACATTACCGTCGCCATCTGTCCATTGGTTTTCATCTTGAACAGGATAGACTACGATTCGGTCGAGTTCATCAAAGAGAACATAATCAAGCAACTTCATCAATCCAGTTCCGTTCAATTTCTTGACTCGTTCCGCAAGGACTCCAAGACCTTTCTTTTGTGCATCATTCATCGACTGTTTATCCTTTAATTCAAATGAGGAGGAGCCTGATCTGTAATCGATAAAACCTGCCTTGCCTGCTTGGCGTAGTGCTAATTCTGTTTCTGCTGAACATGGAATAAAGTGTGGCAAGACGTTTTGTAGATGTTCAAGCACACCCTCTGGAGCGAGATCCGCTTTGTTTCCTGCAACAAAAATTGGAAACAAGTTTTTCCGAATTGAGGAGGCAAGAATTGTCAACACCGAGTCCGACCAATCCCAAGGAGAGGTCATGTCTTGATGTTGTTGGGCAAAAGCATCGAATGAGCGTTGGCATATTGCATCCGTTGCACCCAATCCAGACAGGCGCTCTTGTAAGAATTGGGTGAATCCTTTGACACCTTCTGCTTGTATTCGTCGTGCGCCTCTTGACCAGCCTTCCTTTAGAAGACCCAAAATCCATGCATCGAGTTCATCTGTAAGAAATTCAACTTCGGAAAGTGCTTGCTCTATGGCTTGCTCCTTGCTTGCTTTGATCCCAGTAGGGTTTCCTTCTGCGTCTGTTGTCCCAGCAACATCAATGACTTGAATCAACGCATCGCACTCAGCTAAGTCTGAAAGGAAGGCGTTACCCCGTCCACGTCCTTGACTAGCCCCTGGAACAAGTCCTGCAACATCGACTAGCATACAAGGAACATAGCGGTTGTAACCTTCACATGAACCGGTTCGCGGGGAGCAAATACTGCCACCACGTTCATCACCAAATTGCACCCTCCCGTCTTTCTCAAGACGTTGCCGTAAATTTTCACATGGGCAAGTTTGACGACTTGGTATAAACGAAAACCCAACGTTGGGCTCAATGGTACAGAACGGATAATTCGCAATATCGACCGGAATTAACGTTGAAGCAGCAAAGAAGGTCGATTTGCCAACATTTGGTTTCCCAACCAATCCTATACGCACGGTTTGACCGCCTCGCTTCACTCTTCTTCTGATGCACCTGAGCGGACTCGTGCAATGGCAATATCAAGTTCTGGAAGGTTGACTCGTCCATCCCCATCAAGATCGATGTATTCCATGAGTTTTGAAATATCCCAAGGAGGTAGGTCAGCGATGTCTGCACTTCGAAGCGCTTGTTGGAGTTCATATCCATCGATGAGACCTGAATCATCAAGATCGATTGAGCGGAAGAATTCAAAGATGCTCATGTCCTTCTTTGCAAGGTAATCCGACAACATCTCCAATTCGTTTTTCTCAACCGGGAATTCGTCGATTTCATCGTTGTGAAGTGTCGATGACACGTCAATGATGGTCATGCCACCTTCGTCCTCAACATCAACGCCGACAACGAGTACAGTGTCAACACCAACGCCGCGTTGCAACAGTTTACGAATTGAGGATTCTCCTCGTTGCATTGAGTAACGGGAAATGTCTGAGGAAGTTGAAACGGTAGTATCAATCTTCATTCCACCGATTGAAGTGCGGATGAGATTAAGGAATAGGAGAATAACTCCGATTGAACCAATATAGAACAGTGCTGCTGCAGTGAGGCTAAACCCACCATCTGTCATGACGACATCTTCGCTTCCAGAGTCGAGGAGGGCCTTTTCGGTAAAGTCACCCATGAGTTTCGCTACTGTAGAGGTAATACCGCCAAAGGCAATCATCATTGTTGATAGTGACGCTGAGGAAGGGGAGGCGAGTTTTCTGCCACTGGCAAGCGGATACGATTCTGCTACGCAAGCAACTGTCATAAGGCCTCCAACAGTCCACATAAATCCGACATCGACTGTGTTTGCCATGTCATTCAATGTTCCCAAGCCAATGAAGACATCGAGCGAAGTAAAATAACCTCCAATTGCATACAATGGGAAGAAAACCATAGCAAGTGTTGCTGCAAGAGCACCAGGTCGAGAAACAACGCCGCTGGCATTGCTAAAAGATGTGAGGATAAGGTTTACTGAACCTGCCAAGATTGGTAACAAAGCAAGTGTCATCAAAATCGCACCAAGGTTCTCCAATAACGTCCCTGCATCTCCTGAGGAGAGCATGAATGGAGGAAGTGTGAAGAACAACAGGAGTAGGCTTGCCTTGGTCATTGAATCCGACCAAATCGGTCGGCTAGCAGCGCGTGGCACGACGTGGTATGCAACTGCAAAAATCAGAGCAATCAGTGTCCAAGACTGAGACATTCGTTCGCCCAGCCATACTGTTTGTGTAGAGTCTGCAAGTTCCCCGAAGAAGCGGAATTGTGATCCAAAGATGAACGATGCAAGGGCCATGAAAAGGAACCAGTTACTGGCTGAAACGACTTCTCCTTTTCGCTGAGCAACGGTAAGCAGAACGTTGATCATCACAGCGATGATGATGAAGGAACGAAGTGCATGCATGAACAGATCTCGGATGAGTGCTTCATTAGGCTCTGTCAAATCGATGAGGAGTCCAAGGATTGTTGGCAGAAGCATTGAGGAAATCGTTAGCACAGAAAACAGAATTCCAGTCAAACTTGCGTTGGCTTCACTGGCGAGTCGCCCTGCTCCTGCGCGAGCGGCTGCCACAAGGCCGCCGCCGATGAGAATTGATGTCAACCCTGTTAGGAGTGTTACATCAACGAAGGTGCTGAGTGCACTGCCGTCATCGTACTCCCATCCGATGCTAGCGAGAGAATCAAGAGCGCTTGCGTCGTAATCATGCCACAGAGCAAGGAACGTACCGATAGCACCAAAGGTGAGCCAAATCATACCGAGGTTCATCCATGTCTTGGATCCACTTCCTTTGTCGTCGTTAAACAAATCCACGATTCCTGCAGGGGCTTTGTTGAGAAGGAAAAGCCCGAATTGGCGCATAGGTTCAGCCATGTTTCCGATACCACGTTGAACATAGAACGTCGCAAATCCAACAACGGTGAAGAAGAAAATTAGTGATATAAATACTGCATACATTCATATCACCTTAATCTGCGAGTACCTCGCCAGCTAGTGTGGATACAACTGCGCCTAAAGCGATGATGAATCCAAGGAGATAGTACCAAATTCCTGAGCCGCCAAGGTTCGACATCAATGGTACGATGTCGCCGATAACTGGGATGTTATCCCAGCCAAAGATGGTGCTAAACAGACCAAACATTCCGATGGTAACGACTGATATCAGTACTAGAATAATTCGACTTGAAGATGGCTCTGCAGTTCCAATAACTGCATCTGGGAGTTCTGTGCTGTTCGACATAACGTGACCTCACGTGCCCAAGATGGACATGTCTGCGACTCGAAGCGCGGTGATAAACATTCAGTAAGAGCGTCATTAAACTGCTAGATAAATGCGTTTACCTACGGTGAGCGAAGGATGTCGGTGAGTGACCCTCGTCTAGGCATCGAGGTTCCGAGTGGAACTGGAATACACCGGTCGTTTGTCAGCTCTTGACTCCAACGATTCTTGCAGGTGCAATCCAAGCCCTGGAATTCATCAAGCGAACCGGATACCGCATATCGTTCGATTGCAGCAACAACCTCAGCATCACATTCACCGCAATTGTGAGAACCTCGTATTTTTCCTCCCGCAGTAGGATGGATAATCAATCGAGATACCTGGTCATCATCGCCATTTGCACCACCATTTGGATGAACGATGTGATGGCTTTTTTGGATTAGTTCAACCAATGACCAGAGCCAAGGTGGACGATACTCGCGATGACGATGTAATCGATCGATCACCGTTCCTCGTTGAATGTTCATTGGATTGATTGAAATCTCATCACTCTGTTCGGCAACCGCTTCAATCCATCTGACGCAGTGATCGAGCGCATCGGCTTCACTCATGAACGGTGGTTTGAACATGAGATACGTCTTAACTCTGAGATTAAATTTCTGAAGACGTTCAACCGCTCTGTCCCACGATGCCGCAGAAAACCCTTTGTTGATGTGGAATCGTAATACTTCATCATCATAGGCTTCAAGTCCTATTGCTACTGTGAAATTCGGATTGATTGATGTCGCCCATGCAAGTTTTTCTTCCTTAAGTTGCTCTGTTCGGCTCTCGACGATGAGTTCTTTTCCAAAGTCAAAGCAATCCTTCAGAACTGTTTCCTGGAAATCGACGGGGATTTCTCGATCTTCAAGTAACGAACCCGAGGTGTATACTTTGACCATTGCATGCTCCTCAAAATTGTTGAATTTTTCTTTAGCATGTTCCCATTGAGCATGCAGATCTTCACTTGTCACATCATCACGGGTGTCATTGAAGTATCCACAGAACGTACAACCTGATGACCACCACCAATGACATCCTTTGGTCCTAAGAATCACAGTAGCTGCTGAACAGGGTTCACCAGTGATTGTCATTTCAGGTGTTGAGTATACTGTTGCTGGGAAGGATGCGTCCCAAGATTGTTGGCGCTCCTTTGCCCAAGGCGTATTCGCAGGTGCTTTGACCAAATCATGGATCTTGAGACTCTTGGAACCATCTCCAAGAATTGTGACATCTTTACCCTGGGACACAATTTCACCTCGTTTACTCCTCTTCTGAAATTCTCTTGAAGATAATATCAGAGCCAGCCTTCACAAATTGCCCCTTGGGATGCTGAGGATGATTGTCTTCCGCTGAAATGATTTGCGGTTCATACAGAGCAGCGGGAGCGCGTACATCGACTCGACTCCCCAGTCGAATCATTCCGTATCGTTCCCCTCGGCGAAGGGTGTCTCCTATCCCAGCCCATGGAACAATCGTACGAGCTAATGCACCGGAAATCTGCATGACTTCGATTCGTTCGCCATCATCCGACTCGAATACGGTACGTACACGTTCGTTGTATTCGCTCTCTTTCTTGAAAGCAGGAGCAAATGGTCCTCGCCGTCGCCCTTTCCCCGTTCGATGCTCCATAGCGACAATTGTGGACAAGCGAGGGGCTCGATTAACGTGGACATCAAGAGGCGACATGAAGATTGCAACCCGCCACACATCCGTCTCAAGCGGATCAGCATCTGCTGGGATGAAACGCTGCTCCGTCTCAAACGAAAGGGGTGCATCGCATGGCTGTGGATACCAATCTCCAGTGAGTTCATCGTGCTCAATATTGCCCTCTTCACGCTCACTTTGTGAAGGGCGACGGCCATTGGCCCGTTCTCTGCGAACAAACATGACATGGCCATCTGCGGGTGAGACGAGTAATCCTGATTCTTGCGGAATCGGCCGATCGGGATCTCTCCAAAAGTTCGCAAAAAATACTGCAATCATCAAACATAGGACGCCCATTAGCGGCAACAGGCCATTCAACGGATCAAGATAGGCTCCACCGACAAGAATGACAATACCTGCGAGTGTGAAGGTTGCTACAGGGGCATGCCCTCCTCTGGCGAGACCAGCCAAAATGGATCACCTCAGTTGTCTGCCCATGGGTCAACGTCAGAGTTCCATGTTTCATCTGCAGGGGCTTCAGTTGCTTCTTCTGAAGCCTCTTCTCCTACTTCTTCAACCGGTGCTTCCTCTGGAGAGTTGTCATCTGTTTCTTCATCAGCAGGTGTTTCGTCAACAGTTTCAGCAACAGTTTCTGCAGCTTCTTCAACGTCTTCTTCGATGGAGGCTTCAGTTTCCTCGACTGTCATTTCAGCCGCACGTGCCTCAACCATCTCATCCATTCGTTCAGTGAATGCTCTGGACATGTGTTGGGATTCTCGCTCGGCTTCTACAGCACGCTCAATCATCTCGTAACGTTCCTTAATCGCCTTGTTGAGGTCTTCGAAGAGAGTCATATGAGCAACATACCAGTCGTCACGTGCCTTCATTTCTGTGACTGCGAGTTTCAAGTCATTGTCAAGTTCCTCTGCAATGCCGAAGACCTTTCCGAGACGATCCTTCTCACGAGAATACTTTTCTTCCATTGTTTGAAGAGCGGGTTCCAAATGCTCGACACGCTTGTCAGCCTTGGTTGCCTTCATCTCAAGCTCACGGATTCGGAAATCTTTCTCAGCAATCAAGGACTCTTGTGCTTCTCGCTCGATTTCTTTGTCGATAATCTCCTTTTCGAGAACTTCAATTTCTGCTCGTGCATCGACAAGTTCCTTTTCTTGAGTCTCATAGGCTGCGAAAAGTTTCTTCAAACGGTCCGTTTCGGTTGCCAAAGCATCCTCTAGTTGACTGATTTGAACTTCAGGGGTGATGGTTCCTTCTTCGCTCATATTTTCACCCGGAGGAATGCCTCCTAGCCTACCCAGCGGTCTTTACCCTATGAAGCCGACGCTTCGTTGAGAACGATAACACGCTTCTGGTGTATACCTTCCACGCACGATTAGAATTTCTGCTTAGGGCCCCCTGGGAACCGCCAGCGACTAGATTTTTCGACGTCCGTTTTCTCTACTTTCTCATACTTTTCTTTCCTAAGGAACAACAACGATAGAAGAATAATCGGTGCTAACACGGCAATAATGAGATAGATTGTGTTGGTATCTAAGGACAGTTTTTCTTCCGACCGTGCACCATCATTGGGGTATGCATCGGTGTTATCCCCAACGCCATCGCCATCAGTATCGGTTGTTTCAGATGAGTCATTTGGAAATGCATCGAGGGAATCCACTGTTCCATCGCCGTCTGAATCTCTTTCGATTATTTCAATAGCGTTCTCAACCACAATTGTTTCTCGAATTCCTCCTATTTTCAGCAACGTTATTTGGAGATTATACATTGACATTTCTGCAGAATCAGGTGCATTAATCTCAACCTTCCAAACATTATTTTCTGAGGCAATGACTCTACCACGTAAGTCTGATTCACCTTCCCAATCACCTTGAGGTGCAGGTCCCATCAAGGAAGCAAATGGCGCGATGTTGTAGTCGACCAATTGAGGCGTGTTTTGGTCGCCCGTAGGGCCAATTCCTAATGGGCCATATTTACTGCGACCCCAGCATGATATCGACCCATTTTCAGACAGACCACAGGTGTGATCATAATTTATACTCAGTTCAACAATGTTCGTGGCTTCTTCAACAAACATTGGCGTGGAGTAAATACCACCACTTACGCCAATTCCAAGGCGGCCGTAATGATTGTGCCCCCAACAGTATAAGCTGCTATTTTCCAAAATAGCGCAGGTATTGTAAGGGCCTACTGCAATCGATACCGCTAATGAACCGGCCGGCAAATGAGCATAAACTGGAATGGGGCGGTTTGTTGTTGTATTCTCTCCAAGTTGGCCATAATTGTTATGACCCCAGCACGTGACTGATCCATTATCAAGTAGAGCGCATGAGTGGTGATCTCCAACGGAGAGGTCTGTCGCTGCCCGGTTTTCGGGCAATTCAACGTTTGAAGATGGAGTATGAATCGTATCGCTTGTATCACCATTGCCAAGTTGGCCAACGTTATCCTTGCCCCAACACATCACGCCTCCATCATCAAGAAGTATACAGGTATGCGAAAGTCCAGGCTCTACTTTCACAACTCTCCGATCGGATGGAGTCGTAATCGTTTGGGGCGTGTATTTGTCGCTTGTATCCGTATTCCCATTTCCTAAGGCACCGTGCGAATCAAGCCCCCAGCAAGCCAAGGAATCATCTTCCAAGATTGCGCAATTATGCTTGAGACCCATTCCCATCGATTTGACCCGCTTATCATCTGGGAATTGCACCTTCACACTCGGAGACTTGTACGTATTGGTTGAATCATCACCGGCTTGCCCGTCTTCATTGAATCCCCAACAACTTGCAGTATTGTCATTGAGAATGATACAGGTTCGAGACTGTTTTGCATAAATTTGGGTTACTGTTTGGCCGTCCTTGAGTGAAACGAATGTGGTTGGTTTGTTCAGGTTCGTTGCATCACCGCCATCGCCCAACTGTCCATAGTTATCGAGTCCCCAACACATTGCTGAACCATTTTCAAGGATTGCACAACTGTGTGCACTTCCTGTGGCTAAGACGGATGAATGGGATTCCGCTGTACTCAATTCAGCTGGAACGAATTCATAGCGAATTGTTGAAGTACCGACATAATCACTCAAATCAATGCTGCATTCCATTGATTCTGCTTGGTTGAGAGTCTGATCTGAGCAATCAAGTACAGGCACTACGCTTTGTTCAGCCATTGATTGCATAGGAACTAGAAGCAGAATTAGAAGGCACAACCCTGTTTGAATCCGAAGAAATCTACCTCTAAACTTGGCTTTGGCCATACTTATACGTCAATCTTCTCCCTTATTGACCCACTTGTACTGCTTGGTCTCCAAAGCGTACTTCTTACAAAGAATCTGTGGCTTCAATCAATGCTCTCGCAATCGGAACTTCTCCCATTGAATGACCTGCATCGGGAATAATATGTAGTGTTGAATGGGGAAGTTGTTTGTGCAATTCCCATGCACTCTTCACTGGACAAACCATATCATAACGGCCCTGTACAATGATAGTAGGAATCTTTTCAATGGATTTTGTATGGTTCAAAATGAAGCCATCCTCTACAAAAATTCCATTGATGAAATAATGGCATTCAATACGAGCAAATGCAACCGCGAAATCTAAATCTTCTGCTTTATCGAGATATTCTGGATCAGGGAAGAGACGGCTCGTTGCCATCTCCCAGCGAGTCCATTCCTTTGCAGCAGCCCTGCGAATTTCAACATCTTCGCTCGTTAATCGCTTGTAGTATGCTGGAATAAGACTTGATTGTTCATCCCTAGGAATATGATTGGAATAAGGTTCAAATGCATCAGGGAAGACATGACTCGCTCCTTCTTGGTAGAACCAGTGGAGTTCAGATTCACGACACATGAAGATTCCACGGAGAATAAACGAGCGTACGCGTTCTGGGTGTGTAATTCCATAGATCATCGAAAGAGTTGAACCCCAAGACCCTCCAAAAACGTGCCATGTCTCGATATCAAAGTGCCCTCTTAATGCTTCAATATCAGACACTAGGCTCATGGTATCGTTTTCTTGGAGGTCAGCATATGGTGTTGATTTTCCACAGCCTCTCTGATCAAATTGTATGACGTTCCACTTTTGAGGATCAAAATATCGTCGATAAGATGGTTGACTACCACCTCCAGGCCCACCGTGAATTACGAGAACTGGGGTTCCTTCTGGGTTCCCTGCACACTCCCAAGCAATAGTGTGCCGATCGGAAACTGGAAGCATTCCAGTTGCATACGGCTCAATCTTGGGATACAGGACTTCATCGATTGCTTCTGAACTTAGGCTCATGTCTTTCTCCATGCGGACGAGGATGATGTTGCTTTCGATGCCTTTTTTCACCTTATGTGCTCGCAGGTGTATGAAGCAAGCGACTGACGTCTTTGATGACTGGGCACATCGAGGGAAAGATGAGGGTATGGAACGTGGCCATGGCCCAGCTGTTGAAGAAATGTTGAATGTTGCAATTCCGAAGGTTGCAGTAAACGGCAATTCATTCAGTTTTGCAGACTTGGGATGCGGCAATGGTTGGGTTGTCCGAAAGGTCGCCGAGCACGAACAATGCGAGCAAGCTGACGGCTTTGATGGAGCAGAGCACATGATTGAGAAGGCAAAAGCAGTTGATTCAGACAACGGCTATCTCCTTGCTATGTTTCCCGAAACCAAACCTCTTCAACAGTACAACATTATCCACTCAATGGAATTCATCTACTATCTCCATGACCCGAAAGGTATGCTTCAATCCATTCATGATGACTGGTTGTCAGACGACGGATGGGCCGTGATTGGAATTGATCATTACGCCGAAAACGAGGAAAGCCTAGGTTGGCCTGAAGCCCTCGATGTTCACATGTCAACTCATTCCGAGAATGAATGGATTGCAATGTGGAATGAAGTTGGGTTTACTGAAGTTCATGCTTGGAGAGCCAACCAATCTCCTGGTAAACCAGGAACTCTTGCTATTCTTGGAAAGAAGAGTCAGCGGTAACCCCCAACTGCATGCCTTGTGGAGCGCACATCCGAACATCTCCCTTGAAGAACGGGCATTTTTTACACGTGTCAATCGATTCTACTGGTAGGCGTTTTGGCTCTTCAACACCAATTGGGTCTGCAGCTAAATTAGCCACCCAGTCAAGAAGATTCAATAATTCCTTTTCTGCCTCTTCGTACATCTTTTCTGGCATTTCAACCAATCGGCCAGTACTTGCAATTAGTAGGGCTGGTGGCCGAATTTCTCGCCGATGTTCAGACGGTTTACGCTCCTCTTGGCGGCGGAAAACCAGTGAATATAGAGTTAATTGCAGACGATAATCTCGTAACATTTGGTGCTCGGACCAGTTTTGTGGTTCAAGGGATAAAGGAGATTCTATTTTTTCATACAGCGCATGGTTTTCTAATACTTCTTCTCGAGCGCCCGAGGTTTTCAAATCAACAACTTGCAACCATGGTCGTTCACCATCAATGCCTGCTAATGCAAGATCTGCTTGGCCCTCAAAGTGGATGTTTACCGAATTAATGATTGTTACAAAGGATTGTTCTAGTTGAGTGAGAGGTGTTCGTATTCGCCCATCGATATCGACTGTATGGTTGAAAAAGAACGATGCTTCAGTTCTCAAACCCTCGATTTCGAGGTTGTTGAGGGTCTCTCCGTTCACCAACTTCCCTAGTGCTCCATTTGTTAACAACGTAGCCAATTCAATAATTCGCGTGCGTGTTTGCTCCCGTTCAGTGGCAGATAGACGGTGCCATTCTGGATGAGACTGTGTGGCGTCATCAATTTCTTTCTCTGCAAGAAGATGGTTGTCTTGGGCATGCAACCAAACTGGACTTAGCGGGGAATTCGTTGCCTTCACTTCTGCGGGATTAGCGAGACCTATCTCTACAAGTCTGTGAAACATTGAACCGAATCCAGTTGCTGAAGGCCATCCAATTGTATCTGTTGCTAGGTCTTCTCCGCCAGATCGGTCTTTGAGCTCCTCTTCTGAAATTGATAATGCAGGTTTATGACGGATGTCGAGCGGTTCGGATTGCCAGCCTTTGATATGGGACAACCAATATCGGCGACGGCATGAATGTGCAGTATCCAACCCGTGAGCAGTCATTCGTAATGTTGGGGTTTGTCGGACCTGTTTTGGCTCTATTTCAACACGCTCTACAGGTTCTCGGAGGTGTTGTTCAATGGTGAGCCACTGGGTAAGGTTCGATGTTGGTGTTTGTTCCATAAAACAATCCGGATGGTGATACATCCGTAAGTGTTGGAGTGATGATTGCATAAATCCACTTGACTGGAAAATTGCGTAGGGATCGAATGTTAAATCCTGTTCGCCGTACTCAACAAGACGTTCACCCTCAACATCACCAGTGAGGCTCCACGGTTGTTCATCCCCAGAAAGGAGTCCCATGTATCTGAAACCATCAAGCATCAAATCTCCCATGTTATTTCCTCTGGAGTTAACACTCATGTTAAGCAGGAATTGTTCGTCGATTGAACAAGCCGTATTTGGTGAACCAACGAATATTAATCGATCCTTTACTCGGGTCAAGGCAACGTAAAATTGGCGGCGTAACTCTGCCTGGTTTTGGGCCTTATTCATTTGTTCAGCCAGCATCCATAACGCATCATCCGGCTTTTCTTTCGACTTCCATGGCTGAATCCTTCCTGCGATAACACCGGGCGTAATCAATACATTGTTTTGAGCTTCAATGCTCGAACTTCGGCGACCTGCTTCAAAGAGACCGGTAACAATCACGACTGGTGCTTGAAGGCCTTTTGCACCATGAATCGTCATGATTTGAATTGCACCGCTTGTTGGAGTTGAACTCGCCTGAGGCCCCTTGTTTCCTAGAGTTGAGAATGCTTTCATTTGTTCAAGAATCGCTGCTGGCTCATGGCCTAACTCTGAACCTAGTTTTCGCAGCAAGGCACACCACGTTTCAGCAACTTGGCGTTCTGACTCATCCGGATATGCGATGAGAAGGTCACTGTGGTCCAATGCAGCATCAAAGATATCGTAAATTGCACCCTGCTGAACCATCGTGGCACACGCTTTGAGAAGGGTTCCTTGGGGTTCATCAATGAAATAGTTCGAGATACGAAGCCAGAAATTTTCCACACTCTCTTCTTGGAAGATCTCCTCGATTTGCACCGAGGATGCGCCTACAATTGAGGAACGTAGTAATGCGTGTGCAGCATGTCTTGAGTTCGGTTTTGCAAGGAGTTCCAACAATGCCATCAGGGGTTGCACGACTGCTTGTTTGAGCAGTTCTCCCTGTTTATCAGCCATAACCGGTAAGCCACGTGACTGGAGGCGAGCGATGAGATCGGGAATGTGTTTCCTTGAGTGAACGAGAATCATGACGTCCTCAGGTGAAATCGGTTCTTCCGCTTCAAGTTCAACAAACGTCTGGTGTTCAGATGACCAGATTCGTGTTGCTAAACCCCGCACAAGCGCATCCAGTCTCGATGCAATCAGTTCGTGCTCCAAATGGCGTAGGTTTGCACTTAGCGCATCGAATAGATTGTACCCTTGAGTCAAATCCAATGGTAACTGGTCGGTGGTTGTTTGTGTTGGTATGAGCCATTCAACGACTCCATCACGTTCTGTATCCCGTCCAGCTTCGAGTGGTTGGGCAGTTGCATGGAAATCGCCCGGAAATTGGTGGTGACGTTCGTCGAATGTATCGTCAAACATGTTGTTTAGTGTTCGGAGAAGACCAGGTGCAGTTCGGAAATTTGTCCTCAATTGTATATGGCCTTCAGACCGCTGCCCAATGATTGAGTCATCGATAGCTAAACCAGAGTCATCAATTCCAACTGAAACATATTCCCAAGCAGCTGATTGTTCATCCCGTGAATAATCGGAGGCTTGAATGAATGAACCCGATTCTCCGCCTGCCCCGATTGGTCTCGGGTCGCGACCATAGCCTTCTTGGACAAACGATTCCAATCGTTGTTCATTCTTTTCAAGGCAATTAGCAATGCGGATTGATTCGACCATTCGTCGCATTACGGTGACTTCTGCCTGTCTGAATCTGTAGATACTCTGCTTCATATCACCAACAATACAAATCGTGGGATCCCATGGCCCTGCTGGCTCTGGATACTCGTCTGATAGACCTTCTCGGCGGCCCCAAAGGCGTGAAAGAAGACGGGCGTGTTCAGGGTTTGTGTCTTGATATTCATCAATGATGAATGCCCTGTAGCGGGTACGTATTTGTTTCAATAAAGCAAAACGACGTTGTAAATCTGAATACTTTTGTTCATCCTTCTGCATAAGAGTAAGCGCTCTTCGAATGTGTTCGTCTGACCAGGGGTCTTCTCCTACATCATCTAGGGCTTGAACAGCCTCTGGGGGATACCAATGGCGAACAATAGCTGGACATCGCACAAGGAGTAAATCACCGACCATAACTTGGACATCGTCAAAATCATGCGCCTCCTCCTGAGATTTGAGGTGCCGAAGTAAATCCTGACATCCGGAGTGTGCGATGTAAAGGTCATTGAGAACTTCTGTTTGGAGTTCTCTTGAAACACGCTGTTTTCCTTGTGGCGGCTCATGGGAAGAGTCAAGGCCGACTGGATGGCGATCATAGTCCTCGTTGGCCTCTCGGAAATGGAATGGTTGGGAAGGATTTAGGCAATAAGAAACCTTTGCAAGCATGAAAACCAGACGGCCATCCGCAGGGTCATGTATTCTATCTTGTAACCGTTGGGCTGCATCGGATGCGTTCGCTCTAATTTCAGCCTTCAGTCCTTCTTCTGCTTTCCTTTTCAATACCGACGACCATGTCATCAAACCGGATGGCCAATTCTTTAGGGTGTTGGAACGAGGGAAGTTCCCTCCTTTGAGAATTGATGGTTTTGGCTCGTCATATTGTGCATACGATGTTGCTGCGGCAACGACCTGATTTAACCAATGCAGACGTTCGATTGGCCCATTCGGAAGCGGTTCTCGTGCCAAATGTGCCAGTTGATTGAATCGTGTATTTGTTGTCAACGTTTGTGCAGGAGCAACAAAGATTGCATGATGGCTCAGGAACACATCGACCCACTCGTTCAAAATGGAATGTGCATCTGTTACTACAGGGTCTATGAGATGTTGACATTCTTCCAATATCATATCCTCAATCAACCGATAGTCAGGAGGAGTGTTACCATCCCATGGCAAACCAGCATTGATCGAACGCGTTCGAAGGCGGCGGCGAGATTCTTCAACGAAAAGCGAAGATTCGAGAAGGCCCAGAAGAACCGTTTGAGCGCTCATCTGTCCTCCGAGTCGGATTGCTAAGCGATCTCGTGCTGCAATGAATTCATCCGAAGACTGAAGCATACCGGCCTCAATTGCATCTCGTGCGTTCCGGATTCTCCAAGCAGCATTAAGCGCTTGATTTCTTAGAAGAGGGGCTTTCTCATCTGGCAATTGTTCATGACTAAGATGGATTGCTACCAAGTCAATATGTGGTGCTAAAATCTCAGACAAGAAGGCATCAATGGTTGAAATTGGAGCTGATTCCAACAACGACATCAACGTAGAAACATCCCCTTGATGACGAAGGCGCGGGTCGTGAACGCCCATCCTGTCATCATCCTTCACAGGATTTGCTCGAAGGGATTGAATCCGATGCCGTATCCTTGAACGGAGTTCTGAAGCGGCTTTGCGAGTGAATGTGATTGCTACAATCTCTTGCGGCAGAAGGCCTTTCCATTCGTTCAGTGGGGTACGATCCCGTTTCGCCGCAAGTACGTTCCCGGAACCGTATCGCTCTTGCCTAATTGGGGGAGGTAGTAAATGGGTCGCTCGTTGCTCTGCAGAGAGCAGATGTTGGACATAGCGTTCTGCCATGACAGTTGTTTTCCCTGTACCTGCTCCTGCATCTAAAGCAATGTGTTGATCGAGATTCAACCCCAAGCGTTGACTTCTATTGAAATCGATCATTTTGTCTCAACTCCAATGGATGCAGAAGAGCAGGCGCTTGCAAGCGAACAATAGTTGCAATGGGAGCCAGGAGTAGGATGATTCCAACCAAGTTCGCTAGCATTACTTGCACGTATCGCTGCTGTGATTCTGGAACTCATCCATGCTCGGAAACCATTGCTTTGTGGTTCTGTCCCCTCGCCGGGTATTCGGAAATGATTTCCTGAGTAAAATGTTCTTGACCCTATAGATACTTCAGGATCGAGGAAAGAGAATGCTGGATCAAGCTCAAGCAAATGATCGGTATCATCGCCTACCTCCGAAATCCCCACTCCAATGACTCGATCACCAGGGTAGGCTCGCTCCCAAGCTCGGGCATAAAGTGCAAGTTGAATTTCCTTAAACAGGCCTGAAGCGTGACGAACGCCTCTTTCATCAGGCTTTGGTCCTTCGATTGTTTTGAGGTCTCGAATAACAATGAAACGCTTTGCAGGAGGTCCATTACCATCAAAGAAAAGAGGTATTTCTTCGGCATCTTTAGAGTACAAGCCAAGTTCATTGAGACGTTCAAGTAGTGATTCATCGGTGACCAGACTGTCAACTCGGTCTATTCGTCCACGCACATTCAGACTGGTAATTTCCATTTCATCATTCAAACCTTCAATTTCAACATTGAACTTACCTTGATGTTGAAGAGGCCACTCACAGGCGATTGGAGCGGCTGATGTTAAACCTAAATCAGCTGAGAGGAGTCGTCCCAAACGACCTCCGATTGGAAGGTGTTCATTTCCTTCCAACCAGCCATTCCATTGTTCTGGTGAACACCCAATTAAGTCGTTACAACGATGAACTGAAACTGCATTTGTTCTTGCGAGCCATGGAGCGATTTCGGATAATTTACCTAGGATGCTTTCCCACATTTCTTGATTTGAGAGAACTGTACCAGTGTGCAAAGGAATGGGTTGCTGTAAGGGATCGCCCCCTACTTCTACACCGAGAAGTGTCATGATGTGTTCCTCTATCGAGTGAACGAGAGTCCCTTTGGTCAACGGAGCAATGTCTTCTGAAGGCTCTGGTGAAGGTTCAGTAGCCCGTAACGTTTGTTCCATCCATGCCTTCCTCGGACAGATGAACCATGGGGTCAACCGACTCGTTGACCATATCTTGGAATCATTTTCAGTTGGTTGAGTTGAAAGAATTACATTCATACTTTCCGAAGGAAAATTTGGCGGGGGAAGCGGCCTTGGATCGATGGAGGGACTTCTCGACCTCCCATTTTTTTTGAAGCCAAGGTGCGGATATGAAATTGCAATTCTGCTTCCAAATAGTTCTGCCTGTGAGGTGGTTGGATCAATTACTAGACCTGATGTGGTGAGTAGATTTTCACGTAATTCCCAATCCATAGTTGCGTTGTTTTCTAGTGGTTTGAATTTTCTTTGTCGGCGGAATCTATCGAGATTGATGTCCCGTTCATATCGACTTGCAAGGGTGTGAGGTGAGTGAATTTGAGACGTTGGCGGGCGCATTGCGCGTAATTCAAGTCCTGCCTGTTGTTGACGATCTCTTTGCAAATCTTCGGCCCGTTCGAGGAAGACTTCATGGCCACTCAACGTCAAAGTGGAGGTTCGATATGTCAGCCAATTCCCGTTGTCTCGCGTCATGATTGACCACCCTGCACCATCCGAGAGTTTCTTCTCAAGGAACGAAGGAGTTACTGCGATTTTCCGTAACTCACCTTTGAGTTCAACCATCGAAAGATACTCAACTATCGGTGTTGAATTGCCTGCCGATTCATCAAATTCTGTATCGAAAAGTATGGATTGTTGACTTGTATTGATGATGGATTTGAACAGGTGACGCGCCCGGCGAATGGGGAGATCTCCATCGCTCAATCCTAATTCTACGCGAACTGAATCATCGATCCAAGGAATTCGCTTTGGCTTCATGGACCAAGATTCTGCGTTAAGCCCAACGAGCATTGTGATTTCTGATTGAATTCCATATGCTTGTTCTGGCGTACAGATTAGGACATCCGCATGCTTCGTTCTCTTCGAAGGAAGTTTGGTCTGAATGGATGCCAACCGGCAAAGTTCAACAAATTCAATTGTTGAATCGTACATAATTAGAGAGTCAATTAAGCGGACCCAGGTCTGTACTGCACCAACTGATTCATCGTATCGTTGTGTTCTATCGAAGAGATTTTCCCAACTGCAAGCCTCGAGGATTGTCGTAAGAACATCTCTTGGGGTTTTACTTGTCTTAGGAAGGGGAAGTTGGACCTTCGAAGTCGTTCCAGTAAATTCTTGAACGAGATAATTCTTCTCGTTTTCGTCCAAAAGAGCTGCCCACGCCGTTGCTAAACACTGTAACCACCACTGAGTTTCTTCAAGTGCCCGAGATTCATGTTCTCTCCTGAATGCCTCCATCGAATACGGTTGAGCAGAGGCCAATGACCCGAGCCATCGCTGCAAGGCTCCTTTGCCTCCAAGAACGTGGAAGCTTCTGCCGATATTCTCCAGCACGTCAAGATGTGGTCGTGGACGCCAATCAGGATGTACTGGATGCACGAGGTCAGAGAAGAGATTCTCTAGAATGGGAAATGCTTGGGCTTGGATAATGTCGAACAATTTTGTAGCTGACCAAGCATCTTGGCCTCGTGAAATTGCCAGGTAACGGAGAATTGCTTGCACAGCAGATGTTTTGTCAACGCTTCCCACATCCACATCACATGTAATACCAATTTGCTGTAGTCGTTGTGACCATTCTTGATGTCGGTGTTTGTCAGCATCGATGAGAAGAACAACTCCCTCAGAATTGGATTTGTAAAGTTTGATGGTTGAAATTGCAGCGTCCATTACTTGTGATGCTTGTTCAAAACGGATGATGTGAACCCCTTCTGTCGCGTAATCATCATCGGGCTTTTGTAAAAAGATTTCATGATCTGTGATCCAAGATGGTAGTTCGGATTTGCCCTTTATTGGCGTTATGTCATCGTCAATGTATGCTCCATGATAGCCAAGACGGAAAGAACCCGCCACGCAAAGATGGTGTAAAGGTCGCCGGGACGAGAGCGCTTTGATGAACCTCTTCTGGATCTCAGAAAAGTCAGGCGGGTGGTTGAGAAGAATAATTCCAGATACCGTCCCAATGGTATACGGCATGTTGAGTTCGCTATTGGTGAGAGCAGCGCACAGGTGAGGGAGGACGTGGTGCTCGTGAATGAGTCCTTCATCCGTAAACGAAGTTAAAAGACGATCAGCCTCCAGTGCTCCGGGATCACCTTCCCAGCGGGAGAGTATCTGATGTTCAATTGCATAGGAATGGAGAGAAAGTAAGCGCTCAGTCTTCGAACTCGTCCAAGGGCGTGTAACATCTGGATGGAGACGAGGGAATCTATGTTTCAAAGCCGCATCTGCAAATTTGTCATGGACCTGAATAAGTCCTGCCACGGATTTTGGAACAACCACTGGGAGGCGGAAGTCCATTGACAATGACTTGATCAAACGAGACAGTGTTGTATGCCTGCTTGAATCGACTGAACCTGATTGCTCTAGTATGGTTTGAATCGATGAAGAACGTGTTGCTTCATTTGGGTAAATGACCAGTACATCATCCTGTCCATTTGAGATTCCATCAAGCAACCAAGAAGGCACAGTATTGTCAGAAAGAGTTGTTTCAACTGTGATATGCAATGCCAACCCTCCCGTTCTTCTTCATGAAGAACGACGGTATAAAAGTGAACGCATCTAAAGTTTTGTTATTTTTTGGACGTTCGGCTTGGGCGTTCAAGTTCTCTCCGTTATGACGGATAACGTATTTTTGAACATGAAAGGTTCTTGTTATTCTCCAAATCAAATATGAATCCTAGGATTTAAATAGGACGGCGTTCATAAATATATTCCAGCGTGTCGTTCCGGCCTTCCCGCCAACTTGTCCACTTCTCGGCCGGACTTAATCATGTTGTAATAAAACGAAACAAGGAGGACAAAAAAATGATGAAAAAGTGTGAAGAATGTGGCAGTAATGACTTGAAAACGGATATCATCCGAGGTGAGGTTGTCTGCAATGACTGTGGGCTCGTCGTCGATGATAAAGCGTCGGCTGGTCAAAACGACAATGCTGGAAGCATGTGGGGCGAAGGAGCATCCAACACCCCTACGAAAGACGAGTCAAAAATTAAGACCGGGACAAAAGGAAATGGACTCGGGTCTTACATTGGGAAGCCTGGTGAAGCAAAAGGCAAATGGAAAATCCTTAGTCAACTTCACGCCCAGGATGCCAAAGACCTTCATCCAATGGCGCAAGCTACCATGGACGCTGCAAAGAAGTTAGCAGGCAAGGACAACGCCATGAAGGCAAAGAAAGTGATTACGCTTTCCACCGTTCCACTCGAGGGTGATGAGAAGATTGCTTTGGAAAAAGCCGCTGGTGACGCGGAGATCAAGCTCCCAAAGAATTCCGTTTGCAGAAAGAAGACTCGTGGCGGAAGCACAACAAACAACGAGAAATTGCTTGCACTTGCTTGCCTAAAAGCATACCAAGATTGGACTGGTCGAATCAACATTGATTGGCAACAAATGCTCAAAGGAACTGGTTTGTCAATGTCTCAGGTTGCCGCAGCAGCCCTCGTTATCGCGAAGTATCTCAACATCTGTCAAAAGGCTGGACTCATTGAGAAGAGAGTTGACAGAAAGACCGTCTTGGAACGAATTCGAACCCTTGAGATTGAGAACACAAACTTGGCCCTCAAGAAGCTTCTCGACGGTCTTGATGATGAGTTGAAGACAAGAATCCTTGACGATTACAAGCAGAGACTTCTCTTGCTTGGCGAACCAACAGTTGATGGCTCCCCGTTTTCCAATGAAAACCTTGAGGCTCGAGTTCTTTGTGCAATCCTTTTCCAAATTTCATGTGAAGCATTTGGTGTCGAACAGGGGCGATTGGAGAAGATTGCTGACGCCATCGGCCGATGCAGAAACACAATCAAGAATCGTCTGAAGGCACTCTTGAAGAAAGTAGCATCTGGAGAAATCGTCGACTTTGGGGTCCTACAGAAGGAGTATTGAGCAGTTGATGGATTGTCTCATAAGGGGGCAGTTTATCCGTTAATCATGTCTCGTTTAATCGGTCTTGGAATTGCAACACTGATGCTATTGTGCCTGTTACCCAGTACTTCCGGTGCTGAGGTTGAGGAACTTGATTCAGGGTTACTCCTTGGAGGGATTCATGGGATGACCAACGAATCGTTTGAACTGAATAGTTCGTTTGCTGACCTCCCTGCTATCGTTGAGGACTATACGGCAACATGGTGCTCCAACTGTGTTGATGTTGAAGAAGCAATGGAAGAAGCTGCTCTCAATGTCAACATGCAAATCTATGCAGTCCATCGCAACATCTACGATCCTGAAGATCCATTGGGCTCAGAGTCTGTTGACCAATGGTTCCGAGACAGGTACGGGGATTTCACACCATGGAAGCCTCCTGTTGCTGGATTCAATGGCATGTATGCCATTTCAGGTAGCAACCCTGTAGGAGACTCATTGGTTAGTGACTACACCGAAATTGCACAGCGACCAAACGATGCTGGAGAAGGAATGATTTCAATGACTTGGACTCCCACTGGAGCAAACAGTGGTACTGTAAGTTGGATCTTCGAACATTCAACCGACAAGAAATACAACGTTACTGTGTGGATGGTTGAGAAAATGGCTTATTTCCCAGAAGGTACGAACAACCAGCAATACTATCCTCACGTCCTTCGAGAAATCATTGATGTAGGGACGGTGAATTCTTCGGGCATGTTTGCAAATGTAATGGATATCAATTACGCTGATGCTTATGATGGTGACGATCTTGAAGTTCATCTCATGTTTGAGGAATATATTGAGCCAAAGGTTGAGGAAGAGGAGGAACCAGAGCCTATTACTGAAGACACTCCCTTCATTTCAATGCCGTTAACGGTCCTTGCTATTCTTGCGGTAGCTCTACGACGTCAAAATCAGTAGAAATCCACCATGTTTGCATTCAGTCTTGCATCGACATCAGGCATTCTGTCCGGAGGCCGGCCAACCTCGATGAAACGGAGAACATAATCATCGATGTTTGCAAAACCGAATTCTTCAGTCATCGGTTGCATCAATTCCCGCAGAGCTTGTCTTGGATCTGCTATCGGAAAATCCCGACGAACATAGACTTGATTCAAATCCCGATAGCGAGCATGCCTGTATCCTAATATTTCGAGAATTCGGCGGAGAGCATCTTCTTCTTGAGCAGAACGAATGGTGAGGCGGAGTCGACAACCTTGCATTCGAAACAAACCACGTACCCCCCCCAATTCGACCTGATGGCCAATCGGTTGCAAAGAGAGTGCTTCCCATACCAGAGGCATCGTTCGGTACCAGCGATGGAATTGATCGTCCTGCCTTTGAGGCTCATCATCAACAGGATTGCGAGGTTCTGGTGGATTACGAACAATGAGGATTTGATCGCGTATCTGTTGAAAAATTGGTCGTTCACGTCTTCGAGCTTCGTAGAAATCTCCTTCAAAGATACGATTTTCATCAAATTCAAAATCGTAATCTGGATTAAGATGGCCAGGTGGAACAAAACTGGCATCGCCTACAGGCCTTAGTTTCCAATCCTCAAGAATAGCCTCATCGGACATCAGCTCCAACGAATCGAGATCGATAGCGCCTTGGGAATCCTCCTCGTGATGAAAGATATGGTATTGTTGAAAACGGAATGTTTTGTGTCCTGATTTGTAGAATTCACGCGGATTGGCACCCGTATTTTGTTGTGGGGAGCCTATCGGAGGTTGGGTCATCAAATGCATTTGCAAACTATTGACCCGCGTTGAAGTATTAACATCCGAAAGGAGGGAGAGGACGACAATCGCAATGGTGTCACCAATTGGAATATCTCGGTGATAATTTCCAGTGTGAATGCAAATTGAATGACGATGAGTCGACCGCCTTCCTACTCCATGAATCTTGAATGGCGCATTATGGGCCCCTCTGTTAATCCGGATTTCGTAAAAATGCCCTAACATTCCGCGAACCAACAACCGTTCTCCATATACCCATGTATCATTCGGGAATTGCTGGAGAACGCCCCGTAAGAATTGCATCGAACGGCGAAATGGTTCATCAGCGGTTTCTGAATTTTGATATGGAGCTGACCAGTTCATTTGAGCAGCAATGAGCCACTCTCCCTCTTTGGAAGCGTGCGGTGAAGACCCCCAAGAAATCAGTCCAGCGAGCAAACAAGGTGAAAATGGGATCTGTGCCCTGCGAACACTGCCGTTTTTTGTCAGCGTCCGAAAACAGAGGTTTCCTTTTGCGTTAACCATGAAAGGATAGCTCACATTTGCATGCTGAACTTGGTCGTCAAGTTCTATCCAGCGTTGAACCCAAGGCCATCTCGAAGGAGGGATTGATTTATTCTCGCCGTTCCTTACAAAGCGTCGTGCTAATTTCATCTTTTGTCGTGGTCTGCTGCAGCGAGAAAGTCGATTCATGAGTTCAGTTGACCACCTTTGCTCCTCTAAGTACGGTAATTTCTTTTTCCGGCGTTCATTGTGATCAAGGAGGAATGACGATTGGACAAATGCATCGAAGGGCGAGAGGAGCTCTCGCTGAATTTGTCCAAACAATCGATGGTAACGATGCATGTATCGTTGTGGCCGATCAAATGGATCAAGCCTCTGAAACAGCCCACTTAAGGACAAATACAATTTGACAAGGTCCCAACCTTTCCGTTGCTCTGGGTTCATGAGGAGGAGGAGATATTGTTCGGTTGGAATTCTCGCTTCATGTGAACGACCGTCAATGCACATCCGTCCGTCAACAAACGAGAGTAGTGTTCCATCCCACATGACAAATCCCTCCTCAAGAAGTTCTTTTTCGTACCCTGAATACCCACTCCTTTTCTCCAATTTTTCAACGAAAATTTTGCCTTCTTCCTCGGGAAACGGTGAGATTCGTACCGGGTCCATGTCCGAATCCTCGAGTCTGGCCCAATCAACATCCGGAGTGTGATCCATAAATCGTTCCAGATTTCCCCAACGTTTACGCAAAGAACGCACGGGCCCACCCAATACATCAGTCATGCGTTGATGGACTTCTAAAGGCAACGATGGAGCCCATTTACTCTCCTCAGTTAACTCAACACAGCGGATGCAGATTGAGCAGTTTGTTTCAATTTCTTCATTTTGGCAGATGCCGCAGGCTTCCCCAATCATGTTAGATTTGGTTGTCGAGGTGTTAAAAAGTTTCAAGCAAGCGAGGAGAGTGCTTGTATGACGTTTTGTACATCTTCATCCGTTACGTGAAGATGTGTTACAATCCTGCAATGCGTTGGCGAGATATCAAACATGTCGATACCAGCTACTGCCATTCTTTGAGAGACTTCACTTGCCGAATATTGGTTCGATGAAAAGTACACCATGTTGGTTTGAACAGCATCAACATCTACTGATACATGGTCCATTTCATCAATGGCTTGTGCAATGGTTTTCGCTCGACGATGATCCTCTTTCATTCGTTCAATGTTATTTTCAAGAGCATATATCCCTGCAGCGGCAAGAATACCAGATTGTCGCATTCCTCCGCCGAACATCTTTCTCCATCTGTGCGCTTGTTCAATGAACCCATTTGAACCAACAAGAACAGATCCAACAGGCGCCCCAAGACCCTTCGAGAGACAAATTGAAACTGAGTCATATTCTTTGGTCATACGCGGTAATGGAGTATTAGTCGCTACAGTTGCATTGAATATTCGTGCTCCGTCAATGTGTGTTGAGCAATTCTTAGCCTTCGCTACCTCTGCGATTGCATCGAGAGTGTCCTGTTCATAGCATGTCCCTCCGCCGCGGTTTGCTGTGTTCTCGACACATACGAGGCTACCGTCTGGATAATGTGATTGTGAGCCACTTTGCTTCCGAATAGCATTGTTAACAAGTTCTGGTGTGAGGAGGCCATTGTTTCCTTCTGGAAGAGCAATGCTCGATCCGCATAATGCAGCATACCCCCCTCCTTCGTAAAGATAGATGTGGCTGTATCGTTCGGTAACAATCTCATCACCAGGTACAGTGTGCGTCTTCAATGCAACAGCGTTGGACATTGTCCCCGATGGGACGAAGAGTCCTGCTTCTTTACCACACATCTCTGCAACCATTGATTCAAGTCTCTGAACCGTTGGGTCGTCGCCCAATACATCGTCTCCAACTTCTGCGCTTGCCATTGCTTGTCTCATACCTGTTGTTGGCTGGGTAACGGTATCGGATCGCAAATCAATCCGGTCAGAAACAACGTCTCGCATGGACCCTCCACAGAGTTTCCCATGTTCAAGGAATCGACTTAGAGTAATTTTAACTCACCAGTTAAATTGTCAAGTTTCTCATCCTCATCTGGACCCAATGCGAGCACAGTGAGTGATCCTGCTGGTATTTGCGTATGCCCAGCATCGTGAATCTTTGAAGTTAGGACATTAACTTGTTTCGCCTGATTTTCAATCTGTTCAATATGTGGAGCATCCACAGCTTTGACACAGATTTTCTTTTGTCCGCTCGAAAGCCAAGCATCGAGTAATTCAGGCCTTAATTCTCCAGATTTGAGTGTTGCCTTAACCGCTGCATGGCCAACTTGAGCGGCGATTTTACCCTTGCCCATTTTTAATTCATGATTGATAATAAAGACCATTTTAAGCGATTGATCTCGGCGAACAGAAGCTGTAATTTTTGGCGCTGTTATGCGATGCAAGAAACTACGAAATCCCATTGTATCACCTCATTCGTAGGCCTTGAGTTCGCTAAGTATCGAATCCATTGTATGACGCGGTGCCGGACCGATACCGAGCACAGTCACTGTTCCAGGGGGAACTTCTGTCAAACCCGCATCTTTGATCAATGCAAACGGCAAGGATGCCTCTTGTACCAGCTCCAAGAAATACTCCAACTCTGTCTCATCATCAACTGCAAGGCAAACTTTTCGTGACGACCCTTCCTTCCAGCGATGCACCATTCGTGAATGTGTTTTCTTAGCACGTTGTAACGATTCGACTGCAGCGTGAGCACATTGAACTGCGAGCTTACCCGGAGAAAGTTGTAGGTCACTTCGACAAAGAAATGCCATCGTAGGAGGATCAGAAAGTGCTGACATGCCCATTCTCCTGTTGGACGATTTGATGATGAGGTTGATTCATGTTGAGCAGGCGCTCAAACCATTGCCCAAACCACATTGCAAAGAAGAGGTTCCCCAAGAAGTGAAGGAGATCATAAAGCAAGCCGTTTACGAGGTACAACCCAAATTCAATTGGAGACATTCCAGCGTCGATAATGGAAAGGGAAACGATGATGCTGAACACCGGAACGCTCCATAATGATGCAAATGCAAGTTGGGACATCGAGAGTATTCCTTCCTCATCATGGACCTTTACCATTGATGCGAGAATGGCTACTGAACCCCATCCTAAGATTTGGAACAAACTCCACCAGCCGTGGCCAAGAACTGCATTACTCGCTAGTGTTACAAGAATAGCAAAAGCAAATCCGCGTTGAGCCCCAAACTTCGAACCAACCATTACTGCAAGAATTGTGACTGGCATGACGTTGGGGATAAATCCCATTGCAATTCGGGATGCTGAGGCGAGGCCTGTAAGGAGCAAGAGTGCCCAAAGCCAGGTTTGTTTCCTGTCCTGAGGTTTAATCAGCAACCAGACACCTATGATGAATAATATGACGTTCAATACCATCATTGTTGTTGGCGAGACGGTAGGACCGTGGGTTCCTATCGCGCTCAACATGAACGTCCCAATTGACGCACAGCCTTGAGTGTTACCGCTCAAGCAGGTCGCCACTCAACGATTGACGTATCATTAAGTTGGGCTTCAGTCATTCCAACTTGACTTCGACTTCCGTCTAATGAAAACTCCCACCCATCGCCCACAGACCCATTGAATGATACGAGATAGGCCCCGAAGTATTGTTGTTCGATTTCTGTCTCGATTCCCAATTCATCACAAGCGATCATCGTCAAATCGTAAACGGTTTGTTGGGGTTCTAAACCACCTATCGTATGCTCTACGCCATCGATTTCGAATACAATCACTTGAGTCCCAAGCCATTCATCTGGCCATGAAGGATTCCACTCCGCTTCGCCATTAGGACTCGTTTGTTCTGCTAGTTTCAATGAAAGTTCAGGAACAACGGCGATAGCAATCAGGAGAAGAAACGCCGAACCTACCTTTGTGAGTTGCTTGATGTCTCGATGCGCTAAGGAGTAGCATGTGAAAAGGAATAGAGAAATAACTGCCGCATAATGGATTCCTCCCAGAATGTTTACACTGGTTTTCTCCTCACCCAAAGGTTCAGACGATTCGAATGTAACTTTGAGGACTCCTGCATCATTACCATATGCTATCACTCCAGGACCAAAACCTGGAGCTGCTGTACCGTACGTATTGAATGAAAAGTTCTCCATCCGCACGAATGCTGTTTGATTGAAGATTCCCCACCCCCCGGATACGGTGTTGGAATGTGCCCAAACTTCAATTTCAGTGCCAACGATTCGAAGAGCCAACTCCCCATTTGAATGAAATGGTTCTGTTGCTTCAATCGAGCACGTGTCTTCATCGCAGAGAATGGAAATCCATTCATCGCTTGTTGCTGCATAGATACGATTCTCATGCATTAACGGAATTGCAGGAGATTGCCCAACGGACGCAAGAACCGAACCATTGAGGAACAATGTCGATCCCTCCTCAGTCTGTAGGTGAACAAACAAACCATGCCGGGTGTCCAAAGGTGCGTGCCTGATTTTTCCTTCTCCAAGATGAGTACTGAAAACACTCCCGTTGCGAAGCACTGTGTGGAGATTGCCCGATTCATCCCCAAAAACAAAGCCCTCTTCAATTGCAGTTACTCCATTCCTCCATCCAATAAATCCTACATCCACGTTCAGAATCTCTTCCCCATCTGCAAGGCAGAAACTCGACAGTCCTGTTCGTGTTGGAACAATGACTTGGTCGTCTTCAATGAGCATCGAACCAGTAATACCGATCTGGTCGATTTCCGTTTGGTTTTCCCAAACTAATGACCCATCTTCCGTCGAATGTGCTGTAACTTTCCCATCCGCCCATCCAACGATGAGAAGATCCTGCCACGAACCACAACCTCCAGAGCCTTGCTCTGCATAAAGAAGTGGAGCCATATCGTGTTGAAGAGAGGTCTGGGATGTGAATCGCCAATGCTCGTCTCCAGATTGTACATCAAAGGCAGCGATTACTGGTCGTGCATCGCCAGTCCAAAAGCCAGAAGTGCGAACGAAAACGCTGTCCTCTATGACAAGTGGTTTTGTTGTGATGTATCCATCTTCAAACTCATGCGTCCATGATGATTCAGACGCCGCTTGGGCAAGTGGCAAAAACAAAACGAGAGCTAGAAAAAGAGTTGCAACTCTCATCATGAATGCCTCTGGATGATTGTCCGTAGTACTGCGCTGACTTCTTTTCCATCAACGCCTGGGCATGCCCCCATAACTACGCCCATAAGTGGACCCATGGCACCCATGCCTCGTTCCTTGACGAAATCAAGTCTCTCCATGACAATCCCTTCGACGATTGATTCGAGATCTCCGACGTCAGCAGGTATGAGGTTGTTTTCTTGAGCAAACAGTTCTACTTCCTCAGCAGTAATATGTTTGCTGTTCGCAAAATGTTCAACAGTTTCTTCAATTCCTTCTCGGGTTAAGTCCCCGCTTTCTCGGACACCAAGAATGCATGACAAGACACCTGGCTCAACCGACTCATGTTCGAGAAGAAGTGTTGCCCATGCCTTACTTTTGGTTTCATGGTGCAAATAGAAAGCATCATCAAGTTCTCGTGAGAGAAGTTGCTTGCATTGATCTTCGGAAAGCTCGGTTTGCTTGAGTCTGGCCATCCGTTCATCTTGGCGCATCGGAAGGTTTTGGATTACATGCAACCAATGATCTTCCTCGACGGACACTGTGGGGACGTCTGTTTCAGGATACATGCGAGCGCCCCCCGGTAGTGGGCGCATTGGCGTGGTAGTTCCATCATCAGGAGCGCCTTTCTTGACAACAACATTTCGAACCTCTTGTGGAATCCGATGATAGGCTAGGCGAGCTCGATGGCCCACGGCTTCAAGAGCCAACTGCGCTTGCCAAGAAGGTGCAAGGCAGAGGACAAAGGCATCTTCAGAACTGAGCCCTAACGTGTTACGTACAGCGAGAACATGTGATTCTTCAATGCCGTATGCTGGAAGTTCATCAGAATGGAATACTCCCCGGACACCTGCTAGTTTTGCAGCACCTGCAAGTTCCCGGCCTAATCGAGGAAGTTGGGCACCGTCTATGTCCATTGTTTTGGTGCCGATTTTACCAGCAAATCCTGAAAGCCTGAGAGCAAGCATGGTCGAACCACCTTCGATACCTTCCTTGACCATACGGCTCTCGCATGAGGTGAACGAAGGAGTCACATCAATACATTCGAGTGAAATCTGTGAAGCGACGGTTGAGGCAACATTTGATTCGATCTCATCGTCATCGAGACGGCGATCTTGAGGTAGTGGGGGCAAGTCCAATTCAGACCGCAATTCGTTTGCCAGTCTGTACATGTGAACTTGACGGACCATTTCCAATCGAACGATCCGAGGAATCCAACCTAAATCTTGACATCCTTTGATTTCAACCCGATCACCACAAGCAACGCTTACGTTCAAATCTTGCCGAATCGATCCCAATCCTCGACGAACACGGCGAGTGTCTCGCAAGGTTCGGCCGAGTGCTTTGGCGGTCTCCTTGGCATGTTCAGGTGATTGAATATCAGGAGACGTAGCAATTTCGATCAAAGGCACTCCAAGTCGATCCAAATTATAGATGACTTGTTCGCCATTATTGGTTGAGATGCTGTCAAGTTTTCTAGCACTGTCTTCTTCTAAACAAAGTACATCGATGCCAACATCCCCCGTCTCAGTTCGAAGGACACCATCGGTTGAGATAAGTGAGGTCCTTTGGAACCCGCTCGTATTTGAGCCATCTACAACGGTTTTTCGCATGGTTTGAATTGCACCAACTGGCTTTGCTTCAAGCATTGCTGAAACTGTCAATGCCACATTGAGAGCATCAGAATCATGGACAAGAGGTGGGCTCTCATCCAATTCGATGAGACCAGAATTTGGAGATTGAATGTATACAAAGGAGCGATTGCGTTGCTTTTCAAAACGAGCCGCAACATCGACTTTTCCGCCCTCACCACTCGCCAATCGAAGCTTTCGAGCATAGCGAGGCCACTCATCAGGAACGGAGTCTATGGTGACATCATACAACATCGAAGGTTGGCGTGAGTGGAGTTTTCCGGTGGCCAATTGTTGGTGCACTTCGATTCCGCACATAAATCCCAATTGGGCCGTATCGAAGGTCGATGCATCCGTCACATCACCTTCTGGCTCCTGTGGGATTGCATCTGACATGGCCTTGCCAAGCATCACCACTTCAAGAGATGATTGCTTAACATCTAAACAATCTGAAGAGTGTCGTAGCCAGTTGGACGCATAAGACGGCCATTTTGATTGAGTTTGTCAATCACTTCCTCGGCCTTTTCTCTAGAGATGTCAAGACGTTCTGCTTCGTTGAGAACATCAACAAGCTGGGCGAACCCATCTCCGTTGGCAGAGAGGCGGTCCACGATATCAAGGATGCTGCGTTCAGCATGACGAGCCTTCCCTTTTTGGTTGGAAGCAATGGCAGTTTCATCGTAGTTCTCTCCCATGAGATCATAGCGCCAAGTCTTGGTAAGACGAACCGCACGCTCAGCATCTTCAATCGTTGCTTCTTCGGATAATCGAATGCGTGCACTGGCCTCTGCAAGTCGCGCAAGTGCCTCCAACGCACGAGCAGTAATAGCGACTGAATCCTGATATTCACCTGATTGCTTTCTGGTTTTGACATAATAATCAATGATGTGCTTTCTGGCCTCATCATCCAAATTCGGGTGAACGGTTCGCTTTGCATAAGCAACGTATTTCCGAATGAATTCACGGTGAAGATGACCATCTGAATGACTCGGCTTTGTTGCGACTGAACTCAATTTACGAGGATCAGGTCGAGATCCTTCATTGACCAGAAGTTCGCTTGTTCCCGACAATCGGTTATCAACAATGTGTCCTGCAATTTTAGCGTCCTTGTCCTCGGAGGGTTCGTCCGTCAAGAGCCATATCACATCAAAACGTGAAATGAGAGGTGGAGCGAGATTGATTTGACCAGTGAAAGGAACTTCAGAAACCGGTTGGAATCGTCCTGCCTTCGGGTTTGCGGCAGCGAGAACTGCACAACGCGTTCTCAGGCTTGCATTGATCCCCGCCTTTGAAATGGAAATCGTTTGTTGTTCCATAGCTTCGTGCATGCTGGATCGATCCGATTGATTCATCTTGTCGAATTCGTCAATCGCTGCTAGACCTTGATCTGCGAGAACAAGGGCGCCTGCTTCAAGTGTCCAACGTCCATCAGCATTTGCATCCTGAACTGCTGCTGCTGTCAAACCAGCTGCAGATGCAGACATACCAGAAGTGAAACGGCCACGTGGAGAGATATTCCCCATGTATGCCAAGAGTTGAGACTTTGCAACTCCAGGATCACCCATCAAGAGAATGTGAATGTCTCCACGATTTCTTGTTCCATCGGGGTTGAGTCGGGCAACACCTCCGAACAATTGCAACATCAGAGTTTCCTTGATTTTGTCCATTCCGAAAATCGATGGCGCAATCGATTGTGCTATGCGTTTGTAGACATCTTGTTCCGATGCAAAGCTCCTGATATCCGCCTCTTCTTCGTCCGTGACTACAATTTCTTCTAGGGCAAGATTTTGACGCTCCAATGATTGAACGCGCATGAAAATGTCAAACACAGGAGTGTCTTTTCCAAACTTACGTTGTGAACGAATAAAAAGTACTCCATTGGCCTTGACCCGATCACCTGGATTGACCTTTCCTGTCAAATCATGTTCAGCGACGCATGAGATGCGTTCTGGTTGTACTCCACCACGGACTTGTTCTGGAAGTTCTTGGAGTTCGATAAATTGTGAATTAGTTAGAGTTGAACGTTCTTGGAGCAATTGGAATCGTGTCTGTCGATTTGTAAGCCCACATCCACCATCGATTTGCGAGCATTCCATTGGATTGATGAGTTCTTGCTCATTGGGTTGCTGGATTGTAATAAGGTGTTCACATGCACCGCACTTGAAGGTTGCAGAATACATCCTGGGCCGAACACCCGAAATTTTGGTTACAACCGCATCAATTGAAATCATCAACCCAATATCATCCGAACGGAGTTGTGAAACAGTTCGAACTTGATCGCTTGGAAGGTGAACGATTCGAACCCAAGGATTGATCGCACCATATCCAACATCAGCAAGTAACTCTCGAAGTGCTCTATTCGATGCATCATCGTGCAGATCGGGTTGCTCAAGAATGCTCTGGGCGAATGTGGGGTCAAATCCTTCGATCGTTCGATACGAGACTTCAAGACTTTGAACATCAGGCCACAGTTGGGCAATATTGTGAACATCCTCGGTAAAATGTGCATGAAGAAGAGTTGACCAGCGAGCCGTTAAATCGAAATCTTGAATCACGTTCACATCACACCAAGGAATTAGGTATGAACGGCGACTGTTCTTAATGGTTCCATTGCATCTTCTGGCCCCCTTCATTTCCACTGGAAAAACACACTGATTCATCGGGCTTTTTGATGGTTTTTTTACAGGGAGTGGAAAAATGCCGACCTCAATAAGTTGATATGAATTCGGTATTTGCGAACATCATGATTATTTTCGCACACGGACTAGAAGGGTCGCCGAATGGAAGCAAGATTCAGGCACTTCGAAACGCGGGTTTCGATGTTAACGCTCCTGATTTCCAAGGAATGAATCTTGCACAACGCGTTCACCTTTTACTGAAGGAGTGTGAGAAATACTCTGAACACAAACCAATCCTTGCAGGTTCGAGTTATGGAGGGCTCACAGCAGCACTTGTTGCCATGCAAATGCCCGATTCTTTTTCTGGCCTACTTCTGTGCGCACCTGCTTTACATCTAGTCGAACCTCCAGTTGATAACACAACAATCCTCTCAGTACCCGAGGGGTTGAAAACCATCATTATCCACGGTATTGAGGACGATATCGTGCCCATCTCATGCAGTATCGAGTATGCTGAACGGTCGGAGAGGGAGATTCTAGCATTCCACAAAGTCGACGATGGTCATCGTCTTGCTAGGTCACATATGGAAATCATCGAGGCCGCTCAATTGTTGAGTGGCGAGACGATTGATTCATGAATGGTCTTGCATTGGAAAACGTATGAGCGGCCCGATGGATTATGCTTCGAGCGGTGTTGACATCGACCTTGAAGGAGCTGCTGTCGCTTCACTCATCGGCTCTCTCCAGCGCTCGACACGAAAGGCTGGCACACCGGGAGCACCTGTTGATTTACCTGGTGGATTTGGTGGATTGATCGAATTCGGAAATCACCTCTTAGCCATGGCAACCGACGGTGTTGGGAGTAAATTACAAATCGCAACTGAAGTCAAAAATTGGGATAGTGTCGGTATTGATTGTATGGCCATGAATGTCAACGATTTACTGTGTGTAGGTGCTGAACCAATTGCATTTGTCGATTATATCGCAGTTCCGAAACCGGATCCTGAAGTTCATGCTGCAGTCGGAGCCTCTCTTGCAAAGGCATGTGAATTGGCCAATGTCACACTCGCTGGTGGAGAGACTGCTTCTCTCCCTGGAATCGTTACTGAACTTGATCTATCCGGAACAGCCCTTGGATTCCTCGACAAAGATTCAGCAATTACTGGTGAACATCTCAAAGTTGGAGACGCCCTCATCGGATTGCCCTCTTCTGGAATTCACTCGAATGGATTCTCTCTCGTTCGGAACATCATCAATCACAAGGGTCTCGCATACACCGATGCATGTCCTTTTGATGCTCGTTTCCAAAACCGGGAACTACCTGATAATCCAACCCTTGCTGATGTCCTGTTGATTCCAACAAAGATATACTGTGAGCCTGTTGTTCAGCTTCTTCATCACCTCAAAGAAACGGTAAACTCTGTCCATTCAGTTCACGGTATTGCTCACATTACTGGAGGAGGGCTCTCCAACCTGTTAAGGTTGCATGACAGATTTGGATGGCACATTGATGCCCCGATGCAAATGCCTCCTGAATTTTCTTGGCTTCAGCAAGCAGGGAACGTTACCGATTTGGAAATGCATCGAACATTCAACATGGGCTTAGGCATGGTACTGGCTGTCGAAAAAGAACAAGCAGAATCTCTTCTTCAATTCCTAAAGTCATTCGAACCAAGCGCCTCAATCATTGGGCACGTTCACGACAACGGACATAAGGTGACCCACAGCAATCCGGATGTTTTCTTCGAGCATTATTGAAGCGGTGCGGTCAAGAAGAGGTGACATCTCGTCCAAGCATGGCCGAGTCGTTTTCTGGAGAGGAATCTCTCGAAGGCTGGCCTGGCCATATCTGGTGTGAAGGTCGAACGTTTGTTCACCTAAAACAAAGTCAAGAGCGCCCAACCCATATGCCTCGTGGACCTGCTGAAAAATCCGGAACGGGATTCATGAATCCTGCAATGGCTCCTGCACGTACACGTTCTGTGTTGTTGTTGCAGGATGCTCTGGAGCACGGTTGGATCAACGGTGACCGACCAATACGGGCATTGGATGCACTGTGCGCAACAGGAATTCGAGTTCGACGATGGAGAAATGAAATCAACCAAGAACATCAAGGCAGACTGCACATTACAGCAAACGACCTCGACTCTGAAGCCCTGGATTGGGCCTTGCTTTCCACAACATCTGATGCATTGAATCAGAGTTTTGTTGATATTGATGATGAACAACTTCAGCCCGAGTTCATTGAACGGAATGGGATAAAGTTCCAACAATGCGATGCAAGAATGGCGATGATTCAAGGGTCATTTCAATGGATTGACGTCGATCCCTTCGGCTCTCCGATTTCATTTATCGACGCAGCACTGCAAGCTCTCGGGCGCGTGGGCGTTCTCGAGGTAACTGCAACGGATACAGCTGCCTTGACTGGTTCTTCCTCGACTTCGGGAATGCGCCGGTATGGCCACAAAGGCATCGTTGACCTCTATGCGCATGACGATGCTGTTCGCGTACTCCTCGGAACTATTGCAACACGATCCGCTCAACTTGATCGGGCAATTGAGCCAATTCTCGCATTGTTCGATGGACATCACGTTCGCGTCTCCGTCCGGGTACGAAAGAGCAAGCAGGGAGCGGATAAGAATCGTGAATTGATAGGTTGGAGAATTCGAACCGAAGGCAAGCCATACAAATTTGTGGTACACCCAAGTCCGGAAGAGATGGAAAAAGCAAGCGGTCCGATGTGGATAGGCCCACTTTGGAATGAAGAGATTTGTTCTCGCCTTACTGAAGACCACGCGGTAGCAACATGCCTTGCAAAAGTTCCTGATATCGAACGAGGGGCCAAACACGGTCTCCAATGGAGTGAAGGCGACCAAGTGTATGCCGAACGTGAGATTCGAAGATCTGTTCGACATATTGCAGATGCCGCTCCGTTGTTGTCCTCAGAACATTTGCTCCTGCCATTTGATCTATTGCCCCGCTTGGCTGATGTCGGTTCTTTGCCAACCATGGAACGACTGATCGATGCACTCAACGAAACCGGCAATCAAACCGCAAGGGTACCGGACCTTCGCCCATTCATTGCAACACATGCACCATTCGAGACTGTGCTCGAAACCCTTCGATCATTTGAGTCAACCAAATGATGGATCATTCATGGCGTCATCATCGTCTGGTGATGGCAACAATGGGGTTGCGCTTTCAATGATTTCTTGAACGGATTGCTCGATGCTACGAGCATTTTCAAGCATCTTCGATAACGGGATTTCTTTGCCTGTCATCTCTGTTATTGCTTCGATTGCTACAGCAGCAGCTCGCACGTCTGGGTACATCGGACTTGCTTCTGAGAGTAAAGCGGTAATATCGAGATTAAGGCGGTCACCTTCACTCAACAAGAAACCTGTAATCCCTGAAACAATCCCTCTTTGGATGGTTTGTAAGTCGAGTGACTTCAATCGAGAACGGGCTGTTTCATTGGCACCTACCGCAAACAATCCCTCTCCTTGGATTTGCTTTTCCGGTTTGAGAATCCCATCAATGATAATCAATTGGTCAAATCCTCCGGCTCGATACCATTCAAGAACGGTTGAACCGAAAGCAATATCTTGCTCTTTTTCAAATTGGATCTCTGCGGTGAAAACGCCAATTCCATCGCCTTGATACACGCGCACGGGGTGGCGTGGAACCTCGTTTTGAATCAAAGCAACTGCCGGAAAATTCTCGTCCATAACAGTGCCCAATTGAGTTAAATTGAGCGACTCGATGATGTGAGATGTTGCAATGACACCAACCATTCCTGCAGTGGTAAAGCCGCAAATTGCGACTCCTCCAGTGGTCGGGTCGACTCCTGAACGAAGGACAAGGTCATACGTTCCAAATTGCTGTTTCATGCTTACGCCTCGTTTTGCTGGTCGACTGCTGTTTGAAAAATCTCTCGTCTCTCATTCGGAGTATTCGGACCAGTCTTCAACACCGGCTTCACGATACCACCATGTTCCAACTTCATCTTCGTACCATTCTGTTCCAAATTCATCGGTTGAAATGCCGTCATCATCGTCCTGTTCTTCTTCAATGACCTCTTCAGTCATTTCTCCAACCGGTTCGTCGGTTGATTCCGATACTTCAGAAATCAGCGCATCGCCAGGGCGTTCAATGATTTCAGGCTCATCTGAAATTGTTTTATCTTCAAACTCATCAAGGGGCTTACCCTCAGGAATCTCAACAGTTTCCACTTCTTTTTCCTCAATGTATTCTTCTTCATAGAACGATTCATCGTCGAAATCAGCACCAGCTCGTCGATTGTAAACGATGTACCCGAGAATCGCAAGAATGGCGACAACAGCCCCTATTCCCCCATAGAGTGCTCCATTGGATGAGCTCTTGTCTTCTCCGTCTGTCGTGATAGGCTCCTCGACATGGAGCGAGGCAGTCCATGTTACTACGTCGTTAACTGGGAGCGGTTCTCCAGCAATGTCGTATTCAGGTGAACTCGTAAGTATCTGGATTGTGAACTCTTTGGTTTCATCGACATCATCTTGCCTGTCCCATAGTGGGTCTTGGTACTTTGGAACAAAGGATATCGTTTCCGAACCATTTGCGGCAATAGTCACTGTTCCAGGAGATTTGAACAACGGAGGCGAAGCCGTTACAGAAACCACAACGTCAACAGAGAATGGGTTCGGATTCTCCAAAATGCAATCGATTGGGTCATCGGAAGCCTGCTTGTTGGTTACTATTGTTGCGCTTTCACAAGCAATTGTTACTGAATCAATGGATGTTGGAATCCACTCAGTCACAGTTTCGTTTGTTTCATTCTCCTGCACTGGAACAACGTATTCGTTCAAAGTAACTGAAAACGATGTTGTTCCGAGCATGAGGCGATCTTCAGTATCGACAGTGAAATCGATACGAGAAATGTTCGCAAACGATGAAACAATGCGAATCTTTCCAGTTGAAATTGTTTCAGAACCGCTCATTGTCGCGTTTTCTGATACGGCGTCAAACGCATCCCAGAGAATTGTTGTACCTTCGAGCGAGGCTTGGTGAGCTGCATTGGCAGAGTCGTTTGCGATAAGAGTGATGTTGATATCGATTGCGTCATTTGCATCCATATCGACAGAAGCCAGAGGCCCTGCAAGCTCGACCGTTATGGCCGTACCCATCGATGCAGTTGCCGTTGCAGAAGCAAATGGTTGTGTATCGGCAATCTCGATTGCTTGCATTGAAACGTCGATGCTCACAACACCATCTGAGGTTGCTGAGTAATCAAGCAACGATTGTGGGATGCTACTATCATGAAGATCCTCAACATCGATCGCTACCCAAAGGCCATCGCTATCGCTTTGACCATTCAAGATGAGTGAATCAGAACCGTACGTCATGACCATCTCAAGTTCTGCGTTTTCAATCGTCACTTCTTGTTGCATATCGTCAAGATAGTATGCATACAGGCTAACAGACAAAGGACTGTTTGATTCCAGGACATTTTCGCTAACTTCGACTGGTCCTGAGGACAAGGATAGTTCCAGTTGGCTGTTAATGTACGTGTTGTTGAATGATGTTGTTGGTCCAGCAACAGGTAGTGGTAACGTTGCATTATCATACATATCAATCGCCGCGATGGCGACCCAGTACTGCTGACCGTCTTGGATTGCTTTGGAAGAGGTTGCACCAGATGCATCAACGTATTGACTCGTGGAATTAATCTCGACATCCGTTACAGTGGACGAAACCGTTGTTACTGCTTGATAGGTGACGCCATCGAGAAGGTAGTCCTTCGCTGGCGTCAACTCGTTGTTAAGACCCGTCGCATCCAAATCAGATTCTGCTACGTAGACCCTGAATTCCACAGCATTGGAATCCGTGCTCGCATCCCACGTTACCTTCAACGGAGCCGAAGCAGTTTCCATGTCAAGATCAATCAATTGGATGTTTGTCACCGCTGCAGGAGCTGGAGGGTATGGTATTGTTACTTCAAACGGCTGAGATAGATTACTTACTACTCCATAGGAATGGATTGAACGAACTACATAACTGTACGACAATCCAGTGCCGACGTTAGAATCGGAATAGAAATTCTGGGCCGTGACGGTATCATACGGGGAGGAGAAATCAAATGGTGTTGAGGAGTCCATTCTAAAAACTTGGAATTCTTGTAAGTCGGAACCAAACTCAGTTAGATTTTGCCATTCGATTATGGCCTCTGTTTGGGTTAGAGATTGTGTGAATAAGACAGGTGTCGGCGGTAAAGCAAGATTTGGAGCACCAAGTGTGTAGGTCAAACTTACACTGCTAAGCTCGAGTTGGCCTGCTTTGGTTGTTTCAACAGGTAAAGTAATGGTAAATACACCAGCACCGGGAAGCATTTGCTGATTGAGGGAATTGCTCAATGAACCAATGGTTCCAGGACTGCTGCTAACGGTAAAATCAACATCATAGATGATATCTATATCAGTGAAATTTGCAATCCCATTTGAGTTGCTCGAAACCGACATGATGTTGATTGTCATTTCGATTCCATACCCGTCCACAGAACTCGGGAGATTTAGCAAAAACGGTTCAATGGATTCCTTGATGATGTTGTTTGTGTCGGATACATTCAGGACCCCAATGTAGGGCAATGATGTACTTGAATACCCTTCAGCCGATAGATCCAAAGTGCCATCAAGATCTACATCTAACGATAGATTATGCCAAGCACCGATAAAAATCCCGTGTAACCCTTCACCTGCAAGGACAAACTGATCCATCAATCCGTCTTGGTCAATATCTGAAAGTAGTATATCTATAGGCACAGAGGAAGGAGTCAATGGTGAAGGATTTGGAGAGCCCAAACCTGCGGATGAAATTGTACGATACCCAATGTCTCCATCTAGAGTTGATGGATCGCCATCTTCGTATTGGGGGTTTGGAGTAAGTAGGCTAATTTCACCATTATTCTTGAAATCCGCTATGGTTGCATTCGTTGTTACAATCGTATCTGGCAAGGGAATCTGGGTCCATGATGATTGATTGTTAAGAACGATGACTGAACCGATTTGTTTTGGAGTTATGAAGTCTATATCTCCATCACCGTCAATGTCTCCCGCAATCGAATCTGATGAAATATTTCTGAACTTTTGCGGATTTTCAGTCAGTCGGCGGCTTTGGGAGTCATAGACAATTTCTGTAGCATCATTCCAAGCGTCCGATACGATGATGGTTGTTTGATTATTATTGAAGAAATCATCAACACGCAATGTCACCAGATCTGTTCGGTTCACCATATCGTTCCATCGATAGATTACAATATCGGAATCCGGACGTGCTGAATTAGTAAAGGGGTAAAACAACGAAACTGACACTACTCCTTGATTAGTAGAGCCGTGAATCGTGACGAAATCTGGATTGCCGTCCCCGTCAATATCAGCGATTTGAACATCCAACGGATTGTTTGATGTGTTGATATTGAAGTACGGATCGTATGTCATCGTTGTTGTGTTGTAATAATGGATACACATCATTGAACTACCATTTGAGAATGTTACGACATCGTCGTGAGAATCATTGTTCATATCTGCAATACGCATTCTGTCCGAATTTGCACAGGTTTGGGTCCAGTTCGTCAAGTTGTATTGCATGCTTGTTTGATTGCTTTCAAGTACTGCAAAACCGGTGTTTACTCCCGTGGTTAGATTCTCCAGTGACAAGACAAATGCATCGGTAAGGTTGTCGCCGTTTGAATCTCCAAGTTCCATCACACTTACAACGCCAACAGGTATGTACTGTGCTTCAATTTGAGGCGTGAAAGTAATGTTTGCATGGCTTGATTGAATTGATGCGTTTCTTGGAATCAAAATTCCTGGTCTTGCCGTACTATTGTTCAATGAAATTGTTTCATAGGTCGATCCTGTAAGGAATGTGTTTTGACGAGACAGGTCTCCATAACCCACATCCGAGAATGTCCAAATCGTATCGCCTGAACTGCTATTGACCCACACACTTCCCGGGGTTTCTGAAACCGACTGGCTTTCTACCACAAAAGATGCGTCTTGGAATGTCACATTTCGTTCTAAATCCAATTGCAACGAGGTTGAAGTATTGTTTCCATCGGATATTACGGTAAGAAACGATGCCCCTCCTGCAAATGAATTTATTTCATTCGTGCCACTTGCAAATGACTGCGGTACAAAGAGAATTGGCACTAGGAAGAGGGCCACGAGGATGAGCGATTTTTTCTTGATGCGTGTTTCTTGCATTGTGCCACCACTCCTATGTCAGAACAAACTTCTACTTCAAATCGATGACTGTTCTTAGTATCAAATTGATTTTTTTTGTAAGAGCACGTTTTCTCAATGGCTGGCGATTATACAAACATTATCAATGAGGGTATCTTTGGACATAGTGATTACAATGGTTAGTCAATCCAGAATTTTGATCACCGCAGGTGATATGGAAATAGATGTTAGCGGAGCGACTGTCGAAGTCGATGCACGCCTAATTCAGATGCGTCATGATGACACATGGTCGATTGTTCTTGAGCGGTTAAGGGATGCACGTGATGCCGCAATCGACGCTGCGATTGACGCTGCGAGAGATATTGGATTGCCAGAACGAGGTTCAGCCTTCCGCGCCCTTGTAGAAAACTGTACTTTGAGCAAAAAACCTGATCAGGTTCTCGCTGCAATCCATTATCTACGAGATGTTGAAGACATCAGAGATAGCCCTCCCCGAGTTGTCAACCAACTGTTCTCAGACGCTGGCATCGAACCTCCAGGCAATCTAAGCCTCTATCTTAACCGCCTCAAGGAACGTGGTTTGCTTATGGTCCCGCTTCAGCATGGGGACAAAAACCGATTTTCTCTCTTGACTGACGCTGGAAGGGCGCACCTCGATAAACAATCGACAACTTGAGTGTCATATGGTGATGTCCGGTGGAGGGGCGGGTGACCCCCGAGATGACCCTGATGCAAGCAAAGCAGAGGTCATTGACTGCTCCTATCAGAACCATGCAAAGGCTATCTTTCGCAAAGGGAGACATCGTGGCTCAACCTTTCGAAGAGCCATACTCGATGAAGCTGATTTGACGGAAGGTGACTTCTCTGATTGTGATTTCAGACGCGCCTCAATGGTTGAGGCTGATCTCATGAAATCCGCATTCGATGGAGCAGATTTCCGGGGTGCAGACCTCCGAAAAGCTCGATGCAATCTATCGAATTTCAGAAATTGTAAGATGAAGGGGGCCGATTTGCGTGGTATTCGTGGCAAATACGCTATTTGGCAAGGTAGTGACTGGTGGAATGCTATCCTCAATGAAGACCTTGAGAAAGCATTGGCGAAAAAATGGCCGCGTCCAAGCAATCATTCCGATTCTTCTTGAAGCAATTCTACCTTGTTGACTTCTGCAAACGCTAAACGGGCTCGTGCATTAATCAAGGGAAGAAGTGCAAGAGCGGCTACAAAGAACGTACAGATGCCGCAAGCATAGCCAAAGTACTCTGCATTATCTTGGATTGTTCCACGTAGATGCAATTGGGCTGCATCATAGAAAATCATATTCCCAACAATACCCCCGACGAAAGAAATTAGTGCGCCCACTAAAGCAAGTTTGCCTCCAAAGGGTTTCATTCTGTACAACAGTGCCCCTCCAACAATTCCGGCAACACTTCCAATGGCTAGTGAAACACCTCGGATAAGGTAACCGTTGTTGTTGTTCACTTCCTGATGATACGATTGATACTCTTCAAAGGAAACATTGTCTCCTTGTTGATTCGGAGTTTCAAGTATTTGTTCCATGTATGCATCCGATACCTGTTCAGTTCCGGCTAAATCAAGATCTGCCTTTGCTACAAAACCAAGAAAGATGGAAAAAACAATCAAAAGAATAGCGACTGTTTTAGGACCCTTATGGTCAGGCCGAATGGCGAACATATCCGCATCATCACTCGCCATCATCAAGCATCCCTCGTACAGGCTTCAAGCCCCTTGCGTAAGTCAGCAGGTATGGAAATTCGAGACATTGAATTCATGTCAACACAAACCGTCACCTGAGTTGAGGTCCACAAAAGTTCACTCATTTGATTGTGAAATTCATAGCACCAGGTGCAGGATGATTCTCCTACACGGTCGATCCAGATCGTTGCAGTAATTGTATCCCCATATCGCAATGGCGCATGGAAATCAGATTCAACATGAACGACGGGGAATCCTACTTTTCGCGAGAGGAGAAGGTCTGCATATCGAATGTTGCAAATGGGCGCCCATGAGTCTTCAAAGAAACGATGTGCGAGGTCAAATATTCGAGGATAATAAGCAATGTTTGCTAGATCAACCATTGGGAAATCCACTCCCCTTTCAAGTTGAACAGCCATGGTTATCCCAAGAGAACAAGCATCATGAACTCTTGTACGAACCTGCCTATTCTAATCCGTTGTGCTTATATCAAGTCGTCAGGTGGAGCAATTACCCCGGCCCCTTGGGGTAGTTTGGATATCCTTCGACCCTGCGGAGGTTGAGACCCGTGTTCGAATCGCGGAGGGGCCGCCAAATCACGATGCTGCACGACGTGCNTCTTCGTTTTCAAGCCGTTGCGCGACCGGTTGGTGATGTTTTGCAACCTCTCGCATAAAGTATTCATCAGAAGCGTACATCTCATCTTCGATGAGAACTCGAGGAGAATCTGAAAGCAGTTCAAGCATGGAGATTACATCATCGTAATGATAACTGTACTCAAAGTTCGAGGAATCCTCGATGACTTTGGTCCACTTCCGTTGATTCTTCTTCTTGAACCAAATTGTGAATCCATGCACCAACGGATTGCAATCGGTTACTTTCCACTTCCATCCGTTTGTTCCCTTAATTTCAACAGCAGCTTCCTCGGGTTTGAATTCAGCAGCAGTGGTGGATTCGATCCATGTCTTCATCGATGCTGATGCTGGGCTTACGCACAATCCGTACAGAAGAAGCATGGCCCTTCGCAGTGGTTGATGNGCAGGGAGATGGATGAATTTGTCATCGTTGAGAAGCATCAAGAAATACGAATCGAGAATATCGCAGCCTGGCAAATCGGAGACGTTTTGATAATCGGGTTGGATGCATACCGTTGTCTCTTTTCCTTTCAATTCCCCTTTCTTGGTTGTTTTTGTTGCTTGCAGCCCGCTGCCTCCCGCAAATGGATTTTTCAAACGTGAAAGAATAGCGCTGAGAGGAATGGTGTATGTGGCCAAGTTGCCGAGAACAATGATGTTCTCAGCATCGAAAAGAATTCGTTCGGGATTGTTGGCGATAGTCTTCTTGAGGTAATCAAAAGAGGTTTGCATTGCAGTGAAACTGCTGTCTACTTCTCCTTGAAATTGCTCAAATTTCTTGGTTTGATATTCAAGTGAAGCCGATGGTTGTTCGACTTCCTCTTCGTCACTAAACATCTCACTTAATGCGTCCATAGTAATACTCAACATCAAGAGTATATGAACTCAAGATGGCCAGTGCACAATCTCCCATTGATGATCGTTGGCAAATTTTTCCAACGATGATTCTGGGTTGACTGCAATTGCGTGACCACAAATTCGCATAAACCACGAATCTGCAAGTGTGTTTCCGTATCCATAGCATTTTGACAAATCATGTTCGTTCATCTGTGCATCTTTCTCAACAACGGGAACCTTTCCTTTTCGTCGCGGCACGGACCATCCACGTTCGGAGCCCGAGAGCATGCCTGTACGTACTTCTGGGCCGCAACCGTATACTTCATCCATACCAAGCACCCGAGCCATGGCTTCTGCCATGGGCGCTACGGTTGCAGTCACCANTACCAATCGATGACCTTGAGATCGATGCCATTCCAATCGCTCCCAAGCACCAGGTGAAATCTTTGCTTTGAGAACGGATGTTGCAATTTCATCAGAGTATCGTTCAAGTACCTTCCAGGAAGCCAACGAAAGATGGCCTCGGTTTCGTAAAGCATCGTAAGGAGCTTTACCAGTGAGGAGGGCAAAGGTCGTTCCAAGCACCCATGCAACAGTGGCGTGAGGAATACGCCACGGGCGGCGTTTTGCGAGGACACCGGTCAATGTCTTCTCGCTTGAAGCATTGAGCAATGTCCCGTCAAGGTCGAAATATGCGGCAACCTCAGATGCTTCGCCCATGCATTACGCACTTGAAAACGCTTCATGAGGTCGTCGGTTCAAATCCACCGAATATTGAAATCAATCAAGGTTGAGGCACTAAACATGCAGCGAATGGTAGCATTGGTTCTTATTGCCATGCTTCTCATTCCGTTTGCTGGATGCTTAGGCGAAGACGACGCCGATAATGCATCTGGGACGATTACTGTTGAGGCTGTCTGGACTGAGATTCCTATTGAAACCAAATCCCAGTATTATTCGGACGGCGCTGACACACCTTGGGATCTTACATCCGAGCCCTTCACTGAGCAAATTCAGGATGCCGGTGGCATCGTTGTTGGGCTTGTCATGATACTTGATTACCCGAATGAAGACGAAACACCAAATCTTGGATTCTGTACAGGTTTAGAAAGCGATGCTCCAGATACTATTTTTGGAACGATTACCAAAAACGATTGGACATTAACTGCGAGTGAAGTTAACCCTGGTTCGCACACTGTTAATCTAACATGGCATAACCAATCACTATTGGATGCCAAAAACATCTCTGGAATGTCTGAGAATGAAATCCGAAACCAAATTGATCTTGGTAGCGAGGCTTTGGGAACCTATGATTTCAGCGTCAGAGTGGATGCTGATGCCTATGAAGGAATGGGATGTACTCACACGGATAACGGGGAAGATGTTTCAACGTCTGTGTCCCTCCTCGTGCTTGATCTTGAACTCATAGGAGGGAGTGGAACCAATGCACTCTCTGTTGGTGATGGAGCGGTTTCAATCGTTCTTTTCCTACCTTGGTTCGTTGGAATGTTTCTTTTGGTCGGGTATCTTGTCAGCAAGAAAGAGCGTTATCATCTTGAAATCATTCTTGAAGATGATTCCGATATCGATTCTCAAGGTATCTCATCTGGCGAAGAAGGGCGCACACTTGTTGAAAGTTATCGGGCTCGAGTCCTGACACTTTGCGCTCTATATGTCGCTCAAGGAATACCTTGGGGCTTCATCACGGTAACGTTCGTGACGTACTTGGCCGTCGAAGGTGTTGCTGCCGGCCAACTCGCATTCCTGCTTACGCTCGGAACCTTACCTTGGTCTGTAAAGTTCCTATGGGGCCCAATTATTGATCGATATCAATTCCCTGAAATGGGGAAGCGGCGGCCGTGGATCTTGATTGCACAAAGTGGAATGATTGTTGTTCTCAGTTCAATGCTCTTGATTCCAGACATGTCTTCCAATGTCACTCTCGTCGGGATTATGTTCCTCGTTTACAATATCTTTACCGCCCTCCAGGATGTAAGTACAGATGCCCTTGCTGTTGATGTATTGGAACCTCATGAATTTGAGAAGGTTAACAGTTACATGTTCACTTCAAAGGCGGTGGGTGGAATCATTGGTGGCGCTGGATTGGGAACCATCATTGGATTTGTTGGGATTAAGGGAGCGATCGTCATGCAGATACCAATTCTTGTCGTGATCATGCTTGTTCCTTTGTCNATGACTGAACGCCCAGGTGAGAAATTGTATCCTTGGAGTGAATCTACCAGACAAAAGGCATCGGAATCGATTGAAAAACAGAAGAATTTCAAAGAAATTTTTGACAACATCAAGATCGCCTTCTCATTCCGATCTGCACAACTTGGAATACTTCTAAGCCTCATTATTTCACTGTCGTATTTCCTTATTCCAATTCTCCCGTTACTGTTCGTACGCGAACTAGGATGGACTGAGGAGCAATTCAATGCCACAAAAGGCGGCGTTATTCTCATCGTCACGATGCTGGGCTACATCGCTGGTGGACAATTAGGAAAACAATTCGGAGGAAAGGCAATCATCATCTATTCTGCTTTTTCAACTGCCCTCATTACTGTCTTTTGGGGCATGAACGAATCACTTTGGAGCAATGGTTTCTTCATGATGACGGTATGGAGTCTACAGACGTTTGTATGGGCAATGGTTTCAATCAACATCTATTCGCTCATGATGCGAATCACATGGACTGAGGTTGGAGGAACACAGTTTACAGGATACATGGCAATGATGAATCTCTCAGCGATTATTGGCTATCAACTAACAGCACCATTGGCAGCTCGATTTGATTATTCAACACTGTTCTACATCGCAGCATTGCTCGAAACCGTCGTCATCCTTGGTGCCATGTTCATCGATCCTGAAGAGACGAGACGAGAGATGGTCAAGCGGCTTTCCGATTAATTAAGAAGAGATACAGGTATACTAGGCCCATCTCAACTACATTTATGATGAAAAACTGGAACAAAATTTGGCGATATATCCATCTTTCATTGGGATTAATCTTGGTCGTANATCACGCAAGAATAGCATACCACAATCAGGGAATGTTTGGTGTGACCACATTGTGGTCTAAAGAAACGGATAAGTTCGTTTCGATGTACTTCATTTTCTTTGTTATGTGGACTGGCTAAGTGGCCAATTTATCCATGGTACAAGAAACGACAAAATCGTAAGAAAAGAGAGGCGAAAGAAACCAGTCTTGTGACTGAATAACCGCCTCTTTTCGAATATTATTGCTCTGATTCGAGACAGCCATAAACGCGACGTCCGGCTCGATGATCTTGCCACCATGTGAGTTTATCTGCTAAGTGTCGTGGAATAAAGAAACCAATTTTTCTTGGTGTCAGTCCGTGATTGCGCATTGTTCGATCGTGGGCTAGATTCGCCACAATCGATTGTGCGGAACATCCATGGTTTGCTGTTACAAAACGCATGATTTCTTGTTTCAACCGTTCGAAGCGTGCTTTTTTCTGGGAGCCTTTACCTGTTTTCCTGGGAGACATAAACGAAATTCTCAACGTCTATGCTTATCAAACAAATGGGGGTTTTCCCTATTCCATGTTCACCGGTTGTATGGTTTTCCAGTTCGGCGTAGCGAGTTTTTTTGCCTTTCCATCAGCGATGATTGGGGCGATTTTGTTAAGACGGCCATGCATCCCATGAACTTGAAATTTAACTCGCAGTTCAGCAGTCAGCGATGCTTCAAGTGCTTGCATCTGTTCATCATCGAGTTCGACGCTTGCAAGTGCTTTACCAGATGAAATCGACGAAATCGTGATTGTCTTGTCCTTGCAGGAAAGCGATGGCCTGAAGTCCATATCATCGGGATGGTTCATCCACACAGATAAGTCAAGCGAGAGAGTGTCGCGAATATTGACTCGACTGATTTCGACTGATTCAACCATGCCACTCATTCCATTCCAATCATCGGCCATTCAAACCCTTTTCGTCGCACCTTACTCAAATGCAATCTCAGTAATTACAGGTTCATGGATGACAATTCGTAATGTCAGAGTCCAATCGTTACCTGGATCAGGGTCTGGAAGAAATTCAATTGTAGAATCTGGATTGGTCTGTAACGCTCGTACGAAGAGCGCCCATTCATCTTGTCCGAAATTTTGTCCAGGACGATTGAGCAGCATCTGCAACACCATCTCCTCCGAATCGGCTTCGATAATTTCATCCACTCCTTTAGAATTGAGATCCCTTGCTGTTATTGTCGCTTTTGCGTTTTCAGATTGGGTAATGTTTCCGCCCTCAGTTTCTGCTTCTTCATTGAAGCCATCACTTGGGATTGAGATGCCAAGTGAAAAGTTGTCATATGGTTGGATAACATCGTTTTCAAGTTCGAGAATAGCCTCGAAGGAAAGGATGCGACCTTGTTGTCCTGGCAGAATCTGTTCGCTCCATTCCTCACCCTCATCGAGGTATTCTGACCAAGATTGTTCAATCACTTTCTCTTTCCATTCAATGTTAAATTGGCGAGATGAGACGTTGATTTCGAAAACTTCAGTGACCATGCCGCCTTGACCGTCATCAATGGTCAATGAACCAACATACAACCCACTTGTGTTGGTAGGAAGCAGTGTTTGAGCATCGGTAGCATCCACGTCGTTTCGTCCATCGCCATCACCGTCTGAGTCAACACCCCAATCCAAATCCCAGAGGTAGGTGAGTTCAGCACCTTCTGGATCGGTGGAGGAGGTTGCATCCAGCAGAATTGCGTCACCTGCACGTGGGTTCTCTGGATAGTTGAGTTGAATCGTTGGGACTCCGTTCACGATAATTACAGTGAAGGTTTCATCGGTTCCGCCTTGGTCGTTCTCCACTTCTAATGAAACAGTGTACGCTCCAAATACATCGTAAACATGTGAGGTAAATCCTGTTACTGTTTCCGAGGTTTCACCATCGCCAAAGTCCCATCGATATGCCGTTATTATTCCTTCAATCGCATCGGATTCTCGCCCGTCAAGAGTGACCATTTCGCCCTCTTGAATAAGGAGCGGGTACGCCTCTAGGGTCGCCCTCGGTTCTGTCGTCTGTTCAAGAACACCGAGACATCCTGCGAGTGAAATGGTTAGCATCACTGCAGAGAGAAACAAACCCCGAAGGCGTAACGTTCTCTCTTGCATATCATCTCCTCGGTCTCGTCCTATATCTAACCATGTTGTTGTTCTGGGCTTATTTTCTTGAATTCAATGATTGATTATTCATCCCCATTAAAGGTCACCTCTTTGGAAACATCTCCTTCAATAGTCGCTGATTCCAAATGATTTCCAATCTCTTCAATAGAATCGTGTTCAACAACATTCTTCTCTGAAAAACTGACCATTTCATCGTCTGACAAAACATCATCTGGAGTTGCATCGTTTTCATCATAATCGGGCGCGGGTTGAATGGCCATTTCCTCTGGTTGCTCTTCATCGGCATCAAGTATGGATTCAATGGCCGTGACATCGTTTTCGATGTCTCTGGCGTATTGATCTTTCAACGTCGCAAGCATTGGGTCAATCTCATCTTCAGCCTGATTCGCCTGGGTATCGTTTGAACGCTTCTGAAAAAAACGTTTGAAGAAACCCATAATGGCAGGTGAGAGAGACTGTTCTTTAATCCCAATGGCAAATTTTCAATCGACAGCATGGTTCAAGCGATAGTTCTTGAATTCCACTTGACTAGGCTCGGCTATGGAACTGCTTGAAGGCGAACGAGTTCTCGCTTTCGACTTAGAAACCACAGGAATTAGTACATCTCGTGACCGTATTGTACAACTTGCATTAATCGGATCTGCTGAGGATGGTTCTGAAGTCTCCTATGATCAGTTGGTGAATCCACGCCGTTCCATTCCTTACGAATCACAACGGATTCATGGCATATCGGATGCGGATGTGCGAGGGCAGCCTGATTTTTCTGGAATCGCTGACCGCGTGTATGAATTGATCAATGGTTCCGTTCTTATCGGGCATAATGTTCGACAGTTTGATTTGCCTATGTTACGAAATGAATTTTTCAGAATCGGTGCACTGCCTCCTGAACCAAAAGCAGTACTCGATACATTAGAGATGGTCCGTCGGTTGAAACTTCCACGCCCCCACCGATTGGGTGATCAATGCAATCGGCATGGAATCTCACTTGAGAATGCTCACACTGCATCTGCTGACGCTGCGGCATCTCTCCTCCTGTTGTGGAAATTGGCGCTTGACCATCCCAGCTATTTTCGTAAATCACTTCAAGAAGTTGAACAATGGTGTGCCACTGGTTCAACTGCCAAAGCTCAATCTGACCTCGGACCACAACTTGATGATTTGGAACTTGTCGATCCAAACGGTATGGTTCGGCGTGATGGAGCCCATATGGTCTTGGCTGTTGGACGTCACCGAGGGCGTCATTTGGAAGAGTTGAATCAACTGGATCCCGGATATCTGAATTGGTTGCTTTCACCCAATGGCATTGAAGACGTAACTGCAGTTGAACAAATCAAGGCATACCTGAATCGGGAATAGGTGACCACGGTAAAACATCACACCAAGGACCAACTCTCCAAACCTCACGATTCATCATTGCACTACCGAGGAACAGTGGGCCTTGGTGGCCAGCATCCAAGAGAGTTTCAAGGACTTCTTTTCCGCGTCCATCGAAGGTAACTGTTCGCATTTGGCCGGTTGGTTCAACTCCACCGGATGTGTTGAGAGGGATGCATTCCTCCACCGTTGCAGTTGATTTCCCTTCGTCGTACTGATGAAGGATGATGACTCCATCTGCAAAATCCCCCTTGTGGAGCGATTTGTTTTCGTGGCGCCAATTCCACCAATAGGGGCACCATGCCTTCCAGTCGCAGAAACCACCACAGGACGACTGGCCCGGAGTTGGATCAAGTGGAGTTTCTGAGGGCTGAGTAGCGTTCCATGCTTCGTATGCGGCTTCGAGAACGTTCTCTCCAATCGCATCCCATTTTGAGGACGTATCGGTATACCACCCCTGAGCTTGAACTGGAGGGGCTTTTTGATTATTAGAAAGAAGAATATCACGATACATTCGCAATTGGCGGTTTACCTCGGGTTTGAGTTTGCCTTGAGGGGGTTTACCTGTTTTCAAATCCGCAACAAGCCAGCCGGTAAGTTTGCCATTGTCGTCTACATCAGCAAGGAGCAAATCCAATCGCCCCATGAGACGACCATCTTTTGTAACCAATTCTCCTTCGACGGCGATGATGAGTGATTGTATTTTCTTCCACAATGCAATCGTGATTCGGTCGTGGGCAAGACCTTGGACACCGACGTGATCGAGAAGCATGTTAATGGCTCCTTTTTGTTGCTTTTGTGCCTCTCTGTATTTGTCTTCTTTCCAGTTCGGGTGGCGAGGTGTGTCGTGGAATATTTGCTTTTCCTCTTCCCAACGCTTTCGCAAGAGTGCATCGGCCTCATCAAATATCCAACTCGATTCTGCCGGCTCACGTCCCGAGAGGTCGATTTGCAACAGATCTTCAATTGAGGCATGGACTGCAGTCCCCAAGGAGGCTGCCATACCAGCCTTACGAGGCAACCCTTGGCGGCTGAGCCAATACATGCGCGGGCAGGTCTCGTATCGATTCCATGCCGAGGGGGAGAGACTATGCTTTCGTTCTTCGACCATGTTCAACCCCTATCATTGAAGGACATGAAACCTGCGCTTGAAGGCGAAAGTGTTGAATGCCTCCTCGGTAAGTTGGTGTTATGGAAGGAACTCTCGTTAAGATTCGAGCAGACGTTGTGACCGAAGGCGCCCTTGTTATCACCTGCTTTCCAAGCGTAGGCATGGTGTCAAGTGTTGTTGGCCATTATTTGATTGATAATTTGGAATTAGAATTTGTTGGAGGCGTTGTCGATCCTCGCCTACCCCCACTCACGTTAGTAACCGACGGCAAACCAATGCCCATCATTCGAGCCTATGCTGGTAAACCTGAATGCAGTATAGAGGGATGTGACAAAATTATCCTTCTGATGAGTGAACTCGTCATACCGAGTCCATTGGTTCATGACATCGTTTGGGCACTATACGATTGGTCGAAAGGATCGAAGATTCGAATGGGTATTTTAGTTGATGCTTTCTCGAAAGACGGACTTGGAGGTAACTCAGGAATTGAAGAACCAACCGTCGACTATGAAGACACTGAAGGGACTGATCTAGTTGGTATTGGAGCAACAGACCATGTCTGTGAGATGTTGAACGATATGGACGTTCCTATGCTCTCAAGTGGAGTTATTCGTGGAATCAACGGCGTCTTGTTGAGCGAGGCAAGGCGAAGAGCAATCGATGTGTTGAGCATCATGGTCGAAGCCGATCCTCGTTTCCCTGACGCTCGTGCAGCTGCTGCTCTAGTGAAGAAACTCAATGCAATTCTCCCAACTACGCATCTCGATGATCAACCTCTCCTCGAGGAAGCACAGATGCTGGAAGAACAACTCAAATCACTATTGAGTCAAGCTGCGCCGAACGAAGCGCCATCGCCATCATCCATGCTTTACGGATGATGTTTGTCTTACAATGAGTGCACCAAGAATCAGTAGGATCACAAAGATACTCATCCATTCAGGAAGCAAGAATGTCGTTTCCTTAACGAATGGTAAGAATTCAGTAAGCGAATCTGCCCTCGTATAAGTTCCTCCAAGAGATGCAGTGAGGAGCATGCAACCAGTGGAAGTCGAACCAAATGCGTTGTGAAGATGGCGGGGGGAGTCACCAGTTCTCATTCTCCAACGCGAGAACAAAACTCCCAATGCAAGCCCACCGCCAGCAGTTGAGAGAAGCATTTTGTTGGCAAGAAGTGGTGATGTATGAGCTCCACTAGGTGATGAGCTGATACCAGATGAAATTGCAAAGGGCAGGGCAAGAAGTCCGAACAGTAAGGCGATGTGTGCTGTTGAATCCATCATAGTCACGAATTGACTCTCTTTGTTATGGATCAATTTGAGGGAATGAAGGACAAAACACAGACCTGCAAGGGCGAACGATCCAACAACCAATTCTGTTGTTATGACGTGAAATGTAGCAGACTCAATCATAGAGAATCCTCCATGTAATCCTTGAATTCATCATCGCTTCGTTTCGGTTTTCGTACCAAGAGCACCAGCCCAAAGAAGAGGACGAGATGGGCGATCGACTGAAGCATCAAGGCAGTTTCATCTGCTTCCCATGTGGGTTCAGAACTTGCCAACGAGAACCATGGTGTCGTCTGTTGTGGTCCTTCGCCGTCGAGGATGGCGCGCCATTCAATAGTGGATGCCGACAGAGCAGACGGCAATACTGCAAACCAGCATCCGTTGTTTTGACTGGTCTCAACTTGATATGATTCTCCAGAAGGCTCCCGCCATTCAATGACAACGTCACTTGCTGCTATTGTCTCAAGACAAAGCGTTGTCGCGTCACCAACCTCTCTTGAGGTTGGAGGCTGGTATTCTGGATCGATTCTCTGCAGGTTTTCAGGGATGGCTTCAACGGTTATTTCGAATGCCTGAGAAACTCCAAAGAATGGACTTCCAGCATCGGTTCCTGAATTATCGCCATGATGTACCGAGACATAGAGAGTTTTCTCGCCGACTTCGTCTGCGCGAAGTATCCAAGAATGCGTTAGGACATTGGAATCAATGGATGCGTATTCGATGTAATTGTTTGATCCACCCATCCCATCTGAAAGTATACTCCATCCATCTGTGGTTGGAATATCGTTGTTGGCATTGGTCGAGGAGAGAAGGAAGATCCCAATCTGATCGATATCATGAGAGGTATCGAAGCCAGAAATCTGGACTGTGATTTCAGTTGGTTGGCCTGCCCAAACTGTTCCAAACGGTTGCAAGCTGAGTTGTAAATTAGAGGTAGCATTCTGATTGGCATCACCATGACAAGCCCCTCCGCATTGCATGTTTTCTAGGCTATTTCCAACACCGCCAGGGTTCCCGCTCACGTGAAGCGGAACGAGAAGGGATAATGCAAGAAGGAGAACCAATTTTTGCTTCATAGTTCCTCACCTCTACGCAAAAGACTCGCAACAAACAGCAGTATTCCAATGATGACGTAGACTGTTCCCAGACCTAAGCCCGCAACAGCGGATGGGCCCTCTTCAAATTCAATCGTCGCTGCATCGATTGCGACACTGACTGAAGGTGATTGACAGGGCGATTCGAGAATACGATCGCCAAGTAGTGTTTGGATCTTGTAATTCGAGACCCCCAAAACATTCGGTGAATCGGTGAACGTTGTCTCATTGGTAACACCAACGACGACACCATTTCTCGAAATTTCAAAGGATGCTTGGGCGGAGGAAGTCCACATCCAATCGAGTTGGACATTGGCACCAGATACTGTTTGAGTCAGATTCGGGCATGCCAATGCCGGAATCGATTCGATGATGATTGAGGTCGAATTCGTTGCTCCCGATTCATCGATGACTGTGAGCGACACCTCAACAATACCACTCACTGGCATGAGGAATGAAGCCTCAACTCCTGAAGATGCTCCATTCATCCAAATCCACTGATATCGTACGATTGAATTGTCTGGATCGGTTGATTCCAACCCAGATAGTATGACTCGTTCACCTGCAAAGAGATCCTCCGTGAGCACAGAAATCCTCGCACTAGGAGGTGTATTCTCCACTACGATAGAAGCTGTTGAGAGGGCGTATAATGCACCATCCGTAACATTCACTTCAGCGCTCCATTCTTGTCCCGGGCCAAGGTATGACGATGGAACAATTATTGCACCATCGAGTGAGCCTTCTCTAAACCCATTTCTAAACCAGGTAATGGTTGAAACTTCAGTGGAATCATTATCGATATCAGAGATGGATGTTTGGAGGACAAGATCGTCTTGAGAAGTTACATTTTCAAGAGCGATGGAAATGAGCGGCTCTGAGTTAATAATCAACAGTGAGAGTGTTTCGCTCTGCGAGCTTGTTGTTTCACCATCATTCGCTTGTACGACTGCAGTCCATGATTCGCCTTTGTTCGTAGCGGAAGAAGGAAGCGTTGCCTGATTATTGAACTCCAGTTGTATCGCTCCGTCACGGTACCAAGTGATGCTCATGGTTGTTTGATCACCATCGACATCGCTCATCGTTGCCATCACGGTCACATTTTCATCGGTTGCGGCTTCATTCTTGCTCATGGTTGCAGAGTCTAATGTAGGCGCAGTGTTCAGTATCTCAAGACTCGAGGATTCAGTCCACAATGACCACTCAGTTCCATCATTCACTCGCACCTCAACTGTCCATATGTCGCCTTTTGTCGTCATCGTTGAATCAAGTGTTGATGAAGAAATCGAAGTCGTAACACCNTTTTTCCACCAACGATATTGCGTGTCAACAATCGAATCCATATCTGCATCGGAAGAAGTTGAGGAAGCCACAAGGGTGTCGAGTGTTTTCGGATTCAAGGGTGAAATGGTGATTGAATCCACGGTCGGCGCATTGTTCGAAGTATCGCCTGTCACGGAAATCGCATTGGAACGAACCCAAGGGGAGTGCCCTTCCCCATCATGAGCACGGACTTCAACTTCCCAGACATCATCAGCCCGTGTTGCTATCGACGGTACGATTGTGAGATCCTCAAGCCCATCTTGCAAGGCGCCGTTGAGATACCAACGGTACTCAAAGGCGAGTGTATCACCATCGTTGTCTGTTTCACCTGAAATTGATGTAGTGAGATCATNATCTACAGTCGGGTTTGGTGGCGATATTGTAGCAGAAGAAATCGAAGGAAGAGAATTCAGCACNGTAATTGTGTTCGAATTCGCGGTTGTTCCAAAATCCTCTCCATCACTGGGTGTTACTGAGGCNTGCCAACTGTCTCCTTTCAAGAGGGATGGGCTTGAAATTGTCATCAAACCGTCAAATTGTGATTGATGCGCCCCATTTTGAGACCAATGTATGGTCGTCCCTGATTCGGCATCGCCGCTATCTTGATCGGAAAATGTGTAGGTCAGTATGATGTCATCGCTTGATGTAGGGCTCGATGGTGAAATCTGTACNTTGGATGCTGTAGGTGGATTGTTGGAAACAACAACTGTCTCGGTTATACTGACGGACATTGTTGTCCAAGCGTCTCCGCCTGTTCCACCTCCACTCGCCGTCAGTCCAGCGATTCCGGCCGTGACTGTACCACTTCCGGAAGTAGGGGCTGTCCAATCGAAACTCCATGCACGATTTGCTTTGTTGGTGTGCGTAACGGACTTACCACTGACTTTGACACCAGAATTACCACCTGTTGAAAGCGATCCTTTGGATACTTCGACATTGAAACCGCCATGTGTACCTGATACACCGCCCGATACTGANACCTGAATCGAATATGTTTGACCAGGTGTGTAACTTGATGGGAAATTCTCAGAAATAGAGACCGAGGTAGAGCTACCTCCATGGCAACCACAGCCTCCAGATGAGAAGTGCTTGCCACCTGAATTCGCTTCGATGACAGGCGTGAGTACGACCATTGCAACAATAGCAGAAAGGAGAATGGCTTTCAGTTGCATGAGCGAAATTTGTACTATACTCGTTAAGAATGTTCGTTCTTGACAGCGGAATATTTCTCAATAATCAAACAATGTTGGTTGGCCCACAGGCGAAGGTGATTCCTGCTCTTCTAACTGGCCTGAAATTCGGCCAAGTAATGTCTGTTCGTCCCATACTTGAACACCCAATTTCTCGGCTTTAGCAAGTTTTGAACCGGCATTCTCTCCTGCAATCAATACAGAGAGATTGCCAGAGACGCTTCCCACAACCTTACCTCCAGCCGCTTTAATCCGTGCTTGAATGCTTTTTCTTGGTTCTGTGAGCGTACCTGTGACACAAAACGTCATGCCATCGAAGATTCCACCCTCGGCAATTCGCTCCTCTTGTTGAATGGAAAGTAAGGACAGAAGATCGTCAACCATTCCTCTTCTCAATTGGATTCCATCACGAACTTGTTGAGCAACAATGTCCCCTACACCATCGATCGATGTTAATTCTGAAAGGCGCGAAGCATCTGTTAACGCAACATCAACCCATTGCAGAAGTTGTGCAGGCACCAAGAAGTGNTTCGAGATCGAGGTCGCAAGTTCTGGGCCAATACCTGGTAACCCAAGAGCGCTCAAGAATTTTGAAAATGCCATGGCTCGATTTTTCCCAATTTCTGTAAGAACATTGTCCGCAGATTTTTGCCCCATTCGATCGAGGGAAAGCAACATTGGTTGATTGAGACGATACAAATCTGGGATGCTTGAAATCAGACCTTCTTCGATGAGTTGTTCGACAAGCTTCTCCCCAATGCCATCCATTTCCAATGCTCTGCAGTAGTACAGGATGCTTCGTCCGAGCCGTGCCGAACATTNGACATCAGTACAGCGAATAAATGCGCCCTCAATTTCGATTGGTCCTGCACAAGCTGGACATGATCCGGGAGGAGTGATTTGGCGTCGTTGTGGTAAAGCTCCTGTGAATGGTTCACCATCAGCATGTGTTCTACCATCAATATCACTTTGTGTGGCTGCACCAAGACTTGCCTCTATTTTTGGAATAACATCGCCCCGCCGTACGATACGAATCTTGTCACCGATTTGAATATCCAAACGCTGAACTTCACCTAGATTGTGAAGGGTTGTATTCTCAACTGTAACTCCTCCAACTCGTTGCGGAGCAATCCGAGCAACAGGAGTGATTGTACCTGTACGTCCAGTTTGCCAATCAACGTCAAGGAGAACAGATGTTGCTTCCTCNGGAGGGAATTTCCATGCAAGGGCCCATCTGGGATGATGTGCTGTCATGCCAAGCAAATCTCGCTTTTCGAGGTCATCAACTTTGAAAACAAGTCCATCGATCTCGAAACTGTACGATTCACGTCCCNTGCTCCAGGTTCGTGTTTCTTGACAAAGAGATTCAATGGATGCGCTTTCTGAACCCGAGTCGTGGACAACCCAGGGGGCGGGTTCAACACCTGCTGTTTCACTTAACCACTCTAGAATTGCACTATCAAAATCCTTGCTTGGAGGTGCAACTGAATCAGGGTGACGATCTGCTTCGGAGGGGAATTTAGCATCATAAGCAAGGAAAACCAAATCGTTTGCATTCGCTTTACCATCTGCATTCTTCTGACGTAATGCCCCCGCAGCAAGGTTCCTTGGATTGGGGGAAATGGTGCGATATTTCTCTTCAAAGACTGACAATCTCATGACAACCTCACCACGTATGTGAACATCTACTTCTGCACCAAGAGTGTGCGGGACATTCTCAACTCTTCTCGCATTCTTGGTTACGTCCTCTCCCCTATCTCCGCTGCCACGAGTTGCTGCTCGGACGAGTCTGCCTTTTCTATACTCCAGGGATAATGCAGAGCCGTCCAACTTTGGTTGGGAAATGAATCGGGTTGATTCCAAAGAAGATTCCTTAACGAAGTGAGCGATATCATCGTCGTCCGTGCCTTTGTTTAAGGAGCGCATAGGAAACATGTGATCGACCTTCACTGTACCAGGGTCGATTTCAGCACCGACTCTTTGCAGTTGGGGGTGGTCAGGAGCAATTTGTTTCAATTCGTCCCACAAAGCATCGAATTCGGAATCTGAAATTTCTGTTTTCGCTTGATTGTAGTACAGATCTGAGTGGTGAGCAATCTGCTCAGCCAACCATGCCACTCGGCCCGAGTTGCGAGTATTTTCATCGCCTCCTTGAGCCATGCATTACCACCATCTCGACCCCATTTAAGGGTCCCGATTTTGGAGTTTTAATTCCACAAATTCGCCATCGATCATTGGGCATCGTGTCATTACAATTTTTGACATGATTCGCATGTGTATTTCTGCTACAACGAAGACGGTTGCCTCAAACATATGACCTGACTTCGTTACAAATTCATCGTCAGCGAAGGTAGCGTGGAGGTGAGTAAAGGCCGAGCCATCTTCGTGCCGTGCAAGATTACCTTGCAACGTAACAAGTTCTGCAGGTTGTTCAAGACAACGACGATGATATGTGAACGTTTCATCCATGTATCCGAATGTGGAATTCATCGTACGGCCAATTCCGCTTGTGATGACTGCGCCATTTATCCCAAGTTCATCNGCAAGTTTTCGAAGTGAAGTATGAATCTCTTCACCGGGTTCCAGAACCACAACGACATCATCGCCACTACGCGCCCATTCCATACCNCGAACACATCAAGGAATCACTTAGCAATACCTCTCATCATTCCTCTTGATCAGGATGAAGAACTTCAATGATTTTCTCAGCTGCAATGTCAAGATCTGCTCGATCACCACCGAGAGGAAGAGGTCCAAATGGACCCCAGCCCTTACGAAGGAGCATGATTCGATGCTTCGGTTGACGCTTTGCAAGAACGAGTCGGTTCCATTCATACCGTTGCCCGTCCGCAAAAAGATGTGTGGAGGTAACAGCATAGCGTTTTGGCACGAGGAGCGAAATAATATGCAATCCGAGCAATACGTCCCAGACAATAACGTACGCAATCGGTGTATTGGAAAAAGATGCAAAGCCCCAAGGCAACGCCATCATAGCTGCCATCGACCCTAGATTCGCCCATTGTCGAAACATCTCATGGCTACGTTCACTTTTCCATGCAAAGCCATTGTTTGGTAGGTACCCATATTCGGGAATGTCACGATGTTGGCGAGTAAGCCACCATGCATCCCATGCCACAATTCCACAAAGGATGAGAACCATTGCAAAGGCAACGGGTTCTGCACTCGGAAGCATGATTTCACCTCAGAGCATTCGCTCATCAATTTCGCCCAGTGTTTTCGGTCCACCGCCACGTACCCGAATAAAGAAAACAATGAGAAGAAGAATTACAATCGAACCTATCAAAATCAATGGAGTAGTATTTTCCTCGGACTCATCGAGATAAGTGCCTTCCAATTCATCAGGAATCCCGTCCCCATCATCATCTTGATCTTCAAACAATGTGGTTGTGGCGCCAGGCGGGCAACCAATACGATCAGGCTGTCCATCTTCATCGGTATCAACCCATGCACACGGATCTTTAGGCCAAACGTCATTCGTATCCAAGCGACCATCGTTGTCATCGTCTGGATCATAAATATCCGGCCCGCATTGCAATCCTGCTGTTGCATCGAACCATGTTTCTGAACTGCATGTTGAAACCCAATCTCCATCTGTATCGAGTTGTGTTATCTCGATATCAACCTCTGCCAAAGTTGTAAGCCCGAGGTTGTCCGAAGCCACTACCTGAACAACGAACAAACCGGTGTCAAGAGAGGTGATGTTGAACTGGTTGGAAGATGCACCGCCTTCCTTCACAAGTTGGTTCTGGGCGTCATAGACAAACCAATTCAGGATGATTTCGTTAGATTCAGTCGTATCATCTATTACTGTTAATGAGACTNCTACAGGTANCGTTTCCATGTAACGTTGCCCAGAATAGGGTTCCGATATTGAGAGTGTAGGAGGTGTATTTGGCTGAAGATAGATGACAACGTTTTGTTGTGCCCCTGATCCAATTGGGAACACCTCGCTGCTGGCAAGACTTTTGGCTGACAAAACCAAAACCGTGGCCTCAATAATTGATGTTGATGAATCGGCAAGTGACCTTGTATGAAGCATTTCAATATCGACAAATGAACCTGTGAATTCAATTGGGTCAGTAAGTAGGTTAGATGAAACTGTGAATGTTGCTTCCACAACATCTCCATCAAGGGATGCGAGAATTGAATGTGTGGACCACTCATTGACCATACCCTCCAAATCGATGGATGTCGAACCAGAGAGAATCGAATCAACAGCATCAATCACGCTACTTGAGACGGATATATTACCAACCAGAGATGAGGATTCAAAGCGGGCATCATAGTATTCAAGTGAAGCTGCTTCAATGGAGTTGATTGAAGCGTTTCGTAAGATTGTTTGAGCAGGATCTTCAAAGTCATGAGCATGTAATTTGAGGCCTACTGAATAATTAGTGATTTGCAATCCTTCAACAACCACAGGTTCGGAGAGTCCGTGGCGGATGGTTAGCCCTACGCCAGCATAACCGCCGTTGAGAGTAATATCATGGAGTTCCCCTGAGCTTTCATCCAGATCGATACCAGGTGCACCAGAAACGGTTAGNTTGCTCAGCAAGAGGTCTTCACACATGAAGGCAAACAAGCCTCCGCTTTGACCGGCGTGGATGTGAGAATTACCGATATGAAACCCATCGCCAATTGATTGCATACGCACGACATATTCTCCGTCAAATGATTCGGATTGTATTCCAGTAACTAGCCCCTTCACTCCAGTCAAGTCAATTCCATCTTCAAGTCCCGTTCCAAGGGTCAATCCGTCGATCTCTACAGTAGACAATCGGGACCATAGTCCATCACCATTGCACTCAGACAATGTCACTTCCTTGAGTGTAATAACGGCATTTTCGCTCAAGCTTTGTATGCACATTGACCCTGCATCTCGCAAATCCGAATCAATCAGCGTTAANGAGGATTCAGAAGCGGAATAGATGTTGATGAGGGGGTCTGCACCAGCGGAACGGGCGAATTGAACACCTTGTGCGGTTACTTCTCCACGGCCAGCCAACGTAATGAGTGGTGAGCCTTCGACGAGTAATGTTTCAGACAAATCAATTCTTGACCCTACTACTCCGTCCATCAACAAGCCGCCCCAGCGAGCTCCGAACCCAATAGAAGAAATCGTTGCCGAACCTGCTTCGAAGATGCCCTGAACATCGATTACTGCATTTGATGCAATTCGCAATTCGACGCCATCATTCACGGTCATCCGGGTTGTTTGACCAATTATCAAATCCCCCTCAAGACGATATGGGCTCCAGGTTTCCTCCAGAATCAACCATGACGATATCGTTCCTGTCGGTACTGTTGAAGCCATGAATGTATGCGAGGTGGATTGTTGAGAATTCCATGCATAGAATTCAGTGAAGGAGCCAATTTGCATTGTAACCGTTTTGATTCCTTCCCGAATATCTCCTTGTGAGTCAACGCTACGGGCTGTAGTTTGTGCCATCGCAGTTCCAGATGAGTCTGTTTGAACCGTTTGTCCCCCGACAATAATGGTTGCCCCTTCAACAGGAATTCCCTTGTCAAGTACTTCGATATCCAATGTTGAAATTAAAGAGAATGAGGCTCCTGAACCGATGGTAATTGTTTCAGTAGCCTGACCCCCAACCATCTCAACTTCACACAATGGAGCAAGTGAGATGCTTGACATAAATCGAACATTTGTCACACTCTGTAGTTGAGAACACGACCATTGAACGGGTGATTGGATTTCCAACCCTAGGCCTTCGGAAACAAGGGCCGATTGTACACTTAGTTCCAAAGACGATGCATTCAGGATTCCATTATCGCCAGTAAGGATTCCTGAAGTGCCTAAATCAACTATCGAAGAGGCTGCAACAACCAAGGTCGTGTCAATGAGTTTGAGATGAGCGTTTGGACCGAATGTAAGATCTCCGTTCAACTGGTGCGGTTGGCCATCTGCTCTCGCCCCCAATACGACTGTTGATGAGGCAGGGAGATTCCAATTTCCCTCTGGAAGTGCGATAATTTGTACGCTTTGCCCCTGCTGATTTCCAAACAGTTCTGTACTCACGCCTTGACCATTGAAAAGAACCTCAACCATTGTTCCTGATGCAAGGAGTGGTAACGAAGCAATACCGTTTGGATCCGCAGTAGANGTAAATCCATAGGCATGAGATGTTGCTTGAATTGGTTGATTGTTTACGTCAACAAACGAGATGAGTGTCTCGTAAAGATATCCAGAGGAAGTGGTTGCGATGGTGCTTGTAGTTGGGCCTCCATAAACCAGGTTGCCATCACCGATTGCATCGCTTGATCCTTGGGCCGTATTGAGGGGATTAAATTCACGTATGTAGGCTGAAGATTCATCTTCAAGAAGAAGCGGTGTGTTGTGAAGATTCGCAGTCCATTCTGCAAAATGTGCGGTTGTTGACTCACTTAGTACAACTCCATATTCTTGAGCCGTGGTTATGAGAGTATCAATGGCAATATGGGAATCAATTGCGTGGAGGCCTCGGGATTTTCCATTGATGAAAGACCCAACATCGGCATGCAATGAGGTGTCTTCGAATTCAGCACCATAGGCAAACCCATTGGTCGTCATTGATGTTGATTCGATGGTCGAGTACCACGCCTCAAGTCCAATTGAGGTCGTGTCAAGACTGCTATACGGCTTTGTTATCTGAACTGCGTTCCACTCGTGGTTTCCTTCAAGAAGGGATGCTGCTGGGCCTGTGCCGTCATTTATCGAAATTGTTGAACTACTAATTTCTGAATCAAGACTTGATATTGAAAGCGCTGTTACGTTTGCGGTGAGAAGAGATGCATCTACACTTAGCAAACCAGTCCCTGATGCCCTCAATCCAATTTGGTCCGCGTGAATTTCCGAATTTGTAATTGCAGTCGTTCCTGGGCCGTCAACATCCATACCTACATCCGCATTGTGAACATAGACATGATCCAAACCACAATCGACGAGACAGCGCAAATCAAGAACTGCTCGCCCGGGAGTTTCCTGTGTGAAGTTCGTATCTGATATGGTGATGCTATCCATCGTTCCCCAGAGAAGGCGTTCACCGGAAAGTAGAGCGTTTGAGACTGTTAAGTCATCAGCATCTGTTCCATCGATAACGAGAGCAATGTGTTGACCNTAGATGCTTGAGATCACCGTTGTTGCTCCTGTATCTGAACCAACACCTACGCTTACGTTTTCAAGACCCAATCCAGTAACATCGGCAGAACCTGATACAATGTCGATAGCAACACCCGTATTGAGGAATGAAACATCTTCCGCTGTAAGGCTCATCGTTGAAAGAATCCCTGTCGCAGTATTGGTGAATAATCCTGAATCAATTGACAGTGTTCCGTGATTCACAACAGCTTGTATGTCAATCGTTGTCATTGTGACATTCTCTGCATCGACAACTCCTGATGAGCCGATGTCGAAGCCAATGTAACTGTTCGAAATAGTGATTGAGTCATGGATCGTTGCATCGCCATGGACTTCCAATGCGGAATCTGCACCCGAAATTGAAACATTTGAGAGAACTGCACTGCCACTCGATGATATGGAAATTCCACCCCAGAGTCCGGCCCCTGTGGAACCAAGGCTAGTTGGTGTTTCAGTTGTCATGAAGGTCGAATCGGCCCCCTCTAGAATTCCATCGACCTGTAACCAATATGTTTTGGCATCAACGACAGTACCCGGCTCAAGAACGAGGGTAGAGGAGGAGTCGACAGTAACGTTCCCACTGAGAACAACGTTACCACTCCAAGTTGTACTGCTTGAAATGGTTGAATCAGAGGAAACCAACGGCGAGAGAGATAGACCAAACAGTAGCAGAATGAGAACGACTGCACGTGAGCGCATGCGTTANGCTAGCGTTCAAGCCATATCAATGCAAGGCTTNCANGNCNNTANNNTTCGNNTAAACNCNNNAGGAGTGGGCCTGCCCAGATTTGAACTGGGGTCTGACGGCCCCCAGCCGCCAAGTATAGGCCAAGCTAACCCACAGGCCCNTGNNTNTGAGTTATATTCATTCTAGTGATGCGCTGAATGGTGCTACTTCTTTGATTAAATCAAGATGTGACACGAACATTCTTCTGCAACAATATCTTTCAAATCCAAGTTCGTCTAATACAGCTTCCATTTCTTCGCCTGCTGCAATTTTTTCGCTGAACTTTTCCCACTTATGAGCGACTAATCCGCCGCAACTGAAACATCTTACTGGTATAATCATGGTATCACCTGTATGATTTCTGCTTCTTTCTACGAGCACCACGTCCTAATTGGTGCTTCGGTTCCTTTCTTCTTGGATCATTCACAAGAAGACTTCTATCGAACCTTAGATACTCGTCTCGAAGTTCTTCATCAATTCCTTCTGCTCCACCGTTATAGTGGACTAATCCCCTAGCGATAGCAGTTCTAATAGCGTCGGTTTGACCCATTATGCCGCCACCCATTGTGGATAGATTAATGTCAACTTTGGAAAGCCTGTTCATTGCATCTGCAATAATTAGTGGTTCCATTGCTTTTCTCCTGGATAGAGAAGGTTGTAGGATTTCGATAGGTTCACTGTTAACTCTAACGCGTCCTTTTCCTGCCTTCACAGTTGCACGAGCAATTGCTGTCTTTCTCTTTCCTGATGTGTGTACAATCTTTGATTTACGAGCCATCACTGCTCACCTCCGGTCCATCTGTGAGCAGGTGCTCCGAGGTTTTCGCTGATATCTCCTAATCTTAC
>PBMQ01000006.1 GCA_002722615.1 Methanobacteriota archaeon | reverse complement strand
GGGTGAGGTATGGTTTTTCAGGTGGAAACATTTCTGAGATTCCACGTGTAAAAACTTCCATGAAAGTGCCAGATGAATATTACTCCAGATATTTGAGGGAGAATGTACCGAAAGGCGATTGGACGGAAAATGAAAAATCGCTTGTCGCTAAACATGAGTAGGGTCATATCATCCAATATGACAACTTGGCTACCTATGTTTACAAGGGTTTATTGTAAACACCCTCGCATAGTATTTTCTGTTTACAAGGGTTCGCAATCCGTCCTATACGTGCGTACCGTTGTATACGTTTACGAACTAAAGGGAGCCCCACGTATACAGGTGCTTTCATGCCTCCAATTTTCCATGGTTTCCCCTAACTTCAAACATCAGATCCCATTTTTATGTGAAACTCCAATCGCTGGATTAGAGCTAATTTATCGCCCGATGCAGATAATCCTGCCTCTCTGAGGCGATTCTTTAGTTCCTCTACAGTCATACCAGCAAGGTCATTCAGTACATTTGCCATTTCTAGAGACTTCTTTTGTTTCTCCTCGAGTCCAGAAGCAACGAGACCAACACCAATATAACCAGCAAATGCAAGGAAAAGACCGCAAATCATTCCCAAAGCAATCTTAATTCCTAAGCTCACAGAACCTGGAGTCAAATCACCATTTAACGTAGGGTGGTCTTCATGGTACCACACTCGAGTTTCAACCTTGGTCAAATCCTCAAATGTGGAAGAAGAATGATTTGAATTTACCCTTTCAGATCTAATCTCTCTATTCCATGTAACATCCCTTAAATCAATCATCCAAACATCTACGAATGGGTGGGTTCCATTTGTATAATTTTTATCGTCATCAGTTGCTGGTTGGGAACACCATTCAGGGAATTGAACATCCACGTTGAGATCGATAAGACTCCAATTTTCTGGTAAATATGATTCTGGTATCATGTATTGATCACAATGGTATTGCCCATCGTGTATTTGTCCATAAATAACAACGTCGTTGACGTTCTCCCAGCGCAAAGCATTCCACGTCTCAGGTGGCGGAGTCATCCAGTTTTCCACATCCTCACCTTCTTCAAATCCTGCTTCTTTGTAACCGAACGATATATGCTGATCATCCCCATAGGTCATATCGACATAGCGGGTTAATCCTGCGCCGCAATTGTTCCCCATTTCATCACAATTCATTGAGTCTGTTACGTCACAATAAACAGCACCATTACCTAGAATAATTTCGATTAATCCACGTTTATCGCAATTGGAAGGTTCATCCTCAAAAGTGTCCTCTGCATTTACGAATCCTTGTGATTGAACAGCTAGTAAGATAATCAGAACGATGGTTGATCGAACTCGCATGGGTTTGTACGTACTATCAAAGAGTTATCAAACTAAGTGATGAACAATTGATTTTGCACTCTCTTCGAGGGTTAATTTCAAATCCCCATTGGAATTGAGCGTCGTCTAGACGTTATGCGATAGTTCATACTGCCACTGGTGAACTCATTGAGACATGGTCCGTTCTACTCAATCGTCCATTTCTCAACAATTTTGGGAAGGATTTCTCCTGCCTTTCCTTGGAAAAATTCATCGAAGAAGTAAACGTTTTGTGGAGGATCTAAATTGATACCGATGGTGTGCGCACCGTGCTGTCGTGCAATGTGAAGGAAATTTGCTGCAGGATAGACATGACCGCTTGTTCCAATGGCAATGAAGACCTCGCACTCAGCGAGTGCTTTCTCAATCTTAGGCATGTGCATGGGCATTTCACCAAACCAAACGATGTGTGGACGCATTCTTCCCTCACACTGGTTACAAGTGAGAAAGTTCTCACCAAGGTGGTTATCATCCATCATAATCTCAACATGTCCACATTCTTCACAACGAAGAGGTGGGAGTTCACCATGCATGTGGATGATATTATTCGAGCCTGCTCGTTCGTGCAGATTGTCGACGTTCTGTGTAACGAGAAGAAAATGCTCGAAATATGATTCGAGTTCGACCAAGGCATGATGACCCGGATTTGGCTCAACTTCCAAGAGTTGACGTCTTCGTTGTTGATAGAAGGACCACACAAGTTCTGGATTTGCAGCCCAACCTTCGGGTGTTGCAACCTCTTCTACTCGATGATTTTCCCAAAGACCATCAGATGCTCTGAAGGTTCGGATACCTGATTCTGCGCTAATTCCTGCACCTGTCAAGATGACAACTCGAGTGTTCTTAGTGATCATGATACAATCAGTCTTCATTCTTATGTTCAAACGAAAATCCATCAAAGTCGGATTGATACACCGGCATCCCTTCTGGAGTAGTTTCTTGCTGGATAACTGTTTGTTGAGGTTGATAACTTTGAACAGGAGACGAGGGTGGAATGTATTGCTGAACTGTTGTTTGATTTGGCTGATAAATAGGGCCGCCTGGTTGTTGAAGAAGAACCACTTGTGGTGGTTTTCTTCCACCTACTAGTCCAGCGATGAGAAGAATCAGTCCAAGCAAACAGCATACACTTCCTCCACACAAACCAAATGCAGGTGCAATTATCTCGCTTGCATCGACGATGACGATATCCCCATCGGAGGTAATGGTGTAACTTCCTGCTGCAATGTCCGATAAGTCACCAAGAAATGTGTACGAGGGGTGATTGGTTCCTTCACAATTTGCAAAAAAGACATCTTGATCTAAGTAATCCTTTACCGATACCTGAAAATCATTGCAGTTTATTTGATCACCCTTGGCAAAAACTTCCATGGTCATGGTATTGCCGTCATACTCAAAGATTGTACCATCTTTTGATGTATCATGAATGATGTTTTCGTCCGTTGGGCGGTAATCGAGGATGCCAACAAGTGAAATTACATTCACAAAAATCGAAACCAATAACAAGACGCCGCCAGTTATGGCAAGTCCCTTATTCATGCAAACAACTCAGCGTGATGCAAGTGTGAGGTTGGACCACATTTCTTCTGGAACTTCCATTGCAAGTCGTAGGCCACCCATTGCTCCGAGTCGGACTGGATCATCAACAACGTGTACATTGACATCTCCCATATCGGAGAGTCGACGTTCAATGAGTGCACCGAGTCCACGGATACCCGATCCGCCACCAGCGAGTACCATGTTTCGACGGAATTGGTCGTGATATTCTGGGTTTGAGTCAGCGATAAGTTTCTTCACATTCTCAACGATTGGGTCAACGATTGATTCACAAGCTCGCTGGACGCAATCTGTGATGTCAAGATTCATGGCTTTTCCTTCGATTGAGAAGTCAACCATGATTGGGTCATCCGGTGTTGAAGTCGATACGAAGGAATATTGCTCCTTCCATCGTCGTGCCATGTCCTTGGTAATTTGAGCACCGTTGTACTTGGATTGAACTTCCTTGATGATTTGGGCATCAACGTAATCCCCTGCGTATCCGGTGTGCATTTGGTCGCCAGGACCTGGAATGGTTCCGTAAACACGGCAAAGGTCAGTTGTACCGGCACCGATATCGATCACGAGAGTATGCTCAATCATGTCGAGAGCGTATGCAACAGCAAACGGTTCAGAGATAATCATTGCAGCGTTGACGCTTCCTGCAGCAGCGTCGAAGATAGCGGTCTTGTCGACGTGGCTTGCTTCAGCAGGTGCTCCGATAACAGCGACAACACGGTCGTGCTCTTCTGGGTCGGATAGACCGATAAGGTGGGTGATAAAGTGAGCGATGAACTCTCTATCCTCAACTGTGTCCTTGATGACACCGAGTTCAAGAGGTCGGAATAGGTTGAGAGCCAATCTGTTCTTGAGTGCGTCTTCTCCAAACAGTACATCACGCTTGAGGAAATTACGGGCAATTGGATCTTTAGGAGTTCCAATTACAGTGAGTTCTTCTTCTTCATGGTTTCCTGAGGAGACCATAACTGAACGAAAAGTTCCCAAGTCTATTCCAATATACAATACATCTTCTGCCATAGCGTTCGCCATTCTAACGGAACACCGTCCACCTTATGAAGCATCCCTCGCTCACGTTCGCTTATTTGAATGAAGAATTCGCGTTATCTCCTCTCTATAGAATAGATGTTACAGCCAACTTTCACAAGGTTGACAATACCATGCAGAATACTCAGGATAGAGTTCTGCCATTTGATTGCAATTTGGACATTCTTTGAGTGCGTTGCTTCCGAAGATATCCTGAACCAAAGCGACATGTTGTTCTTCGGTGACTCCGAGATGTTGGCGCATGACCCACATCATCTGATCTTCACTTGGCGAGATAATACCGTCCTCTAGAACGAGAGCGATTACGCTTTTGTAATCATCAAGAACATTGACATCTCGNAAATCAAGAATAACGCCACCTTTCTCAGCAACAATATCTTGGCCGCCAGGGTCGTCGACGAAAAGAACGAGTGATTCAGCCTTCAGTTTCTCATCCCTTAGTTCAAAGGATATTCGATTTCCATCAAGATTTGCAAAAACCAATCGGGACGAACGATTGATTACATTTGTAATCGAACGTGCTGTTTCTTCACTGCTTCGTCCTCTCTTCCAACCCGTTGGGCTGCGCTCATTGTATGCATAAAATTCAGTGCCAATACCAGGATACTCAAGCCTGATTTCTTCACCACCATCAAATCCATTCGATACGATTGTGATTGCCGCAACTTCTGTTGAGACGAGATTATCATCATCATCGAAACTGATCATCAATGGCTTTCTGTCTTCGGAAGCGGCATTGTAATGCCCCTGCATTCCACTCATCCATTTGTCCTCCAAGCGTTTGAGAGACTGTTCTTGTGCATCTGAGAGGTTTGATTCAACACCGAGAATTCCTTTCAAATCACCTCGTTCCATTTCCTGTTTGAATTCTTGAATCAATTCCGAATCTCTACGATGGTTTGGCGGAGGTCCACGGACTTTTCGGGAAACATGATTCGGGTCTGCCCACTCGTACGAACAACGTGTGCATGCAAGATAGCCTTCCATTGTCGAGGGTTGACTTTCTCCTCCGCAACGAGCGCAGTCTCCCTCTTCTTGAATTGTGAGATTATCAGCTGCTTCCTTCCTTCCTTTGCGTATACCGCCAAACCCAGCCATGCTTCAGCCACAGAACAGACTTTCTATGAAGGCTTCTATCCGTTCGTTTAGGATTGACAAAGGACTGCTTTCAAACCGTAATGCATCATACCGTCTTGACCGTACAATCGGCGTACTTCAAATCGAACTTTTCCATCAATTTCAGGGGCTTCATGTTCGTCATCTGCGAGCATAAACACACCTTTTGGCCCTTCTTCAAATGCGACGAGTACGGTGGATACACCGTCAAGAAGAGGGGCCCGCCCTGAGAATTCTGAAGGAGCTCCAGCAGAACTCAAGCGAGTCCAAGTCAGGATTGTGGCCGGTTCAGAAAGTGTGTTGGTAGAACTCTCAATTCGTGCGCCTTCGGAGTTGAGTTGTCGTGGTGGCCACACCATTGTTCCATGATCGTTTTGTGCTTTCAAACCGAGTCGCGAGGATGATGCAACAATGTGTTGCGCTTGAGAGACATAAGCCCCCTGGCTTACACCTTGGACTTCTTTGCTCCATTGATCAATAAGTTCTTGTTGGGATTCAGTCTTGTTCATATTTGGACTGAACGCCGGCCAGTTTGGTTCTTCGCTGGATGATGTGACTGCAACGAGATATGAATCAGAATGTCCATGAAGGTATGATTCTGAATCTTCGCTGATTGTCCAGTTTGTACTCGCCTCAATCAATTCTTGAATGCCAACACTTGTTGGAAAATCCAGTCGTGATTCAAACGAATTGATGTTGACGGAACCGGATGGGAGTTGTTTGAGCAGAGCAATCGCTAATGTGATTCTGTCACCGTCAGGGCCTGCCCACTCCTCACCGTATTGGCTGCATGCAAAATTGCCGTTATTGTTGTATACTGTTTGCATAAGAATCAACGCTCCCTTCCAAAGATATGCACTGCACATGTTGCGCCTGACCCACCAACATTGTGAGTGAGACCAATTTCAGCATCACGCACTTGTCGCTGTGACTCAACTTGGTGACGAAGTTGTTTGAACACTTCAACTGCTTGTCCGGAACCGGTTGCTCCAAGAGGGTGTCCTTTTGATTTGAGACCTCCACTCGCGTTGATGGTGACCTCTCCTTCGTTTCGACGTCCTTCTCCTTCTCGAGCAAAGCGCCCACCCATGCCTCGGCCAGCAAATCCGAGATCTTCGGTCGCAAGAACCTCAGCAATTGTGAAGCAATCATGAACTTCTGCCAAATCGATATCCTGTGCGGTAAGTCCTGCAGTAGTGTATGCCTTTGCAGCAGCCGATTGTGTTGCCCGTAATTGGGTGATACTCGGTCTGTCATGCAAAGCAAGGTGGTCCGAACCTGCACCAGAACCTTTGACCCACACGGGAGTGTCTGTGAATTTATGTGCTAAGTGATCTGCAACAAGAATGACTGCTGATGCGCCATCGGACGTCGGACAGCAATCGTAGAGCGTTAGTGGATCGGCTACCATGAATCCCGATTGTGCTTTTTCGAAGGAAACTTGTTTGCGAAGATGTGCGACTTCGTTCTCATAACCGTGCATGTGATTTTTGACGGAGACATGAACGAGGTCATCATGTGTTGAATCAAATTCATGAAAATAACGACGTGCAGTAAGAGCATAAGTGCCTGGGAACGTTAAACCGGCGAGACGTTCCCATTCAGTATCACCTGAAACTCCGAGCCAGTACCGCTTTCTAGAGGCCGATAAATCATTCATTTTCTCGATTCCACCTGCAACCACAACATCAGCTTGTCCGCTCTTGATTGCCATCCAAGCATCTCGCAATGCAAAACCCGATGAAGCACACGCATTTTCCACACGACGGACGCTCACACCCTCCATTCCAGAATGTTCAGTTAGGAGTGCAGCTGTGTTGCCTAGTTGTGAACCGCCGAAAGCGATGCTTCCGATAAAAGCCTCATCAACATCGCTTGGCTGGAATCCATGGTCGACACTTTGAATGGCATTCTCAATGGCTTCAGCCCACATGCCTTTCAAACCCAGTGTATGGTTGCCAAATTTGGTTTGGCCAGCACCGACCATTGCTACATCGACCATGCTATCTCCAGATGAATCAAGCATTTGATTGAGTCGGTCAAAACACCCGCAGGGTTCATGAATGGGTGTCGATAGGAGCGAAACATGCTGCGCCAATGTAGAAAGCACGGTCACTTTAGTGGCACAAACTGTCCCGTCTGTAATGACGAAGGAAAATTCATCATGAGTGACCGAGAAGCAGGTAGCCTCGGTCGAATGCTTGCACTAGTTTTGCGACATGCTCCTGAAAAATTCAATGTTGAAATGGACATCAACGGGTGGGTGAGCACACGAGAACTTGCCGACTCAATTTCTGGACAACGTCGCCACTACCATTGGCTCCGTGGATGGCACTTTGAGGCTATTGCTAACGCTGATGAAAAGGGGCGTTACCAAGTCGAAGGAGAGATGATCCGAGCTACCTACGGACACTCGATTGAAATCGAACTCGATTTGCCAACCGATGAAATTCCTGAAGCTCTCTACTGGCCATGTGAGCCTGGTGAAGCAGATGCGATTGTCCAACTTGGTATTACCTCTGGAACTCGTAATCACATTCACCTTTCCAAGACCATCGTTAACGCAATGGAAGCAGGTCACGTCCGAATTGATCGACCTGCCATCATTGAAATCGATACCGTGCGTGCTGTGGCTGACGGTCATACCATCTATCGTGCTGGAAAGACAGTCTACTTGACTGACGAAGTGCCTCCAGAGTATCTCTACCGTGTCGGTGAAGATGATCCAATGATTTCGGATACCGTTGCACGTTGGGAACGTGAAGAAGAAGAGTGATTACTTCGTTGCTCCACAAGCAGGGCAGAAGTCAAGATCATTCTCGAGTAATTTGCCACATGCAGCGCATGTTGACGAACCGAGTAAAATCGATTGTGCTTTGGTCGCTGCTGGCGCTGGGCGCTCTTGTTGGACTTTGGGATCGACGAGGAGAAGAGGATCAACGCCTTGATTTTGCAACTCTTTGTATCGATTTGCAAAGATAATGGCCTCCTGAATTGATGCTTCGAGTTGCAATAGCCTATCGTTTCTCTCAGTTTTGTCTGAAATATCATTCGCAGCTTCAACTTCAGTTTGGAGATGGCGAAGGAACGAGTCGAGGGTTGGGCCTTCAGCGGGCATGGTTGTCTCAATCAACCCAGACTATTGAATCCTGTGTTCACAGGCATACTCTTGAGGTTCTAATGACTGGGGCTGACATGGCGAGGCGAATTGTTGTCAAATTCGGAGGTGCTCTCATCACCGACAAGAATCAACAATCCTCTGCGAACCTCGAAATCATTCGTTCTCTATGTTCCATCGTTAAGAGAATTACCAATGAAGGTGTTCAAGTCATTGTTGTTCATGGAGCAGGTTCATTTGGACACCTCAAAGCAAAACATTGGCGGCTCAATGAAGGACACATACCTGATTTCTCTGTAGAGGATGATTCGTGCACAACACAAACCGGAGCAGTCCAAGATGTTCGAAACGACATGTTGGAACTCAACTCGATTGTGATTGACGAACTTCAATCGCTTGGATTGAATGTTGTATCTCACCCACCTCATCAGTGGGCATCAGAACTGGGACCGAGTTTTTCTGGAACACTTGATCGATTCGAATCCAATGACTCCGAAACAGTTCACGTTTCCTTCGGAGATGTTGTTGATGTCGGTGATGAGCGCCGCTTTGGAATTCTCTCAGGAGACGACCTTGTTGCCAGGCTTTGTATTGAATTGTCCGATGTTGAATTGTTGGTGTTTGCAATGGGAGGTGTTGATGGACTTCTCAAAGTTCCACCTCATCGAGCAACTCCTGATGACCTCATTGAAGAATGGTCGCCTGACATCGAATACGAGGGACTGCATCAAACCGATATTGACGTAACGGGTGGGATTGGATTGAAAATACGACGAGGACATCAGGTAGCCAAAACAGGCGTTGGTGTGTATCTCATCAATGGTGAGCATCCCGAGAGGATTCTCAATCTCGTTCGTGATCAACCTTGGAGAGGAACGAGAATATTACCTTAGGTGATTTGGATGGATTTTGGATTTTATTCACTTGGACTTGTTTCGGCTTTTGCTTTTACCCGGTTGATGACTGAAAACATCAAATTTCACATTCGAACCAGTTCGATTTGGCTCCATCATTGGATTATCGCTTTACTTGTTATGCTCCCATTGATGTACTTCAAAATCGGTGAACCAATATTGTGGGGCGCCATGACCGGAGTTGCCCTTGAAGGACTAGGTCGAAAAAACTGGTCTATTCGCAGAAAGTAGGATGAATTCCCTTCTTTATGAGGCGAACTGTCTATGTAGCGCCTCTCAAGAGAAAGAATGGGGCTCATATGTCGAACTACGCAAGCGGAGATGTACCAGAGGCGAACATCGACACAGATGTTGCAGATTTGATGGCTTCTCTGTCATCGGATTCTATCCAGGCAGGTATGATGGCAGAAGCAGTTCTGCAAGTCGATGAGAGCGATGTTGTTGTGGGTCCTGTAAGCAAAGCAGATAGCCACTACCAATCAGGTAAATTGCATCGAGCCTTCAGTGTTCTATTGTTCAATTCAGAAGGAAAATTACTTCTTCAACAACGTGCACATGACAAAATTACGTTTCCGAGTGTTTGGGCGAATTCATGTTGTTCACATCCTCTTGCAAGTGAAGAAGAAATGGATGAAACCAACGCACGTGGTGTTAAAATCGCTGCCATTCGCAAACTTGATCAAGAACTTGGAATCGCTGCTGATTCTCTCAACATTGATGATTTTGTCTTCATCACCAAGATGCGTTATTCCGCTCGAATGAACGCTGATTGGATCGAGCGAGAAATAGACCATATCCTCATGATACAAGCTGATGTTGAATTGAACCCTAATCCAAACGAAGTATCCAATGTGAAATGGGTCAGCGCTACAGAATTGGAGGACATGTTAGTCGAACCTGATGGTGATGATGTCATCGCACCATGGTTCCGATGCATTGCTGCACGCCTCATGAACGAAGAATGGTGGTCTGCTATTGGAGACAAAGAGGCTTGTGAAGCACTTCAGGACAACGTTATTCACGACATGGGAGATGTGACGCATATGCTTCCTGATGCGGAAGGTGCAGATTTGTTGACAAGCATCATGGAAGTTAAGCCGTTCATTGAACGACGTATCGTTGAGAGTCTTACAGCATCTCGCCATGATCGCCTAGCAGGTGCTATGATGCACCTCATCGAAGGTGGGGGGAAGCGAATGCGAGCGACCCTTCCTTGGCTCGTAGCTCGAGCTGTTGGTGATACACATTCTGGTTTACTCGATATTGGTGCAGCCATTGAGACCATTCACAATTTTACACTGGTCCATGATGATATCATGGATGACGATGAAATACGTCGTGGACGAAATGCGGTTCACGTAGAATACGACATGCCCACTGCAATCAATGCAGGTGACGCTATGCTGGCAATTGCCTTTGAACGCTTGGTGATGTCTGCCAACATTGAACTTCATGACATTCCTTCACTGGTCAATCGTATCGCTTGGATGGTACGTCGTGTTTCTGAGGGGCAACAACTGGATATTGAATTTGAAACACGACAGCGTGTAACCGAAGAGGAATATATTGAGATGATTGAAGGGAAGACCGCAGTGATGTTCCATATCTGTGCTGAAATCGGAGCACAAGTTGCTGGAGCCGATGAAGAGGTTATCCAGTGCATGGCAGAATGGGGCCGATCTGTTGGTCTCTGTTTTCAATTGATGGATGATCTCATCGATGTCTTATCCGATTCTGCAACTCTGGGGAAGCCCACGGGTTCTGATGTTGCTCAAGGAAAGCAGACACTGATGGTTATTCATGCCCTTCAGCAACCTGAATCGGATGTTAAGTCACGCTTAGTTGCAGTTCTTGGTAAATGCGAGGATGCTACTGAGGAAATGATTCAAGATGGAATTGCCGCTTTGAATGAGCTTGGATCGATTGACTATGCTCGTGCAAAAGCCAATGAATATCATCAACATGCTCATGCATGTCTCAACAGGTTGCCAGATGGACCTGCAATGCTTGCATTACGAGAACTGACTGATTTACAACTCAAGCGATTGAGTTAATTGATACTGTTTCATTCTGATGGATTGTACCCTCGGTAAGAACACGAGCGTACCAACGCGTTTGTCCAGGGTATTTCTTGTGTGAAAGTAAGTTGAATTCTCCATCAATGAAGGATTCTGCAATCGTCTTGCAAGGTGGTGCAGGCATGGTGATTTCGAGAACAACAGTTGAGAATTCGAGTTGTACTCCTTGTTCAAGCAAGTGAGGTGATACGTTGAGCAATATGTTCTCACCAGTTGAACCACCAGCGATTGGATGCCCTGTTGATTGAAGTTCCTCGATGATCGAATCTGCAAGCAAGCAAACCGCTTTTTGCTCTCCACCGTGATGTTTCTTGTCGCGAATAATCTCGTTACGAATCCCGAGAGTTGTCACCTCAATGGATTCAACACGAGGTTTGGGGACACCCCCGACGGTTGTAGCAAACAATCCAACGATTGAGCCAGTGTTCATACTCAATCAGAATAATAGGATTCTGGATTTGGATCTGGCTTCAATCCCTTACGGGTTCGAATTTCACCAACGACCTTGCTGAACAATTGTGGTGGAAGCATTTCGAATCCGAGGTTCTCGGTGTTCCAAACAGCACGTCCTTGAGATGCGGCACGAATATCGTTAGAGAAACCGAAGGTTTCAGCGATTGGAAGAACACCAACGACAGTCGTAACATCGCCTTCACTTGGCATGTCTTCGATAATTCCACGTCGGTTGGTAACCTCACGAGTAACTTGTCCGAGCCAATCGTTTGGAACGGATACGAAGGCCTTCTGCATTGGTTCGAGCAAGACGGTCTTGGCTCGCATCATTGCACCCTTGATACCGTTTCGCACTGCAGGGATGGTTTGAGCGGGTCCACGGTGAATTGCGTCTTCGTGAAGTTTTGCGTCAGTGAGACGAACGAACATTCCTTGAACTGGTTCATCAGCGATTGGTCCCTTCTTACAGACTTCATTAAACGCTTCAATAATTAATTCGCGAGTTTCGTGGAGTCCTTGGATACCTTTTGTGTCGTTGACCAAGACGTTGGTTCCGTTGATGGCGTAGATCTTACGCATCAGGTCCTTGTCCATTCCGAGTTCTCCGAATTTGTTTCCTGTCTCCTTTGCGTCACTGCTTCGAACAGGTCCATCGCCAAGGTCTCCGTTACGAAGAGCGTTGACAACATCATCTGAAAGGGCTTCAATTTCAAAGAAGAAACGGTTGTGTCGGTTTGGGGATTTACCTTCGAAGGCGTGTCCACGGTTTGAACCTTGAATACCTTCACGATAAACAACGATTGGTGGGCTAACGCTGACCTTGATGTTTTGTTCTTCTTCGATACGGTAAACTGTAATTTCCAAGTGGAGTTCACCCATTCCAGCCAACAATGCTTCACCAGTTTCTTGGTTTGTTGTAACCTGGAGGGAAGCGTCGGACTTTGCCAAAGAACGAAGAGCATCAATGAACTTTGGAAGGTCCTTCATGCTCTTTGGTTCAACAGCTACGGTGACGACAGGATCGGAGTAGTGACGGATGGCTTCGAACGGTGTGAAGTCCTTGTCACGGGAAAGTGTTACACCAGCGGCAGCACTTCGAATACCGGTGATTGCAGCAATATTTCCAGCTACAACCTTTGGAACGGTGATTCGGTCACCACCGACCATCATACTGACTTGTTGAACGCGTTCAGGCTTTGCAGCACCGATTGCGAACACAGATTCACCTTGTGAGATAGCACCGGAATAGATACGGCCAACAGCAACTTCACCAGCGTGTGGGTCCATCCAAATCTTGGTAATCATCATAGCAAGTTCTGCTTCTGGGTCACAGGACATCATGGATTTTCCAATAGATGATTCAAGATCGCCGGTCCAAATGTTCGGGATACGGTACGGTTGTGCTTCGACTGGGCCTGGCAACTTGGTAACAGCCATATCGAGAAGAACTTCGTGAACTGGAGCTTTTTGTGCCAATTCCTTTTGCTTTTCATCATTACAGTACTGGAAAATATCAGTCATGCTGACGCCAGACTTCTTCATGTATGGAATGGTAATTCCCCAGTTGTGGTATGCGCTACCAAATGCAACGGTACCATCCATGACACTGACTTGCCAAGATTTTTTGAATTCTTCAGGAGCAAATTGTTTGATTAATTTGTTGACCTTGGTAATGGTTTCTTGGAACCTGTTCATCATGTCCTCAGGCGTTACCTGCAACTCGTTGATTAATCGATCGACCTTGTTAATGAAAAGAACAGGCTTGACCTTCTCCTTGAGTGCTTGGCGGACAACAGTCTCAGTTTGAGGCATTGGTCCTTCAACAGCACAAGCGAGAATGAAACAACCGTCAACAGCACGCATAGCACGAGTAACGTCGCCACCAAAGTCAACGTGACCTGGTGTGTCGATGAGGTTGATCAGGTAGTCTACTTCATCAACAGCGTGAACCATTGATGCTGAAGCTGCGTTAATGGTGATTCCACGAGCAGATTCTTGCTCATCGAAGTCAAGAACACGAGCAGCACCAGCGAGATCGCTGGACATCATACCTGCTCCAGCAATCAAGTTGTCAGAGAGTGTTGTCTTACCGTGATCAATGTGTGCAGCAATACACAGATTTCGAATCTGTGGAAGAATGTGCATGACTTCTGTTGCCTTTTTGATGTTGTCTTCTTTTCGTCCCATGGTATTCACCTGTCTGGATGTTGTTGCCCAATTGAATGGGGTTCTTAAGTGAGTCGCAAAAGTCCGAAGAGATTCTTCGCCGTGTGCTGTTTCAGCGAGCAGATGCAGCGATGCGCTCAACCTCTTCCTTTTTGGAGACAGCGAACGAAGTTGCGTCCCCTTCAGAGGCTTTGTTAAGTTCGTTCACGATGCATTGTTGCAATGTTCGTTTTGACTTGTGGGTGCCTTGCTGTGCACCTTT
>PBMQ01000005.1 GCA_002722615.1 Methanobacteriota archaeon | reverse complement strand
GGGTTGGGCGATTAGGGTAGTCTGGATATCCTTCCGGCCTTCGGAGCCGGAGACGTGGGTTCGAATCCTGCATCGCCCGCTTTCTATTCGCATTACTGAGTAACATATGTCGGGAAAAAGTTCATGAATTAACCCATACAAACCGAATGCATGCAGAAGACATGTTTCTTGTTGTGTGCAATTCTCTTGTTTGGAAGTCTAAGTGGATGTCTCGGTTCTAATCCATCCTCTGGGAACGAAGAATCGGACAAAGTCGGCCCTCCTCAATCGGATGGGATGGCCGGCAATACTGACAATAACAGAGAACGGGTGAACATTCACGGTTTGCCCTGGAGTACCTTAATCGCGGATTGCGATGATGAGCTGAAATCAAATATTTGGGATGCACGTGGGCTTGTAGAGTTGTTCAATGCTATTGATTATGACGATAGTGGTGAACTCAGTTATTGTGAAATTTTTGTTCACACAGATAAAACATTGATGCCTTATGACAGTGATTATGCAATGCACAGGTGGGCGGGGGGAGAATCCAACTCGTTCACCTTTGATGAGTACTTCGATTATGAACGTTCAAGGAGCCCGGGAATGGGGTATCGAGAAGCGTCGTATCGAGAAGCTTTCGACAACGCTGACACCAATCAGGATCAAAACATCGATCAGAATGAAGTCGCTTTATTCATCACTAAAACATACGAAATTTACACAGGAGATATTGTCGACAACGATCTTTTCGTTGAGTCCATAATCGACTCTATGCGTGATGGAACACTACCATTGGCTGATGTCGGTGATGATGGTTACTTGACCTTTGATGAGTTCGCTGAATTCCACTATCTTGGAGATGAAGATTACATGAGAGCTGTGTATTTTACGTTCAATGAATATTCTTGGATATTTGACCATACTCGTGGCTTTTCTCATCAACAACTGTTTGAAATTAGCGATACAGATGGTGATGGTTTCATCACATCCGACGATTTCGTATATCTTGGAAACGAATTTGAGGATGACATGGAATTTTACTGGGATTTCTGTGAAATCGATGCAGATTCTGATGGATACATGTGTTGGTTGAGTGACTGGGAGCTCGACGATGATGGAGAGCGTTTTTCAGAATGTGTAGAAGTGTTTTCAGGTGCATGGTACTGTGATGGTGGGGCCACGGATGATGAGGATGACGAAGAGGACGAAGATGACGAAGATGATGAAGACGATACACTGATTGGCCCGAATGATTGGTATCATTACCCATACGGTTACTGTGAATGGGATGGAAGCGATTCTCGATTTCAGTGCAAACTCTCCGAATCGGATGATGAATTTCACAGTGAATGGTACTATTGTTATCTGTTTGGATTTGAGTGGCACTGCACAGATTATTATGGCCAACTAAGTGAAGAGGATTTGAATTATGATTATTATTTATGGTGGGATTACATGGGACAGTTTGAGGATGAATACCAAGAAGACCTTATCCTATCGATATACGACTGCGTGAAAGGAAACGATGGTCTTGTGAACAATTCCGAGTTTGAGGAATTGTACTACCTCATGCTGGTGGACAGTCCAAGTGATGTGAGCTTCTGTTTGTTGGACATTGATTCCAATGGTGGTTTGTCGATCGAAGAAATAGTGAACGCAACAAATCGCTTTGCTGGGCATATGGATTTGGAACCAATTTCTGCATCCAATTATGATTCCCTATTGGACAAATTTGTGACGTTTGACGAAAACATGGACTCAATTCTTGACAAGGATGAGTTTACTCTCAGCAACTACTGGAAGACTATGGGGTACAGAGATTCCTATTCCACATTCTTGTGTGGAGATGGATATCTCATACCCGCTAGTTATCTCGATGACGGAGAGGAAGATTGTCCTGACGGTTCCGACGAGATCACTATTGCTTCTGAACGTGATTACGAAGGCGATATAGCAAGAGCCACACTTAACCAATGCACGCAGGAAGATATTACATCATGTTCAGGTTTTGGTTGTGGAATTCCAAGCTTTGAGAGCCTGGATACAAACGGGAATGGCATGCTGGGCATGCATGAGTTCATTTACGGACTTTATGATGTAGACGATTACTACAGTACTGAAATGTATGAAAATATCTTTGCTTATTTGACCAATGCTGAGAATGATTATGAAACCCAAGAAATCAACAGTACAGCGTATGAGTTAATTGGTGTCAATCAGAACAATGAGATATGCATTAGTTTCGGGTGTGGGTTCCCTACATTCGAAGAAGTCGATTCAAATGGGAACCTCATTGTTGATAAAGATGAATTCGTCAATAAAATGGCATCAATTGAACCAACTAACTTGGATATGTATGCCGAAACATTCGATGATATCAGCGGTGATGATGATCTTGTTGACAGAGATGAGTACGAAGAATTCTTACATGACTATGACGATTCTTACGACAATGATGAGGATGATGAGGAGGTTGATTACTCGCATGTTGGGCTTCTATTTTCGAAAAGTAGACCCAGCTGCTGGCATATAAAATTCTTTGATGGCACGAACAACGATTATTCCACGTGGGGCGGAGCCGTTCGGTTTACCGACTCAGATGGGGTTGTAACGACCATTGAAGACTTCTCAAGTTCGTATACATTCCTTACATTGACCGGATCAGAAGCATGGCTTATTGAATACATGTTCACAGAAGGCGATGTTGGCTTTGAAATCGATGGCGTAAGTTATGGTGGAGACAATGGTGATGATGATAACGATTTCACTCGAGCATTGTACCTCACTTTTTCATCGTGATTCATCATTGGACTAGGCACTACGTGTGGACAGGACATCTTGGAGTTGACTTTGTTTCAATTTGTACGCCGCATCCATACCTGGACGGATTCTTCGCCCCAAATCTCTGTTCTCCTGTGTACCAATCCTGCTTGAGTAAGAACGTGTTCATTGATGCCTGATGGTACGGGTTCAGAATGTACAACACTGCTCTGAACAAGATAAAACTCATCGACGAGGTCTTCTTTGAGGAAGGAATGAATCGTCTTTGGACCGCCCTCAATCAAGAGGCGTTGCTTTTCCATATCTCCCAATCGGTTGAGAAGTGGGAGAAGGCCATTGTAATCAGCACCGACCTGGATGGTATCGTAACCATCGGTATAGACGGTCGCTTCTTGGTTGGTTCGCTCCTTGGGATCGAGAATGACTCGTAGCGGTTGACGTTCAGTTTCGAGGCGACGAACCGTGAGTGAAGGGTTGTCCCGCTCGATTGTCTCAGCACCAACAAGGATTGCATCGCAATCCATTCGAAGGCGATGTACTTCATCGAGGCAGGCCTCACTGGTGAATCGTTGTGCTTCTTCAGAACGGTCATCGACAGAACCGTTGGCATCGATTGCAAGTTTTACTGTAACCATTGGGCGACGATGTTCGCACCAATGGAGAAACGGTTTCATTTGTTCAGCAGCTTCTTTCTCAAGCAAACCTGATTGGACGGATATTCCAGCATCTCTCAAGACTTGGAATCCTTTTCCGCGAACCGTTGGATTTGGATCAGCATGAGCAACAATTACGTGTTTGACTCCAGACCAGAGCAACGCTTCGGTACACGGGGGTGTACGACCGTAGTGATTGCATGGTTCGAGCGTGACGTAAGCAGTGGCGCCATTGGGGGACCGTCCTTTGGATTCAGCATCGTGTATTGCCATTTGTTCTGCATGAAGTCCGCCCAGATGATCGTGCCATCCTTCAGCAATGATTTCCCCTTTCTTGACAAGGACACAACCGACCAGAGGATTGGGCGCTACGCGCCCTCGGCCACGTTCAGCAACATCGAGTGCGTGTTGCATGAATGCCTCATCTTCTTTGGTCCACATGGATGGTCCTCATCGCCACCGAAAGGTATCGAGTTGAAGAGTCTGTTCGTTCATCCATGGATACATTGAAACCGTGAAAGATTCAGGAAACCGTATGGTCAAGGCGCATTTTATCATCAATCCTGCAAGTCGAGACTTTCGTTGCGGCAAGGCTTGGCCAGGCATCAAAAAGCGACTTGCAGAACAAGGTTTTGACATCACTGAACACATCACTGAACGCATTGGTCATGGCGCAGAACTTGCCCATCAACTCAGGGTTGAGATCGAATCGAGCGGAGACGAAGTACCGCTCGTCGTCGCAGTTGGCGGTGATGGAATCGTTCACGAAGTTGCTTCTGGCCTTCGAGGCTCAACCATTCCTCTTGGTCAAATCCCATTCGGTTCTGGAAACGATTGTTGCATCACACATGGGATTTCGCGGAAAAACCTCAACCAAGCCATCGATGTTCTCATCAACGGTGTTGACCGAAGTTGTGGAGCGTGGCGGTTGGAAGGTGTTGCCGCACCGACCGTTGACGGCTATCCAAGTCCCCCATCGAATCATTGGGATGGAGATGCAAAAGAGGAAGGACGAACCGTACGTTGGGTATTCCTGGAATCGGATGCTGGAATTACTTCAGCGATAAGTCGAGCAAAATTACGTCGAGCAAAGTGGATTAAGGGACCAAAGAAGTACACGTACCTCGGCGTGACTACAATTCCATTATGGCCACGGAGAAAGGTCGAGTTAACCCTCGATGATGCTGATCCAATAGTTCAGGATTTGACCATGATGACGGTAACAACTGGTGAAACCTTTGGAGGGGGCTACCGTGTTGTCCCCAACATGTATCCAACGCGTGCAGATGGCTCGATCGTTCTTGCTTATCGGTTGAGTCGATTGCAGATGCTTTCACTCATGGGGCCGGTCAAGAAAGGCAAACACGTCGGTAAGTGGGGCATCGAACAGATTGATGTTCGTCGCGTCTCATTACGTCCAATCGATGAACATGGAATGCCTTCGGATGTCCCAGTGGGCCACTCTACGTACATCCAAGCCGATGGAGAACCATTGCTGCAACTTCCTGCTACATTGGAATGGCACCAAGATCAAATTGTGTTCAGGGGCGCCAAAGATGTGTCTTGGGATTAGAGGCTGAAATCCGAGAAGTCTTCTTCTTCCTCTTCCCAGAACGATTCGTTCTGTTGCTGAGGCTCTGGTTCAGGTTCTGGCTCAGGTTCCGGTTTAGCTTGTTTTCGTACAGCCTTTCGTCGTCGAACCTTTGGTTTCTCAGCAGGTGCTGAAGATGACTTGGGGGACCCTCCTGAGGAGCGTGGCGTTGAGGAGACAGACGTTGGAGCAGAGGAGACAGAACTTGAGACCGGGGCGCCACCACCAAAGGTTGAGGTTGGAGGGATGAACGGTTCACTTTCTTCGATTTGCTTCTCCACGCGCTTTGCATCGTCTGAAGCGACAACAGAACTTCCTGAACCAAATTCAGTGCGGGAACTAGAATCGCCTCCACTGCTTAACGCACTGTCAATGGAGAATGAACCGAAACCATCGTCTTCATTTTTCTTTACTTTCTTTGGCTTCTGTTTAGGTTTAACTTGAGACTGTTGCTCTTGCCGACGTTGATCAGGAGTCTTCATTCCAGATTCGCTCGCCTCTTTGACACTCCTGCGAACTTGTGCAGCCTTCTCCACGCCCTCCTTTCCAAGAAGCGTTAGTGCAATGCTGCGGGCACTCATCTTGAGTCGCAGTGAAGAGTACATGAATGCGCCAACTGCCCCACCAGCACCAACAACGAGAACGAACAAAATGAATCCAGTCCGACCCAGTATTGCAACATCGCCAAAGGCGTATTCCTCATCATGTTCACCGTCAAGACTTACAACCGTATCAGCGAGTTCAATCTTGGTAACCAGAACATACATCTGGTTGATGTTTTGATTTCCGGTCTTTGCGACACAGTCTCGTGAAGCATCGAGATCATTCTTCCAAATGCCTCCCATGACCCTTCCTTGATCGTCTTCAACGAGATATCCAGTGACACGAATCGGTTGGTGATACTTGCCCAGAGCGGCCATTCCATCGTTGATGTTTTCACTCGCAGGAATCAGGCCGAGAACGAACCATTTGCTATCCGAATCACGGTCTATGCTGTCCAAATCAGCGGTACCTGCTCCGGTTTCTGGAGCAGTTGGGTCGCTCCAATCCTTGATTTCGACTCGCTCTCCTTCACCGGATGCGATGCTCTTTGCCTCTGAAAATGGCATGTATTGAATTGCAACAGCTGCAGAAGTTGCAAAGGCAATGTCATCAAACAAATCAGGATTGTGAGATTCATAGAGCTGAGATGCGCTCATGTATCCTTCGAACTTGACCTTTCCAGTTTGGTCATCGCCAAGCGTTCCGTTGAAACATCCACGCTCAGTATATTCCGAGTTGATTGTGCTGCCAGACATCGATGATGTGAATGTGAATCCCCCATCACCGTCACGTTCGACCGATATGTCGTCACCCCACTCCGGTGCAACGGGTGCAAGACACCCAGCAAGCAAGAATACGGATGCAAGAAGAATGCCCAGCAACCCTCGGCCCATATGATATGGAGAGGTCCTAGAGTTTGTGAATGCTTCTCTTGAAATTGATGGCGCGGAGAGAGGGATTTGAACCCCCGAGTCATAAGACACCGGATTTCAAATCCGGCGCAATACCTGGCTATGCGACCTCCGCAGTGGTCTCGCCAGAACGACCTCTATCAAACTCTTTTCGCTCGATTACTCAGATTTTGAGCGCAGGGAAATCGCAGCCATCGAGACGACTGCAACGGAGACGAGGAAGCCAACGGAAGGGATGCCTTCAGAATCGTCTTTGATGACACCTTCCTTCTCTGCTAACTTGACAACATCCTCGACAAAGTCAGAGGCCAACCATGAGTCGTCAACATATCGAACTCGAGGCTCTTTCTCTTCATTGAGGATGTAGGTGTAGGCAAAGTGACCTACAGTATATTCCGGTTCTGATTCAACAGGAATACAGGTGAGCATATCGGTTTCAGCCCATTCGTATCCTGCATCACACATGCAGTGAGCACTACTTCCAGATCCCATTACCCATCCATGGCCGTTGCATTCAGTTTCTTCAACAAAGGCAAAGCCAGGGGCTGGGATTGCATCGTGACTGGTGTTGTTGGATGCCCATGCCAAGGTCATGGGCTCATCGATCAAATCCATGCCAACTTCAGCATCATCCCAACCGGATGAAGTTTCGTTCCATACGTGGAGTTGCCACCACCAACTCCAATCACTCGGAGCAGCAACGTCATCGATGCTGTTGAGGAAGTGGCCGTAAGAACTGTCTTGGATATCGACATCGATTCCAGCACCATCAAATGCACCTTGGGTGAGATGATAGCCTGTGAAGGAGGAGACATTGGTTGAGTTGGTTGTGTTGTCTGGATAGACAATTTGAACGCTTGCTGTATCACCAGCAGGGGCTTGGAGGAGGCTGGTGTTTGCATTGGAGGCGAACCATGCGATATGCTCATGTTCCAACGCGTTCACAGAATCGATGCCGACGAGGGAATCTTCCCATGTTTGTGTTTCTTCATCGAACAATTTGAGGCTCCACCACCAACTCCAATCTTCAGGCGAATCGTAGCCGTTGAATCCGTTGACCATTGTGCCGAATTCGGAATCGGATGAATTCACAGTCCAGCCAGCTTCAGATGCAGCGGCCGACGTTAGTGTCATTCCAGTAGGAAGAAACATCAGTTCTTGTGCAGTTCCATCGGGTTTGACGTACATCACACTTGAGTTGTGGACTTGCCCTTCCATGTCGCTGACGTTATCGTCGTGAGCGTCGATCACGTACTCTTGAGTGTAAATTGCAAACAATCCCCAAACATCCATGACGTCATCGGTTGGCCCAGTTAAGTGAGGCCAATCAACGCCATGGAACTCCATGTATTGGGTCAACACATCAGGCGTGTCGTACTTAGGGTCAAGCGTAATGGACACAAACTCAACCTTGTCTTCAAGTTCTGCAGGAAGGGTATCNTGAACCAGTTTGAGGTTTTGTGTAATCACCGGACAAACGTCAGGACAGCGGGTGAAAAAGAAGGATACGATAACGATATCTTCAGTTGCATCCGAGAAATCGAATTCTGAATTGTTTTGATCGACGAGCGTGAAATTGTCAACACTTGAAGAGTTCAGTTGGATTCCATTGTATGCAGAAACAGGCGAGCCAATCAGTGCAACAGACATCAAACAAGCAACGACTACGTAAACGGGGAGGAGTTGAATTTGTCTCGGTTTGGCATCCATAAGAATCACTTCATACAAGGCTGGGCCCTGTTTGTTTTAAATCAGCGTAATAATTGCTTAAACTGCAGATAATAACGCCTGCTATGAAGGTTAAGAACGCGAATGAATCATCGTTCTGTAACCAACGAGTCCCAATTCGGTGTGCACCAACTTGGAAGTCCAGTAACACCTTCAGGGTTGGAAAGACCAATTCCCCAAAGCATCAACAAGACGAAAAGGGTTGGGAACAGAGCGACACGAAGGTAAATTCGTGGATCGTCCCAAAGGTGCATGAAGAATGCACCAATACCGAATCCCTTGACGATACCAACAACGATGAGGATTGCCCAAACCGCTGTGAGTGATACTGGCGTATCGGTTCCAGGCCATTCTTCGAAGAAGACTGCCCCGACCTCAAACAGCGTGAAGATCATCAATACGATAAAATTCCAGAAGTAGATGTCCTTGCCCATGATTAGTTTATGTTCGCCCATAGTTTCACCTCAATACAAATAGAATGCTGGGAAGATAACGACCCATGCCAAATCAACAAAGTGCCAGTAGAGACCGAAGTATTCGACACCCTGTGCATTGTCTTCGTTCCATTCAACCGTGTCTGCCTTGAAGATCATGTACAGCATGATCAACAATCCAGCAAAGACGTGCACTCCGTGTGCACCGGTTGCAACATAGAAGATAGAAGCAGTCTCACCAGCTCCTGAGAAGGTGAAACCTTCTGCAATGAGATGGCTCCACTCAACCAACTTGAGAACGATAAACATCGTACCCAATAAGAGTGTAACGATGAGGTAGTTGCGAACTGCTGCCTTCTTGGTTGGCATCAATTTGCCAAAGACACCAGTCGGTACCTTGTAGTCATGGGACTTTGCAATCTTAAGCGCCAAAACGATGGTGTAGGATGAGATGATCAGTGCAAAGGTGTTGACTGCACCAGGAAGCATGGTCCAGAAATCACCGGTCCCAACAGCACCACCGGGCCGGAGGTAGTCGGATGCGGTAAGGACGTAATCCGGGTGTAGGTCGTGGCGTGCAATGACATCGAACGTTCCGTCTCCGTTGACATCGACCTCACGGCAAGTTCCCTTGTCAAAAGCCCACTTTGTACACCATTCCGTACGCATACGGAGATAAGATGAGAAGAAGGTAGCGAAGACCATCACTTCAGACATCAAGAAGACCCAGATGCCGGCCTTACGGATATGTTGTCCAGCAAACGGGTCAGAGGTGGCGAGTTGCTCACCGTAGCCGTTGAACGGTAGGTCTTCTCTCCACCAGTTGGCAACACCGATGGTAACGACAGTCAATCCAATCATGGAAACCGACATGTCACCAATGGTGCCTTTTGCGCTCCCCATCATCAAGCCGTGCAGAGCATCAGCGAAGTCTGGGAATCCGAGAAGGAAGAGCAGACATCCAAATGAGAAAATGATTGGAGATGCAGAACCATGGTGTTCGTGTTCATCATGACCATGATGTTCGTCGTGATGTTCATCAGCTTGGGATGAATTCATCACTCCACTGATGACAAGGAATGCTGAGAAAATTATCCCAACAAAGAGGATTGCCAAACCTGCAACTCTGTAGGTGAGGTAGGAAAGGTGAGCTTCAATTTCATGGTGATGCGCCTCTTCCTTCGCCTTGTAGAATTCATTTGATTCATCCTCACTCGTGATGTTTCCAGCAGTAATTTCTGCTTGCCACTTTTTCTTGATTTCGTCGTAGTGGTGTTCCTCATCTTCCCAAGTGAGGTGCTTTGCGCCTGCAGCCACAACGCCGAGTCCGACGTATGAGGTAACTGCGATACCGAGAATGAGTCCGGCCATCATCAAGGCGCGCATCCAAACAGCGTTCTTCACGTCGCTGCTTCCTCCGCCACCCATCAGATTTCCTCCCCTGTTGTGGTGAGCACTGCAGCACTTACTACAGTGGATTTCTTGGCACCTTCGCCTTTCTTCTTGCCCTTCCACAATTTCTCCTTCATGGAGTTTTCAGCGTGATGCCCGTAGATTTCGTTCATGTCACGCTGGGTTGGGATGACGTGGAAGGAAGGTGTTGGTGGAGGCGAGGTGGTCGACCATTCGAGAGACCATCCGCCCCATGGATCCTTGCCTGCTTTCTCTCCGTTCTTTCCGGAGTAAATGATGTTCCAGACGAGGAGAAGTTGACTCAATCCAAAGATGAAGGCAAAGATGGTGATGGCCATGTTGTACTCGGCAAAGCCACTTTCAACCGTGTAGGAGTGTGTTCGACGAGGCATTCCCTGGATACCGAGGGCGTGCATTGGCCAGAACGCTGCGTTGTAGGAAGCGAATCCAATCAAGAAGTGCCAGAGGCCAAGGGTCTCGTTGAGCTTCCGGCCAGTCGCCTTCGGGTACCAGTAATAGACACCCGAGAACAGTGCGAATACAGTACCGCCGATGAATACGTAGTGGAAGTGAGCAACGACGAAGTAGGAATCGTGGAAGTGAGTGTCAAGACCTGCAACTGGGAAGAACATTCCAGAGATACCACCGAGTGTGAAGGTGATGAGGAAGCCCAGAGACCAAAGCGTGTGTGTCTTCATGACCAGTGAACCGCCCCAGAGCGTCATCAGCCAGTTGAAGATCTTCGCACCGGTTGGAATTGCAACGGCCATTGTGGTGATCATGAACGCAGCACGCCAGAATGGGTCCATACCCGATGTGAGCATGTGGTGTCCCCATACAATGAAACCAACGATTCCAATTCCAGCCATGGCGAACACCATTGACTTGTAGCCGAAAATGGAACGTCGAGCGCTTGTTGCAAGAACTTCAGAAACGATACCGAAGGCAGGAATGATAACCACGTATACTTCAGGGTGCCCGAAGAACCAGAACAGGTGCTGGAACAGCAACGGATCACCACCTCCCGTGAAGAACGTCGAACCTATCGTATGGTCAAACAGTAGGAATGCTACACCGATAATCAATGCAGGAAGGGACATGAAGAGCATAAACACACTGACGAATGCCGACCAAGTGAACAGCGGCATCTTCATCCATGTAATTCCAGGAGCACGCATGGTGAACACAGTGGTGATGAAGTTGACACCACCAAGTGTTGACGATGCACCCAACATCATCATGCCCGCAATGAACGAGGTCGTTCCAGCATTCGCACCGTAGTCTCCAGCATTGTTCAATGAAGAGTATGGCGGATACATAACCCATGTAATGTCAGCACCTTCTCCAGACCAAATACCTGTGAAGATGAGAGGTGCTGAGAACACGAGGAGCCACAGACCCATAGCGTTGATTCGAGGGAATGCAAGGTCCTTCGCTCCGATTTGGAGCGGTAGGACGTAGTTGAGGAATCCAGCAATCATCGGCATAGCGCCAAGGAAAATCATGGTTGTTCCGTGCAAGGTGAAGAACGAGTTGTATTCCTGCTGTGAGAGGAAATCGTTCTCAGGAAGAGCGAGTTGTATACGGAACAAGAGCGCGAGTACACCACCAACAAGGAAGAAGAAGAACCCGAACAAGAAGTACAGGATTCCGACTTCTTTGTGATCGGTTGTGGTCAACCAAGGCTTGAGGTAGCTCCAGAAACTTCCAACAGTAAAGGTATCAGGACTACGTCGGTAGAAGACCCACATTGTTCCAAGAAGAATAATGGAAAGGGACAATCCAATTGCTGTGAGCAAGATGACCAAAGGAGGTGCACTTGGTCCCTTCGCCTCAGCATTGATTCCTGGGACGACGACACTCTGTATGCTCCAATAATCGCCTGCAGTACCATCACCAGCGCCGGTTGCGCCACCGCTCACAGCACCACCGCTGACTGCGTTTCCAACAATGGTCATCTCAACGGTTGCAGCATCGCTAGCAGGCGCTACAAATTCGAAATCCCATGTTCGGAACTTGTTGCTTTTCTCGGTGTGTGTGAGTCCGCCATCAACCTCTTGGCTGTAGGCAGGGTCAATTGTCGTAACACTGCCGCCGCCTTCAACGACGATACGGAATCCGCCTCTGACACCGCTCCATCCCTTCGCAGGATCACCTTCTTGACCTGATTCGGTGTTTCCATACAGAACCATGTCGTCGTTGACGAGNGTGACTGTGAAGACGTAGGTCTCGCTTGCGTTGAAGGTTTCAGGGAGACCTTCAACGAGGATGGTGGTTGAACCATCGTCGCCACCAGCGTGACATGAACAACCAGCGTTTCCAGCAGCACCAATTCCACCAGGGAGGGCACTAAATTGAGGGACGAGCATCAATGCAACGAGAAGCAGTGAAAGGATGCCGACAACGCGTCGTCGCATCACATTTCACCTCCATCGTAGTCGTTTGACGAGTCAGATTCGCTCTTCGTAACGCCAGTGTCGGCGTCACATGTTTTGTCGACTCGGGCAACAACCTTGACTTCGCCAGTCATGACCGAGTGTTGCAATCCACAATATTCTGCACAGCGTATTGGGAAGGTACCAGAGTCATCCGGCATGAAGTAGAGGGTTGTGCCAGCCTCGAGACCGGGGACGAAGTCTTCTTTCATTCCCCATTCAGGTACCCAGAAAGCGTGTTGAACGCCAACGTTTCGGTCGTCGCCTTCAATCCCCTTGGAGTTCATGGTCGCATGAACGAGTTCGTCACAAGGGACAATCATTGGTTGGGACGGAGTGAGGAGTTTGTGGCCGATAGGAAGATGCTCCCATGTGTGAAGAAGAACTCCTTCCGCATCATAGACCTTGACGTATTGGTGCTTTCTATTCAAGATGTCCCAGGGAAATGCCTTGCCAACCATACTGGAGCCGTTGTTAATTTCGTATTCTGCGGTGGTGGTATTTCCGGATTCTTTATCGGTATACTTTACTTCAACAACAGCTGCATTTGCATTCCCAGAAGCATCCACATGCAAAGGACCGATCTGAGGCCATTGAACATCGATACCCGTGTCTGTGTCTTCCCATGTCAGGTCCTCTGTGTATTCGAATTCGAAATACCATTGGTAGGCATTGATTTGAATCTCAAAGGAGTCGTCAGTGTTTGGGTTCCACACAGCAGTGTTGGAGCCAAGCGCAAGGACAGTGAGCCAAACAACAAGAATGGTTGGAAGGACGTAAAACATCGCCTCCAATTTTGTATTGTGCCGTTCGACAGGGAATGCACCGACCTCGATGTGATCAACACCTGTTGTATCTGGCTCAACACCATCTCGATAGCGCAGCATGGCTGTAAACAGCCAACCGAATGTGAAAATTGCTACAAGAATCGACCAGAACATGTATTTGTCGTAGAGGACGTAGAAAACGGTATCTTCCGCTGGCATGGCTGCACCCTGTTCAAAGGGGCGAGAGGGCCTACTTTAAGCGTTGGCGTAAAGCAAGCACTGAAGTGAAATTCTTTTCGTTCGTTTTCTTTCATATTAATGTATGTTCTTCGGCAATTTCACACAAGTTGAAGAACAGTTTGGACTGTCATTACAACGAGGTAATGCCATGGACCCGACCAATACCATCGAACGATTCGAGGTTGCTGGCAAGGCATTGGGTGAAGCACGACATCGAAATCGAGAGGAAGGATTCGCCATTATTGTCGAAGGGCCCAGAGACAAAATCGCTCTTCAGCGCCTTGGTTTTGAAGGGCCAATCGAGGTTGTCAATCGAGGTTGGGGGATGGATCGGCTTGTAGCATATTTGTACGAAACCTATGGGACGCGAACCAAAGATCGTCGATCAACCATGACCTTACTGATGGACTGGGACCGAACCGGAGGAAAGTTGCAGGCCAACCTTCGCAGGCGACTCGAATCGTTCGATGTTCTCATCGACGAAGACTTGCGAAAGGTGCTGATGAAGGCACTCAAACCAGAAACACGTGTTGTCGAAAGTCTTGGAGGATTGTCTGGAGCACTTGCACCGTATATGAGCATGACCTCAATACTTCGACAAGATGATTCCAAACCAACACGTGGGAATTAAAAGAGTCCTGAACCTTGTACGACAACATGGGGCTTCTGCGAAACTACCGTTGGCTGAAGGCTCGCAACGTCAAAGCCTATCCCAAGCCGGACTTTGCAAAGAAAGCAGCAACAGATGCCGAGATTTCAGTATGCGAAGCGTTGCGAAACATCGAGGGTGTTGTTGAAGTCTACCATTCAGCACGAATCGACCAGATCATCAGCGGCAAGAGCCGTCGCGAAGCCGACATCATTGTATTGATGCACAACCGAATCGTGTTCATCGAAGTCAAGAATTACAAAGGAGACATCACCATGGAAGAGAACGTGTTGTTCCAAAATGGACAATCCCGGGGATGGACCTTTGCAAAACTTGAGGAGGCTGTAGGCCGCTTCCACGAAATTAGTCGACACGTCGGAATACGCATTCAACAAAGCGTGATTGAAACTGTACTCGCCTGTGTCGGGTTTGCGAACGTTGACGCGAGTGTGAAACCCAGAGCACTCACGGGTTCATTTGTTGCTGAATCAACGGATCAACTCCTCTCGATCTTATCGGTGACTGAAGATCATCACGTAGACTTCGACGAGGAGACGCTCAAGGCGTTGAAAACTCTGCTTTCGATGTTTGGAACGTGGGATGCAATGCAGTTCCCAAACGAAGCACAGCATGAAGGAGATCTCATCCAACCACGTGACAAGATACGCGAATGGCGCATCACCTACCAAGCTCTGCGCGTACGAAACGAAAGGACCTGGTGGGGCACATTTTTCCGTGGGCCAAAGTTTGTTGGGGATTTAATCCCACGACTTGGCGACAACATCGTAACGGTTGATCTCGATTACACGGAATCAGCAGTTCTTCACAATCCGCACGAACGCATCGATGAGGAATATACCTTCGAAGATGTAGCATCATTGGTATTTGGTTACAAGGAAGTTCCAGATTGGAACAAGGTCAAACTCATGGAACCAAAAGCCGCTGAAACGAAACGCGAGAAGGTGGTTCCAACACCACAGGAAGGCGACGTCATTCCACAAGCACGAGTTCTTCGCCATCTTACAGAAGGGGCACATCAAGGCATTGTATTCCGTTTGGATGAGAAGAACGAGGGCGTTCTGTGGCGAGATCAAATGTCGATCATGGAATGGGACAACAAGGATATCCTGATGGCTGTCAATTCAGCACATGATGTCGAAGTGACATCGTCAACCTACAATAAAGCACGAAAGAGTTGGCGCATCAAAGTCAAAACGATATGATTGCGTCATTCTGAAGGTGGCACCACACGCCCATCTTCCTTCACCGTATTGAGTACAACTTGAGTGAACGAGCGTTGCACACCCTTGAGCGTAAACACCGTCTTGGTGAGGTCGTCCAAATCCTTTCGTCCACGCACACGAGCGAGGACCATTGAATCATAGTCACCAGTAACATCGTATACGCCGAAAACACGAGGGTCGGCAGCGATTTGTTGTTGCACATCGATCATCGAACCTTTCTGAATCCGTAATCCGGTGATGACGGTCATGGTCCATCCCATGCTTTCAGCATCGAGAATAACAGTGTATCCTTTGATGACACCCATCTCTTCGAGACGGCGGAGGCGATTCGTAATCGTTCCTTGTGCGACACCAACACGTTTGGCAAGGCCTCGCTGACTGATTCGCGCATCTTCAAGAAGGGCTGCGAGAAGTTCGCGGTCGGTCGCATCAAGGTCCATGTATGGACGTTAGGCCTGCTCATCTTCAACGCTTCGTTCAGGTTTACTGCGCAGTGGAAGACGAATGTTTTGTGTCCAACCGCCCAAGGTCTCTACTTCCATCTTCAATTTCAGAACGAGAATTTCATCCCGCCATTTCTTGAAACGCACATCGAAACTGAGCGAGTTGCCTGCTTCAACAGTACTGCGCTTGACGCCACCACGCATCGACCACGGTTCGATTGCCTCGCATCCTTGGATCGAGACATCTTGTCGTTTCGCATCAATCTCAATCACGATTGCAGGGTCTTTGCTAGTTTTCCAGCGAGCGCGAATCTCAGGCAATCCGTGTTCTTGATTGAATGAACCTCGCACGACTGAGAATAAGATAACGAGGGCCACTGCAATGAAAACCAGAGGTGGAAGATAATCGAGATAGGCAACATCTTCGCTGGAAGTTGGAACTGACGTTTCGTACAATGCGATGACGCCGGGAGGTTCACTCGAGCCCGATTCAGCACCGAGAACCACGATGAGGACCTTCCATCCGTACTGTTCATCAGCGAGTTCAACCCCTGCTGCTGACAAGTGAGTGTAAGGGATGGTTACATCGACCTGAGTGGTGTTTCCTCCTGAACGGTAGAAACCGACTTCGGAGGTTAAATCTCGAACAAGATAGGATAATTCTCTACCGTGATTGTCCTCGCTGTTTTCTTCAACNAACAGGAACTGCATGATGACATCGTTGCGNAGGTCAACAAGAGGTTCAACGGTCAGGTTTGCAGCCAAATACGACTCATCTTTGATTTCGGATTGAATGGAGAATGTTCCTCTCACATCGACAAGATGCTGCCGTACTTCCGTCCCGTTGCCGTTGATGATNGAGCGACTCTCGTCAAATTCAACACCCATGTTATCNGCCCTTAGATTGGCATCGTCATCGGGCCATGACGAGCCTGTTTGATCGCTGTACCTCCACCATCGAACAACAACATCATCGTCGTCAGTTTCGATACAATCCTTGCATTCAAGGGATGAACTTGTGAAATGTTCAACATACCTACGATCAACATCCACGGCCTCATCGACGCTCCATTCGATGTGAACGCTTACCGCAGCCGAAGCAAGAGGGACGAGTGCGAGCAGAACAACAACGGCCAAAGCCCTCATTCTTCTTCCTCCAAACCTAGCCGTATGGAAAGCAATCGCCGTTCAGCTTTGTCGAGCATCAGCGTAATTCGTGTTCCACACCAGGCATTAATGACGAGCGAACCGGTCTCATGATGGCATCGAAGCAGGAGTGCACCTTGGGGGATTTCCCCATCACCAACGACAATATGAGGTTCCAATGCTTCATCCTTAAGCAATTTAANCAACACCTCTGTTTCAATGACCATCAATTCGCTGGAGAGTTTGTTGAAGAGGAGAGGTATCGATTCTTGACGCGCCCGCCAATTTCCGTGTTTTGAGATGAATGCGGGCAAGCCAACGTGGAGAACTTGCAACGGATGGAAGGTTCCACCGGGCCACCGATCGCTGCGCTTGTTGGGTGTTTCTTGTGCCCAGATCCGGTCGTGGACAAGGCGCGGAGCAATTGCCATTCGCTTACCACGTTTCCACCACGAGAAGTCAGATTCCTTCAGTTGACATTGTTCGATAACGATTGCAGCCTCATCTTCGCTCGCCCCATGAATGGTGTGACGATTTGCGCCAGGTTTGTCTAGAAGCCTTGATTCCCATCCAGAATTCTCTCTACGCTTTGCCAACTTATCGATGAAAGTCTTTGCTACACCTTCAGGCGTGGCTTCTTCTCGATGACGAAGGAGGGCAACAAAGAACCCTCCCGTGTTGTTGTCTTGCGGATAGAGGCGACGGGTTTTGGGAAGAACTTCGAGGAGTGCTTGTTCTCCTGGAGGGAGGTAACGAGCATCAAAGAATGGGACATCTTCTGGATTCTCAGGAATGCTTCCGGTTTCATCGAGTGGACTCCATGAGGTCAAACCTTGATGCCAAACCAATCCTTCAACATTGGATTCATCGATGTCAACGACTTCCATCCAAGGGCATTTCCGAATCAATTCGGCAATCACCGCTTCGTTTTCCACTGGGTCGATGGAACACGTCGAGTACACCATCGTGCCTCCAGGTCGAAGCAGTTGGGCGCCCCTTGAAGCGATATCGACCTGCAGTTGAAACATGGTTCGCCCACCTTTCGGAGACCAACTCCACCACACGTCCTTGTTTTTTCGCGAGGTTGCACTTCCGGTACACGGGACATCTGCTACCACTGCATCAAAGCCGGGTTTAGGAATACGTCCGACGTGGCGACCATCATGCTGTGTGATCATCACATTGTGAAGTGAAATGCGTCCACGGTTGCTTGCNAGCATGTTGACGCGGCCTGAAATTGGTTCGTTGGCAACAACCACACCGCTTGGAGCCATTCGTTCTGCAGCATGGGTGGCTTTCGATCCCGGAGCTGCACAGAGGTCGAGAAGAAGTTCATCGCATTTCGGATCGAGAACAAGAATGGGCAGCATGCTGGCTGCTTCTTGGCGGGTAATACGTCCNGTATCGTGCAGGAGTGCAAGNAGTTCACGAGTTCCATCTCGCGGTGCTTGGCCGCGAGCAAATGGTAGTTGGTAGGCTTCGTTCCCTATCGACCAAATCAACGGAGTTGCACCCATTGCTAACAGCTGTTGGCGTGTCCAATCCATATCGAAGTGGTTCATGGTAAGGCGCAATGTTTCTGGAAGCGGTNTCGTCGCAGTTGCAATCCATTCGCTACGCTTGAATCCAAGCGATTCGGCAAGGCCGGTGAGGGGAGCAATTTCGGCTTGGGCGAGGAGCCCATCCTCACCGCTNCGNTCGCCCATGACCGTCCCTGAAGACGCGCCCCTTTGTGTCTTACGAAGCCGTTAGCATCATAGCGCGAGAATGTGTGGTTGGGTCATGCTCGGGGACGACATGCCGTGGTTGGTTCCGCTGTTCTTCGGGTCTGTAGCCGTCTGGATGTTCCCTAAATCGGTCGAACTGTTTGCACGCAAGAGAAGCGAATCGCTTCTTCGATTGTTGCGATGGTTGCCCTTTGCACTCCTTGCTGTCATTCTTTCGTTGCGAATATCGGCGATTTTTTCGCATGACACATCTCACATTGAGGTTGCAGCCTACCTGCTTGAAGATGCATCACTGACCGATCGCATGAATATCCTGTTTGCAGGAGATGGACGAATCGAATGGATGGTTCTTCCATTGGTCTATCTTTTTGCTTGGAATGGACAGGGTTCAAAGCAAGCGTGGACCACTGAATGCTTGTACAAATTGAAGCGCACTGTCGCTTTGTTGTTGTTGGTATCCTCAACACTTCTTTTCGATGATTCAGCCTACATTGCTCCTGAAACGATGCCAACTGGTACGATGGTAGCGCCACAGGTTGAAGCCTGGAGCATCGCCTTCTTGCTTTGTGTGCAATTTGTCGTCATCTCAGGATTGTTCCGATCATACGGCCCCCCCGTAGGTTTGCAACACTACAGGAAGCGATATTTTGTACCTGCCTCGCCCTTCGTTCTCACGGCCTTTGTCTTCCTCTTCATGGCTTATCTTGAGTCAGGGGTGTTTGATTCATCGTGGTGGAGCGATCCGCGTCAAGATGATACGTTTGCAACACTTTGGTTGTGGATTTTTGTGGCTTTCAATTTGCATATGTTTGCAGCACCTCAACGCGAAGCGGATGCCCATTTGGGTCCAGGAAACGGACGAAGCAAAGCCCTTGGCTGGTGCATCGGTACAAGCGTTGGTTTGCTGGTTCTTGTGACAGCGATCCTGATGCATGACCAACAAACTCCAGATGCAACATCGGTGCGGACATCGTTGTGGTTGGTTGGCTGGATGAGTGCGCTGATGGCGGGTGTACTCTTGCTTCCGTTTCTTGGATTCGATGATGGGTCACGCCCTGAATTGAATTGGGTTCGATGGAGTCTGATGTTTGGGCCCATGCTTTGGTTCCTGATGTTCGAACATGCTCCTTTCCTGCTACTTGGCTCATGGTTTGCATTGATGGCTACTTCTCCGTTGGCATGGACCTTGGAAGATTCTGCCCCATCTCCTACGATGTTGCATCGCATAGGTCTTGCAGTTCTTGGAATTGCTGTTCTTGCTNTGGTCGTTGTGAGTGGTGAAGGATTGCGGTATGCCTTGCCTTTGGGTGCATTGTTGTGCGTTGTATCATCCATGCTCGATGTGCGCCATGCAACTCTTTCTCGTCAATGATATTCAAACAGGAGCATCGCGTGGGTTTGCCATGGGCGCAGTGCGACAAGACGGACATCTTCCGTTTCCGATGCCCAATCGACCGTTTGCAATTTCTCAAGAATGGCGCGAATTGACCTTCATGCATTGGAAGGTTGACCCTGAACGGCTCAAACCGCACCTACCGGATGGCCTTGAGATCGATTTGTTCAACGGTGAAGCATACGTTGGCGTCATTCCGTTTGTGATGAAGAACGTGCGACCCAGAGGACTTCCCTCCGTACCTGGAATCTCGACATTTGCTGAATTCAACGTTCGAACCTACGTCATCAAGGACGGTCAAGCGGGCGTCTTTTTCCTCACATTGGATGCAAAGAGTTTGGTCACGTGCTCCTACGCCCCTCGAGCGTACGGCTTGCCATATCGATACGCAAAAGCCAAGGTCAAGTACGAGGGTGAATCCTTGCAATGGCGTTCACGACGTTCAAGCGATGGTGCTGAATTGATCGGCTCCACATCGAACAAGGGTCCACTGCAATCCAGCGATAGCAACACGTTGGAACACTACTTCTTCGAACGTTATTGCTTGTATACGGAACACCATGGATGCATTCGCCGGGCCTATGTGTATCATCAACCGTGGTCGTTTACTGAAGCTGAGGTCAATCTTGAATCAAACTCGTTGCTCGAATCCTACAACATGGGCTTGGATGCCCTTTCTCCAGATTTAATCCATTATTCACAGGGTCTTCTTGTCAAGACGTGGCCGATTGAAGTCGCAGAAAAAATACATGTTGACGACCGACGAGATTTCTTGTTTTTGGATGGTGATTGTGGACTGTGTCACCGACTTGCAACGTTCATCGATAAACGGTTAGGGAAAGGAAAAAACCTCGGATATCGCCCGATTCTTGACGAAGATGCGCAACGTGTTATCCAAACTCTACCCGCTAAACTGCGTGATGCGGACTCGGTATATCTAATTCGAAACGGAAAACCCTACATTCGTTCTGCTGCAGGAATTCGTTGCGTTCTTTACATGCGTTGGTACTACAAGATGTGGTTCCCCGTGTTGTGGTTGATTCCCCTTCCACTGCGAAACATTGGTTACAGATTGATTGCAAAATACCGTCACAAGTTCTTCAAAAGACCATCAGAATGCTTGTTCCGTGTGGATTGATACAATAACTGACTGAAATTGACCGTTTCCGGGACATTTAAGTCGCGGTTGTTATATGGCAGATGGCGATGCAACAACTAGAAATCTTCGGATTTCTGGATGGGATGGGAATGAGCAGAGCGTTTCGCGCAGGCGTTGAAAAAAATCGTAGAATCAAAGCACCAANNCGACAACGTCGNTGGCAACCACTNCGNGANCTTGCAGGCTTAGAAGCCCGNANCAAGACNNTTGANCAANCCATGGGNCCNCTNGTTGATGTCCCTGCNCTNGTCCGNATTGANGATGAGAANTGGGTCTTNGAGCGNATNGATNANNANGTNNTNCACCAACTNACNCATCGNTTGGTNCTTCANGAGGANNAAGGNACNNGNACCATTGGTGCNACNNTNAANCTCGCNTCNGCNATGCANGTTGCAAANTGCATGGCTGAACAGGAACAAAAAATCGTTCTNATNCGTCCGATGTAAAGGACTCAGAACANNTCCATGATGGCTTGGACNACACCCTCNTTGACGAGGTAGAAGAAGCCACCAATGANNAAACAAGCNAAGTAGACTTGGAACGGTGAAATNTTCATNGATTCTTCCGACTCTTCATCGAANTATCGAATCANTCCTGCTGCTTGCTGGATTCCGCTTCCTTCCGACTTCTTTGCCATGTGGACCAATCCCTCCGAGTNNCCTTCCCTTTATCAACGCGACGCGCGGTCACTCGGAGGCATCATCGGTCAAATCGATGAGTGGGAGTTCTTCCTCAATGACGAGGATTGAACCGTCAGCATCCACATCATCTTCTTCGATTGGAATCAACAAAGCAGCCTCTCCTCGAGACAATGCACGCTCGACTGCGGGCGTGTTGTCCTCAGCGAGAGCTTGTTGAGCAAGATCGATTTCAAGACGAGCCAATTCAATCATGTTGGCATCGACATCGCCTTTCTTTTCGATACGGTCGATGTGGTGGTTCAATGATGCAATGGACTCGTTGAGGATGCTCCGTGCTCGTGTTTGATGTGCTCGCCAATTGCCTTCATTTGCCTTAAGTGAGGCTTGTACGACTTGGAGTGCCTTCTCAGCAGAACGCCGATGAGCGAACTCCCAAGGGTTGTGTTGCAATGCTGCAACCCAGTCGTGGACCAAACGAGCTCGTTCTTCAACTGGTCCTTGAATTACAACTTCGTTGCGATAACCAGAAGTGAGTAAACCAAATCCCCAATAGGGTGCTGAGCGAATCAATACGTTGAGCGAACCTGCTGTGTATTGCAAACTCCATCGCTGTTCGTCAAAGCCAGGGAGTTGGATGAAAACAGGCGTCTCCGCTCCACTAGAACATCGGATCAGTGTTTCTGTCACATCGCCCAGATAGACTTTTGATGAAGGGCCCTTGAACGTTGAGGGACGCAAGTAGTTCCCTGATTCATCTACGCAATGGCTTGCTTTTGCTCGACGAACCTGAGCGTGAAGGACGGAGCGTTCGGGATTTAAACTGACCTCCATGCCGCTACGATACCATACAACCACATCAATGTCTCCGTAGAATTGAACAAGCCTTCATAATACACCTGTGGTGGTCGTCCACTGTGCAAGCAAGTCGAGACAAAATCAAGTCGAAAATCGTTGGATACTGCCATCGCTGTGGGCGAACAGTTGATGTTGGTCCCTCGAACGTTGAGAAGTGTGCTGATTGCCAATCAATGGGCTTCAGCATCGACTAGCATCCAACAAATTGAATGTGGAATAGTTCAAGAGTGACCGATGCTATGGTCCAACAAGTGAGACCATGGCAAAGAAGGCGACCTCCAAAGGCGAAGATTTGACTGAACTACCTGGCGTGGGTGCTGCAACAGCCAAAAAACTCCAAGCTGCTGGCTTGAATACGGCTGCAAAGATTGCAAAGGCAGGTAAGTCAGGACTTGAGAAGGCCGGTATGAACAAATCAAGTGCTGCAAAACTTGCAGCCGCACTAGCCAAGACAACAGCAAAAAAGACCGCAAAGAAGACGGTCGCAAAAGCAAAATCAACGGCCAAGAAAGCAACATCAAAGGCAAAGGAGACGGCCAAGAAAGCCGCTTCATCAACCAAGAAGGCTGCTTCCAAAGCAACCGCTGCTGGCAAGAAGGTCGCAGAAAAGACCGTCGAGAAAGCCAAGGGTGATCGGAAGGTCAAGTCGGTCAAATCCGATGATGGCCGCAAGGGCAAGACCCTGAAGGTCCCACGAAAGGTTACCGATATGCCTTGGTTCAACAAGAAGTGACCAACTTTATCGCTATATTGTAAAACCGTCTCGATTGATGGTTCACTATGCCAAGGAGGAAGTACGGTCGTCTACGTAAGACCGTTGAATTACCTCCAAAGGAAAATTGTTCACGATGTCGTTCAGGCAAACATTGTCCAATTCCAGGGCATTCTGGTCAAGACGTGACGCCAAATCGTGAATGGACAGGTCCTGAATCCATCGAAAAGCGAAAGCGATCACGTTCGTGAGATGTCAATGCCGAAGGTTTCGGTTCCGCCTTCTTGTTCGATGAGTTTCTCATCACGAAGTGCTTGCTCTTCATCCATCGTTTGACGCATCGATTGGGCACGATGGTAGACTTCACGCAAGGTTTGGTCGGAGATGTCGAGATAGACGCGGGTTGTTGCAATACTGGTGTGACCGAGCAATCGCTGAATGGTGACAAGATCAGCGCCGCGTTCAAGTAGTCCAGTTGCAAAGTTGTGACGAAGAACGTGGGGCGTCAACTTCCCTTTCGGAAGCCCTGCTTCGATGGCGAGTTGATCCATCAGTCGCTGAACGCCGCGAGGTTGCAAACGTCGACCTGCTTGATTGAGTAAGAAAGGCAATTCATCATCACGAATGCGCGAATTACGAATTGGAAGATAAGCATCGATGCAAGTTTGGGTTCGTTTCGTAAACAAGACGATACGGTCCTTGTCACCCTTTCCACCGATGACCTTCGCATGCAATCCTTCGAGCTCCATATCGGAAAGATCGAGATTGCACAATTCCGAAACGCGCATACCTGTGTCCAAAAGAACGGTAACGACGACAGAAGCGATTGCATTCTCCGATGTGTTGGCAGCTTCAATCACCGAAGTGAGTTCGCGTCGTGTCAAGGTACGTGGCAGTTTCCGCCCAGTGCGTGCACGAACCAGATGGTCTGGCCATCGATGTCCGAGCCACTTGATGATGTGACGAGCAGCAGCAAGTCGTGCATTGAAGGTCGATGGACTCAATTCGCTCATGGAATGTGTCCATCGGTCAATACGGCCATTGAGCGGTTCAAGGCGTTGTGCAAGTGTTGCAACATTCATGGTTTCAAGACCCGATTCACTGAGTATATCTTCACCCGGCAATGGTGTTTCGACCAAAGCGCGTAAGCCATTGAGGTAGGTTTTGCGAGTGTTTTCCGATTTGTTTTCGGTACGGAGTTGCTGATCGTAGCAATCCAGCCAGGGGAGGTTCTGAATATGGACGAGACGTGGAGGAAGCTGAATCTCTTCGTCAGNTNAGACGAAGCTGGCTCGGTCGTTGAGCCTTCGGCTGTGTGTATTTTCTCTCCATATGGCATCATCGCCGTTGANTCCGCCGAGGCGGAAGTGCATCCCGTGTCCTTGCGGACANNGTGCAGTNAGCACTCCTCCATATGAATCTGTTGAATGAAATCCCGANTCGCGANTCAAGCGTTGCTTTCCTTCGAAAACGCGGACAAGATGGTTACCAAGAATTGCCTTGGTTGAATTCCCATGAGGGTTGATTTGGTTGCTGTGGGCTCTTTGGTGGCTTTTTCCTTCGAAGCAGGCCAAAGGCTAACAATAGCAAAAAGACGACGGCAACAATGCCTCCATAAAGCGCGTAATCGAGCGGATTAAACGCCTCGGAAGACGTATTGGTATCCATGGGTTGTTCACTTGACGTTCCTGTATCGCCTTGCGTATCTTGGGTCGCATTGCCTTGATTCTCTGTGGTGTTGTTTAGCGAATTCTCATCCGTGGTTCCATTGGTCTCGGTAGAATTGGTATCCTCGGCGTTGTTTTCAGTCTCATTTTCTTCAATTGGTTCCTCAACAGTTTGATTTACAGCAATTGTGAGAAGTTGATCTGAGAGCGAGTATGCCATGGACGAACTGATTCCTATTGGGCCACTCGAATTCACCAATTTCGCCTCCCATTCTCCCTCTAGGAACATCGGGTCTTCGACAATGAATCCTAGCCCTGTCGTCAACCATGCAGGTTGAGCAATTCTGAGTCGTAGTCCAATTGAGCCAAAGATTTCGATGGATGATTCCGTGTCTGAGTAAGAGAAGTATTGAATGGACCCATCAGGCTGCAAATCAACCGGGGTGTCCGGCAAGAGTTCAGGTGTTGAAGCATTAGTTTGGACAACCATTTCAATGGTGTCTCCGTCGTTGTGGACATCGACTTGTAAGTCAATATCGATGTACAAATTGTAGTCAACTGCAATCCCAAGAACGAGGAGTGGGACCTGTGAGCCAGGAATGTTGCTTGCGATGTTTGTTATGTAATCCATGAGGTCAAGTGCAGGAATTTCAACATCAACACTCACGGTGTTTGTACTGTTCGTGCTTGTTGTAGTATCAATAACAGCAAGGTCACCCCAATAGTATACACGATCGAACAATCCGACGGGGAACCAAGGTTGACCTTCGTAGATTTGTCCTTCTGATGGCATGGGCATGTCGTAGATTGTGACATTGTTTGTATCCAAATCACGAATGAAGACAGCGAGATTCATTTTCAGTGCTGTTTCCGTTGTGACGGTCAGATTGACTTTCGAAAAGGAGGTTTGGTTATCGATGTACGTCAATACGAGATCGTACTGCGTTGTCTGTGTAATTCTTGATTCAACATTGATTCCGATTCCGATTCCAGTTGATATGAATTCAAAATCGGTCCACGATGGCGCAATTGATGTTTCTTGCATGTTCACATTCACAGTTGTGATGGTTGCGACGGTTTCATCAGGCACAGTGATGTTGACGTTTTGATTGAATCCATCAAGCGAGATTGAATCGACCGAGAATGCCTGAGTCAAGCGCGATTGAGCTCCAAATTCATCTTCAACTTCAAATTCAAGGAGATAATCACCTTCTACAAATTCTGCTTCAAACAATGGCTCGGTTGACAACTCAACACCATCAAGCATCCATGAATAACTGAGCACGTCGTTGTCCCCGTCCCACGAGGTTGTTCCATCAAAAACGACAGGTAACCCTTGTCTGAACGATCCTCCTACATCACCGCTCAATTGCATTTTTGCCACAGGAACGAGATTTGTGACTTCAAAGGTTGAAACGGTGAGAAGTTGATTGCTCAAATCATCTCGAACCTCGACCTTATACACCGTTTTTGTGAACCCATCATCGATTTCTGTTACATCGCTCACCCAACCTCCCGTCGGTGGCTGGAGTGTACCTATGGACGTTGTTCCCGAGTGAACAAGCGTCCACTCGCCGTTGACTTCTTCTTGGAACACCTGATAATTTTCAGATATGGACTGCGATTCAAGGACACTAATGGAAAGGAAAATGCTCGCAGTATCGACCTGATCATTGGCAGGAGGATTGCTACGATAATCTGTGTAATCAGCCACAAGGAACAACGTTGGAGACCATGAAATCTCTTGTTGAGCATCGTGTGTTGTTGTTGGTTTCACATGCAACAAGCCGGAATCTTCTGGTGTCACAGTAAATTGAATTGAACAAACAAGGCAATCTTCCTCTGCGAGGAGCTCATTAGGTGAACTTCCAGATCCATCAGCGACTCCCAAGCGGTATTCTTCGAACGCATCCGCATTGAACATTAGAACATCGAGATCGTTTGGTGTATCGGTCCGGACAGCTTGTACTCGAATTTCATCGCCGAATTTCACGTTCGGAAAACTTACCCAGTGGAAATCATCCTCTACGACGTCCACCCATGTGCCGATAGAAACGGAAAGGTTGAATCGTACATTGTCGGACTCTGAGGTGTGTACTCGAATGAGATACGTTGACGCCTCGGTAGTGTTGAACCACGCACGAACACTGTAATCCTGTAAACCACCTGCGCTCCCACCATGATATTCGTAAGCAAAGGATTGGATGTTCCCGTCAACGAGTTTGAATATCTCGAAATCCAGCAGCGTCCACCATGACAATTCTTCAGCCACTACAGCGATTTGTTGGTCCGCATCGATGACAACTTCGTACCAATCCTCGCCGTCGATGACACCGTCTTGACAATCGGAGATACACACAAAACCTTCTGGGAGGAATGATCCTGGTTGAATCGGAGTAGCAACTTGCCAGAAATTGTCGCTCTCGTCCGTTCGACTGATGACATAATTCGAGCCATCATCGCCCCATCCGTCGATGGTTGTAATCTCGACAAAGAAATCCATTGGAGCGTTCATCGAATTGTTCAGAAGGACGCTTTCGTTATCGTCGGCATCGATCTCAAACTGGTGTTCGGGATTTTGCATATCGTTTGTGTAGACGGAAACACGCATGGTGACAGAAGCGATATCATCAAGATTTTCAACAAAGACCTGTGAGATTGTGTAAGGCTGTACAGCAACTCGATACCAATCGAATTCATCAATGCCTTCCGGCCCACAATCGGGTGAACAGATGTAACCCGTTGAAGAATCGATTAGTATTGTCGCCGTATTGCTGTCATCATCTGCGAACACTGATGGCAAAAGCACTGGAAGTGTGGTTGTTAAGATGAGCAATATCACAAGGATGCTGGCTTTTGTTTTCATGTTCTTGCCTCAAGCATTGGTCTCTTCGCTTGATGGCGAAGCATCGGTGATCGGCGGGGACATCAAGACCGCTTTACGAAGCGTTGCTCGAAGTGATTCAAGTTCACCATAGCAAATCAAGACATCATCGTACCGAAGTTGGACACTTGGTTCAGGATTCCACATCATTTTGTCACCACGACTGAGCGCATAGACAGGCGGTTGCTCACTGTTGGCGAAGATTTCGTCAATGGAGTGGCCGATCAGGTTTGGATGGTGAAGCAATTGAATCGACAACACGCCTTCCCCGGGTACGGTTCGCAGCAATTTGTCCAGTTCAACTTCCGTAAAGACGGCATCATTGATGACAAAATCGACGATTTCTCCGGCAACGTTGACGCCACTGGCCTTCTCAATCCCTTCCAACCCTGGGCTGGAATTCACCTCGAGAACCAATGGGCCATGGACGGATTCGAGTAGATCGACTCCAGCGACGCGAAGACCAAGAACGCGTGCTGCTCGGCATGCGACCTCTTCGAGTGCAGGGTCGAGTTCAACCGGTTCAACGGTTCCGTTGAGGTGGAAGTTGCTGCGGAATTCACGGCCACGGGCTCGTCGTCGCATGCAAGCAACGACACGATCACCAACGACGAGGGCGCGAATGTCCGTTCCATGCGATTCGGCAATGTACTCCTGAATGAGAATGGCCTTCTTGGTGTGCAGTAGACCTTGGACGAGGTTGCGGGTTTCGTGATAGGTGTGGCGGAGGAACACACCTTGTCCTTGCGTACCTTCGGTCACTTTGACAACCACAGGGAGGCCGCCAACGGCCTCAATTGCATGCTCAATGTCAGCTGTGTCTCGAACATAAACGGTCCGAGGAACAGGGATTTTGTTTCGAGCGAGCAGTTGTGAAGCGTGGAGTTTGTCTCGGCTTTGCAGAATGCCTTGTCCAGTGTTTGCGGTCCAGATACCCATTTGTTCAAGATGACGAAGCACTGCAACACCATGGCGTGTGATCGAATGGCCGATACGTGGAATGACGGCATCAAAGGCCGCAGGACGCCCTTCATGCATGACATCAATTCCATCATCATCGACAAAAAGCGAGAAACTCATCGGGTCGAGAACATTGACATCGAGGCCACGTTTTCGTGCCTCTTCGACCAACCGACGAGTCGAGTACAGGCGCGCACCGCGAGAAAGGATTGCTAAGCGCAACCCAGCTTCATCTCGGAACTCGGTCATGAACAGAAGAAAAACAGAGAGGATTTCAAATGCTCGGCCGTTTTGGGCCTTCTACATGTCCGATGAGGAGCAACAAGCCGAGCCGGAGCCAGAAACGACGGAATCTGTACCGCCGCTTGAGGATCATCACGAAGAAGCGATGAAGGAGATGACGCTTGAAGAGCGCCAAGAAGCACTCAAGCGTTCACGTTGGAATGTCTTCCTCTACCTTGGTTTAGCCGCCTTAATGTTCGGCTTTGCATTGTTTCCGTTTCCATTCACAGCAACGGCAGTCGGCGATACATACGAGCAAGACCTCGGATTTGTCTGGGGGCCTCCATTGGATGGAGAAGATTTCACCGATGTGCCGATTGAAATTGAGATTACTGCGACCGCTCCACCCACGAATTCAAATGCGCGAATCGCTGTCTATCTGCTGAATTCTGACGATTGTGCATCCAGCGAAATCCTCGACATTAAGCGAGATTCGCGAGCCAATCCTACCCACGATTATCAATACCAGATCAGCGATAAGGCACCCATTGTTGACGAAGTGTTCGTGTTTGAATTCGACGTTGATGGAGGTGGCCAATGCTTGTTTGCTGAATACGTGGACAAGGACAACACAGGCAACACGCTCTCAGGAACAATGGAAATCGATGGAAGCATGTGGCCGAACCAAATCTGGGCAGGAATCTTGGCGGTGTTGTTCCTCGGTCTTTCTGGATTTGCATTCCTTGGTGCACAACGCCATGGTGAAGGTGTCAAGGCTTTGACTGAACCGAGCAAGAAGACAACCGAGGAAGAAGTTCTAGCAACCGCTGGTCCGACAGGGCCTCCGCCCTCAGCCGCTGGTCCCTCAGGACCGCCACCGTCGTCTCCTGGGCCGAGTGGCCCTCCAACCGTAGAGGAAGCGGCCGACGAACCGGAAGCAACCCCAACAGAGCCGGTCTTTGAGGCCGCTGAGAATGGCTATTTCTTCCGTAAGATGCCGGATGGTAGTTACGATCAAACCGTGTATGTTCAAGCCGAGGACGGTTCCTACGTTCCGTATGAAGGATAAACGGGCAAATAGCACTCCATGTTGACGCATTGACCACCATCCTTGATAGGGGATGAGCCATCGAATCAATCGAGGTGAATGAATGGCAGATGAAACTTCATCGCTGACCGTGGCCAAACTCAAGGCCCTATGTGTCATCAATGACCTTCCAACTTCGGGTAAAAAGGCCGAGTTGGTCGACCGTCTCCTCGACGCTGGTCTATCCCGCAGCGAGGTCGGTTTGTCCGAGCCTGAGGCCGAATCGGTTGAGGAAGAGGTTGTCTTTTCGCTTGAAGATGAGACCACCATCTCCATCGAAGACGATGAATCTGTTTCAGAAAAAGAGGCTCCGGACGAGGAAGATACCGTTCTTGAGGCTGTTCTCGTCGCTGACGAACCGGAGGAAGCGTTCGCTCCAGTCGAGTCGAAACGTCAAGATGCCATGACGCTCGCTGACATGATCAAAAA
>PBMQ01000004.1 GCA_002722615.1 Methanobacteriota archaeon | reverse complement strand
TTTTGATGTTGTCTTCTTTTCGTCCCATGGTGTCCACCTGTCTGGTTCATTTCGCCCACTTGAATGGGGTTCTTAAGTGAGTCGCAAAAGTTCGACGAAATTCTTCGCCGTATGCGGTTTCATCGAGCGGATGCTGCGATTCTTTCAACTTCTTCTCTCTTTGCAACTGCAAAGGAAGTAGCATCTCCTTCAGATGCTTTGTTGAGTTCGTTGATGATACATTGTTGAAGTGTACGCTTGGATTTGTGTGTGCCTTGTTGGGCCCCTTTTGCAAGGTTCTTCAATGCAACATCGAGTCGACGTGAGGGAGAAGAATCAACGGCCTTTGGTTGTGAAACTGCACCGAATTTGATTCGAGTGATTTCTTCCATAGGTGCTGCGTTACAGATAGCGTCAACGAAAATCTGGAGAGGGTTCATCTTCCGGCGTTCTGCTAGAACGTCAAGAGCGTTTTCAAAAGCCTTCATTGCGGATTGCTTCTTTCCAGTGTAGGACCCAGTTCTCATGAGTTTGTTGATGTAACGCTCAACAACACTGAGTTTCGATTTTCCAAACCACATGTTTGCGTGTCGGCCACCAGTATGAGGGACACCAACGGTTGAGAGGTTGACATACGGTGCGAGACCTGGATCGTTGCATACGACTTCAGTTGCATCCCACTTTCCGAATACGAGTGTACCAATTCCAGCGATTGGGCGTTCGTCGATTTCTACTTCTTCTGTCATCATGAACACCTCACCGAACTGGCTTCTCCTTGCGTCCTCGAACCATTTCATCGAGGGATACGCCATTGACTTGAATGACCTTGTAACGAACCCCAGGAATATCTCCGTAAGAACGACCCATGCGTCCACCAATACCTTCGACCATTACTTCGTCGTGTTCGTCGATGAAGTTGATTGCACCGTCGCCGGGAGCGAAAGCTGTGAGTTTGTTGCCGTTCTTAATGAGTGAAATTTTGACAGCCTTACGAATACCAGAGTTTGGTTGCTTGGCTTCGATACCGACTTTTTCGATAACGATGCCCTTGGCTTGAGTGGACCCCGCAAGCGGGTCGTGCTTGGCTCGAGACTTGAGCATGCGCTTCTTGTACCGTCGGTCAGACCAACGAAACTTTTGACGGTCCTTGGCCATTTTCGCACCTGCAAAGAGTCCTCTACCCATGATAAATCCTCATTCGAGCGTTTTTGCGACTTTGCTTTCATATATCAAGTCGCCGTTTCATCGAGGTGACGATTCTACCTTCCGTAGCAAAGAATAACATCATAAACAAGATGTTGTTAGTTGTATCATGATTCCACAAGGAATGCGTCCAATCGTGGCTCTGTTAACCATGGCACTCGGTCTTCTCGTCATCATTAATCACTGGGTTTCTTTCATTGAATCTGACGTTGACGTACTCACCTCTCACGCCGTAGGATTGATTGGTTTGTTTTCAGGAATGGGCCTGATGTCGCCGGCCGGTGATTCTGAAACAAAGGAAGTTCAGTCACGATACCAAGAGGATAGTCAGACTAAATTCTGAGGGCGTGATTGTTTGGCGTTCCGTGATCATCTCTCCCATGCAACCCGTGTCGAGCAAGAGGTTAGTCTCATTCACGGTATTTGGGAAGCGAGCAGAGCAGTTTCTCATCCGAATCTCTTGTTTGAGAACATTAAGGAAGCGAAAGGGCAACGTATCTCTGTGAATATGTTAACTCGGGATCGTTTGTGTGAGGCAATTGGTATTGAGCCAGAGGTCTACATCGATACACTTGCTTGGGCTATGAAGAATCCCTCAACACCTGATATTGTTTCTCCCGCAGAAGCCCCCGTCTTCGATAACATGCAGGATGAGGTTAATCTTCATTCCATCGCAATCCCACACCATTGGCCACAGGACCGAGGAAGATACATGTCTGCTAGCGTCATTATTGCAGAGGTGGATGGGCAACGAAACATGAGTTTCCATCGACAATTCCTCCGAGACAAGAACCACCTCGTTGTACGACTTGTTCCTCGACATCTTCGTACTATGGTCAACCAAGCACGTGCACAAGGTCATGAAGTCAACATTGCAATTGTGAACGCCCCCGATCCCGTTGTACTCTTGGCAGGTGCAATGTCCTTCGACGAACCAATCGATGAGTTGACAATTGCTGCTGCTCTTCACGAAAAACTTTACAATTCACCCCTTCAATTGGTTGAGTTACCAAACGGAATACAAGTTCCTGCAGACGCCGAGTATGCAATGTGGGGTCGTATTACTGTTGAAGAAGACGATGAAGGTCCTTATGTCGACATCACTGGGACTGTTGATGATGTTCGACAAGAGCCTGTCATTGAGGTTGATGGAGTGCTTCATCGAAACGACCCCATCTTCCATGCATTGATTCCTGGAGAGGCTGAACACAAGACGCTGATGGGTCTACCTCGCTCTCCTACCATCAAAGAAGCAGTGGCAAATGTGGTTGATTGCATTGATGTTCATATGACTGAAGGGGGCTGTGGTTGGCTAGCAGCTGTTGTTAAAATTCGAAAAACGTCCGAAGATGATGGTCGAAAAGCAATCGAAGCAGCACTTGCTGGACATCGTTCAATGAAAATGGTCACCGTTGTCGACGAAGATATTGAAATCACCAATCCAGTTCGGGTTGAATGGGCAATGGTGACTCGTTGGCAACCCGATCGAGACACACACATTTTCCCGAATCAGAAAGGATCTAGCCTTGATCCCTCCCGATATGAAGATGGATTGACATCAAAGGTTGGTTTCGATGCAACCATCCATCATTCAGATAACCCAGAAGGGTACATGAGCGTCCAGTAGGGATGGTCATGCGTCAATCAACTCACAATGATTTGCAACATCCACGTCGCAATCTCGGCAATCGATATCGCACACAAGCTCAGAAATTTGTTCGCCTTGCAAAAGCCGACCCGGAACGAAAAGATTCCAACATGCAATGGGCTGAGCAAAACGCTCGACAAGCCTTGTTGCACGATTTTACCGATGAACGCAATTGGCGTTGTCTTGCGGATATCAAAGTCAGCTTGAAAGACAATGCCGGGCTTGGAATCGTCCTCGAGGATGTGTTTATCGTTCTTGGACGAGACACAGAGCAATTTGAAAAATTGAAGAATTTGGATTATCTTCAATTCGGATTGGAACTTCTTGAAGCAGCATTTGCTCGAGACCCGCTCACTCCTGAAGCATGGTGGGAAGCATTGGTTTTACGAGGCGGAGGTAACGAACAAAGCGATGCAGTTCTATTGGAAATTGCTGAATTCGCTGACCGTTGCCGAGATTTAGATTTCCGAGACCAACGAGCAAACATCGTATATGGTCGCCGTATTGAGCATCTTCGGTTACAAGGATTTGAAGACCTTTTCATTGAATTGAGTCGGCATCTGCTTGCTCACAGGCCAGTCAATCATGAATTGTGGATGCAATTGGGACGATTGCACGAACGTCGCGAAGAGGTTGATTCAGCTTGGTCATGCTACGATCACGTCCAAACTATGATGCCACATTTACTGGTTCGAGATGAATTTTTGAATCGCTTAACAGAACGTATGGATGGAAGTGAAAAGACACCTTGGAGTGGTCCGAAATTGGAACACAGAACTGCGTTCCTTCAACAGATGGAGCAGTTGAATGAACGGGTTCGTCAAAATACAACCGAACCAGAAACCTCGACAGATACTGAGGTAGTCATCGAAGAGGAATATCCGGACAAAACGAGGCTCAACTCTCTCATTGAATCTGAAAACATTTCGGAGGCCTTTTTCTTAGCACGTCGACTAGTAGCTTCAGGAGAAGAATGGGCTGAAGAATATCTTGAACAATGTCGTTCATTGATGTAGGTGGTTGTATGGATCCCAAGTTTGTTCTTGCCTATGTTGTTCGTGCAAGCAATCCACATTCGGTCATGAATTCAGGATCAATTTTGATGGTTCAACATCCAGAACGGGGTTGGGAATTTCCTGGAGGGCATGTCGAAGATGGGGAGACTGCAGAAGATGCTCTTGAACGAGAAATGATGGAAGAAGTTGGAGGAATTGGAACATTAGTCGCCTGGAATAAATCGTATTATCCTAATGGCTGGGTTGGTTGTATTGTTGTCGATGATTCTTCTGAACCGTTCTCTTCGATGCAATGGCAGGTTGAAGACCAACATGTCTCAACAGTTCAATGGTTTGACGCCCTTCCTGATTTTACCTACTGGGATGTCCAAGAAGTAATTGACTTAAGTGCATGGATTGATTCTATAGATTTAAGGCATCAATGACTGCATACGTTCTGTCCATGCCAAGTTCTGCTCTTCGTTGATGGAGCAACCCAAGATTACAGCCACTAGCATTGAATCATCGACCTTCTCAGGATTAGCAATCAACCAATCGAATTCATCGAGTCGGTCCAGCCGATGAGCCATCATGATCATAGCGCGTAGGTCGGGTCTATCATGACCTGAAGGTTCCTTATTGAGGTGTTCCATGCACCATTGGAAAACTCCCTGTACGTCCAAAGGGTGAACATTCAACTCAGGAGCATTTTCTCCAACATCTCGAGGTTTGGATTCATCGACCTGATTTTGGAATCGTACTGCTTCTTCATCTTGTTCGCCTATTGAAAGGTCGAGAAACAGACTCCCTGCTTCAATAGCCATCGTCACCTGATTTGCAAGAATCGCATGTGCGTGACCGTTCCATGCGTTCCGGGCAGCATCAAACATCCGACCGTATCGGGCATGAATTCGAGATGCTCCGATTCGTGAAATAGCAATCGTTTCATGAGCATGATTTTCAAAGCGAGAGATGTCACCGTAGACTTGTAATGCCATCAAATCCTCTCCAGCAGCCATGTGATAAGCTGCCTTGTTGAGAAGAGAGAGGTCATGGTCTCGGCTCGCTTTTGCTACAGATTTCAATCGTGTTTCTGCCCAGGTAAGATCTTCTTCCGCTCCGGGCCCATCACCTTTCTCAAATCGTAGCAGACCTCGCTCCATTCGAAGCCTCCCTTCGAGTGCCAAATCGCGAGTTTCTGGGCTTCGACAGATCTCAAGTGCACTATCAATTGCTTCCTCAAGACGATTATCTCCGAGCATTCGTCGTCGAACCAAGTCAAAAGTTGCTCGTTGGGCAGGGCTCAGTTCAGGGAGGATTAACTCCACGAGTTCAGCTGCATCAAGATACAATGCTGCCTCAATAATGGCCATCCAATCATTCCATCCAAATTCAGTTCGCCATTGCTCAGCTTGTTCGAGGGCCACAGGTCCTTCTTCTCTCCACTTCGAAATGTACAATCCCGGTGCCTTTGGTCTCATGGTTTCACCTCTTCTTGCAATGTTAATTGAGCAATAAACGCAGACTCCGCACGAATTCGGTCCACGTTTCCAGTCCAACCTGCTGCACCATCGTGTCCACCACCATCGCCACCGTGATGTTCAGCGATTGCTTGCATAATAGTTCCAAGATGCACGCCTCGTAACGTTGCTTTTCGAGTAGCACGGGCAGTCAATCGTGTTTCACCATCGCGATGACGAGAAACAAGGGATACATCACAGCCAGTTCCAAGAAGCATCGATGCAAGTCGTCCTTCCAGTGTGCCTGCGTAGGTTGTGACAAGACTCCAATCTCCGGCATCATGATGTTTGGAACGACCAAGACCACGTAGTAAACTACCACGTTCGGATGGTGACGTTTCTTCCCTCTCGATTTGTTCACAGAAGGCAGCATAATCGATTTCTGAATCATCGAGAAGTTTTGTAGCAATCTTAAACGAGCTTGCGTTTGCATGTCGGAACCGACCAGTATCAGTGATCATACCAGCAAGGAGCATTTTACGTACGGGTACAGTAAGAGATTCTGGAGCATGCTCGAACATGAAGATGGCGACCATTTCTGTGGTAGCCCGTACATTCCATTGCATCATTTGGTCCCCTTCTTGAAGTTCCCAACCATTGGTGGCGTGATGGTCAATAATCAGTTTTGGAACGTCAGGTAAGTGAATACCAACTTGGTCTGGTGCTGCTGCATCCACGATGATGATTCCTCCGAGTGGATTTGGAAATCCAGTTCCCTTTGATGTAATCTTACGGAACGGAGCTTGGAGATTTTCAACCATCCGCTTGGCAACTCGGCCTAAATGAAGTCCACAAGCAAGGAGTGAAGGGTGTATGGAGGAGAGGGCAATTGCGGAACCTATTGTATCCATATCTCCGTTCTGACCGGTAATAACGGGTACTGCACCACGTTCAATGGCGGAGTCCAGCCATTGTTTCATTGCCGCAATGTCATCTTGATGATCGTTCAAGCTTCTCCCTCAAGTGATTTCTTGAGTTCTTCGTAGGCAACTACGAGCTTTGCTTCATGCTCGGACAACCTTTCAGCGTGTTCTGATAGGGTTGAATGGGTCATTTTGAGTTCTTCAATCAACTCTTCTTTGTTGTCAACTTCGACCAAGACTCCTCCAAGTTGTCGATGAAGGGCCAATCCTTCAGGATGTTTTTCCACCGCAGTTATTGTTGTTTCCAATTCTTGCAATTGTGCTCGGACAGTTGCAACTTGATGGCGTGCGTTCTGGACTTCGGTGACAACGACCTGGAGTTGTTCAACGGTGCTCATGCTTCCTTCGAATCGTCTTTGGTTGATGAACCTGCGGTTTCAATCGCCTGTAGAATTTCATCGGCTGCTATCAATCCTCGAATGCGTGTATTCCACATTGCACGAAGATCCTTCGCATTTGCTTCATCCAATTGGAATGAAAAGGTAAAATCATCTGTTGATTGACTCTCTGTCTCGGAAATCAGTGAGTCTTGCATTGCTCGAATATCTTCGGCGTGTTCTCTGCTGATTGTGCAGACGAGAGAAAACGGCGTTGCCGCCATTTGAATCACTCCTCTTCAGATGGTTCTTCAGCAGCNTTGCGCTCAAAGTCAAGAGCAGCTTGCTGAGCAATGAATGCCATGTCAGCAGTTGTTGCTCCTTCAACGGACCGTCGAAGGATACGTGAGTTTGCATCGCTTGCACGAGTAAACGGTTCCCATGCGCCACCAGCAAAGGTGTGACCACACTTTCCACAGGACCAAATTCCCACGGACTTGCGTGCAACCTTTCGGTAGTGGCAAACAGGACAGGTGTATTTTGCATTCTTCTTTGCAAGAGCGCTTCCTGCATTTCGTCGAACACTAACACCATATCGTGCACCAAATCGTGCTGTTGCCTTTGCTTTTTGGGTACGCTTTGCCAATCAGTTCCCCTCCTTGTCTGCTACCATTTCTCTCAGTTCACTGCACTTTTGTTCGGCGACCGCTAGAATCTCTGCAAATTCGCTCGGAGTGAACACCCCTTTTAGCCCCTTCTGTAGGGAGTGGAGGTGTCCTTCGTCTCCAAGAGTAATGTGAATGCGCTCATCACCACCNAGTTCTTCTTCTTCGGATGGATCGTAAACAAAGCGTCCACCTGCACGTTTGAATGAAGCCATGATGGGTGTTCCNTTGACCTTGAGAGTGTGGTCTTCNCCAACATCAAAACGTTCTGCTGGAACGACTGCTGTTCGCAATGCTGCAATAGCTGCNAATCCTGCTGCGTCGAAGATGTTGCCTCCGTCAGAAAGAACGTGAATATCGATCATGACACCCCATACTTTCTCGCCAGGAACAATACAGAGTTCTTCCATATCGATGCATCCGGATTCACGGATTCCACGATCGACGACACGTCCAAGTTCAATGGATTCAGGAGATGGTGGACCTGGTTCGTACTTGCGGTGAGCAACTGGTCGGAGTTCAGCACCACACATGAGCGAACCTTGTGTTGGTCGGTCAGGCCATGGGGTTCGAATTTCGAACTTGACACCAGCATAGATGATGGTGTCGCCCCAAACAACCTTGGCAGATCCTTCAGCGTTGTACAGGCAATCGACTTCAAGATGGACTTGACGTCCATCGAATTGTCCACGTCCGTCAATNCGCTGGCCATCTGCTGCAAGACGATTGAGTTCTTGTCGCAAAAGGGAAGGCACCAACTCTACCATCAGGCCTCACCTCCTTCGTATCGGCGCTTGAGAGCATCAACCATGATTTCATGAATCTCTTTGGCTGCCTTATGATTGTATTCCATTGCGAGATTATACTCATCAATCGACAAATCCCCATCCATCTGAAGGAAGGCGATTTCTCCTGTGTTCGGAAGGATGCCTACTGGTAAATCGGCTTGACCGTAGTTATCCTCTGCTTTGTCAAGGTCGAGAACAACTGTATCTTCGATTTTACCAGAAGCAACGCCGACAATCATGTCACGCATTGGGATTCCAGCATCAGCGAGCGCAACAGATGCAGCAGTAATACCTGCACATCGTGTTCCTGCTTCAGCTGCGAGAATTTCAATCTCGACTCGAATCTTGGAACGAGGATATCGTTCGACGAGTACAACAGATTCAAGGGATTCAGCAGTAACCTTTGAGATTTCTCGGCTTCTACGGTTGAATCCAGGTCGGATTCGATCTCCTGTTGAGAACGGTGCCATGTTGTATCGTACATCGATGACGGCTCGGTCCTGTCGCTGAATCTTACGCGGATGTGCTTCCATTGGTCCATACACTGCAGCAACTGCAACGTTGAGTCCGTGGGTTACCATCGCTGAACCATCAGCCGCAGGAAGAACTCCTGCTTCAATAGTCACTGGTCGCATCTCATCGATTGCTCGACCATCTAATCTCTTTCCATCATCTCGTAGTAATTTTACGTCTCCATATCCACCCATCAGTGTTCACCTCGTTCGTTTTCTAGTGCTTGAACAGCACCTTCGAATGTTTTCTTATGTCCCTCTTCGTTGAGAGTTTGAATTAAATTTCGTGCAATTTGCATGTTTGCAGCATCGCCGTGAATCCAAACTCGTCCGTTGTCACCAACGATGACGCGACAATCTGTTGCATCTCGAATTCTACTGACCATTGCATTGTTGTTTCCACGCAATGTGTCGATGAGATTCACCGGAATTGATACAACTGCGCCTTCATTCAATCGGCGCAATCCTACGCCCTTCATGGTCAAGACCATGTTGTGGGTTTCATCGACTTCTTGAATACGTGCTAATGCAGCATCTCCAATCCCAAGGTGTTGTCGGGTTGAACCGAATTCAACTTTCCATGGTGCAAGGGACATTGGAAGAAGTGCTTGGAATGGTCCGTTGACGTCAAAGAACCAGAGATTGTTTCGCACTTCTGCTACAAAGCCGATGATTAAATCACCAGATCGAGGCATGTATGCGCTATTGATCGGTTGAACTGATACGACATCGTTCTGTTCGTTAAGCCACCCAACACGGGTAGCGATGAATTCGTTATTTTCGGCAATCGTACCAGACCCTGCTCGCTTCCCGGTTGATGGTCCGATGACCATTCCCGGGGTCACGAGGCGCTGCTCGGCGCCAACTTGACCTTCGGACATTCTTTTCTCTCCAACCCGNCCACTCGACATCCCATGATAAAGGACACCCTTTTGTCACGAAGACAATTCCTTGACTTCAGCGTTGTTTGCTCGTTTGAGNACCTGACCGATAAGGTCACCTTTCATTCCTGCAGGAATTTCTACAACGCAAGCCCAGTCTCCGTTTTCGAGCCATCCTTCTTTTTGCTGGTGGGTTCTCAAAATCTGGCTAACACTCCCGTAAGCGCTTCCTGGAATCCGAAATGCTAGACGAACTGATTCGAAGCTTAGTGGAATGAGCGGTTTCAATCTCGCAATTGCATCCTTCACTTGATCTTCTAGCCGTTTGAATGGGTCAACAGAATACTTCGACTCTTCGAGTGCAAGTTCAATTCGGGTCCTTGGATGAGGTGATTTGCTCTTCGGATCGATGGATTGGCTATGGATATGATGAATAATTTGTTGACGCATGTTTTCGACACGTGCCTTTCGTTGTGCAGTTGTAAGTTGAATCGATCCTTTTGTAAGAATAANCTGAAGGATGGATGCGACGTCAAGTGTTTCAAACGTCTTCAACAAGGCATCTTCTGTGGGTCGTTCACCAGCTCTCGCATCATGNAAAATTTCATCCATTGCCATAAANTCGTCGAGATTGATGTCGGTTGAATCTTCTTTCCATTGCTCAACAAGATCTGGGTCGACTAGTGCTTCGTAGCGTTTGCCGCCTTTCTCAAGTCTGGCCAAAACAGCATCATCGAGACTGACCACTTGGTCACCTCATTTTAGAAAAAAACGTCTTGACTNTCAATCCTCAAGAGGCTTGAGTCGGTCAAGTTGTTTATTCACTTCTCCACGATCGAGAATTCGGTATCCATTGCCATCAACAACAACCACTTCAACAGCATCTCGGTTGAGTTCGGTATCGTTTGCGGAACGGAGGGCTTCGAGCCCCATCTTCATGGCAGCATTCAATGTCATTCCAGTTTTCCAGTTCTTCTCAAAGTATTCAATGACAGTGTTCCTGTTGCTACCGATTGCACCTGCGTGATAGGATTGGTAAGCACCTGAAGGATCAGTCTCGTAGAGATGAATTCCTTCATCGTCAACACCACCGATGAGCAAGGCTGTACCAAATGGTCGAGAGCCTCCATATTGAGTAAATGATTGCTTGAAATCGCAGAGTTTCTTGACAAGTACATCTACTGGAACAGAGTCCGCATACGTGATTCGATTGATTTGCGATTCAACACGAGCACGTGCAACGAGTTGACGAGCATCAGCAACAAGTCCAGATGTGGCAACACCAACGTGGTCATCTATTTTGAACATCTTTTCAATGGATTCAGGGATGATAAGGCGAGAAGCAATACGCTTGTCACAGACGAGTACAACTCCTTCTTTGAATTTCAATCCAGCGGTTGTTGTACCTCGCTTAACAGACTCTCGTGCGTATTCAACCTGGAACAATCGTCCATCTGGGCTAAACGTCGTAATTCCATGATCGTATCCTCTTCCACTTGGTTGCATTTATCTCACCATTTCCTTCTCGTACTCGACGCTTTATGAGGGTGATGCTTGACCACCCAATCCAATCCACCCGAACGACCCATTTGAACACTTGGCTTGTTTTCCCTTAATCTCATGAAGTTGATGTTCGTGGGGGTAACATGCGAATTGCCGTCCTGAGTTCCGGAGGGAAGGATTCCTCTGCTGCATGGTGGTGGGCAATGTGCAAAGGGTGGGACATTGTTTCGATCGTAACCGTTGGAATCGAAGATGGAGATTCGCACATGTTTCAAGTTCCTTCAACAACTTGGGTCGAGCATCAAGCTAAGCGTGCTGGTTTACCATGGTTACGTGTCTCTGCTTCCGGTACAGTAGACGAAGAGATATTATCTCTTGAGAAAGGATTGTCAAGTCTTGAGATTGATGGAATTGTAAGTGGCGCGTTGCGGTCCGATTTTCAGAAGGAACGGCTGGAATGCATGTGTCAACGNTTGGGACTGCATTCCTTTACACCCCTTTGGCATCAAACGCCAATTGAGCATCTTANGAGCATGGTGGAAGCAGGTTTNGAAATTTTGTTGACTTCGGTTTCATGTGAAGGACTCGACCATTCCTGGCTTGGCCATGTCTTGACGAGAGAATCACTAGAACAATTGGACGAACTCTCNCAACGCTACCGATTCAATGTTGACGGAGAGGGCGGTGAATACGAGACGTTCGTATCTGGTGGTCCGATTTGGTCTCCGTCGTTACGCATAACAGGTGAAGCCAAGTTCACAGCAAGTCGTGGCGTGTTTGAGATTTATTCTGTAGATTGAATCGCATGACGAGCTAGAGTTACTGCCTCATCGACTAATTCTCCAGAAACGCCAATGTGGTTGCTTGGCTCAAACATTGCTTCCAATTCTTCAGCACTGAATGCTGCGGAAATAGCAGGTGTGCGACTGCATACGTCGATCAATTCTTCCTTGTTTGCGACTGCAGTGAAGGAAGCTTCACGTAGAATTTCGTGTGCTTCATCACGAGGTATGCCTTTCTCGACAAGGTCAATCATGACCTTCTCGGCCATGACGAGGCCTCGTTGTGCTCGGATATTCTCCATGCATCGTTCTGCATCAACCCACATGTTGGTCAAAACCTGTCGGGTTTTGGAAATAACATCCTCACACAAAGCGCTTCCGTGTGAGAGCGTAAATCGTTCACTGCTGGAATTAGCGAGGTCACGCTCGTGCCACAAGAGAGCATTTTCGTATGTAGGAATAATGAACGATCGAACGATACGTGCTAACCCAGATGCGTTTTCTGACTTTATTGGGTTCTTTTTGTGTGCCATGGTCGACGACCCAACTTGTTTCTTTACGTCAAATCCTTCACCTGCTTCTGAGAGCTCAGAGCGTTGTAAGTTACGTATCTCTTGAAGAATTTTCTCACAGGTTGTTGCAATGTTTGCAAGCCATGAGACATATTCGACGTATCGATCCCGACCTACGACTTGAGTTGTGGCTAGAGGAACACCAAGACCCAAGTGTGTGAGAATCAATCGTTGGAGTTCTCGTGCGTTAACACCTTGTGCCGCACCAGTCCCTACTGCGCCGAGGAATTTCCCGACAGCAATACGTGGCGTTGCCTCATCGAGACGAACCAGTTGACGACGTAATTCATCGAGCCAAACTGCTGCTTTAAGTCCAAAAGTAATCGGAACTGCTGCTTGTCCGTGCGTTCGACCTAACATAACGGTATTACGCTCACGTTCAGCAACATCTGCACAAACTCCAATCAACAAACACAGTTGTTCACGCAACATCACAATACTGTCGCGGAGTTGCAATGCTACTGCAGTATCAACAATATCATTGGATGTAGCGCCAAGGTGGATGCACCATCCTGCATCACCTGCGGCTTCAGCCATGGCTTTTGTCAAGGCCATAATGTCGTGCCGAGTTTCAGCTTCAATTTCAGAAACNCGTTCTTTACGAACAGATTCTGGATTGGAAATAGCAGCAACGGCATTGTAATCTTCTTCAGAAACTCGACCAAGTTGCCAATGCGCCCAAATTAGTGCGCGNTCTACTTCGAGTTGTCGTTCGTGACGGCCTGATTCAGACCAAATGTGTTTGAAATCTTGGGATCCGTATCGGTAATCAAGTGGGCAAAAGGCCATGATGAATGGTCAAGAAGAGGCTTCATGAACCTTGCTCAGCGGCATTCGCCTGCATTTCATCACGTGATTCTTCATCCGTCATCATAGCATAGCGAACCAAGACCATAGCAAAGGCAGTTGATGTTAAGAATGCAACACCTACCCAAATCGATAGATTGTACCATAACATTGCTACTCCTACAAGTGATAAGTATGCAAATANTTGGCAGATATTTGATGCAGTTTTCAATTTCTTTACCATGTGTGGGCTGAGTTTGCCATTGTTTTCCAACAGGAAAGTGTAGATCAGAAAATAGATGGCTTGGAACGGNAATGTGGCAGCGATAATTGTGAGAGCAACCTCACGAATTTGCGTTGGGTTTGCTTCTTGTTCCATTCCTTGAAACAGCATGACTGCTGTATTTGTACCCAAGAGTGCTGCCATAATGGTCCAACGCTTGTCTTGAGAAGATGTGCGACTCTCGACATTAACGGAGCCTTCACTCATGTCTTCCTGTTGGTTAAAACGGGTTTGAAGATATCGCCTGATAAAAGCATAGGTCAGCGATTTGAAGCCCTTGAGGTGTCAACCATCAAAGGGATTCGAGCAGTTTGATTGCTGCACCGGTAATCGTTGCGACAATAAACAACAGAATCATCATTCCAATTGGACCGTATTGATTNGTATCATTGATTGCGGTCTGGAAAAAGCCGTCACGAGCAACTGCTTGTCCNAAACCATCCGCTTCTTCATACGGTGGTGGGTCTCTGCGTGGGATTCGCTCACCCTTTCGCACTTCTCCGCTCATACACCTTCGATTGAGAGAGAGGTCAAGAGCATTGTGGATGAACGAAATCAAATCATAGGAGTCTCTGTATGGTTCATGGCGGAGCGTTGGAGTCTCGATGTCTCAGGGAAGAGAATTCATTTATCGGTTCGTGGAGGTTGTGGTGGCACTACATTCGGTCTTCATACTGCGGTTAGTGAAATTCAATCAGGTGGTCGTGTACTTTGGGCATCACCTGATATGCCAAATGCAAGTCGATTTTCACAGTTGTTTTCATCCCTAAACATCGTGGAATCCAGTCGGTTTCATGCTCTCAATCTCATTGGAGCAATGGATCGGTGTGTGGATGCGATTGTTGAAGCGGAACGAAGTCTCCCTCGGGTAGGATTGATTGTTCTGGACGATTGGTGTACCCCAACAGGTCGTATAGAAAAAGATCACATGGATGCAGTCCTTGACCTTGCAAAGCGAATAGATGACTCGACCACACTTTTGTTAATCACTAAATCTGGAACGAATGTTACTGGAGATCATGAGGCATTCAGGGCAAGATCGAAAACAAATTTCGAGAAGGCCCAGTTTGAGATATGGGGATTGTATGCCAACGAGCGAGGAGAAATCCATCTCGACATGAACGGGGAAGTCTTGATTGGGAAAATAGAGGAATCAGGATTCGTCTTCTGAATCTTCACCAAGCAATTCCGCCATCTCTTCAAGCGCTTCATCATCTGGTTCATCAAACCGTTGTGGATGACGTGCACCGCCTTCAAGTGTATCTTCACCTGCCACTTTTGGCTGATGATTCTTGAGCATATTTTCTCGATTTTGACGAGCACGATACGCAATAAAAATCATCATTCCAAGAAATACGAGAATAAGAAGAATCGTCGTTACATTCTTTGTCGTGTCTTCTGCCATGATTGCGTTCTTGTGCTGAACCTAAAGATTGTTTTGCTTTGGTGACGCTTCATCCAANGGTTTGGCAAGATGGCGACGGGAAGACGAGGGGGGTTGTATCCATTGGTGTATTGGGATTGAACGTTCGACATAATCCCATGTATCCTCCATTTGATATCCACACTTTTTGCAGCGAATTCCTTGACCAGCACCCATCGAAGTCATGGATTTTGAGCAAGTGGGACACATTGGTCGGTTCTTTTTCGGGCTGAGATGTACAACTCGAAGAAATTCAATATGGATTGAGCCATCATGTGCACGAAGACCTCTGCATTGAATTCCATCTCCTGGTTGCAGCATTTGAGAAGTTACTGAGATCTGGCCAGATTGTTTGAATGCAAGAAATGTATCTGATGAAGATTTGATGAGGGTATGTCCGCCTTTGAGAATTCTAATCGCTTCAATTTCAACTTCGTACAGTTCATCCAAGTGGTCATTTGTTCCTTGATTGGTTGCAAAAACAATGCTTCCAGATACTGGTTCTGTGTTTTCTGCATTCGCAAGTGTTAGAAGAGCCTGTTCAGCACTTTCTTTGGTCCAAGTTCGAATGCCAAACAAAACAGGTGATTCACCTTTTGGTGCAAGTAACGATGTACCAAGTCTGGAGTCGCGACAAAGAAATGTATCGCCCATTTGATCAATATATTTGATAGCCTTTTCATCGAGTTTGCGTAATCCAGAACATTCTTCCTTTCGCCATGCGATGGCTTCGTATGTGACGGTTTCCGCTGGCCAGTGAACAGCTAACGTCGCTCCAATGCGCCCATGCCCACCCCAAGAAGCATCTGCGATTGGTAATTCGTCAACGGTAATTTCTTGAGTCAANCCTCGATGGTAGAGCGATTGATTTGTAACGGATTTAGAAAACCATACCATCCCTGGGTCTGATGGATGTTGCTCACGTTCGTTATGATCGCTTGACTGAANTCGACCTGCTAAGGGAAGGACGTTCTCGTTCCAATGGTTGTCCAACCAATCAATTAACTCAGATTCATCCTCTGTTGTAAGCTCAACAGCAACGGCTGCATTGCCTCGTGTGCGACGTTTCGCAAACGGCCATAGACGGACCAAACGGGCTTGCCCAACCACCACATGTGGCGGTAGTTGCTGGATAAGTTGGTGCAAGACTTCAGTAGTGCATCCTCCTTCAAGTGAATCGGTATCATCCAAACCTAGCCAGCCCAATTTACCACCTCATAGGGTCATAAAAGTCGCCCTTGTCCTCATCATTGAGAACTCGTTCAATGACCTGTGGTAATCCGAGTTGTTCAGTCACTTCGAAGGTTCGTGCACCGACAGCCCAACCTGCACCCATGTCTGATTTGCGGTCACCAATCATAGCATCAAGATGATGCCATGGTTCAGGTTTTATTCCTGCCCAATCGATTTTAACGTTGACTTTGTTCTCGTCTCTGAGGATATTGTTCCCCTTAANGAGCATACCNGGCCAAGGTTTTCTGCATCCACAGCGGTCACGATTTCGGTGAGGGCACGCTATGATCAAGTCTACAATAGCATTCTCGTTTTCGGAGAGAAGTTGCTCTCGAAGAGCCACATGAATCATGCGTAAGCGTTCCTNTGACCATAATTTTCTCATGATTGGTGATTGATTTGTGACAACACAAATTGTGTAGCCTTTTGCTCGTAGTCGTGCGATGGCATGACCGCTTCCTGGAATGATCTTCAATTCATGTGGATGATTGACGTAGCCATTCCGTCCGTAGTTGAGCACACCATCTCGATCAATGAATGCTATTGGACCGGAAGCCGAACCACCTCCATCCAAAATGGGCCCATCCATGAACCTTCCAGAATGAACGAGTTGTTGGTCTTAGTGGGCAAACGTTTCTATGAGGTTGGCTTCTAGCAGAGGCATGTTCCTTTCCAAAGAGGTCGCTACAATCTGTGGCGCCTTTGGAATGATTCTCCTTGCAATATCTTGGCATAAACGCCACAATCAGGGCGTATCAAGGATGGCGCAAAGCGGATGGATTCTTGTTGGAATCTACTTTTTTAACGACTCNTTATATTATTTCGAACTCGAAGATCTCGTATTGACCATTATGACAGCCTTGGCTCTTCCAATAGCAGTAGCATTGGTCATTGCAGAGGCCCGTTCCCTAACTTCACGAGATAGAGCCGCATTGAATTGGGCTCGAGGTTGTGTTGCATATGCGGGAGGGCCCTACCTTCTTGTGGCGCACATCCCTTGGTTATCTGTTCTTGCCATTTGGTTCGTAGCTTCTCAAGTTGCTATTTTCCTATCGTTTACTGGAACTGTTGACATCAAACTCGGTGAAACCTATGTCAATACTGAAGATGGACGATTCCTTTGGGATGANTGGGATGGAAACAAGTGGTTCATGACCGACGGATTTGCAGAACACCCTTTCCAAACGGAATTGNTTTTAGCAGACGGTGGATTTATTGGAATTAATTTCGTATTAGCATGTACGGCCCTTCAATCAATGATTGTATTCATTGGAGCAATTTCAGTTCTTGATGTGGATCGAAAACGTCGAATTCGGGCCCTTCTCTTCACCGTCCCAATCATTCACATTCTGAATCTGTTTCGAAACGCAGGTCTCGTATGGATGCATCTTTCCTATGAGGGCTGGNNGTACCTNGGTCTAAGCATGTTTGAGTTTGGACACTCCTACGCATCACGGGTCGTCTCATTGTTCGCAATGTTTGTGATGGCTATAGCAATGTTTGAGTTGCTACCTGAACTTCATCGCCATATTCTGAGATTGATGGACGCAGTAGGGTTACGCAAGAAAAAACGAACCATCAATTCTTGACCCATGGAGTATCTGGTTCATCACGATACCATAACTTACCGCTGTTTGCAGGGAANTCAATATGTTCTCGCCCTTTGGAATCCATCATTCCCATTAGACTGGTAGATGGTTGTTCAATAACTGGTTCTTCCGCACTTGATTGTCCGAAGTCATAAATCGGGAGATCAGAATTCTGGTATGACGGTGGTTCTTGACTGGATGACTCCAAATCCGGAGCATTTGGCATTGTGGTTGGCACTGTGTAGTCGTTATTCATTTGCAACATTTGTTCAGCAAAGGCATCTGCCTTGTTCCATTCCTGCTCCATATGTTGTTGGTTTCCACCACTACCGCTTCGTAGGAACAGAACCATTAGTCCAATCAAAACGATGAGAAGTGCTCCTCCAGCACCATACACAATATCGTTCGCAACGCTCGGGGCGAAGTCGGCGTTGTCACCAATCCCGTCTCCATCTACATCCTTCTGTTCATCAGGGTCGTCTGGGAACTGATCATCAATATCTGGGACTCCATCACCATCACGATCGAATGGATTGTATGTTGTATCACAACTTTCAGCAGATTTTTCAATTTCGAATGAAGTAACGAAACCATCATCATTTGAGTCGATTTCTTCAATTGAATACTCGTTCTTGAACGGTAATGTTTCAAAGAATTCAACAGCAGTCTTTACTGGAAGTTGTTCTTCGAACATGAGCAATTCATTTTCACAATTGCACAAATAAGCAACGACTTCATTGAATTCAATCAACCCATCTTGGCTTTGGTCTATATCATTAAAATCAATGTCTCCAGGATTTGATCGTCTGAATTCATCAGCGTTCATGAAACCGTCGCCGTTAATGTCTGAATCTTTGAAGAATTCTTCGAGATCTTCATCGCAAGCAACAATGTCTTCAGGTTCGGGCTCGGGATCAGGTGTTGGTCCAGGTCGAGTNTCNTCTTTCCAATATGCTACAATTGATACGTCTGAAAAGTCATCTTGAGCAATCAGAGTGATATCAAAACGACCAGCGGCAGGAGAATAAACATACAATTCTTGGGATGTTCCTTCGCCATAGGATTGGAATTGTTCCCCGAAGATATCCTCTTCAAAGAGGCCTTCCTCAAAGAAATCCATGTCACCAAAGCCAAAGAAATCCTCGTAATCAACCTCTCCATCTCCCGTAATGATGAGTGAACCCTCACCACCAAAGGTTGTGATAATGAGTTCATCAGAACGGGTGGCNAAGTCGACATAAAAGTACAATTCTTCGCCAGCAGGAGCGCTCAATCCGGAAATTTCTTCATTGTTGAACAATTCAATCGGTGTTCCATCATATTCCCAAANATAGAGGTCTTCGAATGAAGCAGTAATGGACACGCCGCTAAAAACACTCATTGTTTCAAGAAGGATATACCAATTACCAGGTGTTGGATTGTTGAACCCAACCTTATCTCCTGCTCCAGGCGAACCGGAGTGGTGATCTGCTTCACTTGCGGTAGGTGTATTTTCGTAGCGCAAGTGGAGGGTTGCTTCACCAAATCCTCCATCGAGGTCGACTTCTAGGCGCTCAGTTCCAGAAGGAACATTGATGAAAAAGTATTGATCTAAGCCATCGTATCCGCTCATTGGTCCNTATGCTATACCTGCCTGAAGTTCTATGGCAGTTGAAGGGTCTGCATTGGCAGGCGCATAGGTGAAATCTGCAACAATGGTGAAATCATTAGCTTTGCGATACGTGTATGCTGTGATGTAATAGATGCCGGGCTCTACATCAAACAGGTTAACTTCCTCGGCGTTACCACTGTTGGTTGAATACATGATATCGCTTTGCATACCCATGCTTTCCTCTTCAAAGAAGATGTCNTCGTAAGGCTCATAGTAGTAATAGTTTGGATCAACAGGTCCTCCAGAAGAGATGACGAGGTCTACGTCACCCTTTCCACCATAGGTTTCTACTTTTAGTTCCGTCAATGAATCGGTGACATTGACATAATAATACTCAAGAGTTGCCTCATAATAATCACGATCTCCTTGCAATGATTGCGAGGTCACAGGAACACCATTGTACAATTCGGTCATTTCATCAAGACTTGGAGGTGCCTCTGCAACTTCCCAATAGGCTTGAATTTCGAATTCTTCAATGTCTTGCTTAACATCGATGGAGAACCAAATGATATCAGCTTTAGGCCATGTCCATGAATTCCACACAGAGCCGTAGTAACCGCTTAGTTCCTCGTCATAATCCCACGGTGCTGGAATTCTATCGTAACCCACGTATGCATCGAAGAAAGGACTTCCTCCAAAATCATAATCCCATTCATCTTCGTAATAATCCTCTGACCATCCCCAGATGTAAATATCCGCCATGACTGTGTACTCGTCGATGTCAGCATAGAACAGAAGTGTGTCGCCTTGTTGAACGTCTTCAAGTATAACGGTTTCATCATTGTGTAATTCAACTGCCTGGGCTACGATAGACCCATCGGGCATCACCCAATCTGCTCCAATGATTGATCCTACTCGGTCTGGGTTATCAATTTGGATAAGATCTCCTGTATCGCCACCTTCACCTTCAGAAAAGGCCCAATGGCTCTTTGGTATCCATACATCATTGCCTATGTGATGGCCAATGGTTACGTCGTCAATAATGCCTTCAAAGTAATAACAATCGCATCCAGCACCCATACGAGCAATGTATAGTTCATCGCATGAATCGCCTGAGGTAAAACAATCATTGGAGCCAAAGTCACCTACTGGGATCTGAGCGTCTTCAGCAGATATATTACCTGCTGGAATTCCATCGATTGTGAATTCTCCTCCAACACCCTCAATGACGGACAGCCCGATGGTATGCCATGTGCCCTCGGTGATGCTCGTGTTTGAGAGAGGATGCTTTGAGAGACTGTACTCTGAAGCATAACCGATGTATCCGTCGGAGAGATACATGCCCCATCCATAATCACCTTTCATCGTAATAAATCGTATGCCGTCAAGATTGTTCGCTTTGATGGTTGCTTCAATGCTGAGCGAACTGTTTGTTGAAAGTCCATCATCATGGTCGATGACAATNTGGTCGCCATATCCATCAAAGCGTAGGGAGAAGTCTGCACCAGGGCCTACTTCAACAACTCCGTATACAGGGAAGTATTCTGGATTGTTTTCAAGATCGTTCCATGTTTGGGGCATAATGTTGCCCATATTGGTTGATGCGATGTGAACATAATCNGAGTCGCCTCCACCAGTCGGTTGCTCAACACCCCAATTTCGGTATAAAAACGGTGTGCCATCATGCCATCGATAGAGCCCTTCATCTTGGACATCGTTGAGACCGATCCAAAGGTGACGGCTTTGGTTATCAAAACTTGCAAAGGTATCGAATACCCATGTGTTTTCATCTTCATCGTCGATGGTTGTCAAGTACCCATCAAGAGAACGTGCTTTGAACGCAGCATCTTCCCATGATGANGCACTCAACAGATGATATGTCTTGTTGTTTGCAGGATTTACCTCGGTATGTAATATGGAAACTTCTTCAGCAGGATTAGCATGTACTGGTGCTGCAATTGAAAGGAGTGTTGAGGCAAGCATCATTAAGATGAGGCCCGGTGCAATGATGCGCTTATGCGACTGCATGTTGAAATTCAACTGGTGGTGCTTGATAAGACCATTGCCTACTTTTTCCATAGTGCTATGGTGAAAGTGGCGGTTCATCAATGGCTTGGTACGTTGATTTGACAACTCATTGCATTTTTTTCCCACCAATGCGGAGTTCTGTCTTCAAAGGCATCTGGTGCTCCCAAGCGAATTCTTTAACGACACGCCAACCTTTCTCACTTCCTTCGTAATCTGTGACGTCAATGGTTTTGTTTCTTGTATTGGCTTTGAACGCAGCAACAGGTTCAGCATTCTTAAACACAAGATACGCACTACCGAAACCAAATTTTTCTTTTANNACGTCACCAAAATATGGGGCGATTGGATCGGTAGGTGGGAGGACAAAGTCACGTATCGGATTGATTGATTTTGCGGATTCAAGCAACTCTTTTCGACCCCAGCAGACTTCATGCAGGTTTTCGATNAGGAATCCTTTGACAAGAGTCCCATCGTCTTCAAATTCATTGAGGACAGCTTTCAATTCTTCAGGTTTGAAAGGTGTCCCAGAAAGACGAAGTAATTGCTTGATGGTGATAACCGGATAATCGCTCACAAGATTTCTCAAGTATTCTTTGCGAAGATGAACTGGATCGGCATCTGTGCGTGGATGAACTGACCTGAATCCTCCTCTAAAATCTTCGACAATGTGTCCAGTTCGNATCAATGGTTGTACAAGTTTCCTGAATTCTGATTGCGTTAGTGCGTGACGCTCTTTGAAGATGTTTGGATCGGTTTGCATACTGAAGAAATCGATGATATCGACCAGATCATCTTCGGGTGGAATTCCCCGAATTGTCAATAAATTCTCAAAATAATCATACGGAGCCCAAACCTGATGTCCACGCATGTTNACTCCCTTGTGAAGTCGATTTGCACTCGCCATTGATTTCAAATTGGTTCGGAACAATTCACAGCGGCCGCGCAAGGCGAAATCATCACGTATTTCCTTGATCTTGCGCAACGCGAGAGTTTCATTTTCATGTCGAGTTTCTTGATGGAGATGATGTTGATGGAACAAGGCCCTCTCAGCAATTTCTCTTGGTTGAGGATCGACNACGCCACCTCGAATCATACGTTCCCCAACTTGCTTGAAACCAATTCGTTCCAATCCTGCACGCAAAGGCTGGCTTAACTCGGAAATCGGTTCACTGTTGACATTGGTCAAAACGGCGACATCCACCAATTGATCTGCATGGTTCTCTAGAAGAATCAAGAAGGCATCACAGAACTCTTCAAAGTATGCCGTTGGGACATGCATGTCCTTAATTTCTAAGTAATCATTGACCCTAAACATGAGTACTTTTCCGACTGGATCAACACCNTTGAACACAGGAAGATACCAACCACGATCGAGGGCAGATCGAACTTCCCAAATAAATCGAGAAACGTACGGATCGGATTGGGTGAGAATGCGAATACTTCGATCCTCTCTTCGAGGAACTCGTAACAATTCNAGTTCAGCAGGCGTACAGTAAAAGTCCTCAGTATCTGGAACAAGTGCTGTGACTTTGGAAATTTTACCACTCGTCTCTAAATTGTGAAGGGCNACGAGTAAATCCTCGTANTTTCTTGAGACATAAAATCGCAATGTACTTGCTTTAACGGGTCCCATTCTTCTGACAACTTCCTCAACTGCGTCTTCAAAATCCATTGGCTTGTAAACGCCGTGCACTCTGTGGAACAACGACAATCGTCGTCTCCTCCCAATGACTTCTTCAAATTGTTTCACAAACAACATTTGCCGGTCCAGATTGGAAACTGCATTTTTGACATCGCGCTCCATTTGTCGATGTTCTTCACCTTTCGGGAAATCTTGGACCAATTCTTGTCGAGTGATATTTTCATCTGGATGAAGTTTTGATAAGACTTCTTCTTCCATCGCACCAATCCACGGTTCTGGTTTGAGCCCAAGCAACATTGGAATGTTATTCTTGGTCGTGTAACCCATACGATTGTGCAACAAACGTCCACTTACGACATCGGAATCGAGTTGCAAATCCTTCCAATCTTTGAATCTGAAATCTTTGATTCTGTACAACAATTCTTGTTGTTTTTGTACCAATACATGTTCATTGAAGGCATCAAAGACATCTTCGTATATTTTGAAAGATTTATCCAAGACAAGATTTTGAATCCAACGATATTCAACAACCTCTTCTTCTCCACCTGTGATTCGGTGTTCATCGACTTTGAGAATCAATTCAGCATCATCAGTTTGTGTAAAGAATCCTACACTAATCACGTTACGGGTCTCAAGTTCATGGACAATTCGATCAACTGATTTTTCAGAGAATGGAAGCCTTTCATGGAGAATTTCAGTGGTTTTAGGACCTTCAGATCCAAGGAGCTCGAGNACTTTGACACGAAGTGCTTCGTGAGGGTCTCCAACTGGAATTTTTTTCCATTTGGTAGGGGTTGTCCCTTCGAATTCACTGGCGATTTCAAAGGTCATGTCTTTTGTATTGTAATCCCTAAGGTCAACAATAGAAGTTGAATCTGTTTTGGATAAACATGCCAACGTTCCGTGTATTTCTGCCATAAACGGATTGAACCACTTCCCATCAATTTCTGGAACACCCGTGCCGTCAATTTTCGTGATTTTCCCTCGGTTGCACAATTCTTCGACCCATGATCGAATAACTTCCAATTCAATACCATCGAGTTTATCCCGATAGAGGGGATTGTTGAATTCCCGATCGAGACCTCCGCCATGTTGCATTAACTCATACAGGGATTCAGGTGAATGAGGTACAGGGGCTTTGTCGCTGTAGTACTTGTCAAGTTGCTCAGAGGTCATCTCTGTAGCAAGACTGCGAGTCCCCATCAATCGACGAAGGACTTCTGGATCGATATCTTTGACAAGGAATGCTCGAGTCTTCATCGACATTAAATCTTCAAACGCAGACATGTACAAACTCATTCCAAGACGGGATGGAATGGTTACTTTTGTGTGAACGATTCGTGCATCTCCTTCGATACAGGACTCCAAGAATTGATTCAATCCAAAGACATCAATATCGCCAAAGAGAACTTCATTTTTGGCTTCCCTCATCAAGAGTGAACCTTCCATGGTTCGATGTCGTGTGAGGAGAGCTTCGGCTTTTTGTTGGAATTGCTGTGGGCTGATTTCTTCTGCTCCAACCCGCTTGGGGATGATCATTGAACGGCCTGCAACCTCCCTAAACCTCTTTGCAAAAATTTGGGTGTTGATGATGTAACGCTCAATGACCTCGATGTGATTGTTCGATCGGAAGGCTTCATACAATTGCCCTGGGTCTACATCTTGCGCAGTCCGAATCAGCAATCCATTTTCATCAAAGGAGAGTTCGATGACACTNATGCCGTTGGATTCNGCAATACCAGCCATAAAGTAACCGAGAGCGGTGTTAAATGCNCGTCCTCGACATGTAGTAATCAGATAGGCGGGATGCCCTGTACCAATGATTTGTTCGATTAGAATCCGATTGGGTTCTGGAACCTGAAAGGTATCGATTGTGTGTTCTTCCAAATGTCGAGCAATCGCATTCGAAACAGCATTCGAGAGGCCATATGCTTCCCGTAAAACGAGACGCGGATCTTGTTCACGTCGCAATGAAATCATACAATGACGTATCAAAGAAAGCAAGGAAGCAGATAATTCCCTACTTCTTGACCGAGCTTCACCTGACCAAGATGGTACTGTTGGTCGATATCCAGTAACGCTGGATACGTTGACACGAGTGCCCTGAATGTTTGTAACGCGATATGTGGAACCGCCAAGAAGAATAACATCNCCTCCTCGAAGATTGGAAACAAAAGAACCAGATAATTGTCCAAGAATCGAACCTTCAGCATTGAATACCAGATATGAATTATCTGGAGCAATCGTGCCAATGTTGGTGTAATAAATCATCCGAGAGTATCCTCTCTTACCGTATGTATTGTCTTCCCAATCAATCCAAACTCTTCGCTCTTCTTCCAGCATGTCAAGAACTTCAATGAAATCATCGTACTCAAAATTTCTATAGTTCCAAGCACTTGATACGATTTCAAATGCTTCGTCGATGTCGATTTCATTAATAATGACAAGTCCGATCAGGAATTGAGCAACAACGTCAAGACAATTTTCTGGGAAATCAAGTCGGTCCATGTCCCCCGATTGAATTGCAGCTTGTAGAGCAGCCAACTCAATCAAATCATCGACACTCGATGGCAAGAATCGAGCACGAGGGATACCTCCAACATGGTGACCTGCTCGACCTATTCGTTGCAATGCAGTAGCGATATCACCGGGGGAGCCGAGTTGAATGACCATGTCGACGGTTCCGATATCAATACCCATTTCGAGTGAGGAGGAGGTGACTACTGCCCTCAAATGTCCTTTTTTGAGTTGCTGTTCAACGTTGAGTCGAATCTTTTTATCCATCGATCCGTGGTGGCCTGCCACAAGTTCGCCTAGTCCAAATTCAGGGCGGCGGAGTCTCTGAACCAATGTTTCAGTCATTTTTCGAGTATTTGCAAAAACCAACGTGGTCGTGTGTGCTGAAATTAAATCAGCAATGATGCTAATGTTTTCATCNAGAATTTTCAGTACAGGTAAATCGCTGAATTTTTGATGCGGAAGAAGAATATCAAGGTCGAGCTCTCGTGACCCCGATACCTTTGCAATGTGTACCTTTTGTCCATCTCCTCTGGATTCACGATCATCGCTTGCAACCAGATATTCTGCAACCGTTTCGAGTGGCTCCATGGTTGCAGAAATACCGATTCGTTGTACTGGCCTCTCGAGCAACGTATCGAGATATGCTAGCGTAAGGGCGAGATGAACGCCTCTCTTTGTCGGTACGAGCGAATGCAGTTCGTCAATAATCATGTATTCAACATCACTGATGATCGGTTGAAATCGTGGTGATGTGATGGCAATAGCAAGGCTTTCTGGAGTCGTAATAAGAATATGTGGAGGATTACGTAACATCTTTTGTCGCTCTGATTGAGGCGTATCACCCGTTCTCAATCCTACTCGAATCTCTTGTGCACGATCGGGCAGGAAACGCTCCGATATTTCATTGAGTGGTCCGATGAGATTCTTTTGAATATCATTCGCTAATGCTTTAATTGGTGAAATGTANACACAATGNATTCGTTTTTCCAATTNNCCATCAAGTGCCTTGCGAACCAATTGATCGATAATGGTGAGAAATGCAGTGAGTGTTTTACCTGAACCTGTTGGAGAACATAGCAGAAGATGTCCACCATCCATAATGGTAGGAATTGCAAGTTTTTGAGGCCGTGTAAAATCAGGAAACTTTTCTTTGAACCAATTCCGAACTGGGGCGCATAATTTGTCCAATAACACATCCGTTTCGGTTGGATGTTCAAGATATGTTATCTCAGGCATATTTTTCCCACCAATCTCAGTGATGAGGAGGCAATGTACGACACATATATTTGTTTCGTTTTTTGCCTATNCCCAACCGAGACCTTTCTTCNCCCATCGTTTGATGGATTCTGTTTCTGGTTCGCTGTTTGAAATGAGTAATGGTGAGGTTGGTGAGATTGAAGGAACAGGATTTCATGCAGTGCTTTGGTTGGACAGGAACNTATGCAAGAAAGATAACCGACGCATTGTGTAGCAAGNACAACGACTGGTCGTTTCTTGTGCTTCCTATTGGTTGGGTTCTCTGCAAGCGGCAAGAGCGCCTCAAAGGGACAATGAGGGATGCACAAATCACAACCAGTGCAATCGACCTNAGTAATGGCCACCATGGATCGTCCAATGTCGAACTCTGNGCACTGGAGTTTTTCAATCCAAACCTTTCTCCATGAGGTCAAGTTGAAATGCCATCTCCATTAGCGTAGTATGAGGGGATATCTTGNCAAAGGATGATGCACGTCTTGAACGATTGCATAGCATGCTGAGGCAACGNGGAATTCTCCTACCTGCCTTTGATTTGTACGGAGGTGCAAAGGGCTTGTACGATTTTGGTCCTGTTGGTGGTCGATTGCGCTCTCGTTTAAACCAAGTTTGGCTTGATCATTGGCTTTCAATGGGAGATGTTGTTGAGATTTCATGTCCTACTGTAACACCGTACGAAGTTCTNGAAGCTAGTGGACACGTCGGTGAATTTTCTGATTTTATGACCGTTTGTGGAAATTGTGATGAAGCCAGTCGGGCTGATACACTCCTCGAAGAATTTCATCCAAATCCAGATGCACTGGGCAAGACAGAGTTGCAGGACTTGCTCATACAAGTCAATCCCGAATGTCCTTCCTGTTCGACACAAGATTGGAGCGATGTAGTCGCTCAGAATTTAATGTTCTCAACAACAATTGGTGCAGGCTCNNCTGGAAGAGACGGTTTCATGCGCCCTGAAACTGCTCAAGGTATGTTTACATCATTTCCGTCCCTCTATCGCCACTTCAGAGAGCGCCTACCATTTGGTGCTGTTCAAGTTGGGAAAGGTTATCGAAATGAGATATCCCCCCGGCAAGGAATGATTCGCCTTCGAGAATTCAATATGGCAGAGTTGGAATATTTTATTGATCCCGAACAACCTCTCAACCATGACTTTTCCCAGTGGTCCTCGTTCAATGTTAATCTTCTCGACGGAAATGGNAANGAGCATTCGATTTCACTCGCAAATGCTGTTGAGGAAGGACTCATTCGACATTCCACGGTAGGCTATTTTATGGGTAAGACATACAACTTCCTCGTGGAAGTTGGTATCGATCANAATCGCCTTCGTTTTCGACAACATGCTTCTGACGAAATGGCACATTATGCATCAGATTGTTGGGATGTTGAAATTGAAGGTTCGTACGGATGGATTGAATGCGTTGGTATCGCACATCGTGGTTGTTACGATTTAGAAGCACACGAAAAAGCAAGTGGAAAGACTCTTCGAGCCCGTCGAGAGTTTTCCGAACCGCGCCTGATTGAAATCGATGGTTGGACCATTGACGGTGGCACTGCTGGACCTGCCTTCCGAGGTGATGCTGGTCAAGTCAAATCCATTGTTGAGGGTTTTGAAAGTAATATGGCCTATCCTGCTGAAGTTACTCTTTCAGATGGTCGTGTTCTTATCGTTGAAGAACAACATGTCAAGCGAGTTCAGAAAACNGTCAAAGAAACAGGTGAGTGGTTTATCCCACATGTTGTCGAACCTGCTTTTGGAATTGATAGAATCCTATGGCACATCCTCGACCATGCATTCAAAGAAACAGAAAAGGGTGGAGAACCGTATCGAATGCTAACNTTGTCAAAACACATCGCACCNATTGATGTTGCTATTTTTCCCCTCTTCGAAAAGGACGGCATGGGAGTGATAGCTCAGGATATTCATTCCATGTGTTGTGAAAAATCCGGTTTGGTTTCGATGTATGATGCAGGCGGTTCTATTGGAAAGCGATACGCAAGGGCTGATGAGATTGGTGTTCCTGTTTGTATTACCGTAGATTATCAATCACTTGAGGACCGTACAGTGACGCTTCGAAATCGAGATGACGGTTCACAGACTCGCATCTCCATGGATGAATTGCCGTTCATCTGATTGAAAGAAACATCTTCATGAACCGTCGGGAACTTGTATCACCATGAGCGGTGCTTCAGATTGGACTGAACGCCATCGCCCTGTCTCCGAACATCAACTTGAAGGTAACGAGGTTCAACGGCGAAAGATTCGTGAATGGCTCGATGGTTGGGTTAACGGTCAACCAAAAAAGAAAGGGATTCTCCTTGTCGGTCCTCCAGGCGTAGGTAAAACAACAGTTGCGCGAGCAATTGCACAAGATATGGGTTGGACTGTCATTGAATTGAATGCGAGTGATACTCGAAATGCCGTGGCTATTCGAAAGGCTGCCACACAATCATCCACTCATCGCTCATTATTTCACGACCCAAATAAGCCTCAACAACGAACCCTAATCCTTCTAGATGAGGTGGATCACATCGGTGGTGGATTACGCCAAATCAGCGAAGATCGAATTCGCAAGGGTATTGAGGACGATGAATCTGCTGTACTTTCTGGAGATTCTGGAGGAAAAGCAGAACTATTACGCTTGCTTGAAGTGACCAAACAACCGGTTATTCTTGCGTGCAATGATATCATGGGTCTTTGGGGTCGTTCCTCCTCGACATGGAGGAACACAAAGGACCGGTTCAGTCGGAACCTGATTACAGTAACATTTGATCGTGTTTCAGACGAAGCACTTCGACGTATCGCACGACGTGTTCTTCGCCAAGAAAACATTGACCATACGAATGAGGCTATTGATGCCCTCGTCAATGGGAATCATGGTGATTTGAGAGCATTGGTACGTGATTTGCAAGTCTTATCCTCTGGAGGAGTGAAGAAATTGGTTCCAGAATTAGTGCGTTCCCATTTGGAAGCAGGAGTCCGAGATATGACTACTGAAGTGTTTCCTGGGATGGAATCTTTGTACAAATCAGAATCTGCAACAGATGCCGTTTCAATAGGTAGGAGCATCGACAAACAACCATCCGATTTGATGAACTGGGTTCACTGGAACAATGCATCACTGTATGCCGATACAGCGATGCGTCGTGGGTCAAATGCACTAGTCCTTGCAGACCGTTCGGTTGAAAGTCGCTATCGTGATTTAGCACATCATTCATCATACTGGACGTTACATCTATCTTCGTTATCTGCAAGTGTTGCAAATCATGAGAAACTTCCCAATCGAATCTACCCGAGTTATCCTAACTACTTGAGGCGCTCAGGCTCTTGGGCTCGGCCTGCAATCATCAACCATCTCGCAGATCTTTCCAAAACAAGTAGGTCGACTGTGCGTCGTGAGTTTATGCCTTTGCTGAGTGCTCTTCATCAAGAAAATCCCGTTTTTGGAGATCCCAATCGATTTGAGATTTCCCTTGCCCTAGGACTGAGTGCCGAAGAACATGCAGCGCTCTGCAATTTGCCATTGTCCAGAAAATCAACAAAAGCCTTGATTCAGGAGTTTGAAAAAGCAGAAGAGGAATGGAAAGATCCCGTAATAGATTCAGTGCTTGAAGAATTTCACGAGATGCCCAAACCTGAGCCTGAAGTCACGGAAGAACCAAGTCATGATTCAGCTCAAAGGACCTTGTTCTGAATCTTCATGAGGTTCTCGAGATATCATTCGTTTTAATCGAGTTAAAGCACTGCGTGGCGCCTGGTCTTTGGACTCTGATCGCCACGTATGTGGGTGCAAGAGAATGACTGCAGTTAACAATTCCAAACGACCGAACCACATGAGAATTGATGTTAGCAACAATGCACCTGAATTGAGACCCGCCCATGTTTCAGATGGGCCATAATTTCCAATTGTTGGCCCAGTATTGCCAAGACTGGATGCTACGAGTGCCAAAATTGACTCAAAATCTTCTCCTGGTACGATGAATGCCAAGAGAATTGATGAAATTGCGAACAAACCTATCCAAACGAAGAGCATCCCGATAATGAGACCAAGTTGTTGATTTCCGACCACTTCTCCGTTCATTCGAATGGTCTGGACTTTTCGAGGTTGTGCAATTCGNACCAGTTCACGCATTGCGACTTTGAATGCCAAGTTAATTCGTAAAAGTTTCAATCCACCACTTGTACTTCCGGCTGAGGCTCCAACAATCATCAAAACGAACAAGAAAAGATGGGTTACCACTGGCCATTGCATATAGTCAGTNGATGTGTATCCAGTGGACGTNCCCAANGAAACAACATGGAATAAGGAATCGATGAAGGAATCCATTGTTGTGTAATCACGTGTTGCAAGCAATGCAATGGTGATGAAGAGGAATGTTGTCAATATGTATACAACATAATTCTTGAATTCTTCATCTTGAGTCGCCTTACGAAATTGTCCTTCCCGNATAAACCAAAGTAAGGTAAAATTGATTCCACCAATAAACATGAACAAGATAATGATCAATTCCACAGTATACGATTCGAAATGACCTATACTTGCATCATAGGTCGAAAACCCACCCGTTGGCATTGTTGTCAATGCATGGTTAATCGAATCAAACCAATCCATNCCCCCGATGCTTATCAATAAACCAAATTCAAGGAGAGTCAAGGCAAGATAGAGCCCCCATAATGCAAGGGCTGTCTCTTGCAGTTTAGGCTTCAATCGTGAAAGCGATGGACCAGTAAGTTCGGCACGGGCCAATGCCATCCCACCACCAATTACTCGTGATAGAATCATCATTCCAAGCATGATAATTCCCATTCCACCAAACCATTGTGTTAGTGATCTCCAGAACAACAATCCTCTTGCTTGTGAGTTAATGCAATCCATTCCAGGAGAACAGTTAGGACTCATGGAGGTCGAGATAACCGTGGCCCCAGTCGTTGAGAATCCTGACATCGACTCAAACCAAGCGTTAACAGCACCACGGGCAATATCTGCGAAATCAGAACCTTCGGTAAAAGGGCCATGAAACATCCCACCTAGCCAATAAGGAAGCGCTCCGATAAATACAGCAAGTGGCCAGACTAGAGCGACTGCTGCAAAGGCTTCTCGATCACGAAGGCGCATGTGTGTGTTTCGCTTCGTTCCAAAACGTAGCATCATTGCACCAATAAAGAGGGATAGTCCAGCAGGTATCGAAAAGGCTCGAAACGCAAGTTCCCAGTCGTCCATATATCCAGTTGCTACCACACAAAGGAGGAGCGGAATGGTCAGAGCGACAAGCGTCCACCCAAGGATGAGATTGAGAACATCAAAACGCATGATTACACCTTGAATCGTTTCTCAAGATCAGCGACTCTATCCGGTCTACAGAAGAGAATGAGTCGATCGCCTTCGACAATTGTCTTCTCACGCGCAGGTCGTAGGGTTTCCCAAAAACCGGTCGTATTTCTTCGTTGGATAAATGCAATACGTGACCATTCCGGTAGACCAGAGTTGCGGATTTTCTTTCCAGCAAATTTTGAATCCTTTGACACAGTTTGGCTTATTCCAACAACGTCAGGGATGTTTGAAAGAATTGCATATGCACCTGATGCTTTGGTGTGAATATGGGCAAGNATATTGTCGACTGCAACTCTTTTGATATCAACAGCAAATGTAATTCCCATTCGCTGAGTGACAGTAACAAGATCAGAATCCTTGAGAATCAATCCCGTCCGAGTAACACCCATATCGTTGGCTAAAAGAGCAGCAGCTATGGANATATGATCGTCCTCAAGTGCAGCAATTGCAATATGATGTTCTTTGATTCCGATTTCCGTTAAGATATTCCGATCCAAAAAGTCGCCATGAATGACATCCAAATTTGCATGTGCCCCAATGCTTGAACCCGATAATTCGTTTGCAATGTTCAGATTCCTTTCTATGACCGTCACGTATGCTCCATTTCTCAACCAGTTTTCTGCAATTCGCTTCCCAACATCCGTGGCTCCGATGATNGCAACTCGTGGTTGTGCGGGNAAATCAATGGACTCATGTCCAAATGCAGTCAAAATACGGCTAAACGAACCCAATCCACTGGTGGCTACAGCGATACGGTCTTTGGGCATTAAGGTGAAATCTTTGTTTGGAACAGTACTTGGTTCACCATCTCGCTTAACACCCACAATAAGAGGCAACCCCCCCTCAATACCAAGACTTGCTTCTGCAAGCGTTTGATAAATCACTTGTTCGGCTTCTTTTGTTACGTTTAATTCAATGATGAAGGCTTCNTGTCCAAATGGAATGACTTCCTCAATAGCAGATGAACGTAATCCTGTAGCTAATCGCTGAATAGCACCGTCGACAGGGTCAATTGCATAATCGACAGCAGCCCATCGNGAAAGATGTCCTTGTTGATGTTCTTCGACATAATTTCTGTTACGGAATCTTCCGATTGAAAGTAAGTTGTGTTGAATAGATGATCCATTCTGGCGTTTAAATTCATCTTCAGCGAGTGCACAAGCAATCAAATTTCGATCATCTGAATCTGTAACTGCAACAAATACCGAAGCGTCGCCAATACCTGCTTCTTGTAGCGAACTGCGAGACGTAATATCGCCGTGAATTACCAAGGCGTCGAGCGATTGGGCATTCTTAACTGCCCTTGAATCACTATCAATCAATACGACATCCATCGTCTCTGCACGCATTGCACGAGCAAGTTCAGAACCCACTCGTCCAGCACCACCAATAATTACACGCATTTTTCATCACCTCAACTGTAAACAGGGAACTTACCGCCCCCATAGCTAACCGGGCCCTCTAAGGCAAAGATTCGATCACGTTCAATTCTATCAAAATCTCCATCTTGGTCCGAATACAAGAGCGGCCTGTAATAGGCGTTAATGTAGGTGCCATCACGGTTTGGATCAGGTTGTTCAATCCACTCGATGAGAGCTGATGCTGTGTGCAACAACCACTTGTTGTTGGTCACATCGACCGAAGCTTCGATATAACAACTGTTGAGATCAATATTATTTTCGTTACACCACTCCGTTGACATTGGCAATTGGATGTATCCCCATGCGTGTGCTTCCCATTTGGTGTAGGATTTGCTTGAAAGGACACCGAAGACGTACCATCCTGGGATTCCCTTCGCTCTCAAGAGGCTAAGGAAGGCATTTGTTTGTTCATCACAATCGCCCTGACCTGCGGCAAGACACGATGGTCCACTAAGGGCAGCAGTACCAGAACCTTCTTCAGTGTAATATTCGATATTTTCTCGAACATAATCAAAGGCGGCTTTCGCAAATGTGAATGCATTTTGGTTTCCATTTGGTAGGTTTGAATCAATGGCAGATACTGCAGCTATGACGTTTGCTGCTGTTGAATCTATTGCATAATCTGGTCGATTTTTATTGTACCAACGTAGTGCCGTGAAGTCATCGGCACGTTCACCGTCTCCTCGATTAAGGAAATCATCAAAGGTACCGCTGTTTTCCTCAACAATACCTGATGAAAACCCTGGTATTCGAGCATCGACATCATCAACGTCCGACCACCATGTGAAGGATTTGGAGCTAATGGTTACCAAATACTCAAAGGTAATTTTCTGATTGGGTGAGAGGTTTACCTTGACCTTTACACAAGGCCCTCCTATGCAATAGTTNTCGTCANTTCCAGATGTTCCCGGCCACCAGATTTGGTGACCTCCGGATGTAACTACAGACTCTGCAACTGATTTTATTGCGGCATTTCCAAGTGGTATGTTGATCGATTGCCCATCAATCCGTAATTCAATTGCCGTTACATCTTGTATTTTCTGGTTTGGCAGGCCCGGACTTCCGTCAGTATAGGTATACATCGCATTGCTGTTTTCGAGAGCATAAATATCGGGGGATATGGGTAACGTTTCNATGAAATACTCATTTGAATCAGCATCCAGATTCTCAAGTGTTACGATTCGATTGAGTGTGTAATCTGCTTCGATATCGTATACCAAATATCCCAAAGTTGGATTCATAACGAATTCTTTTACTTCAGAAATCTTCCCCATTGTCATCTCTCTTGCTTGTGGTGAAAGCATAATGAAAGCAACCAACCCAAGCATGATTAGGCTTCGAAATCTGTTCTTTCGACCTTTTAGGATATTTTTTGTTCGTCCTCGATCGGTTTGAACAATTCCTCTTCGTTTCGGCGCCGATGTCATTCTGTAGGCGTTGACATTGTTGTAACGATCTTTTTGGAGGTTAATACGGTGTTCCATTATGGAACTGTTTGCTAATACTCTCCCGCACGAATAACAGATGGTGTCGCCATCCAGCGTGGTCGCAGAGCAGTACGGGCAAGAACCCATGTCACATTGGTTTCACAGTCATGGTTTAATGGTTGTGTGAGATGACCGACCAAACCATTGATAGAGGGGGTCTTAGGCCGAGATATCATTCCTCAGACAGATCGGTGTTTATCAGAACAGATTCTGGTGCATGAATGAGCCTTGCTGATGCCTGTTTTTCACGTCGCTTATCGGCTTGCATTCTCCTCCATCTACGGCGACCTTCCTTTGGAACCGAATCCCAGACCCATTTTTCAGCCGAATCCTGAACCAACAACATAGGAGGAATAATGAAAACCCATGCGAGAGGACTAAACCAAGCAAAATAGAACATGGTTAGTGATGAGGCTCTCCAGAAGGTTGCTCTAAAGATCGCACCCCATCGTTTTCCCCTTAGCATCAGGGTTCCATGAAACGCCGTAATCATTGCCTCAACTCTTGGTGCAAAAAAACCAATCAGAAGAATCGTCAACACATCGACAAAACCAACACCATCGGCCTGAACTTTTCTTGTGATTAATACAATGGCCAACATTCCGCCAACTGCGAGGCCAAGAGCCCAACCACTGGTTGCCTGGGAGCCCCCTTTTCGTACTCGTTTTCGACGGAGAAGGAAGTGCATGCCAATTGTTGCAATCAACGGGACGAGAATTAAACGAATGAGGTTGAGTTCTGGAGTTCGTTCTCCAGTCAATTGTGCCTCATAGTACGGTAAGAAAAGGGAACTATCGGCATATGATGCAAAAGCNCCTCCCAATAAAATCCCCCAAAANACTTGATTCCATGCTGTAGGTAAGTCATAGAATCCCGAATACTTGGTCATCACACCACGCCATCCTAGCGTCATTCCAATAAGCCCACAAACGGCCGCAATNTGGAATGTGATGAATTCATTGACCACANGCATTCCTGATGAATCGCCTACATAAGATGAATAGCAAAAATTGGAGGCAATGAGTTCAAACACCTCCACCTGATGTCNAAACCATGGCGAGGTTGTTGTTGTTTGGTGGAAAAGGTGGGGTAGGTAAAACGACTACTTCTGCTTCGACCGCAGTTTGGCTTGCGGATTCCGGTCTCAAGGTTCTGCTTGTCTCAAGTGACCCAGCGCACTCAACTTCTGATTCACTNGGTGTTGATTTATCTTCAGAACCAACTGCCGTTGAAGGCGTNCCTGGATTGTTTGGTTTAGAACTCAATCCAGAGGCTAAATTGTCGACATTTATGCCCAAACTCGGAGAAAGTCTCTCGGGGATGTCGTCTTCACCTTTCGCTGCANTAGGTGGACTTGGTGGTATGTTTGATCCAGATGCTAAGGACGAAATGGCATCGATTAAAGAAGAAGTTGATTCAAGTGAATTGGTGTTGCCTGGGCTCGATGAAGCCATCGCATTTGATGAACTTCTCAAGCACGTTGAAAACCCGATGTGGGATGTTATTGTTTTCGACACCGCTCCTACAGGCCATACACTTCGATTTCTCTCGCTCCCTGAACTTATTGAGGCATGGTCGGGAAGGTTGTTGCGCATGATGCGAGTTTCTGGTGGCATTCGTTCGATGTTGTTCGGACGTAAGCAAAGCGATGCTATGAAAGAAGAGCTTGAACGATTCCGTCGTCGTGTTTTACACGTCCGTCGTGTTCTTAGCGATCCATCAACTACATCCTTTACATTGGTTACTATCCCTGAACGCATGGGTGTGAATGAAACCGTTCGTGCGAATGCATCCTTGAGTGAATACGAACTCCCTGTTACCGGTTGCTTGGTGAATCGAGTAACTCCAGAACTTGATCATCCCTTCTTACAACGTAGGAGATCTGAAGAGCAAGGTCACATCGCAGAACTGGAAGAAANTCTGGATTTGCCAGTGACAACCATGGAATTGTTTGATTCCGAAGTTCAAGGATTGGAGCGNCTACGCACATATGGCAGCCTGTTGTACGGAGATCCTAAGATTCTTGGAGATGAACTCGGACCTTATCCGATTGGTGATCGATTGCATCATTCAATTCATCGTGGAATGTACACTGAACAAGGTGATGGTGTCGAAATCATACATCTTCATTTCCCGGGTCTTGAACGTGATGATCTTTCCCTTCGAAGCGAAGANGGAGTTCTGTTTGTCGGGGTCAATGGTCGTGAACATGCAATACCTACAACATCCCCTGCAAAGGCTTCACAAGTGAAGGCTAAACTAGAGAACGACATTCTCCGTCTCGACGTTCCGCTCACGTAGTNAACCTCCGTTGGATTTTAAGTAGAAGGCTTGGTGGCTNATTCATGGCGCTTGAAGGATTATCACGTGGGATTTTTCGTTCCCTCGGACTCCTCCGAAGCAAACGTCGTCTCAATGAAGAAGAACTCAAGGAGATGACCAAGAGTTTACGACGTGCTCTGCAAGAAGCCGATTTCAACGTTCGACAGACCAAGGAAATTGTCGACCGTTTGGAAGAGCGGATGCGTGAGGAGGAACCACGTCCTGGTATCGACCTCCAGACACACGCAATGAACATCCTGTATCTTGAACTTGTTCGAATTCTAGGATCTTCTCATGAATTTCAGCCTCGCGGTGCTACCCTTCTTCTCGTCGGTCTTTATGGTCAAGGAAAGACCACAACAACTGCAAAATTAGCAGAATGGTATCGGAAAAAACACGGTCTTCGTGTTGCGGTTATCGAAGCGGACGTTCACCGTCCAGGTGCGTACGCTCAACTTTCTCAACTCTTGGAAGATTCATCTGTCACCGTGTATGGTGAACCCGATGAGAAGGATGCAGCCACCATTGTTCGCAATGGTCTAGCCGCTTGCTCTGCTGCGGATTTGGTGATTGTCGATACTGCGGGGCGACATCAACTTGATGAAGAACTGGTCGATGAGTTAGAACGTATTGCGTCCATAACACGCGCAACTGAGCGTTGGCTTGTCATCGATGCACAAGTTGGTCAAGCAGCNGGACCTGTTGCAGCTTCTTTTCATGACTTAGCAGGTGTAACAGGAATTGTAGTAACCAAATTGGACGGTACTGCTCGAGGTGGTGGTGCCTTATCCGCTGTTGCTGCAACAGGGGCTCCTCTCGTTCACATTGGTGTTGGAGAAAAAGTTTCAGATCTTGAAAAGTTTGAAGCAGACAGATTCATCTCTCGATTGCTTGGAATGGGCGATATTCGNGGCCTNATTGACCTCGCACCCGAGGATCTTGACGAAGAAGAAGCAATGCGATTGACCCAACGACTTATGTCTGGCCGATTTACNTTAAACGATATGTACAAGCAAATGGAAATGATGGCAAAGGTTGGAACAATTGACAAACTNATGTCATTTTTACCAGGCAGTATGTTTGGAGGTCTTGGAGGCATGTCCAAATCCCAAAAAGAAGCCATGCAAGGGAACCTAGACCGGTATAGAACCATCATGGATTCGATGACCGGATGGGAAAAGAACGAACCTGCTAAGATAAAGGCAGAACGTATTCAACGAATTGCTCGTGGATCTGGTGTCAAGGAAAAGGATGTTCGTGAACTCATCGCGCAGTGGAAACGCTCACGCAAGATGATGAAAGGCATGGGTGGCAATCGCAAGTTGAACAAGCAGATGCGCAAGATGATGAAAGACGGTGACATGGACAACATGGATCCGTCAGCCTTCGGCATGTGATGTGTGAGTGATTTAATGCGTCTTTATCACAATCCCCGTTGTTCAAAGTCTAGAGAAGCAGTCAGTCTCTTGTTGGATGCAGGATATGAATTCGAAGAATATCGATATCTCTCGGAAGGAATTGCTCATGAAGATTTGACGATTCTATCAACTCTAGANGGGATCATTCGAAACAAGGACGTTCAAGGCGATATTAATATCAATAATCTCGACCCATCAGATATTCGAGAACTCTTGATCAATCAACCAAAATGTTTGGAACGCCCCGTATTGATTTGGAATGGAAAAGCCGTCATAGGAAGGCCTCCTGAATTAATCATAGAGTTCTTGGTGAATCAGTAGGTCTTTGCCAATAAGACGCGTCGTTTTGTCGGTTTTCCGCTCATGTGACAAGGTTGCTCATCTTCGAAATCCTCTGTTGAATCTCCGAGGAATGTCAAGCCAGTTGAACGTTCTATAATTTCTGCATGAGAATCTGAACCATCAAATGGAAGTTCGTAGATGTGTCCTTCCTTAACTTCTCCATCCATCTTCCATTGGCCATTTTCTTCAACAAATGGTGGTAATGGTTGAATGACATGGTCCATGTGCTCAGTTGAACGTGTCTTAAGCACTGTAGAAATCTCGTCCAGAACCTGACGTACAGAATTTACAATGTCATCAATNGGCAATGGCTGTTTTCCACCCGTGCGTTTTGCTGCGAATGCTGTACCTTGTTCAACATCACGAGGGCCAATATCGAGTCGGAGAGGTACACCTTTAATTTCCCAATCGTAGTATTTCTGACCAGGATGTAAGTCACGATCATCTACATGGACACGAAGGCCAGCATTCCTAAGAGTCTCTGCAACATCGTGTGANANAGAGATGGTATCAACTTCAGAGTTCTTTCGAACCATTGGGCAAATGACAACTTGCCATGGAGCAATTGCAGGTGGCATAATTAACCCCGCATCGTCACCATGCATACCCACCAAAGCACCAAGCAAACGCTCTGACATGCCGTATGTCGTTTGGTGGACGTGTTGTTGTTTGGCCTCTAAATTCTCATAAGTGATATCGAATGCTTTTGCCCATTGATCTCTGTAATGATGACAACTTGCGACTTGGAGTGTTCGACCGTTCGGCATGACCGCATCGATTCCGATCGTATAGTGCGCACCAGGGAATGTGTCCCAAACTGGGCGCCTCGCTTTGATGATAGGAAGGCATAACTTTTCCATAAGTCTATCAACTATTTCCAAATCTTGTTCGATTTGCCGTGTAGCGTCTTCTTCATTGGCATGGGCCGTATGTGCTTCAAAGAAGTGAATTTCACGTACGCGAATGAATGAACGTGTTTGTTTTGTTTCATATCGGAATGTATTGACCATTTGATAGACTTTCAAAGGCAAATCTTTGTGGCTACGAATCCAGAGTGGGAACATTGTGTACATCGCAGTTTCACTTGTTGGTCGCAAGAACATCGGTATGTCCAGTTCGTTTTCACCTGCATGCTTAACCCAGTACACTTCTTTCTTGAATCCAGCTTCCTCATCATCATCTCGAAGTTCATCTGGGTCTACACCTTCTTCACGAGCACGTTTTAATCTTGCAACGAGAGCATTTTCTTTTTCGAGTAAATCTTCNGGNATNANNAATGGGAAATTNACTTCNTCATGACCAGTTCGATCCATTTCAGCATGAGTNAGTGCNTCGATTTGTCGCATTGCTTTCCAGCCATATGGCCTCCANACATCCATTCCTTTGATTGGATAACGCTTGTCAACAAGTTCCGCTGCTTCGACGATAAATGGGTACCACGCGTTGAAATCTTCAACCTTGCTCGGGATTCCGCGTTTTGCCTTTGCAGGTTTGCCCATGTTTTGTCCTTACAACACCTGCTCATCAAGATGACGGAGGAATTAACCCTGGTACGATTGCTTCACTGCTTTTTTCTAAGCAGGAACATCATGACAATGAGAGAAACAACTGCAACAACATCAGGAATCCCTACAACGCCTTCTGTGACCGGAAGACTCCAACCATTGATGGAATCCAACCGATAAATCTCGAGTAGGTTCATCTTGGTATGTCCTTCATTGGAACATGCATCTGTACACATCGAACCAACAAGAGTGTGGAGATAACCGAACATGTTTGCTAGTACAGTGAGCAATCCAAGGAGTGATGCATAACTCATAAGTCCGAACGATTTCTTGTTTTTTGATTCTCCTGCAATTGGCATCGGTGATATTGGTGGAAGTTCTGCGGATGGAGCTGGAGGATGCTCTAAGGCAACATCTCCAATAACTTCAATCATCATGTCTGTTGCTGGAAGTGGTGCGGATGGAGCTGTAGCCTGATTCTCAAAATCGCGTAATTTTTTTGGTTCAACGGGTTGTATTTTGATCCCGTAAAGGCGGTCTGCCAATGATGCTAGAGCAGGATCTTCAGCAACTTCTGCTGCATCCAACTCTCCATCAAGGAGTTTTTGCAAACGTTTCTGGATATCGCTCATTGACATCTCCTCGTGATATGGGCTGATGCTCCATCATTCATGAAGCCTCCTTTTCGCAAACGTGTTCATTCAAGCCTTGCCGGCTGCTTCCACTTCAGCCCAATCACGCATGAAACCTTCCAAGCCACGATCTGTGAGTGGATGTTTCATTAATTGCCTGAAAATCTTTGCAGGCATTGTTGCAGTGTGGGCCCCAAGTTGCATGCATTGCAATACGTGAGTAGGGTGTCGAATTGAAGCGGCAAGAACTTTGGTCGTAATGGAATCATACTTTGACCAAGTTTCCATGATTTCTGCTATGAGATTCATACCATCATGTCCTGTATCATCTATTCTTCCAATAAATGGCGATACGTAAGTTGCGCCTGCCTTTGCGGCCATTAATGCCTGCGATGCTGAAAAGATCAGTGTAACGTTTGTATCGACTCTTTCATCGGTGAGTACTTTTGTTGCCGCAAGTCCTTCAGGAGTACATGGAATTTTGATAATGACATTTTCAGGTAATTCCGATTTCAGTTGTCGTGCTTGTTCCAACATTCCCTGAGTATCCATGGCTGTAACTTCGGCAGAAATTGGGCCAGAACAGATTCCAGCAATTTCTCGTACGACTTCTTTGAAATCACGCCCGCTTTTCTTGATAAGGGAGGGATTTGTTGTGACGCCATCGAGGATGCCCCAGGCTGCTATTTCACGAATTTCATCAACGTCGGCTGTATCTAAGAAGAACTCCATAACCTAGCCTTAAATTGACGATTCATGAACATGATGGTTGCATCACTTGCGCTCTATTGCTCGCTGTGCTGCTTTTACGATATGAGGTGCGCTTAACTCCATCAACTCCAACATTTCATCTGCTTGACCAGACTCACCGAATCGATCTTTCACACCCACTCGTTCAAGAGGTGTTGAATTTGAACTAGAAAGATGTTCGGCGACAGCACCTCCTAGGCCTCCTATAACAGAGTGGTCCTCAGCGGTTACAATGGCACCACATCGGGTTGATACTTTGTCTACTAATGCAGTGTCTAAGGGCTTAATGGTGTGCATATCGATGACAGTCGTATTGATACCTTGCTGTTTAAGTTGGTCAGCAGCCTTCAATGCTTCAGATACGAGAACTCCACATGCAATAATAGCAACATCAGAGCCGCTTTTCAGTTCTATGCCTTTACCGATTTGAATAGTTCCAGCTTCAATATCATCGTATAAAACAGGAGTCTTGTTTCGAGCAGTTCTCATGTACGATGGTTGCTTTGAAACTGCAAGTTGCTTGGTTAGAATTCGTGTACTCACATCATCACACGGATGGAGCACTGTTACATTTGGTAATGTTCGATAAATAGCCAAATCCTCGATGGATTGGGCTGAGGATCCATCCGTTCCTGTGTGTGTACCGCCATGTGAGCCGCACACATGAACTGCCAATCCTGGACGTGCTACGCCGTTCCGCATCTGTTCAAATGCCCGTTCGGTAAAGATTGCGAATGTTGATGCAAAGGGAATATACCCACTGGATGCCAGACCTGCTGCAACCAAAAGCATGTTTTGTTCGCCAATTCCACACGAGATCGTTCGATCAGGATGTTCCTTTCTAAAGTGCAAAGATTTGGTTGATTTACCAAGATCTGCTTCAAGAACAACGACTTTGTCATTTACAGCGAGGTCTAGCAATGCTTGACCATATCCATCTCGAGTAGCTGCCATTCTCGTCACTGTACCGCCCCCAGTTCATTCATTGCAATTGCATACTGTTCATCATTCGGTGCTGCTCCATGGAATGATGGATTGTCCTCCATGTAGGATACACCCTTGCCTTTAACAGTGTGCGCAATCAGAATTGAAGGTCCATCGTTGGAATTATCTAGGAATTCTATGCCTTCAACAATTTCTTGCATGTTATGTCCGTCAATTTCCTTTACATTCCATCCAAAGGCCTTCCATTTTGCAGGAATGTCGAACATTCGCATTTGAGATTCGCAGAAATCATCATTCTGAATTCTGTTTCGATCGAGGATGACTTTCAAATTACCAAGTTCGTGATGGGTTGCGGCCATTGCTGCTTCCCATACAGAACCTTCCTGAATTTCACCGTCCCCTAACATCACAAAGGCTCGTCGTTCGCTACCATCAATTCGTGCTGCAAGAGCACATCCCATGCCGAATGATAGGCCCATGCCCAAACTTCCTGCACTGAAATCCACACCAGGGCACCACTTCATATCGACGTGACCTTGACAAACCCCACCGAGGACACGATAGGAGTGAAGATCCTCATGCTGAATGAATCCCTTCTCAGCCAACAGCGCATACATTCCAGGCGATGCATGTCCTTTCGAGAGAATGAACCGATCTCGATCCTCCCAATCGGGTTCATCTGGACGCACGCGTAGACTTGTTGAGTACAATGCAGCCATGAGGTCAATTTCAGATAATGAACCGCCCGGGTGACCGGCTTGTGCTCTGTAAACCATGTTGACAATTTCAATACGACAACGTCGGGCAATTTCCTCAAGTTCAGATAATGTAGCAGACATAATGGCCAACATACATTGGCCATCGCTTTGAGCCTTTGATAATTACCGTTGAATTATTTGGATTGTGGAATCAATGAGCGAACAAATTTTTTGATTGAATGCGTTGCTGTGGTAAAGATTTCTTTGGCCAGATTCCCACCATCGGGAAGTGCCCGGGTTGCAAGCCAGATAAAGACTCCAACGAACCAAGCAAAGAACAACAATGAGAACATCTGAGAGAGTTCATTGATACCAAAGAGAACGTCCAATTTGATGTTGAGAACAATCAGGACTGCGATGAGAACCCCTAGTATGGATTCTCCAGCAATAAATCCAGCACCTATGAGAACGCCACGACTTTCAACATCTGATGCAGCTTGTTTCGCATCTTCAGACGGTTCGTCATCTAGCGTACCGTCGACTCGAATGTATGCTGCTCCGATAGCAAGGGACGAGAGAATACCACCAAGCATAATCGGTACACTCAACTTCAAAGGTAGGTAAATGCCAATTGCAACGGACATTACAGGCATTGATAGACGAATTAAAACCACAGCAAGTGCTGCCCCCAAGAATACCATTGGGAGATTCATATCGCCAACAAACGCTCCTTTCACGATGGCTCCAATTAACTCCGCTTGTGGAGCAAACAATGCTTCGCTACAATCGTACAATTCTTGGCTTGATCCTTCCGCCTGAGCAGCAATGATTCGTTCATTGGTTGCGAGGCATGCTGTTGAGGAAATTTGGAAGGCATTGTGTAGTAATGCAATTGTTGGTCCAATAACAAAAGCACCTGTGATGACACCTACAATCTCTGCAACCTGTTGCCTCCAAGGTGTTGCTCCCACCATGTGTCCTGTCTTCAAATCCTGCATCACATCTCCTGCAATTGCTGCGCTACTTGCAACAACTGCAGCGATAAGGAGGGTAGCATACATCAGTTCAGTTTGTGATAATCCCAGGAACAATGAACCTACAACCCACACCAAACCAACTGTGAATAATAACGTTGCAATGGTCATTCCAGATACTGGGGAATTGCTAGAACCAACCACACCTGCAATGTAACCTGCAACTGCTGCAAAGAAGAATGCAACCAACGCCAAGAATAACGCACCAGCGAGTGACAAAATCAGCGAACCGGTTATCAACCAGTAGAAGAAAAACGTAAGAATGACGAGTACTCCACAAACAACGGTAACCCACTTTAATGGCAAATCCTTTTCTGTTCGCAGATGTAATTCAGAATCTGTATCACTTTGAACAAAGGATTTTTTGAGGCCAGTAATGATGGTTTTTCTCATGCTCCAAAGCGTATAAATTCCACCAACAACCATTGCACCAACTCCAACGTATCGCACCTGTTCAAGCCATAGTTTATCGAATCCTTTTGCCAATGAATCTGACTCTGGCCACCCGTTGAGATAACCAAAGAGCGGGACCAGAATTCCAAATCCAAGAATTCCTCCGAGGAAAATAAAGGAAGCAATTCGAATACCGACAATAAATCCCACGGAGAGGAGCGCTACCGAAAGATCGATGCCAGCATACATTCGAGTTTTCATAAATTCAAATGCAGTTTCAGCAGAATGATGAGTAACTTTGAACCCTTTCACCATGAGTCCATAGAGTGCTCCAATGCCAAGTGCATACACAATAGCAAGGGCTCCACTTCCGCCCTCCTCTCCTGCTACAAGGACTTCGCGACAAGCAACACCTTCAGGATACGGCAATGCTTCCTCTACGATGAATAAACGTCGAAGTGCGATTGTGAACATGGTTCCCAACAGACCTCCCAACAACGCGATAGCCAGTGTAGGAAACCATTCAATTTCGACCCAAATACCAATGACAAGCATAGCGGGGACAGTAAAAATCACACCAGCAGCTAACGATTCTCCAGCACTTGCCATGGTTTGTACAGCATTGTTTTCAAGAATACTAACATCTTTGAAAAGACTGCGAAGAATTAGCATCGACATAACTGCTGCAGGGATACTAGCGGAAACGGTCATCCCTGCATAAAGGCCGAGATAGGCATTTGCTGCAGTCATGAGAATGCCAAGCAGAACACCGACGACAAGGACGCGAACGGTCAATTCTTTTGGTTCTTGATCCGCTGGGATGTATGGGCCATCTTCACCGGACATGGTTTGCCCAATCCAACGAAGTTTGAGAAAGATTCGGCTGTTTTTTAACGAACCAACAAGGGACTGATTTTCATGGGTTTTCCTCCATCAAAATCATAAAGCAGACAATGGAGGGTACAGAGCAGAGGTTTCACCAGGCCTCTGGGGTGATTCAATGGTACAACAAAATTGGCACTCGATGGAAAACGATGAAGTACTATCCGTATTGGATGCAAGCCCCAATGGACTAAACCAATCTGAAATCCATAAAAGAATGCAAAAGTATGGACCAAATCAACTTGAACAACCCGAACCAACATCAGCAATACTGAGATTCTTGTCACAATACAATGATCCACTCAATTATCTTCTGATTACAGCCGCATTGGTTGCATTGGTGATTAAGCCCGATCACCCTGGAGATGCAATCTTCATCTTCCTTGTGTTAACTGCAAATGCATTTTTTGGATTTTGGCAAGAGGGTCAAGCCGAACAAGCAATGGATGCACTCAAACAAATGAGTATCTCCAACTCCGTTACACTCAGAGATGGCTTTGAATCCGAAATACCCACCACAGATTTAGTTCCCGGTGATATCGTAAAATTAGAGGAAGGCATTAACGTCCCAGCAGACTTGAGACTTCTTGAAGTATATCAGTGCAGAGTCGATGAATCAGCACTCACTGGTGAATCTGAACCGATTACCAAACACATCGAATCAATTGATGTCAATGCATTGCTGTCGGACCGACGCAACATGATGTACATGGGCACAACGGTCGCAACTGGTCGCGCCGTTGGTATTGTCGTAGAAACAGGGATGACAACCCAACTCGGACGTATTGCGAGTGATATTTCAGAAGCTCAAACCCCAAAAACACCACTTGAGTTGAAACTCGAATCCTTGGGAAGGTTCCTCGGATTTATTGCACTAATTGTTGCGGTACTCCTCGTATCAATAAAACTCATTCTAGGGTATGGCGGACCGATTCCACTCAAGGAAGTAGCGATTAAACAATTCATTACGGCCATTGCAATTTTCGTCGCTATTGTCCCAGAGGGTCTTCCAATTATTCTTGTTATCACCTTGTCGCTTGGTATGAGAAACATGGCTCGTCACAAGGCGATTATCCGGAGGATGAAAGCCGTAGAGACACTTGGATCTACCACTGTCATTTGCTCAGACAAGACGGGCACGCTGACAAAGAATCAGATGACTGTGCGGCAACTTCACACCGTTGATGGCTATTATGGTGTAACTGGAGACGGATTTAGTCCAAAGGGTACACTAGTACACGACGGAAATGAACTTGATGAAGATGCAATGTCTTCACTTCAAGCCAATCCTGGATTTAGACTACTAGCATCTTGCTTATCACTATGCCATAACTCTCAAATTAGTAAACAGGAAGGGCGATGGACTGCAATAGGTGATCCTACAGATTCTGCATGTGCAGTTTTGGGTTGGAAACTAAACGGAAACGTTAGAAAATTCACTCAAAGATATCCTCGGATTCATGAATTCTTTTTCGATACAGAACGAAAGCGCATGTCCGTTATTCACGAATACGAAGGAGAGCGTTGGGTATTTGCAAAAGGGGCTGCCGGAGGATTTGTTCCAATTACGAAGTACAGGTATCTCGACGGTGAATTGGTAGAAATTAGCGAAGAGGATTTGAAAGCTGCTTCTGTAAGAAACAAGGAAATGGGTTCACAATCAATGCGTGTTATCGCTCTGGCAGCTCGAAAGTTGCACGAAGATGAAGATATTACAGATATTTCTGTTGTTGAAAATGAACTTATTTTCCTTGGATTGGTTGGTATTATGGATCCACCTCGGCCTGAAGTGAAGGAAGCGATTCGAATCTGTCAGGAAGCAGGTATCAGAGTAAAGATGATTACGGGCGATCATCACATGACAGCTTCTGCTATCGGTCAAGAACTTGCAATAGATGGTGCGGAAAAAAATCCAGTGAGTGGTGCGGAACTCCGCTCCATGACAGATGAGACACTCTCCGAATCGGTTGACAAAGCAATCTTTTCCAGAGTCACACCCGATCAAAAAATGAGAATTGTATCCTCGTTGCAAGAACGAGGCGAAATCGTTGCAATGACTGGCGATGGTGTTAACGACGCTCCTGCACTGTCGGGTGCCAACATAGGCATTGCAATGGGGATTTCTGGAACCGACGTAGCAAAAGATGCAGCGGACATGGTCCTGCAAGACGATAACTTTGCCAACATTGTGCATGCTGTTGAAGAGGGAAGAAAAATCTACCAAAACATACGAAACTTCGTTCGATATCAAGTTTCTACGAATGTTGCTGCCGTTGCCTTAATCGTCATTTCCACCTTCATTTTTGGCTGGGAATTACCTTTGACTGCAACTCAAATTCTGGTTATTAACATTCTGATGGATGGTCCCCCAGCAGTTGCTCTTGGTGTTGAGAAACGTCATGGAAATGTTATGGCACGTCCACCTCGCCCCGTTGATGAAGGACTGCCAAATCCAAGAGATATTGGGTTGATTTTCTATCTTGGTGCGGTAATGGTCATTGGAACATTGATCGTATTTTTCCTAGCAGGAGGCGGCGTTTACGGTCCTGGGAACGAGTGCACCCTTGCACCGTTCGCTACGGAAGCGGATGCTGGCTTTTCTGTAGCTGATTGTCTGGCAGGAGATGAACAAGCAATGGATGCATACAACGTGTACGCTGAGGATACGTTCGCCAATGCACAAACAATGACGTTTACGGTGTTTATTGTCTTCCAGTTGTTCAATGTACTCAATTGCAGATCTGAAAAAGAGAGTCTGTTTTCTTTAGGTCTCTTCTCTAATGGAGCAATCAATTATGCAATTCTTGCATCAGGTTTCCTCCTCTTCTTGTTTGTTCACTTTGCCACGTTCCCCTTGCCATTGATTGGTATTGAATTTGGCAATCTGCTCAGTACGACTCCATTAGAAGGAATCGACTGGTTGGTGTTGATTGCGGTTGCTTCAACCGTATTCTTGGTTGAAGAATTCCGTAAGTTAATGATCAAATCGCGTTTCTTTAGCATACGCCGTTAAGTTGTGGACATATCCACATCTTCTTGAAGAATGAATACGAGGACAGACTATGAGTGAATGGGTTTCAACCAGACTTCTGGCTGACAGAAATCCAAATTGGCATATGATTCTCAATGAATTCCTATCGGAGGAATCATGGTCAAAGACCCTCCAACCTATTGTTGAGAAAATCATCAATGGAATTGTTCTTGACCAAACAGACGGCGTCGAATTGTTCAATACACCCAATCTTTTCGAACTCGGACGACTTGCTCATTTACATAAACTTGCAATGTTTGGAAATCGAGCCTATTTTAATTCCAATGTTCACGTGAATCAAACCAATATTTGTGTACTTGCTTGCAGATTTTGCGCCTTTCGAAGAGGTAAAAAAGCCGAAGATGCTTATGCTCTAACCATTGATAATTACCTGGATGAGTTATCGAAATTTTCTGCCTTTGTTAATGAAGTACATTCGGTAGGTGGATTGCATCCTGAATGGACCGTTGAACACTACTCCCAATTGTTTGAACGGATTCGCCGAGAACACCCCCATATTTCCATTAAGGCTCTTACGGCAGTTGAAGTCAAACACCTTGCCCAACTCTCAAACCTCTCGATTATCGATACGTTGAGTATACTCCAACAATCTGGCCTCACCTCTCTCCCAGGTGGGGGTGCTGAGATACTTGATGATGATGTGCGCGCAATAATCTGTAACGGAAAAGAGTCAAGTCAGGAATATCTCGACATTCACCGAGCAGCACATTTAATTGGATTACCTAGTAATTGCACAATGTTGTTTGGCACGATTGAAACAGTTGAACAACGTGTCGATCATATACTCAAATTACGCGATTTAGCAACAGAAACGAATGGTTTCCAATGTTTCGTACCCTACCCATTCCTGCCGGATTCAACACGATTGCCCATGGCTCAACTTTCAACTGGTCAAGAAATACTGAGAGTTATTGCAGTTTCTCGTATTCTCCTTGACAGTATACCGCACATCAAAGCATATCGAATGAACATAGGTGATGAATTAGCAGAACTGGCCCTACAATTTGGAGCAGATGATATCGATGGAACTGTACAACAAGAATCTATCATGCACCTTGCTGGATCTACCACCCCGTTAACACACGACCTTCTTCAATTGTCGAAACTTGTTGAAAATGCTGGATGCATTCCCGTCAAACGAAATACGACATATACCTCGTTTGAAGAATTCAAGCCTCCTAAACCAGCCAAGAGGCTTCCAATGGCATGAGGTGATTTATTGATTCAAAACGCACCGAGATGGATGAATACAATAGGAAGGGTCGCATTCATGAACTGCGACCCGCTCTTTGTTGGATTGGATGCCTCCTTTCATGTTTTACCGGCACCACCATCTTGGTTAACCGGCCATCTCTTGCGACGTGACTGTGTCCTAGCACCGATCCCCGCAGCAGATTTTGCTAAGCACCATGATGAATTAGCTCTTGTTCCAGAGATAGGAATATGCTCCAAGGGCGAGGTAGGGAGTGTTTTGGTTTTTGGTAATCGGCCACTTGAAGAGATGAGGGATATTGCACTACCAACCGATTCATCCTCTTCTGTTGCACTTCTCAAATTTCTCCTCAAAGAGCGTGGCCTTGACCCACGTCCTGTCGAGATGGGTCCAGATTTAGATTCGATGCTCGAACGATGTGATGGAGCATTACTGATCGGAGACAGGGCTCTTGATCGAGCCAAATCGGATCCCGAACTTGTACGCCTCGACCTTGGCCAAGCTTGGCTTGAACGAACTGGTCAACCAATGGTATTCGGTGTCTTTGCAGCACGAAAAGATACACCGATTGAAGCGGTTCGTTCGGCCCATCAAGCATTGCTTGAACGATTGCATTCATTTGAAAATGATCCGTTGACGAGAGAGAGAGTTCTCCTTCATGCTCATTTGCACTCAGATATGTCGATGAATCGATTGAATCGATACTTTGGAGAAGTTTTCAACCGTCTTGATGATGAGCATGTCGATGGATTACAGGAATATCTCACTCGATGTTGCGGAATGGAAGAAGGGTTGACATTCCTTTGGTAAATCTCGCATATACAGTCAACTAAAATCTTCTTCGCGCTCTGATTTCTTTACGACCCTGCGCTTCCGTGGTTCAGATGATGATGGCTGAGAATCACTTAGTTTCCGGCGCTTTGTACGAACAGGTTCTTTTGTTGCATGTTTTGCTTTACGTTTACGAATAACTTCTTCGGAGGACTCCTGTAGGATTTTTTCAGCATCATTGACAGTTCGTTCACTCACTGGTGTGCGTTTGGATGCTACTTTCTTCCTCACAGGCCGTTCCAATTGTTGTGGTTCTTCAAACTGTTCAAGTTCATGGAAGAATGAATCCTCAATATATTCTTCATCCTCATCGTATTCATCTTCATCAAGCGTGATATCATATGAATTCTGACTCGATTGCTTGCGAAACACAAATATTCCAACAAGAACAAATGCAACAACTCCAATCAGGAGAGCTCCAAGAACCAATGGGGAAGAAAGTAATGTGGTAGGATCGGAATTTTTTTCATTAATTTCAACGAGAGTGAGGGAAAATTGAACATCTTCCTCTTGAACGTGCCATGGGACATATTGATCTGAATTGATTCCTTCACCACTAACTGTGACAATTATAGGATGTTGTTCACTCAGTTCTGATATACTACCATTTGCCGGCATCCGATGATTGTCGATTTGAATATTCAAATTATCAAGTTCTTGAGGCGTATCAAATCGATAAGTCAATTGGATTGAATATCGAATGTGCGATATCCTATCGTTTGCAGGCATGAGAACCATGCCTTCAGTCACTATACAATCAAATCCCTCCATTGTAATCGATGTATTTTGTATTGTAATGAACGAGGCAATAGATGTCCCTATGGCTTCTTGATCCATGTTAAGGCAAATTGATCCTGCAAACAATTGTGTTTCATCTTGGGAGAGTTTTATGTCTTTATCGAGGGAGTAACGAGAAAGGTCTCGGATATTTGCGGAGTGTTGCTTGTTGAGTGTGAATGATTGTGTTACAGTAAGGTGAGTCGAATTCACGACAAGATCAATGCCGCGAATATAATTTTCATCCGGCAAGATATCGCAAGATATTCCAACATCAACACAGTTAAGATCCCAGTTATCTTCAATTCCGTCTCCATCGTCATCAGAATCTAAAGTATTTGGCACACCGTCTCCATCAGTATCTGTTCCAGATTCTCCGAACCCTAGCTTTTCAATTTCTGTCGCATACGATACAATATGGTCCACATTTGAATTTGTAAACAGATTGGCAAGTTCTCCAAATTCATTTTTCATGATTACATAATCCGTCATTTCATGGAACATGGTAATTTGTCCAATGGTGTTTTCATTGAAAATATCATATGCGAGAATATGTTGTTGCGGTGAAATCTTGTGAGCGTAAATCAGATTCAAATCATCATTTATTTCAAAACGTAAAACATTGTCAATGTCTATTGATTTTAATTCTGAACCAGAAAATGTCCATTTTCTGATTCCATTGTCGGGTGTGGCAATTGAAAAATAATCATCACCAGATCCTATTGAACAAGCATTGATTGTTGATTGCAATTGAATCTCTTGATATAGAACCTCACCATCATTATCCCATAATTGAATCAACCCGTTCTGGTCTGCAGTAAGGACATTGCCACTGTATTCTGAAACATCAAAGCATGCCATCGGGCCCGTATGATTGCCTATGTAGGATGCTTCTTTTTCGAGCGTGTCTCGATTGAGCTGGATAACTCCTGTTTCAGGAGAATTCGCGTAAATGTTGGCTCCATTTGGTGACCACATAAGGATGTGCGCATTGGATTCAGTTTCATCTCCGGAGATCAGTGTTGAAAGATCCGAGGATGAGACGACATGAAGTGTATCACTGTTCGACGCCGTAGATCGAATTGTCAACGCCAACTTAGATTCATCGACTGATAGAGAAGTTGCTAAAATTTCAGTATCAAATATTCGTTCTTGGAGAACGTTTCCATCAGAGTCAATTTTATACAAATTCGAACCGAATGATGCAAAAATATTCAATGATGAATCAACCTCAATAGTTCTATGGCCACTCTCAGCATTTTCGACCATTAATGCTTCTTTGAAGAAGAGTTCTGTTGTGGGCGCAGCACCTGCGGAACCAACAACTGTAATCATGAAACACACCAACAACAGGCGGACCACCTGCCGGGTACTGTTTTCCATGTCGTGAACTATGTTATCAATTACATAAACAATCCGTAATTTGTTTATCCGGTTGTCTAACAATTGGAGCGGTTGGTTCTTGAAGGGAGTGACTTTGGAAGTAACATGTCGAAACTACCGTGTGATGATGATGGCAATTTAATCGTCAGAATTGGACACTCCCCGGACCCAGATGATGCATTTATGTTTCATGCCATGACGACAAATGCATTTCCCACGCCGGGTTATAATTTCGTGCATGAATTACAAGACATTGAAACGTTAAATCATCGGGCGATGAATCAAGAGTTGGAAGTCTCAGCGGTCTCCATCCATGCATACCCTGACATTGCAGAACATTATGCTTTGATGAATTGCGGCGCATCGATGGGTGAGGGTTACGGCCCAATGATTGTGGCAAAACAAGGCTTGTCAATGGAACAAGCCAAAGAATCTGTTATTGCAATTCCTGGTATCAAGACTTCGGCCTATCTCGGTCTTCGACTGGCTTGGGGTGATGTCAATTTTGAAGTGGTCCCATTTGATGAAATCATTCCACGAATCCTTGACGATACTTACGCATGTGGCCTCATCATTCACGAAGGACAGCTCACGTATGTCGAGCATGATCTTAACGTCCTTATCGACCTCGGTGTTTGGTGGAATGAACGAACCGATGGTTGGCCAATGCCACTGGGGGGCAATGTCGTTCGTAGAGATTTAGGGCAGAGCATAATGGAAGACATTACCATGTATACCAAGATGAGTATCGAGCATTCCATTCAACATCCCGAAGAGGCATTGGAGTTTGCCAAGGCTTGGGGGAGAGGAATTGATGATGAGACCAATCAAAAATTTGTCACAATGTACGTCAATGATAGGACAATCGATTACAAACCAGAAGGACGTTCATCGATTCGACAATTTTTGAGAGAAGGTCAAGAAATCGGAATGATTAGTGCCGAATTCGATGTAGATGGACTCTCTTTTATCGGTTCAAAGGAATGATTACGATGCAACAAAGGCCGGCAACCAGTGAATATGGTTCAGTCGACCCAGCACCCCCTTCAACCACCGTTCAATTGAAGGAATTGAGAACTATTCTTCTCGATGAAGATCAAAAAATGTTTCAAAGGATGCGCTCCGTTTTCAAACTGCGAAATATTCGTTCACCTGAATCTTGTCTGATTCTTTGTGAAGCCTTCAACTCCAAGAGTGCTCTGTTACGGCATGAACTCGCCTATGTTCTTGGCCAGATGCAAATGGATGAAGCATTGCCAACATTGATCAGAATTCTATCTGATGACAAGGAACATGTTATGGTTCGGCACGAAGCTGCAGAAGCACTAGGAGCAATTGGCAACCACCAAGCCATTCCAACCCTAAAACAATTCCTTACCGATAAGCACATAGAAGTAAGCGAATCTTGTGAAGTAGCACTTGACTTGCTGGATTGGGTTCAAAACAGTAATGTCCCTGAATCAACATAAACTATCACGACCTTTTAGAACCGAGACCTTTAGCAACAATCAGGTGAGATAATGCCACACGAACACGTTCAACTTGCACAAGCACCCAATGGGGAGATTGGTCCTCGCTGTCATGATTGTGGTATTCGACTAACGTTTGGATCTGCAATGGTCCACAATCAACACTATTTCTGTTGGGATCATTATGTCGCAATCACTGGTGCCGATACTGTTACCGTTGTCGGAGAAACAGAAGAGAAATTCTACATGAAGAACGCATAGGGTCGCGTTCAAGAACTGTCAATTTCTGGACCTAACATGGCTTCAGCGGGTTGGGCACGGTTTGCACATCGCTTTGGTCAATATTACCGCAATTCTACCTTTTGGCGACCTCCGCGTATGCCAAAACGAGAATGGATGTTTATTCCATTTGGAGGATCTCCTCCACTTCGACACAAATCCTTCAGGAATGAGCAAGAATTAAGGCATTTTCTTTCTGAACGAGCCATGCATTCATGCTTCTATTCCACTGCTTATTGGCAAAAGCCCTACGAAATGAAAATGGACGAAAAGTTATGGCAAGGCGCTGACCTCATTTTTGATCTCGATGGAGACCATTTGCCTGGCGTTACAGACCGTGACTTTCCTGCCATGTTGGATGTTATTCGTGACCAGGCACATTCCTTGTGGCATGACTTCCTATCACCCGAATTTGGGTTCAAAGAGGATTTTCTTCAAGTAACTTTTTCTGGGCACAGAGGATTTCACCTCCACTATCGCGATCCATCCTTGTTCCATTTGGATTCGGAAGCTCGAAGGGAGTTAGTCTCTCACATACGCGGTGAAGGTGTTGACGTGCAGGGTGGATTAACTCGTTTCAATGATGTTCGTGCTAATGGGTGGACCAAACGAATCCGTACACAGATTCCTACATTAATCGATAAACTTGTTCAGATTGCAGAAAGAAATGACAATTCGGCAGCAATAATGAAAGAACTTCACCTTGGGCTTAAAGAAAACCTTCAACGTGAAGGAAAACCAGGAAAAGGCCCAGTTAGCATTCAAAAACTTGCAGATATGTTCCTTCATGAAGAACGACGGGAATCAGTGGCCAATGGCCAAATTTCGCGTTTAGGTGCAAATCAGGGGCTATTCCTAGACATGGTGAAGTCTGATGCATCAATTGTATTAGGTGCTGCGGGAGAAACCGATGAAGTTGTGACAATCGATGTGCGTCGTCAAATTCGTTGGCCTACCTCACTTCATGGAAAGACTGGAATGCGAGTGACAGAGTTTCCATTGCATCGTTTGGATGCTGATGGTTCGAATCCTTTTGATGCATTGAATGAGGCATTTGTATTTGGAACAGATAAATCAGTAGATGTAGAAATTGTAGTCGATGATGCAATTCTTCGATTTGGTCAAGATCATCACGATGTTTCTGCAGGCGATCGGCTACACGTTTCTGAATCTGCAGCCACATTTTTGAATCTAAAAGGATGGGCTAAGATGGTGTGATTATCATGAATGTGATATCTCTCATTTTCAGTCCTGATTGTGGTAAGGTTCAAGGGTAGTATGGCCTCCAGTCAAATTAGAGGTGAAGGTATGCGACGTCGAAAAAAGAATAAATCAACTGAAACTAACCCTTCCCCGCTCCCTCCGCTGCCAGGTTTGCCACCTTTGCCAGGTGCACCATTACCGCCTTTGCCTGCGGCACCTGTACCTACACCAGCACCAGAACCTCAACCACTTCCCGAATTGCCAGCAGCACCAACGCCAGCGCCCCTTCCGTTACCTGCGGCACCTGTAATCTCACAGGTTGCAGGACAACAAGAACCACAACCCGAGGATCCTTCAGATGAATATGGAGAATTATGGGCAAAACGATCTGCTAAACCATTGCCACAAATCTATGGGGCAATCGACAGACTTGGTTCAGGAGAAACAGGATCTTTACTTGATCGATATTCCGATCGATTTGGCCATTCTCTCGACCGGGACATTATCGTTTTAAGAAAGAAGGAACGAGAAGAAGCTCTCAATGAAGCAAGAAATGCGCCTGTGGTCGAACTTCTTGATGAAGAAGAAACAGATCGACTTACAGAGGTCGAAAACCTACTACGTGAACTCAAACCTCAATACAAATCTGCTAAATCAGCTGGTGACAAAGAAGCTCTTCGTATTTTAGTGCCTGAATTGGAACGGCTCATGGCAGAACGCCGTTCGTTGATGAGTCAATCGAATCCAGTAACGGAAGCTCCAGTATCGACTGATTCGGACCTAGATTCAGAGGAACCGGAAGAATCTCATCATGATGATAATGAGGCCGATGCACTGTTTACACAATTCTTCACCATTGTGAACGACCTGCTAGGCGATGAATTACCGGAGGATGCAATAGAATCTTTCCTCGCATCGGAAGGATTTGAACTGTTCAAGGAAGTTGGAGCCGATCCATCTGCTATTGATGATGAGCGACGTGGTGAATTTTTCAAGATTATCGATGAACAGCTTGGCAACATGCCCGACAGTTCTATCACGAAGTTTGTTGGATCCGGTGAATTTGAGATCTACAAACAAATTTCAGAAATGTACACATGAATGAGGCGAGAAAATGGGATTACTCGATAAAGTTGAATCAACTGAAAAAGATAACAAAAAGGCCAAATCCGTTGCTGTTGCGAAACCCGTCAAATCAACACCTGCTCCTAAAAAGGAAAAGAAGGAAAAGAAGGAAAAGAAGCCCAAGAAGGAGAAGGTCAAGAAATCTCGTCCAGTAGGCCTCTCATCAGAATTTGAGATTGCACCGAAATTAAGTCGAGTGATCTGCTGGTGGGTTAATTTTGTTGCTAATTTTGCAATTCTCATTGCAGCATTATTCATGTCCGCATTTACAGGCGGCAGCAGTGGTGGTCTCGAAACAACGATTTTATTCATCATAGCAATAATCGCTTGGATGTTTAACGCTATCTTCCTCCCATTTAACACTGGCCGAAATCTTGGCCAATATACCTCGTCTACTCGATACATCCGTGGGGATGGTTCAAAACCAAATTTCCTTCACAGCCTATCAGTCAACAACTTAGGGCTGCTATCGTTGGTTGGATTTGTTCTAGTATTCACCCAGGTTGGTCAATTATCCAATGGTGGGACAACGCCCATTGTTATGGTCTCATTGGGAGCAATTTTCATGATCGTGTGGATTGTCAATTGGCAGTTTACACGTAACAGTGATTTGAATCAGGGATTGTTTGACTTATTGTTTGCATCCTATCTTGTACGATTTGTACCAGAAGAAAAAGCAACCTCTGGTTTCAGAGCACGACTAGAGAGTATGAGCCAATTCGGTGAAAAGTACGCAAAGCGTGTTGAAGAACGTGCAAAAACGAAGGAAGAGAAATTATCAGAGAATGAATCTGATAAGGACTCCACAGAAACCGACGAAGCCCCTGAAAACTGAGGATACATACACCCATGTATTCCCGTCGTTTTATCGCTTTTCATTTGCACTTTATGGTGTGGTTGATTATTGTAATTTTTTTGGTCTTATCAGAACTTACTAACATCGCCTTACTGTTGTCTCCTATCATTATCATTGATCTTTGGCTATCAATAACTCTAGGATTAATGCTATTATTGCCAAAGAATCGTAATGAAGATAATTTGCCTGAAGGATGGACTTGGAATCAACTCAGAGTAAAAGGATACCCTGTTCGTTGGCTTTCTAGTGACATTGACTCCGATAAACCCCTAGCGATCCTGATTCATGGGTGGAACTCGAGAGCGTCTAATATGACTGGAAGGGCAGAGTTGTTTTTGAAAAATGGATATAATTGCATCCTTTTTGAAATGCGAGCACATGGCGGTAATCAGAGTGTACAACAATGGGCTGCAATGCATGTTGTTCATGATTTGGAACAGTGCCTCATTTATTTTCAAGAAAATGGAATGTTGAAACATGGATTTATTGTACATGGACATAGTTTAGGTGGATTTGTTGCTCAGCGTGCACTTAGGCCATCTCTCGACACATCTAAATTTTCAAATGGTTTAATTTTAGAATCTCCTGTAGCGTCATACGAATACATCAACAATCGAACTTGCGAATATTTGCGAATACCGCAGTTTTTGCACGGCATCATGATGAAGCGATTGTTATGGTACTACAATGCAATGAATCCAGATGTCTACTCCGTTTCATCAATAGCAATGCTTGCGACACCACAGTGGGGCCTTCCTAACTGTCCTACAATTCTTGTGCAAGCCATGAACGATGCGACCCTAGGAAGGAAACACGCTGATCTTTTGATTAAGACACACGAACAAGAATCAACCGATTTTGAATTTCATATTGTTGAAGATCTTAATCATGCATATGAAAAAACAAATGCTACGCGAGATAAATTAATTCAAGAATGGATGGACGAAAATTCACTCCTCTTCGCCTGAACTTGCTTGTTCACGTGCAAGTTCACGCATATCATCAACTTCATCGAGTTCATCAACTATTTCCTCACCAAGTAGCGTTTCTAGTACGTCTTCCATGGTAAGGATGCCCGATGTACCACCGAATTCATCTTGAACAACTGCAAACTGTTGCCTACGTTCTAAGAAGAGATCCAATGCAGTATCAACACTTTGTGTTGTGGAAATGAACTCCACAGGTTTCATAAATTCCTTTATTCTTCTGTCCCACTCATCTCGACTAGCTGCGACGAGAAGTTCGGAACGAATGACGACGCCTTGAATATCGTCTACAGACTCATCGAAAACTGGCATCCTAGAAAAGCGCAATACAGGGTATTCATCTAGGACTTCCTTAATGGTCATATCTTGATTTAATGCAGTAACAACAACTCTTGGAGTCATAACTTCTGTAATCGATATTTCTCGTAGTCTGAGAAGATTGAGGATGACAGTTTCTTCATCTCTCATCAAAGCACCCTCCTCTTCACCTAGGTCTGCAAGAGCAGCGAGATCATCTCGTGTAACCAATTGTCCATCTGCACTTGGCAATATTTTCTTCGACCATTGAATAGGTGCAATTATGAAGAAGAGTACCATGGTAATCCAGTTGAGTAAGACTCCTGTAATCAAGGATAATTGTCTCCAATAAGCGGTGCCAAGAGTTTTCGGTATAATTTCCGATAGGAACAATACAGCAAGCGTCAGGATAACGGATGCAATCGTCAGATATTCGTTACCAAATTGGTTCTGAACCTCTGAACCTACTCCGGCTGCCCCCATTGTGTGAGCAATTGTATTGAGTGTTAGAATCGCTGTTAGAGGTTTAACTGCATCATCAGCCTTGAGTTTCGACCAGATATCTCCTCGTTTGTTTCCATCCTTCTGCCAAACGGCCACCTGGGTGTTTGGAATTGAGAGAACTACTGCTTCAAGTATTGAACAAAGAAACGATACGCCAAGGGCGAGTGCTGTGTAAAAAATCAGTAATGTAAGGTTCATGATGAACTTGTACTCCTGTCCGTAGGATAACTTGTCCCAAAACGTCCTTCTTCTTCAAAATGTTGTTTTGGGATGGTCCAAAGGGTTGATTTGAAAATCAATGCCGATTAGCGGTAATCATGGCGGGGAATGATGATGTTCTAATTTGCGTGGCATGGCCATACGCGAATGGCCCGCTACACCTTGGTCACGTTGCAGGATGTTACCTGCCACCAGACATCCACGCACGCTTCGAACGAGCCCGAGGAAACCGTGTCCTCATGGTTTCGGGTTCCGATGAACACGGAACACCAATTACGGTTACAGCAGAACAAGACGGGATTGAACCACAAGAAGTGGTCGATCAATTCCATTCCATTAATGCTCAAGCATTGCTCGATTTAGGGTGTACATGGTTGCCTAATGTAGACAAACGTGGAGTTGAGTATGGAGGGTCCCTTTTCAATAGAACGAGTGATTATCGGCATAAACAGAAGGTTCAAGACAATTTCAAGCAACTCTATGATGCAGGTTTCTTTGAACGCAGGACGATGCAACAATATTACGAAGTTCACCCTGATGGAGGAGGGCGATTTCTTCCGGATCGTTACATTGAGGGTACTTGCCCGTCATGTGGAGCAGATGGTGCCCGTGGTGATCAATGTGATTCCTGTGGAGCAACGTACGAATCGTCGGAACTAAAAAATCCAATTTCGAAAATGAATCCAGAATTGGATGTGGAAATTCGAGATACTGAACATCTCTTTTATCGCCTCGATTTATTCCAAAATGCACTCGAACAACATGCAAAAAACAATCATTCTGTGTGGAAACCTAACGTTCGAGCAATGACAAAACAGTGGCTCGATATGGGCCTTCGTCCTCGTGCAGTTACGAGAGATCTTGAGTGGGGTATAGAAGTTCCACTCGAGGGTACGGATTGGGATGGAAAGTGCATTTATGTTTGGTTTGAAGCAGTCCAAGGGTACCTTACGTGCTCACAAATTTGGGCGGAATCGTATGCTGTAAGCAACATGTGGGAAAATTGGTGGCTCGAACGAAAAGAATCAAACCAACGTCATTACTATTTCTTGGGTAAAGATAACGTTCCATTCCATACCGTCATATGGCCCGCAATTCTCATGGGACTGAACCACATACGTAATGGAAAGACCGCTGATGACCCAGTAATGCTGCCTGAAAGTGGTGATTTGCGATTGGAGGATAACGTTCCTGCCATGGAATATCTTATGTTAGGAGGGGGACAATTTTCAAAGTCAAGAAAACATGCTATCTGGCTCCCATCATTCCTTCAACGATTTGATCCTGACACGCTGCGCTATTACCTCAGCATCAACATGCCAGAATCTCACGATACTGACTTTACATGGAATGAATTTGTGGATCGAATCAACAATGAACTTATTGCGACATATGGAAATTTTGCCAATCGAGTTTTGTCCCTAGCAGCACGATTACCTGATACTCCAGGTGGTGAGTCTTTGCCAGATTTTGATGCTCTCCAATACTATGAGGGACTTTGTTCAACTCTAGAACAACTCCACTCAGATATGACTGTATCCTTGGAGAGACATCGATACAAGGAAGCTCTACGTACAGCCATGACTGCTGCACAACATGGAAATCAACTCCTTCAATCAGCAATGCCATGGAAGCATCTCAAAACGGAAACAGATGCTGTTGGCCGTAATGAATCACTATCCTCATTGGCATTTGGATGGAGGATATGTCGTTATCTCTCAATTGTTACTCAACCGTTCTTGCCATTTAGTGCGGAAAAGTTATGGAAAATGTTGGGGATTCAAACTGAACTATGCGACAGTCATTGGGATGATGCCATCGATTGGTCATCATCCGTATCCACACCATTATCAACATACGAACCTCTCTTCAAACGTTTAGATGTTGAAGAAATTGTCAAAGAAGAACAATCCCTAGTTGAACATACAGAGGATTCAAATGATGTAACCCACTCAGTTAAGGGTGGAAAAAAGGAGAAGAAAACCATGAAAACCGAAGCGCCAGAAGGAATAGAATACCTCGATTTTGAATCGTTTATGAAGGTTGAATTACGCGTTGGAACAATTCTAACCGTAGAAGACCATCCAAATGCAGATCGTCTGTACGTTGTTAAATTGGATGATGGTTCAGAAGAAGGAAGAACAATTTGTGCAGGAATCAAGGAACATTACACATCTGAAGAACTTTTGAACAAGACTGTTGTTTTCGTTGCAAATCTCAAGCCACGACCACTTCGCGGTGTCGTCAGCGAAGGGATGATGCTTGCAGCAGATGACGGTAATGGCTCGGTCTGCCTTGTCACCATTGATGGTGACATAGGTTCGGGATCATTGGTCCGTTAATCTCATACGAACTGCATCCATACATTGCCGTGAATATATACGTCCTTTTTCGACCATTTCTGGCAAGGATTCTCTCATTTCTGCCCCATACGATTCTGGTAGAGATTCTAAATTAATGTCTACATTGAAGATTGCCCCCTTGAATGCTGCTGAAGCCAATAACCCCGCAACACCTACATCGGATGCAGCATGTGGGTTGCCTTTTTCTGCGAGTTCGGGTAAGAGTTCAAGCAGTTTTAGTGCCCTCGTAGCAGTTCGAAATGGTACCTCTGCAGCACCTAATGTTGCAGAGCGAATTGAATCTCGTCTGGCTGCCTTTTCAACATCAGTTGCTTTAGGAAGTTGAAATGATGTGACTACAGCATCAAATGCATCACTATCTTGAGTCGCAAGTTCCAATCCTTCATCCAGAAGTGGAATAGCGACATTCTTCACGTTCTCTGAAATATTCCACCCTTCTTTGAGCGAGGCTTTTGATAAGGTGAGGTCTGACACCATTACAGCCAATGCAGCTGCTTGACCCAATGCGACCCCTGCTGCAGAGCCTCCTCCTGGAGTGGGATCACTGCTTGCTAATGCATCTTGAAATTCTCGTAGTGTTTTCGCCGCCCATTTCATACCGCTCCCTCCTTCAGTGCTAATTCTATAATCCGTTCATTTGGATTGAATTCTCCAATTGAGTTTAATCCTAATCGTTCAATTGCAACAGTAATGTATTCTTCATTACTGAACCCTTCGCCTACATACCAATGACCTACATCAAGCATTGCCTTCAAGGGCACCAATCCGACCAATTCACTTCCCTTTGTTTCACGACCCATGTTTTTGCATAGACTATCGATTGTGTCAAATGCGTGATGTAAATTCGTAACATTGTAATTTTGTAGGTTCATGGAAACTTGACTTATGTTGTGCGATTCTAATGGAACTCCCATACCCTGGACGTGTTTCAACAAACCAACAGTTCTGAACTTTCCTCCTCCTTCTGAAGATTTAATCAAACGTCCTGAACTGCGTACAAGCGAACCGATTTGCTGCGCTACTGCTGGGTCAGAATCATCGATATTCACATTGTAAGCCAGCAGAATATCTCGAGCACCAATAGTAATTCCTCCGGCTTTCTGAGCCTTATCTGTCCACATAACCTCACCGAGATCAGGTAATCGGGTTGTTTCTGTATGGATATCTGTAGTTCCATTAAAACGATCTTCTAACCCTTCATACTCTCCCTTCCGTAACTTCGATAGAAGTTTACGATCTTCATGTTTCGCTGCAAATCCATAAAGAAAAACTGGTACGTCTAGTTCTGCAATTGTTTTTGCTACACGCTTTGCGATTTCTGCACAAATATCCATGGTTGTATTGGAAATTGGGATAAAAGGACAAACATCAACACATCCCATTCGCGGGTGCTCACCGGAATGCTTGCGCATATCGATTTCTTCGATGGCTTTTGAAACAAGGTTGATGGCCGCTTGTTCCACCGAATCAATCTGGCCTGCAAACGTAATCACAGTTCGATTATAATCAGGATCCGGTTCTATCCCTAAAATTTTCACACCTTCGATTCTAGCAGCATCAACAATTCTGTTGATTTTTTCAATATCTCTGCCCTCGGAAATATTGGGAACACACTCAACAATGGCGCTTGACATGATGCAGGCTTCTCACGTCGGACTTTGAACATTCACCTTTCAACCATACAAACCTTCAGGAGAAGATGTATTTCCAGATTTCGATTTCTTCTTGTTCAATCGTTCAATTGCAAGTACAACATCGCTATTCAAGACAGTATCTCGATCAGAACGGATAGCGATCATTCCTGCTTCAACACAAGTTGCTTTGAGTTCGGCACCACTGTATCCTTCCGTGGCCTTGGCCATGGCTTTGATACGCACATTTTTTGTATTCATAGTAGAAAGATGGAGGCTCAAGATAGCGTTACGGGATTCTTCCTCAGGAATTGGTATTTCAATAATTCTATCAAAACGACCTGGGCGTAAAAGTGCATCATCTAAGATATCTGGTCGATTGGTTGCAGCAATTATTTTGACGTGTTCCAATTCATCAAATCCATCCAATTCAGCAAGCAATTGCATCAACGTGCGCTGGACTTCTCTGTCACCGCTTGTTGATCCATCAAGCCTTTTGGCTCCAATCGCATCAATTTCATCGAGGAAAATGATTGAGGGCGATTTATCTTTTGCCAATGAAAACAATTCGCGTACTAGCCTGCCACCTTCTCCGATGTATTTCTGAGCAAGTTCAGAACCTACCATTCGAATAAAGGTTGCATTCGTGTGGTGGGCTACTGCTTTTGCTAGTAACGTTTTACCGCAACCAGGAGGGCCAACGAGAAGAACACCTTTTGGAGGTTTGATACCAACCTTGGTAAACAAATGTGGCTTTGTTAACGGAAGCTCAATTGCTTCTCTTACCGAGAGTATCTCTTCATCAAGCCCAGCTACCATGTCGTACGTGATGTCGGGCTTCTCTACCATTTCAGAACCACTAACAATTGGGTCCCATGCATCATGAAGAATTTCAACGAGGGATAGTGAATCCTGGTTCAGGGCGACACGTGTCCCAGGTTTGAGAAGATCCGGTTCAATTCGTTGGTTGAGCGATACTTGGAATACCGTGCCATTCGATGAGCGGACAATTGCACGCTCTGGATCAAGTACGTCTTGTAATGTTCCTACAATCAGAGGAGGTGCGCGCAAATGTCGAACCTCTTCTTCAAGGCGACCTGCTTGCTTTTTGATGTTACGAAGTTCAGATTCGATATGCGTTCGCTCACTGATCAATTCTTGGGTCTGTTCCTGCAACTGGCGGTAATCTTGTTCGAGTTTCTGAAATTCATCCTCTCGATGGTTTTTTACAGAATCTGAATTCCGCTCAACTTCACTACCCATGCCAATCATCTATTGCTCGGGCCTAGGGTTCATCAACTCATCGTAAAGAATTGTTTACAACGGCGAAGGGTTCATCAAATATCACCAAGAGGGGACATTGGGGATACGATGGGAGATTGCGAGTTATGTGGAGCCACAAAGGTCTCAATTCGAGAACATCGAGTGAACAAAGCAATGTTAGCCATCTGTCAGAAATGCGTTGCACAAATGAATCTTGAGCCAAAACAAGAGGCTCCTGGTCTAGCACGCGCTCGTAGAACTCCCTCAGGAAAACCAACACAGCCTACATTTCGGAAAAACAATATCATGAATAAATCTGAAAAAGAACTAGCAGACGATTTTTCACGCAGAATTATCAATGGTCGTCAATCAAAAGGCTGGTCACAAGCACAACTCGGACAGCGAATGGCTGAAACCATCAATGTCATCAAATCTGCAGAATCGGGGAAAGCACCGACTGATTCCGTAGTGCGTAAGTTCGAAATGATTCTTGGAATTGAACTCATGGTTGAGTCGAGTGGAGAACATCAATCCATGATTGGTAATAGTGCTAACAGCCGTGGAATGACCATTGGAGATTATCTCAAAGATTTGCGGTGAAAGCATGGACATTCCAGTACATGCCATCTGGCTTGCACAAGATGATCCCAAAAAGAATACTGCAGTTCGCGCATCAAAAGATCGGTTACTGAGACTTCACAAGGATTTCAGACGATTGCCTAGAAAGGGCATTATTTTAGAACCGTTGTGTGGCAAGGTCCTCGGTCCTGAAGATCGAGATATATTCGAACAAAAGGGGTCATTAGTTGGACTCGATTGTTCATGGGCCCAAATTGAGAGTTCTGTTGAACATGTCATGAGAAAAACACGACTACAACCACGTATGTTGCCATTGCTACTTGCAGCAAACCCTGTCAATTGGGGCAAGCCTGGAAAACTCTCAACTGTGGAGGCATTAGCAGCATCCCTCTATTTGATGGGTAGAATCGACCAAGCTCGAGGACTACTGAGTAAATTTCGATGGGGTGAACGATTCTTGGAACTCAATCATGAGCCATTGGAGGCCTATGGAAATGCCAAAAGTTCAGCAGAACTTGTAGCGCTACAGTTTGAATTCTTTGACATTGAGGTGGAAGGACGTGAGTAATGGTCGAACAAATTTACCACTTCAACGCCTTTCGGATTCTGGTGTTGAAATAAGAAAAGAAACTGTTGTTGAAGAATTTGCAATTCAATTAACAGCGATCAACAACAATGGTAATATTTACTGCCATACAACTCTGCTAGCAACACCAATCGATCTCATCGAATTGCATATGGGTCACCTCGTTTCAGAGGGTTACGTTGATGAAGTACCATCAATAAATCAATTTGAGCATTCATTTGACAAACATCACGTCGTTCATTATGATTCAATTTGCACACAGCCTATACGTAGCGGCATTGTTACATCTTCTTGCGGGGCATGCAATCATCCGGATCTTCTTGTCAACGGTATTATTACAGATTTTGATGGCCATGGACAAGGCAATTTTTCACTTGAAAAAATTCAAATTTCTTTGGATGAGCTCACACAAAATATGATTCTTTTCAAAGAAAGTGGGGGTTGCCACGGTTCCGCACTACGTACTCAGGACGGTACTGTTGAATTTGTTGCCGAGGATATTGGTAGACATAATGCAGTAGACAAAACAATTGGAAAAGCGATTTGCTCTAGTTTTGATTCATTTGGAAACTCGATGTTATTACTTTCAGGCCGGTGTGGATGGGATATTGTAGCCAAGGCTGTACGTACAGGTATTCCGGCTATAGCTTCCTTTGGTGCATTTTCTAGTGCCGCCGTCCAACTTGCACGTGAACATCAGATTACTCTCTATGGATTCGTGAGCAATAAAGGTGCATGGAAAGTAGGTTATTGAGTTGGATTCCCTCCAAGCATTCATGAGATTGATTGATTTGCACGCATCATGAAGGAGATGCGAGATGGCACTACGCCTCCTGACACAGCAGGTTTACGCCTCTCCAAAGTCAAAACAACGGCTGCAGGAATCCCAGCAGCAGTTTCTTCGTTGAATCACGGTATACGTAAAATGGGACTCACAAAAACTGTGCGCACACTTCTGATGGTCAATCAGAAAGAAGGTTTTGATTGTCCTGGATGTGCATGGCCTGATCCTGAACATCGTACCTCTTTCGAATTTTGTGAAAATGGTGCTAAAGCTGTTGCCGATGAGGCTATGAAAGCAAAGGTGAATGCCTCTTTTTTTCAAAAACATCCTATTTCAGATCTTTTGGAACAATCGGATTTTTGGTTGAATAGCCAGGGAAGAATTGCTCAACCAATGATACGTAAATCAGGCTCTAATCACTATCAACCTATTGATTGGGATGACGCATTTGATTTGATTTCAGAACACATACAAACGATGAATCATCCAGAACGAGGCGTTTACTATACCTCAGGTCGAACTTCCAACGAAGCAGCATTTCTCTATCAGGCATTGGTACGAGCACTCGGTTCCAATAATATGCCGGATTGCTCGAACATGTGCCATGAATCAAGCGGTAAAGCTCTAACGCAGACTATCGGTATCGGTAAAGGAACAGTTCATTTAGATGATTTCAATCATGCAGACCTTATCCTCGTTATTGGACAAAATCCAGGGACGAATCATCCTCGCATGCTTACAGCTTTACGGGACGCAAAAAAGAAAGGTGCCAAAATTATCAGTATCAATCCTCTTCCTGAAACAGGTTTGCAACGATTCAAGCATCCTCAAGACTACATGAATGCTGATTTTCAAACAACACAGCTTGCTGATATTTTCGTACCTGTGCGAATCGGTGGTGATGCAGCACTCCTCAAAGGTATCATGAAAATCCTGCTTGAGTCAGGAACGCTCGATAGATCATTTATTGATACCAAAACCATTGGTTTCGATAAGTTCCGTGAATCCCTTGAAAACCATACATGGGACCAAATCGTTCACGACTCTGGAATTGAACGTGCCATTATTGAAGAAATCGCTTCCTACTGCGATGAATCCAACGCTACCATTGCCTGCTGGGCTATGGGCTTAACCCAGCATCGTAACGGTGTAGCAGTTATCCAAGAAGTCGTAAATTTACTTTTGTTAGGAGGACATATTGGACGTAAAGGTGCGGGTGTATGTCCTGTCCGTGGACATTCCAATGTTCAAGGCGATCGTACTGTAGGTATATGGGAAGCCCCATCAGAATCATTCATAGAGAAACTCGAGGAAGGATTGAATTTCTCAATTCCGCGAAAACACGGTTATGATGTAGTTCATGCCATTCATGCAATGGAGCAAGGGAACGTTGACGTTTTCATTTCTATGGGGGGAAATTTTCTTTCTGCAACACCTGACACTCGGAGGACAGCAAGTGGGTTACGGAACGTAGGTTTGACGGTTCAGATATCCACGAAATTGAATCGCAGCCATCTTATTACAGGAAAGACAGCAATAATTTTGCCAGTTTTAGGCCGCACCGAAATTGATATCCAGGAGAGTGGTGAACAATTCGTTACTGTAGAGAATTCCATGGGAGTTGTTCATCGTTCCAAGGGAAACACGAAACCTGTCTCAATTAACCTCATTAGCGAACCATTCCTTGTAGCACAACTCGGTGTACGTTTGTGCCCTGACGTATTGCCATGGCGAGAGTATATGAGAAACTATGATAATATTCGGGACCTCATGGAGCGGTCACTCCATGGGTTTGACGATTACAATCATCGCGTTCGTGCTCCTAACGGATTTCTCCTACCAAATCCACCTCGGGATTCGTGTGAATTCGATACAGATAGTGGAAAAGCCTCTTTTACCGTGCATTCATTACCCGATGTTAAGGTTGAAAGCAATCATTTTGTCCTGATGACGATACGAAGTCATGATCAATACAATACAACAATTTACGGATTACATGATAGATATCGCGGTGTTCATGGTAACCGTCGAATTGTATTCATGAATGCCTTGGATATGTCAGAACGGAATTTGAAGACAAGAGATATTGTCCACATGAAGAGTCATTTTAACGGCACGATTAGAGAATCAAACAACTGGATTGTTGTACCATATGAGATTCCTCGTGGCAATCTTGCAGCCTATTTTCCAGAAGCCAATGAGCTTGTTCCGTTAGAATCTACAGCCCACATCTCCAACACGCCTACATCAAAATGGATCGAGGTTTCCCTCTCCACTTCAGAAGCATCCATCCTTGAAGAGGAATGAGTGAAACAATGACTGAAAACGCGTATATCCGCCTTGTTCGAGAGAACAAAACCTATCGACAATTCTGGATTGCTGCATTCGTTTCAATGTTCGGTGAATGGTTCAATACCATTGCATTATTTCTTCTTATCTTGAAGTATACTGACTCAGAATTGCTCCTTGGAATCTTAATGGCTGTCCGGATGGGTTGTTTTGCTCTTATGCAACCATTTTTTGGTTTATTAGCAGACCGAGTCAATCGAAAACGATTGATGATTATTACAAACGTTCTTCAGATTTTCTTGGCCCTTGCATTCATCGGCGTCGATGGGCCAGAAGACATGTGGTGGATGTTTCTATGTTCGGGAATTATGATGGCTTTGCATGGACTCTATGTGACTGCAGAACGTGCAGCATTACCAAATATAGTTGACAACGAAGATCTCACAACAGCTAATGCACTTGATAGTGCAACTTGGTCAACTGCACTATGTTTGGGAGCGTTTGTAGGCGGTATTGTTGTATCAGAATATGGCGTTACAGTTGCGTTCATTATCGATTCGATTACATTCCTTATTGGAACAATATTGCTTATTCCATTGACAGTGCCACAAACCTATGACAAGGCATCATCTGGCTCTCTCATCACATCAGCACTGAAAGACATATGGATTGGTCAAAAACGAATACAATCTGATCCGCGTCTTTTCAGGATTATATTTGCAAAAACGTCTTGGAACATTGCAGGAGGTGGATTAGCGGGTGTATTCCTTGTCCTGGCAGGAAACAACATTGATTTCGTTGGCGCAGCATTGGGCTTTGGCATTTTTTTCTTTGCGAGAGGAGTTGGTACGGGTATTGGACCAATTCTCGCGCGACGTTTCTTCAAGGATTCTGCGAAATGGCCTAGGCTTATCGGATTGTTGATAGTTGTTAGTGGTATATTCTATCTCTTCGTAGGATTGAGTTTGGAAGGTCCGTTATTGTTGACATTAGCCTTGGTTACACTTGCACATACAGCGAGTGGTGGCAACTGGGTTCTTTCGACTGTCCTTACTCAACAATGGGTGGAGGATGAGATGCGCGGGAGAGTCTTCTCAACAGACATGCTCTTGTTATCAATTGGCCAAGTCATATCCACGATTTCTGCTGGGTATCTCATCGAGAACGGTTACGTCGATTTACAACAAGGGATTATTGCATTCGCTTGCCTTATGATACTTAGCGGCGTGATTTTTACAGTATGGAATCCTAAGCAGAAGAACACAACTCGTGCTGACAAACTGGTGGTGTGAAGTAGATTCTATTCTCAGAATCTGGATCGATAATATCCAACTGCAATGTCGATGTTTCTCCTTCTTGAATTGTTACTATCGACGATGTGCTTGCGGGAAGGTAATCTTCACCAGTTGAAGCAAGGGATACGCGTATTGTATGGCCTGGCTCAATGATTGCATCCAACGGCATGAATTCCATCTTTGCGTTGATTGTCTCAAAAATAGGTGTCCAAGTTTGAATTTCATCGCCTCCCGCATGATATCGTAAATCCATGATAGCGTGGCCTACGTGAATACAAGTTCCATCATAGCAATCCTCAAGGAGGGCATACAATTGTCCACCCACGGTTGCTGTTGTTACATCTATATGGAGGCGGGGTGTCCCTGCGATTCGTAATGCACTTGGAATAGGTTCCGTTTCCCAAACAGGCCCAGATGTGGCATCTGGAAGAATGGTCAAGGAACCTCCAATGTTCGACAGTTCATTTCCAAGACTTGCTGTCCATTGAGTCGTGTCAGATGGAGGATATCGATATTCTATTCTCCAATCACCATAGTTGTCTTGCACTTCAATCCATTGTCCAGGTTGTGGACCACGCTCTTGAAGATAATACTCAAACCATTCAAGTAAATCCTGCATCCAGTCGTAACGAATCATTTCCGGGAATGCTTCTCCTCCCCGTCCACCCATATCACTTCGTTCAAACAATTGAACTGGGCGATCTGGATAATCGTGATCCCATTGGCCAAACAATCCCTTTGCTTCGATACCTGCGTCTATCAGAGCGTTCATGGTAGGAACCGCCATGTGAGGATCTACATTCCAATCATGCATGCCTTGGATAAGATATACGGATCCTTGGTAGTTGTCCAACACACGGTCCAAGAAGTAACGTTCAGCCCAATATTCTCCAAACACTTCTGATCCGAGCAGATAGGCTGAACCGCCTGTTCCCGGACCTATGAGGTAATCTGGACATATGTTCTGATAATCCTCCTCATCACCATCAATTCCATACGAACCATAGACTCCATTGTGCATAATTGGCGCACGTGCTTCTGCACTGCCGTTTCTCCACATCAATTCTTTAACACCGATAAGGCCAGAAATCGGTACAATTGTTTTGAGATAATCATGTTCATTACCAAACATTGCGGCTTGCCATGGCGTCGATCCATCGTACGATTTTCCGATTAGTCCGATATTACCATTGCTCCAATTTTGCTCAGCTAGCCAACGAACAGCGGCATCGTTTCCTAGTTGCTCGGCATTACCCATCAAATCCATACAATGGTTTGATCGCCCAGTTCCGGACACAGAAATTTGAGCAAATGCATAACCGTGTGGCAAAATCTGTTCGATGATCATTGATCCAAGCCAAGTCCCCGGGACTTCAATTGTTGGTGTTTGAACCGAAGGCTCTTGGAAATAGGGTCCAATCTCAGCGATGACCGGCACCAAAACACCTGGTTCAACATTTGGCCTCCAAACGGCTAAACTGATCAAGCCATTCGGTGCTGCTCCCCCTTCTTCAAGTGGCAATTCATATTCAACAAAATGGTGTGTTGAATTCCATTCATTAGCGGTTTCAAGAATCTCATATGGTCCTGTTTCCAAAACATAACCATGTTCTGTGTCAGTTTTGTAATCCATCGTATAGCGTTCCCAGACCGGAACATACGGACCAGATGTTTGATTCTGATCGCCCACAACAGAAGATATTGAATTACCAAACGTTGCTGAAATGAACAGGAAAACAATGCATACTGCAATCGTTGCACCTAGTACTGCATTGAATGATTTTGACATGTCTTTCTCAACATCCAAGAGTATTGCATCGACATCAACGTCTTGAGTCATGGTGTCGACACTATCATTCACTTCTTCAACCCGTCGATATAACGGTCAATGAATAATACTCAAGTCCTTTGGTTGTGTGGGTGATATTGTTGGGGCATCCATATGGGAAGGGAATTTGTCATGGGAATCCCAAGAGAGTTGCCAAATCACCCTGGCGTTGATGACAGCGTAGACCATGCACCAATCCGCAAGCAGATTCTAACTGCTCAAGAAGAACGTTTAGCAATCCAAAACGCTCTTCGATACTTCGAACCAAATCTTCATAGCGTGTTAGCAAAAGAATTCTTAGAAGAACTTCGTCAATATGGTCGAATATACATGCATCGTTTACGTCCAGTAGAAACCATCAGGGCCCGTCCAATTCATGAGTATCCATCGAAATCAAATCAAGCCGCAGGAATCATGCTGATGATTGATAACAATCTTGATCCACGAGTCGCTCAATTCCCTCATGAACTGATAACCTACGGTGGCAATGGATCAGTGTTCCAAAATTGGGCACAGTACCGATTGGTCATGAAGTACCTTTCAGAGATGTCAGATGAACAGACACTCGTCATGTATTCAGGTCATCCTCTGGGTCTTTTTCCTTCCAATAAGGATGCACCACGGGTAGTCGTTACCAATGGTACGATGATTCCAAATTATTCCTCAACTGATGATTATGAACGACTCAATGCCATGGGCGTCACTCAATACGGGCAAATGACTGCGGGCTCATACATGTACATCGGACCTCAAGGTATAGTCCATGGAACCACGATTACGCTGATGAATGCAGCACGAATGAAATTTGGCGTGCCTGCCGATGGCGATTTGTCCGGTTTGTGTTTTGTCACCTCAGGGTTAGGTGGTATGTCAGGCGCACAAGCAAAGGCTGCTGTCATTGCTGGCGCGGCGTGTATTGTAGCTGAATCAAATCCTATAGCAGCTGAAAAACGGCACAAACAAGGATGGGTGGAACATCTCTCATACAATGTTGACGAAGCTATTGACTTGATGGTCAGTGCATCAAATGAAAAGCGAGCAACATCTGTAGGCTTTGTAGGAAATATTGTTGACTTATGGGAGCGTATCGCTTCCCGTGAGGTTTTTGTGCATTTGGGAAGCGATCAAACTTCTCTACACAATCCCTTCCAAGGAGGCTATTTTCCCGCAGGATTGACCTTTGAAGAATCACAGAATATGATGCATCAAAACCCAGAAGAATTCAAAACTATGGTTCAGGATTCTCTATGCCGACATGTCAATGCCATCAATACCATAGTAGAAAAGGGCATGTTCTTTTGGGATTACGGCAATGCATTCCTGCTTGAATCAGGTCGTGCAGGAGCTGATATTTTTCAACAGAATGGCACGTACAAATACCCTTCCTATGTTGAGGACATTATGGGGCCTTTGTGCTTCGATCTCGGATTTGGTCCGTTTCGATGGGTTTGTTCATCAGGACTTGATTCTGACCTGATTGAATCGGACAAGATTGCGGAAGAAGTACTTGCTGAAATGGCTAATGAAGTTGAAGATGCTCTCGTAAAGCAGCAGATTCAAGATAATCTTCGTTGGATTAGAGAAGCCGACCGACACAAACTTGTCGTAGGCTCCAAGGCTCGTATTCTCTATGCAGATGAACAGGGAAGGACGCGTATTGCCACTGCAATGAATCGTGCAATCGCTGAAGGTCGAATATCTGCACCAATTATTCTTGGACGAGACCATCATGACGTTAGTGGGACCGATTCACCGTACAGAGAAACTGCCAACATACGAGATGGATCAAAATGGACTGCTGACATGTCTGTCCAAAACTTCGTCGGAGATGCAATGCGAGGTGCTACTTGGGTTAGCCTTCATAATGGTGGGGGCGTAGGTTGGGGAGAGGTATCCAATGGCGGCTTTGGGATGGTCATAGATGGATCAGAGGATTCTGAACGTCGATTGCAATCCATGTTGCATTGGGACGTTACAAATGGTGTAGCTAGGAGAGCATGGGCTCGAAATAATGGAGCCATTGAATCAATAAAGCGCGCTATGGAAATTAACACTGCTCTTCAAGTAACAATACCACAAAAGGTAGATGTTTCAGTATTGGATAGTATTTTTGGAAGTGATTGAAGTGGAAATACGTACCGTGGTATTGGATGGTATCACGTTAAACACACTTGATGTACATGACGTAGCATATGGTAATGCAATAGTGAAGATTGCCCCAGAAGCTATGCTGAAAGTACAAACAGCACGTGCTGTAGTCGATAGAATTTTACTGGGAAATGAAATTGTGTATGGAATCAATACAGGATTCGGTTCACTTGTGCACTCACGAATCAATCAAGATGACGTTGAACAATTACAACTTAATCTCATACGCTCTCATGCTACAGGTCTAGGCCCAAATTTACCAATAGAATTGGTACGTGCAATGATGTGCGTACGATTGAACTCATTGGTAAAAGGACATTCAGGGTGTCATCCTGACGTTGTTCATCAATTATCTTTTTTTCTCAACAAAGGAATCCACCCTATTGTTCCACGAATTGGAAGTCTGGGGGCCAGTGGTGATCTAGCACCACTTTCTCATCTGGCTTGTGCCCTCGTTGGTGAAGGAATGGTGGAGTTTAAAGGACGAACAATAAGTGCAATGGAAGCGATTCAAGACTGTGAATTAGTACCACTGACATTGAAAGCAAAAGATGGATTATCCCTGATTAACGGTACAAGTCTCATCACAGGAATGTTGTCGTTATCGATTGAACAACTTCGACAGTTGTTGACATATGCTGATATTGTCGCAGGTGTGTCCATCGATGCTACAGAATCAACACTCACGCCATTTGATGAGCGTATTCATAAAAGCAGGCCTCATCAAGGCCAACTTTTCGTTTCATCTCGAATGCAACTTATTTTATCTGACTCAGAAATCCTTTACTCTCATAGTGATTGCAACAGAGTACAAGATCCATACTCGTTCAGATGCATTCCACAAGTGCACGGTCCAGTACAAGAAACCCTACAAAAACTGATTGAAACAGTCTCTATCGAACTCAATTCATCGACAGATAATCCTTTGATTTTCCCAGATTCGGAACATCCTGGCCCTCATGAGGTTGTATCCCAAGGAAACTTCCATGCAGAAGTTCTCGCATTGGTCTCCGATGCCATGAGTTTATCTCTTTTTGAACTATCTTCCATTAGTGAGCGACGAATTGACCAGATGCTCGATCCAGCACGTAGAGCTATCCAGCCCTTCTTGGCCGAGAATCCTGGTCTTGAATCAGGTCTAATGATTGTTCAATATGCCGCAGCCGCTGCTCTGGGAGAATTACACGGGCATTCCGCTCCAAGATCAGCCTTTACGACAACGACATCGGCTGGGCAAGAGGATCATGTCAGCATGGGCGCTACTGCAAGTTGGAACTTATTTGAAGCAATACAGAGATGTTCAGAAGTTGTTGCATGTGAAGCATTCGTAGCCCATAGAGCAATCAAATTGATCGGCAGGAAATCCTCAACTTGTGTGGAAGCATTGCTTCGATGCATGGACCAAATTATTCCTGAAGGAATAGAAGATCGAAGCACGAGTGATGAAATTGTTCAAATTGCGAAAGAATTACGCTCTTCCAAATGGCTTTCCATTGTACAATCCATGCTCAACTCGCCCTTAAGGAAATCAATTTGAGAAATATGTCCGTTCCAATTCAGATAGTCCCGTGAGTTGGCGGAGGCGAAATAATGCAATGGTTTTCTCTTGTGTGTTTCGTACATTTTCCATGATAAATCGCTCAAGTTCAGTTGCTCGACGAACACTCTCTTCAACAGAAACATATTTTTCGTACATCGAATCCATATTTTCGGAGTACAATGTTGATTCAATCTCGGAGGTATCCAGTCCCATGCGACGCCATTGAAGTATACGACGTTGGAGTATTTGTTTTGTGAAACCCGTACGTGGCAACCGTGTCAGTAAGACCAATTTTGGTGTTCCATCATCGTTCAGATCCATTTCTATGTTTGAAGAAAGCAACGTGGAATCAGGAATATCCATAGTCAATTGCTCTTCATTCGAATCAATCGATCTTTCTTGAAACTCCATCAAAGGAGCCTCTCTGTACAATCTAGAATGCTCACGTTGATCGAAACTTTCCTTGGATATCGAGAGATAAATCGACCACATACTCATGGACACTTTTTCTGCAACTGATCGAATCATTGAATGAACTGCATCAAATCCATGAAGGGAAGTTAGCCACTCAATGCCCTCAATAAAAATAGAACCTTCTCCATCTGATATTGTGGACTCAATCAGGTGATTGAGTTTCTCCAAACTAGGTTCTAATGAACCTGTCCCCTGTGACAAGGTGAGCCAGAAGCAACGAATTTTGGAGATGTCTAAACGATCAACAAGTCTTGTGGCAGGATAGCGTGAAATGAAAATTTGTTGATGTGAATCCGGGATTGATAGTAGGTCTATTCGTTCGATGAATGTATCAGTGTTTGTCGCATGGATTGACTGAATACTTTGTTCCATTTATGTTCCCCCTTGCGTATCCTTGTTGACGAAGATAAATAGGTTTCATCGTCTAAATCATCATCAACCATTATATTGGCTCAGGTAGTGGTAGTTACCAGTGACCTACCATGTCAGATGAAAATGAAGATGTTGCTATGGCAGAATGTGGTTCTTGTAGGGCGATTGTACCTGCTGATTCGAGTGAATGTCCCGAATGTGGTATTTCATTTTCAGGTGTATCTGATGAAGCCTTGGGCGAGTGTGGAGCATGTAATGCGTTAGTCCCACTGGATTCCACGAAATGTCCTGAGTGTGGAGTTGTTTTTGTCGCAGATGATGTTGTCGATATACTTCGCACGTGGATGGCAAACAACAAAATGGATGTTAAAACACTCTTTGGTCGGTTTGACACTAACAACGACAATATGATCGATTCAGGTGAGTTAAAAGAAGGCTTACTTTCTCTAAATCTCGCTGATTTACCACCTTCTCAAGTAGATAAATTGGTGGAAGCAATTGATGAAGACGGTGACAGTCTTATTGATCTCGAAGAACTTCAATCCATTATCGGTGGAGAAGAGTTGGATTCATCAGAATCCGAAAGTATTGACGATTCTGAAGATGTAGAAATCGAAGATGATTCAGAATCCACACAAGATTCAGAGGATTTGGAAGAAGATTCGAATGAAGATGACGAAGAATTGGAAGAAGAATCTGCAGAGGAGGATGCCGAAGAGTCTCTTGATGACGATGAAGAATCAGAGGAATCAGTAGGCCAGGATGAAGATTCTGAAGATGAAGAAGAAATTTCCTCAACCGATACTGATGAAGATATGGAATCTAAAGAAGATGATCACGAAGAAGGGGGCGAGGAACCTGATATCGATGAGATACTCGAAGAGGACGCCTCTGAGATTGAATCAACAGTCAGCCGTTCAACATCGGAAATTATGGAACTCCTCTTGGACGTTATTGAGGAAAAGGACATCTCACTTGCGAACGCTTTTGGAGATCTCGATGATGATGGAGACCGACTTTTGACATCCGAAGAATTGGTAACCAAGTTGAATCAAATCCTTCCTGAAGGTTTGAATCAATCAGAAGCAGATGCACTTCTTTCGACTATGGATTCCGATGGTGATGGCAACATCGACATGGTTGAATTTGTGAATGCAATTGAGAAGCATGAAGATAGTATTGCAACAATTGACGATGAAGATGCTGAATCCGTCAAGACATTCCCGTCCGAGTGGCAAACTCGATTTATGTCAAAGAAATGGCATGACGCGATTTGGCCATTGATACATGCTTCGTTTGGCATACTGATCGTTGGACTACTTGTCAATGGCCTATTCCCGATTGTTGACGGGACAGGTGGCACCGTAGAACTCGAAATCCGAAGCGACGCGCAGCTAACCGAATGGCAACTCGATGATGGAACAATTGTTTCCGAGGGTGATGCTTATCCTTGTGATCCGAATATTCAAGAAGGAAAATGCAAGAACTCTCTAACACCATTAGCAGGAAAAGCATCATCAATGCCTGGTAAGTTCTATTGGGATGCAATAGTGTTGATGACATTGGCTGGAGCAGGTCTAGTTTGGAGTCTGTATACACATTTGGTTCTAGCACCAGGTTGGAGGGCACGAGTCAAGGCAATGAAAGACGTTGACGCGGATCGAACTGAAGTTCAGGAAGCCATCGAAGAATCTGCTGAGACTACGGACGAAGAATCTACTGATGACAGCGAAGTGGAGGTTGAAGATGAAGAAAAATCTGAGGATGACGATGAAGAGGATTCCGCTCCTGACATCGGCGATTACGTTGGACTTGATATCGACGGTGAAGAATACTACGGGACTATTCTTGAATTTGATGATGATGAAGACACCGTAGTCATTGAAGATGAAGAAACCGGCGATGAAATCGTTGGTTATCAAGATGAGATGTTCATTCCAGAGGAATGAACTTGAATTCAGACCCGTTGTTTAGTTTGTTGGCAGCAGTCCGATGCCCATCGTGTGGGACATTGGAAGCTAAAGGCACATTCAAGTGCCCTGAGTGTGGTCTTTTTCATTCATTAATGCCTATGGAAGATCGGAAAGCCCCCGATCCATCTGAACGTGTTCAACAGCGTGAAATAGATCCTTCAGCTTATTCACTTTCGAGTAACAGTAAGGTAGTTTCCGAAACATTCGATGAGACAAATGAGATTCAATCATGGACAGGTGGAAATACAGATTTTTCAGAACTCGGAGACGAACATCCTCCGGTCAAAATAGGAAAATCTGAGACTGATGATGTGGAATTGATTCACGATGATTAATTTCTTGATTAATGATTAAAACATCAATTGAATGAATTCTTGTTGATAGTAATTCACTGGTGGGCTCGGAGAGAATCGAACTCTCGATCTTTGCCATGTCAAGGCAACGTCATAACCCCTAGACCACGAGCCCTAGGTAGTC
>PBMQ01000003.1 GCA_002722615.1 Methanobacteriota archaeon | reverse complement strand
TCGAACCAGACGTTCTGAACCAGCATAGCGAACGGCACGCAAATAGAACATGAATCCGGTCGCAATAAACAGCATGACAAACGAGTCGTGGTCAGCGAGTCCCCATGTCGAATGAGTCACGTGAGCAGGCATGAATGCAATCAACCAAGCAGCAATGACACCTGCAGCCTTTCCGAAGTGATCTTTGGCAATAGTAGCAACTGGCAAGATGGTGAGTGCACCATAAATTGCAGGAAGAGCAAGCATGCTCCACCACACAGCATCATCACCAAGGAATGGTTGAAGAATCATTGCACCAATAGCCAGCGACCAGGAAAACAAAGGAGGACGTGGGTTTGCTCCACCAATTGGGTAGAATCGATCTGCGTCCATGACAAGGTGAGCATTCTGAGCAAGAATGTAGTCAACAACACGCTTCATGTACCAAGGGTCAGAACCGCCAGTCAAGTCGAAACCATCGGTTCCAAGAGAGTGCATGGAAGGAACTGCGTACCACTGAATTCTGATAACAAAGCCAACCAAGAAGGCTACAGCTGTGAGAAGACTAGCCCAGTGAGCGTTCCAAAATTGACGAGCACCACTCGGGCGGTGCTCTTCTCTGTTTGACCAACCACCGTACTTTTCGTGATTTCCAATCATAGAGATTGCGACACCGACGAAGAACGTGATTGCCAACCAAATCAATGGAGCCCATGACTCAGCAAAGGTCTCGTTGGTCCAGAATCCTTCTTCGTACCAGGTACCGATGAGGTAAAGTGTCCACAAAGAACTCAATGTCATGGCACGTGTAAACCAGCGTTCTGCAACCATTCCGGATACGATGATAGCGAGGATTCCCGTTAGGAGTGCTGTGTAGTAGCCAACAAATCCATTGGCTTCAACACCACCCAGACCACCTAATCGAAGACGGTCTGCTATGGAGCCTTGATCGAAATGCCAGATTGTGGCAAGATGGGCGGCTGCCCAAACGAACAATGCAATTTGCAACGGAAGTGCTTGACGGTTCCACCCACTTTTTACTGTGTTGAAGGAGAACCAGCCTTTGTCGCCAGCAGGGTTGAGAACACCCCGGCCTACGACACCGATCAGTAAACCGAGAATCGGGAACACTGTGAACCATGTAAAGAAAACAAAGCCAAGTGCTGTTTCTTGGAACGTTGAGACGTCATAGGATTGTCCTTCAGAGAATTCATACATGCTTGGCAAGTACGAATCCGCAGCGGCAGCGGCGGTTATATCGAATGCAGAATGAACACCAACTCCTGCGAATACAAGCATAGTCATCCATTCGTAGCGCTCACGAGTATCGAGCAGATATGCCCCGAAGAGAACAACGAAGAAGGTGAATCCAACAAATCCGGAGGTTTGAGATTCTGCGACTCCTGAACCGACAAGAGCGAGGACAAACACGGCGAGGGAGATTTGTGCTTGGTTGATCGACTCTGGGATGGCACCTAGTTCACGGAGAATGCGTGGTGTAACGGCGATTAGGCCGGCCACACCGGTAACGATGAATGGTGTCACCGCATCACTGTTCAGTTCAACGTCGATCGACATGAGGCCGTCGACATAGTTTGCTAGTATTGCAATCAGCACTGCTAATGGGGCAATAAGCCATCCAAAAACAGGGCGTTGCGAGGTCTTTGATACCTTTTCCATTTTTTTCCCTCAGAGGATTGCTCGACAGCAGCAAGGCTGGAGCGTTTTGCCCACTTTCGACCCTCTTTTAACAATGACGATGAAGGAGGAGGGGAAATCGAGTGACGTCATCTAAATTTATGGTTCAAAGCGCACGATGCCCGATGTCGGTTCTATGATGGGAGCCTTCGAGGGAAATTCGTTGAATTCGTTGGTATGACAAATCTCGTGCTTCTTGCAAGGATTGTGCTACGGAAGTAACGGACAACACTCGACCGCCTGATGAAACAAGAACTCCTGATTCATTTACAACAGTTCCAGCATGAGATATCCATGTCTCAGGAGTATCGAGTGCATGCTCAGCCCCTTGAATAGAACGACCCTTGATTGCAGATTGTGGATAACCCTCTGAAGCGAGAACAACTGTAAGAGAGTGGAGATTCTTGAAGGTCCAAGTCGTTAGGCTGAGTGCATCGGTTGCTGCACTGTACAGAAGTTCACCTACGTCACTTTCGATTAAAGGCAATGTTACTTGGCACTCTGGATCACCAAATCGTACATTAAATTCGACGACATAAGGGTCCCCTTGCTCATCGATCATCAATCCGACATAGAGCACACCTCGATAAGGGATTGTCATGGATGAAAGATAAGCATACATCGGCCCAACGATACGTTCAGTAACTTTCGAATGGATTTCTTGCGTCACAACGGGAGCTGGGCAATATGCTCCCATACCACCGGTGTTTGGACCCTTATCGTCATCAAATGCACGCTTGTGGTCTTGACTAGGAGGCAAGCAAACGTATCCTGATTTATCCATTACGACAAGCATACTTGCTTCTTCACCTGGTAGGAATCGTTCCAACAACACATGCCCATCCGTATCTATCGATTGAAGGATGAATTTTCTTGCCTCATTTCGATCGGATGTGACAACAACGCCTTTTCCACCCGCAAGTACGTCTCGCTTAATGACCCATGGTTCATCAGACCGGGAATCAAGTATCTTGTTGATGTCCGAAGAAGAATCGATTAGGTCGTATTCTGCAGTTGGGACCCCGGCTGCATTCATCGCCTTCTTTGCAAACAATTTGGATCCTTCAAGTTCTGCATGCAACTGCTGTGGCCCAAAACACGGGATTCCGAGTGAAATCAATTTATCAGAAAGTCCATCACACAACGGTGCCTCAGGACCCACAACTACGAAATCGATGCCTAATTCTCTTGCCAAACGAACGAGCCCTTCAATGTCAGAAGCGCTCACATTGTGATTGAGGCCGAAACGAACAGTTCCAGCATTTCCAGGAGTGGTGTGTATGTTGGAGATCGAAGTTGATTTGGAGAGAGCAAGACACAATGCATGCTCCCGTCCTCCGCCTCCGACAACGAGGACACTACGACCCATAGTTTGCCCTGGAGCGTTGGGCTGATAATTCAACCGATTGACCCCTTAGAGGACAATAGGCTTCATGTGCTTGGTAGTCCCACATTCCCACATGAGCGACGTGAGTGCTGCAACTGACATGGGCCTCATTTTCCTTGCTTTGATGACATTGTGGCTGTATCTCCCAGGTTTTATTGCCAACACCTTCGCTATGATGTGGGGCAAATGGCTTCCAAAGACGGGGTATGGGCCGTGGCCAATCGATGGAGGCCGCGTATTGAAGGATGGAAATCGGATGCTCGGAGATGGAAAGACATGGAACGGTCTGATTGGAGGATCGTTAACAGCAGGACTACTTTGTATGCTTCAAGTTGCAATCGTTGGCACGACGTTTGATGAAGCGACGATTTTTGTCACCCCATTGATCGGCTCAGAAGATGCTTGGTTTTCTATTGGAGGAACATATCTTTCCGCTTACATTCTCGGAGTATTTCTTGGATTCGCGTGTTTGTTGGGAGATATGACTGGCTCATTCTTCAAGCGAAGGCGTGGACTTAAGCGAGAAGGTGAGGTTTCTTCCAAAGCCCCTCTGTTGGACACATTACCCTTCGCCATCATGGTTTTTTTGTGGGGTCAACTTTTCTTGGGACCTTCTCTTCTTGCTTCCAATGAATTGCTTCTTCCAATGGCCATTATCATCGTAATTACACCAATTCTCCACCGCTCATTCAACTTGATTGGATACGCAATTGGTTGGAAAGACGTTCCGTACTAATCGGAGAAGGATTCATGGTTGACCACTCGTTGGAAGCGTCATGCGCACTGCGTCTTTTCTAGCCCTTCTTATGCTTTCATCGATTACTCTATCTGGGTTTGCTATCGCTTCACCACCTACTCAAGGCAGTACGGTAACCATTAGCGATTCAGTATCTTGGGATGGGGGAGACTTCGACGGTGAAATCATTATCGCAAATGGTGGAGAGTTGCACTGGTCCGGCGATGTTTTTGTTAACGAAGGTTCGAGCATCATCATACAAGAGGGTGGTTTGTTACATCTCCATGAGGCTGCACTTGAAGGAGAGGGTGCTGCCTCAACACTCCTCATCTACGACGGCACAGAAATAACCATCGACGAGGATTTGAGTGACTCATCAGCAACCATGACGATACATTTTAGCATTTCAGTACCAGAATCTGCAGGACTCAACCTCTACATAAATGATGTAAATGAAAGCGGAATCACTGGAGATAGCGAACAATTTACTGTCGATCTCACCCAAGCTCTATCCATAGATGTTGAACACGATTACGCCCTGCCCTTCGGAATCACACATATCGAAGTCTTTCATTCAAATGCAGAATTGTTAACCATAACTGCTGAGGAATTATCACAACAAGGTGGAAACGTAATTTGGAATGATGAATCTTTCAATATCGAAAATTATGGTGAGCTAAGATCTGAGCAATCCGAAATTACAGGAGCAAATCTAACATGCGGGGGAACCTGCACAGTAGACGACTCGATGCTCTATGGAAGTAGCCCTATTCATGTTATGAACGGCTCACATATCGACATATTGGATTCAACAATACTCGGCTCGAGAACTGATGAGGACGTTATTCTCCATGATCAAGCAACAATTCAATACACCAATTCAACGGGAACAGGAGGATACACAGATGCTTGGATTCGATTGCTATCAAAGAGAGAGATTATTGTCAACGCTCCAGTAGCCACAATTACAGCAACAGGAATTGGTTACGGAGATACGACAATTAACGCAGTCATCAATGGCGAATTTGATGATATGAGCACTTGGATAACTGATATCGGTACGAGCGAACACAAAAGAATCGTTGAATGGGTTGATGGCAATGGTGTATACCATCAGGAATCTGGGACCATTAAAGTGACTGTGGATACAAATTGGGGTAACTTCGTTGCAGACGTTCCCGCTGCTCAAACAGCAACCTCAACCATTGATATCGTGTATCCAAAACTAAGCATTGACAAAGTAGAACCCGAAGCAGTCACTGCAGATACAGGAAGAACTCATGGCGTCATGGTAACTCTCTCGAACACTGGAACAGTTGCAGTTGATCCTAACGTACGTTGTTACACAGGAGATACAGAAGCCGATACAACTGCAAATACAGGAAATTGGGCAGTTGAACCTGGTCAAACGAAGGATGTCCCTATTTCTTGGTATCATTACACAGATGAGGCTGTCCAATTAACTTGTAAGTTCCTTTACCCAGACAGCCTAGAAGCTGTGTCTACTCTCATTGCAGGAGATGAAGGGACAACCTCAGCAGAAGTTTCCTTTACCACACCAGAAGAGGTTGAAGAGTTACCTATTATCCTGTATGCTGCAATTATTGTTATGGTTGTTATCTTTGCGGGTTTCGTTGCAGTACGTGCAGGTAAAGAAGTTACAAAGGAGTATGTCACTGAGGCCCCTCAAGTAGAAAACGAGGAAACTGAAGAAGGTGAAGAATCCGAAGAACAAGAAGAATGGCTCGATGCAGATGGCAACCCAGTCATTGCGAATGAATGAATTCTAGCAAATCTCAGCAGGTTTCCATAGCCCATGGACCCTCTTTGTTTGATTCAAAGTCCAGGAACCAACTTATGTCTGAGTGAATAACTTTTCCGTTACGGTCTTCATCGACACCTTCTGAACCATCCTCTTCATCGACTAATCCATCGCCGTCATTGTCAAGACCGTCATTTTCTCGGTCTAGAGTGTCCCCATCATTGTCAAGACCGTCCATTGGTTCTTCATCGATAACTTCATCACCGTCATCATCGATTCCAATACCCGTGTAAATCTGGTTGGTGGTTGTTACTTGGAACGTGTAACACCCGTCGCCGTCAAAGAAGGAATCCAAATCAAGATACTCAATACCGAGTTGATCAGTTGCAGGACCCGGCATGGCAAACCATCCGTTGACACTCACACTGGAGTCGCCTCGGCAAGATGTTGCAGTAGTTCCTGACACCTCAATGTAAGAGAATCCATTCTGGGATGTTGGGCATCCTTGTGAACTGCTTGAGCCGTAGGCAACACTGTTTCCACGCTTGACAACCATTTCAAGCGTGTAATCCCCCTCGACCCAAATTCCATTGGCATCGGTGTGTCCGCCGCCGTCTATATGTTCGTGGCTGGTGGGTAGCAGGCCTGCCATCATTTCAACTCTGATACCGTCGATTTCAGTGATGGTTTCTTCTCCAGAATTGTCTGTCTTGGTCACAGGAGAAATTTTCACTCCGGAATCGAGAACCTCACGAGTCATGAACTCTGGATTTATCTCTGCTGTTTGTGTATTATCACCACTTGATACGGAAATCATGTATTCAATCACAGGAGTCGTTGGACAGCTACCAGAGTTGCATTGCCAGGCATTCCCAACAAAGATTTCTGAGATTGGAACTGTGAACCGTGCTGATTCAGAAGAAAGTTCCTTCGTTGCTGACCATTTCTCAACACCATCCGCAGTAATGACTGCATCAACTGAATTTGCTGAACCAATGACCCGGAAGGATATTTCATCTGAATCCTCTTTGAGTTCAAGATCGCTAATTCCGAACGAACCGCTGTCAGGCATAAACATAGAAACGCCATACGGGCCTGCTGCAAGGAGAACTGCAAGAACTGCAGCACCTCCCATTCGTAGGGGATCGACGCCGCCTTCTGACATGTTTTGCCCTGCGTAAAGCGACCCAATTCCAATGACAAGAACGCTGAGAACAACTATCAGACCCCATGACCCACCTTGCAGTGAGAGAAGTCCGCCAACGACGATTACGGCCCAACCAATGGATGTTAGAATTGTCGAGATATCTGGTCCGTCAGTAGATTGATCTGGCAGGCTAGCAGCAACCTTTGATTCCTGCTCAACTGGTTCTTGTCGTGTTGCTTCTTCTGCTGCACTAGCCTTACTCAAGAGTCCACTCATGTTCTCAACTCATGGAACCCTCGCATGGATAGGTTATGAACCCAACCCCATCAGGATTCGGTTTCGATTCAGTTTGGTAGGTTACAGGCCGGGTGCGGCTTCTCGCCACTCTTCTTCTTCATCATCTGCGTTGATGAAGCGTCGACCTGCCACCGCAGCTGCGAGAGCAACCATTGACAATGCAGGGATGATTTCAAAGCCTGGGAGGTAGATTCCACGAACATAGATTGTGATCATCTGAGATTCTCGATCACATCCGCCGTTCTTACAAGAAAAGTCGGATTCAGCGTAGAAGTCGAGAGTATGGTAAGCATCAGTCCAGCCTTGAGTCTTTGGTGTTCGAAGTTGAATTCGGACCTTAGCAGGAGCAACCATTGGCTCAACGTTAACCTTGCTGATTGGAATGTTAATGTTGAATCCTGCGTCTTCAAGTTGTTCTCGTGAGTTTTCTGAGATTCCCACCTTCATGAAATCGTATTGGTTACCGAGGTTATACACCTTGAATTCAAAGTCCTTGTCGGTCTTTGGCATCAACTGAACAAACGGTTCAGCGGCTTCGACTTGGAGCAGGGCGAATTGGGTGATTGAGACAATCATTTGGGAACTGGACTGTGCAGGGTTGGGCGGTGGTAGACCGTTAAATTCTGAAACACTCGCTTGGATTGTCAGTTGTCGTGCTTGCATGGTCATAAACGGTTGGGCGCGGACAACAACTTGGAAGTCTTCTTCGCTACTTGGTCCGACATAGATGTCACCAGGAGCGGCTGCAGCAAGTCCATCAGATGAGATTGATATCGAGATCTTTTCAAGGTAAGAGGAGGGGTTGGTAGCAGTACAGGTGGTGAAACCAACGAGTGTGGAACCTGGCTTGACATCAACCTTGATTTCAGCAGGTTGACAAGTAATTGATACGGCCGCAACAGGGGCTTGTGCTTGAGCAGGTACTGCTACAAGCAACAAAGATGCGACGTAAATCAATAGAACGGTAAAGGTGCTCTTTCGGGTTGACATCGTGCTCACTAACTAAAGCCACCCTATCGACCCTCATAACCATTGTGTCGCAAAGTGTCCCTAGGATGAATGAATAGAGTGGGCCTGAAGGGATTTGAACCCTTGACCGCCCGGTTATGAGCCGGGTGCTCTAACCAACTAAGCTACAGGCCCTGAATAGTGCTGTGAAGATGTCCTTCATGAGTTTGCCGAATCAAACATTGCTAGAGATGACTGGGATGGTTTTGTTTTCGACCGTACAATTGATTCGCAGACATCTCGTATTTTTTCAGGCACGAACACAAGAATTCGTTCTTCGGATTGAGTGAGCGAACGGATCAGAGGGGAATGCTCTGCAGCGTCCCTTCCATCTTCGAGAATGATACCTTGTTCGTATGGCATGTATCCTCTCTTACGAATTGAGGCCGTAATAAGATCGTGAATGCCGTCGTACCCTTGTTCTTTGAGGTATGACCGGAGATCATCTTGAACCATCTCAAACATTTCACTGGTCAGGGATGCGATCCGCAATGATTTGTGGTAATCTCTTCGCGCCAAAAGTCTCGATGCATAACTAGAGAGAATCGCATCCTCATGGCCAGCAAATCGGCCCATGGCTACTTTGATGTGAGAATCATGTAAAGCAGCGTATTGGTCTGGACTTAATGATTCATTCAGAAGCATATGTTCAATCTCTTCTCCAAGTTCGATCTTGCCTGCTTTTGCGAGTTCCCTTGCACGAGCAAGCATACGGACAAGGTACGATTGCGTAAGCATGTTCACCTTGTGGAAGTACACTTGATTGTACATGTGATAGCGTGTAACAAGGTAGGCTTCAATTGCAGGCAAACCCCATGATTTGACGTACAAGCGGCCGATGTCATTGACTCGAAGAGCACGAATGACACGAGCACTGTCAAATCCTCCTATTTGTGCACCGGTATTTGCTTGGTCCCTAATCATGTAATCCATACGATCCACATCGAGTTGACTGCTGATAATTTCCTTGAGAAACGGTGCAATGGCGACCCCATTGCATTCATCTTGTCCATCAAGGAGTGCAAACAACCGTTGCTTGCGTTCTTCTCCAAGTACGTCCTTCAACACCATACCGATTTCAGAATCTTCGCTTTCAAGAAGGATTCGTCCCCAATGTTCATGTGAATGAAATGTAGCAAACACTTCTGGAGTTTCCAGTAGGTGAGAATATGGAGGATGCCCGATATCATGAAGCAATGCACCAATTTGCACCAACTCCGCATCAGAATCCGAGAGAATTCCAGGCTGTACTTCTTGTAGAGATGATGTGAGTTCTCCAGCGAGGAAGTATGCACCTAGAGAATGAGCAAAACGAGTATGGGTTGCAGATGGGAACACAAATTCGCATGTGGAAAGTTGCTGAATGTTTCGCAACCGTTGAAATTCATGCGTGTCAATAATACGAGCATGGTGGGCTGGAACCAATACGTCGCGATGGATTTCATCACGAATTACACGGTCTCGCATGGTAAATCCTGTTACTGCCTTCCATTTCAAAGCATCTCTTTCCAAATTGGTGAATGGGAAGAGATATGCATTACAAGCCTCGAGGGCCAAACATGGCAGATGGTCTGAAAGGCTTCCTTGCTCGTTTGTCGACCGACGATCCAGAAACCAACGGCCCGAGATTATGGGTCATGTTTGCGATTTCGTTATTCTTAGTCGCAACCCTCAACTGGTACGCAATGGTTCGTGAACCTTCCGTCGTCGATGTGGACGAACTTACGAACTACACCAACGAGGTAGTCAAAGTCGAAGGACAACTCATTTCATGGGTTGAGGATCCTTACAACTCAGGAGATGACCGTCTTGACGCAATTATTGACGATGGCACCGGTGTTGTAGAACTTCGTTGGTATCGGCCGGCAGAATTACCTCCCATCGGGACCAATGTTACTGTTATTGGAGATGTCATCGAATACGAAGGCAGGATGTGGTTACAGGCTCTTGGAGCAGGGGCGATGAATTGGGATGAAGAAGACATCCCTGATGCACCTTTACTATCCATATCAGATGTCGCACTTGACCCTGAATCCTATGCAGGAGAGGTTATTCAATTGACAGGATTTTTGTCCGAGTCAATTGCACCTGATGTTTCATTCAACAGCGCCTACCTCGGCGACCACCCGTCTTATGGAAACTCCGAACATCAGATGCACATGATCATGCATTCATCAACCGGTGAATGGATTGAATCCGGATCAAAAGTCACCGTCCAAGGCGTACTCTCCTATCAGCAACGTGACCTACGCTGGAGTATACATGTGCAGGGCCCAGAAATCCTTCTCGACAGGAATCATCCTGTTGAAATCCCTCTCCTAGATTGGGCAGGACAATCCACGTGGATGTACCAAGCAGGGAGTACTGTTGATGTTGCGGGAATCCTCTCCATTGAAGATACCGATTGGTGGTTGAGCGGTTCTGCTGGATCTCCCCTTTGTATCATTCCAAGCGATGAAGATATCGATAACGGAAACCAATGGGAAGGGCTTGCAATCCAGATGCGAGGTCGATTGGTTTGGAACACCGCGATATCGTCATGGTGTCTAGACAAGGGTGGATCAACCAACTCAGAATTGACTGCTACATCGAGCATCGATGATTTGTTGCTCCTGCTGAGTGCCAACCCGAGTGCTGCACTTCAAGATTCTGACCAACGTTACGTTGTTTCAGCATACATGAAGTACGCACTTGAACCCAGCGTGGAAGATGAAGGAGCATACTTTACGGATTCTCCAGGATACACACCTGGCTGGACCAGCATTGCTGTAACGATTCCAGGACCACGTTCGTCTTGGCTTGAGGCTGGACAGGAAATCATTGCGAACGTTTCCATTGCATGGGATGATGAAAACATGAGGGCTGAACTGCTCGTTCACGAATATTCTGAAGGGCAGAAAACAAATCCAATGAATTTGCTATGGTCCGATGGTGCAACAAATTGGGGTTATGATAAAAACAAGATTGTACGAATCAATGGGCTTGCAACAGAAGACAATGGAACATGGTATCTTTCCGAACCCGGAAGCGACAAGCGTATCCTCCTACAAACAGTGAATAATTGCATCGGACTCGATGAGTTGCATGTTGGCACGGCTATGACATGGGAAGGAAGACTTCGTCAAGTCGAGGATTCAAATTCCCTAACGATGGTCTACACACTCAATGATGCTGATGTTGATGACAATGACAACGATGGCCTGAGTAATGCTCTTGAATCAGCGTTTGGTACAAGTTCAAACAATGAAGACAGCGATGGGGATGGCATGAGCGATCGCCAAGAATACATCGATCAATCGTAGGTGATGGTATGATTGAAGCCTACTTTCATGAACTCTGGTGGCTCCTTGGCGCCTTGTTCTTTGGGGTGTTTTTGGGCTCTCTAACAGGATTGATTCCCGGTTTCCACGTCAACAATGTAGCATTGATTCTCTTGGCTCTTTCTCCAGGATTGTTGGAATTAGGGATTCCTCTATCAGCCGTTGCGGCAATTATCGTATCAACAGGAACGGTTCACACCTTCCTGAATTATATTCCATCGGCATTGATTGGGGCTCCAGATGGAGACACGGCGTTATCACTGTTACCAGGGCATCGTATGTTGCTGGCAGGAAATGCTGCTCGAGGTGTTGCATGGTCAGCCCGTGGCTCTCAATTGGGTCTGTTTTTATCGCTCCCTCTGATCATAGTCGCACGCATCGCTTTTGGACCAGAGTTGAACTGGTACGACGGCCTTCGTAATTGGCTACCGGTCATCTTGTTGGTCATCTCACTCTTGTTACTGGCGACTGAAACCACTCGTTTGGATTGGCCAAAATGGGTGCAAAAATTGACGGGTAAGCGCCTTGGAAACGATAGTCGATTTGCGGGTTTCATTGCTGCAACTGTCTTCTTTCTTTTGGCTGGCCTTTACGGTTGGGCTGTATTTGAACTGCCCGTGGACAGTCCAGTAGGCATGCCATCACCGTCTCTTCTCCTACCAAGTTTGGCTGGCTTGTTTGGAATTGCGAACTTGCTCGACATCTATGCCACAACGAGCCATCTTCCTCCGCAAAAAGAAAACTGGGATCTCCCTCCCGTAAAACCACTCATCGCACCTTGCTTTTGGTCTGCAGTAGCAGGTGCCAGCATGGGGGTTCTGCCTGGAATGACTGCATCTCAGGCAACTGTTCTCGTCATGGGAGGACGCAACGTTGCTGCAAAAGTTCAGGGAAAGGAAGGCTATGGTATGGACTGGGAAACACGTCGCCTGACTGAATTAAGCGACGAAGAACTCTTGGAGATTGCTGTCGCAGAAGCTGAAGAGGGATATGAAGGGCCGCAAACGAAGCAAGACTTGGAAGTCATTGCGATTCTCTCAGCAGTGAACACAGCAGTTACCGTGATGGTTCTTGGGTTCCTTTACATCATTGGTCGATCTCGTTCAGGAGCAACCCTCGCTCTGAAAATGATGTATCCAATTGAAACGTGGAACTCTTCGCAACCAACAGCAGATTTCGTTCGATTGCTTGCTGTTACGCTGGCAGCTGGAATAATGGCAATGCCAATCATGAAAATCGTTGGAAAAGGAATGCTTCGCCTGCATGCAGCCATCCCTCTCCAATCGATGGTTATGGGTGTCATCATATTCGTAACTGCCTTGGTTTGGCTCTCCACAGGCTTCGTGGGCATTGGCGTACTTATTGTAGGAACAATCCTCGGAATGATGCCACCTCGAATTGGAATTCGACGAAGTCACGGAATGGGAATCATCCTCGTTCCAATTATGATTTACACCTTCGCACAAATGGCAGACAGTTTCGGTTTCATTTGAAACTGAGAGGATTGTTCGTACCAAAAGATATGAGGGGGAAGGCGTTGGCTCAAGTCGACGATGCCCTATGAGAATTGATTCGGTTTTTCTCCTCACCCTTATGCTTCTGGTTCCTCTGACACCATTAGTTGAACCCACAGAAGCAACAAATGCTCGTAGTCAGCCATGCGGGGGAACGATTTGCATCAATGAAGTCATGCCAAATCCGAACGGTTTAGACACTGATGTTTGGCCAAATGGCGAATGGTTGGAGCTACACAATTCCGGTACATCTTCTGTTGATGTTCGAAATTGGTATTTCTCAAATAAAGCAGCGAAAACACTCTACCTTGATTCTGCATCAATTGTTGGCTATGATGCGACAAACGCATCCACATATACTATTGCTCCAGGAGAATACATGATCGTAGCCCGAAACGGGGCAAGCAACTTTTATGTTGCAAATTCCAACGATTGGATGACACTATATGATGCATCCAACTCATGGATAGATGAGGCAACTTGGAACTCAAGTTCAAGTGGCGTGAGTCTAGAAGAAGACCCCAACAACGCGTTCAACGATTGGATTCCAACGTCGAACCCTACACCGGGTTCTTCAAACACAGGTGGTGGCGGTGGAACAGGTGGGCCGACTTATGTCCAAAGTGATGTCATCATCAATGAGGTCATGGCAGATGCCTGGCCAAGTTACGACAACGGTTCCTGGCCGGGCGGCGAGTGGGTCGAAATCTACAACAACGGTACATCGACCATCAACCTCACAGGTTATTGGTTACAGGACCTCGCAGGGAACATGATTCAACTGGATGAGAATCACCTCATAGGAGCTACAGCCAACCCCGATACATTCCACATCCATCCTCAGGAGACACGTGTTGTTGCAGTCAACGCCTCAACAAACAGTGGAATCCTCAACAACGGACAGGAGACCTTGCGACTTTACCTTGCCAATGGAAGCATTGGTGACGAAGTTGTATGGAATTCAAACCAACCCGGCTTTTCTCTCGAAGCATCTGCAACTGGCGGAATGTGGCAATATTCAACATACCCAACTCCAAATGCCACTAACGCCCCCACGCTGGCAGAAATCACTGCTGCGGGTGATGTAAAAATCGAGGAGATATTCCCGTACAGCACTGCTGATGCAACCTCTGCACCAGATGGAGAGTGGATTGAACTCTACAACGATGGAACAGCGAGCGTTGATTTGAACGGTTGGTCAATCATTGATGGGATGGGCAACATCACATATCTCGACCCAGGTTCAATCGCTGTCAACAGTTCGCAGGGAAGTACCACGATTGACGCAGGAGAACGACGGCTTGTCGAATTTACTGGAGATACACGACTCTGGGACAATCACAATCACGTCATCTTGCGCGACGCAACCGAATCGATTGTTGATATGGCATACTACAGCACAAACTACGGCGCCAACGTTTCACTCATTCGAGGTTTGAACTATCACGATCCATGGACTCCTTCCGTCACACCGTCACCGGGACAACCCAATCCAACCCCAACTCCATCCACAGGAGATGTTCACATCACTGAAGTTCTTCCAGATGCAGTTGGAAGTGACTCAGCATCCTATCCAAATGGAGAGTGGATTGAAATTCAAAACATGGGCAGTGACGAAGTCGATGTAGCAGGATGGAGGTTCACTGCAGCAGGTCGTACTCTTATTCTCCATCAGTACAACATGCCTATGAAGTCAGATACCGTTCTCCAAGCGGGTGAAACTGTGCTCATTGCACTCAATGGGACATCTCAATTTTACATGAAGCATACAACGCCCGACCAAATATTCCTGTACGATGGAAATGGTGTTGCAGTTCATTCTGCTCAGTGGACACATACTCTCGAGGGTGTTTCCTTGATCAACAACACAGAAACACATGCTGGCGCTGGGCCTTCCGGAACCAATGCGCCATCCTCAACAACAACTTGGAATGCAAACGACTGGCTCAACAGTGCTTGGGCAACACCAGGCGAAACGAATCCGATTTGGCCAGCATACACAGAAAGTGAGAGCCTCATTGTCACTGAAATTGCAACGTCTTGCGACCTCCCATCCTTCCAACCAGAAGCGGATTGGATTGAATTGTACAACGATGGCACATCCGACGTCAACCTCAGTCGATGGATTGTGAGTGCGGATTACACCTCGAACCCGCTTATGGGACGTCAATTTATCGATTCAAGCATGCTTTGGCAATCAACACAATCCAATACCGTTCTCGCACCAATGAATCGAGTTGTTGTTGAACTTCAACACGACATCTTTGGACCAAACTTGGAGGACGTTAGTTCACTTAACCTTCTGAACCCAGACGGGGAACTTGTCTTGACAATTGCACCACCTGCCTCTTCGCTCGCTACAAACTGTGCCACCTATGGCTACAATTCAACAAACGGTGAGTGGGTCGAATTCATGTGGCCTACACCCGGTACACCTGAACCAGATGCAAGTACGATGACGTCTATTGAAGACATTAAATTTAGCTCAATCATGTGGGATGGAGTCTCTTCACTTTCAACTGAAATGGAATTCTTTGAATTAACCAACATCGGTACAGAGGCGGCAATACTCAACGGTTGGACCGTGCGAAGAATCGCTTCCGACGGAACATCATTTGAATCTGAAATTACAAATTTGCAAATCAATGCTTCATCGTCTGTGAAACTTTCTAACGATGTTGCAGCATTGGAATTGTTTGAAGATGGTGATTTACTTGACATGGGGTTGGCTATGGAGAATCCGATCTTCCTATTGGACAGTGGCATGGCCCTCCAACTCATCCACCCTACTGGCTTGGTAGCCGATACGATTGTTTACAAAAATGGCCCAGTGGATAGCGAAGGTTGGGAAGGGGTTTCACTCTCTGAACCGGTGAGTGGTATTGACAACTTGATTCTGTATCGTGGCGACGGTTGTGGCATCATGACCGATACCAACCAATCCGTTGATTGGCATCAACGATGGGGACGTTTGGGGGCAAGTGATTTCTGTGACGATGTAACGTTTGATGATGCAACCAGCATTACGCCACTGATTGCGCCAGAATACGGTCTCATGGACCTCCTCAACTGGATAGACGGAGCTCAGACGAGTCTGCATGTTCATCTGTACATACTTCAATCGAGCGAACTCGCTCAAGCACTTATCGATGCACATGAACGAGGAGTTGAGGTCGTAGTTGTTCTCAACGAACCAGAGGATTGGTGGAATTCTAACGATAAGCAAGCCCAAGAAGCCTACGCTCATGAACTCAAGCAGGCAGGCTTGAGCGCCCATTGGTTCGGTGGATCAGGAGATGACCCCTACCTCTATCTGCATTCAAAGGTCGCAGTACGTGATGATGCTTCAGTCTGGATAGGTTCTGGTAATTGGAAGCCTTCTTCATTGCCATACGATGGTGATCGAGGCAATCGCGACTGGGGAATCCTTGTCGACAGTGCCCAACTTGCTTCGAATGTTCTCTCCAACATGGCTTTTGATGAAGGTTCGATGTACGTTCAAGCCGTCTCATCTACACCTCCAACAAATTCCTATGCAATTCCAGAACCTCAACTGATTGTACAAAACACAGCACAGACCTACTCAGGAACATTTGGAGGAAAGTTACTGACTTGTCCTGATGACTGTGTGGATGGACTAACTGAAATGATTCAATCCGCAGATGACGAAATTTTACTCTCATTGCAATATCTTGATCTGAATTGGAAGTGGGGATGGGGAGAGAATCCTGTTGTTTCTGCTCTTGAGCAAGCTGCAACGGAAGGTGTTGCAATTCGCTTGATAATCAACGGAGCATATCTCGATGAAGATATTCAGGATGTTGTTAATCGAATTAATAACGATTGGAACATAACCAACGGATGGGATGCTTCTGCAGTCATCATGAGCGAGGATGATGATGTTATGAAGTTACACAACAAAGGAGCAATTGTCGATGGGGAATCGGTCCTCATTTCCAGCATAAACTGGGGTGATTCGGCGATGGTTCGAAACCGAGAGATGGGATTGATAGTAACATCAACAGAAATCGCTGCACCATATCGTTCCTCATGGTATGCTGATTGGGAGCGATTGGACAACGTTACGGATACAGATAATGACGGAATGCCTGACATTTTCGAAGTTAATTTCGGTCTTAATCGAACCGTTGCAATGCTAGATGGTGAACTTGAATCCGATATGGACAACGACAACGATGGTTTGTCAAATCTAGACGAATACACATTGGGAGGAGATCCTTTGAACCCCGATACGGACGGGGATTGTATTGTTGATGCGATTGAGGTAAGTTGGGCTCAAGCCACTGCACTCGACCCATCTGTGGATGATGTTTCACCTTCTGATGCAATTAATCTCCTCGATGCAGACAACGATGGAGTCGGCGAGGCTGATGCCCTTGGTTGCGATCTTGGCGGTATCAAACCGGTTGAACCCAATGACAACCAAAACAACGGAACAAGCGTTGACGATGATGAGGACGGTGTCCTCAACACGAATGATGAATGCCCGGATACACCAGCAGACACACCGACTGATGTCTCTGGCTGTTCATCCGCTCAACGCAATCAAAAGGCTGGTGATGCAAGCGGAGAAGCTGAAGAAGGATTCGGCGAGAACTTCATGCTCCTACTCATGTTTGGTGGCCTAGTACTACTCATTGGTGCAGCGTACGGAATCATTCAGTCCCGAAAGCAGAATGAGGCAAGAAAGGATTGGGTCACTGACCAACATATCGATGATGTTGTTGGAACTGAAGCTCAATGGGAACAACCGGTTCTTGACGGTCGTGCTGATGAACCTGCTCCATCCACTGCCGGACAAGCCGATCGATTTCCTGGATGGGATGAAGCCATGATACAGCAATATTTGGATCTCGGATGGACACTGGACCAGTTGGAAGAATACTACCAACAACAGGCATCTGAACAGCAGTAAGTCGCGTAACCTTCACAAAGGGCCGGTGCCAAGCACCATCATGGCATACAACTCGACGAACCCCGTCTTTCAACCAAAATTTTGGAACTCAATTCAAGGTAATGACCGAATGACCCTTGAGGGCACACTGCAAAAAACCGGCATTTTATTCGGTCTAGCAACGGCGACTGCTGTTGGCTCGGTAGCGCTCGGCTTCATTATGCCAGCCCTTCTCTATCCAATGATGCTTTTTGGTATGTTTTCAACAGCAGGAATGGGTATCTACCTCTGGTTTTCTCGACCATCTGAACCAACTGTGTTCGTGCTTGTTTATGCCGCACTTGAAGGACTATTCATCGGACCACTTACGCTCTTTTTCGAATTGATGTATCCAGGGATTGCCATACAAGCTGGGCTTGCTACATTTGGCGTTGTAGCTAGTATGCTCACAATCTACTCTCTTGGGATTTTGCGTCCAACACCAACATTCAACAAAATCGTGTTTACCCTAGCTGGATCGATTATGCTGATGTACTTGATCAACATGTTCTTGTTTTTCCTCACACCATGGACCATCCCATTCCTTCACTCATCTGGACCCATTGGTATTGGAATCAGTGTTTTCATCATCATTGTAGCATCGATGATGTTGATATCGAATTTTGGAATGATTGACTCAGGAGTGCGCATGGGAGCGCCAAAGCAACAAGAATGGTGGGGAGCATTCGGCGTTCTCGTGACCGTCATTTGGCTGTATTTCGAAATGCTTCGATTGATTGCAAAACTACGAGACAACAGGTGATTCGTTGACACGACCATTGCCAATCGCTGACCTCAGTGATTTCCTTTCTGGCGATAAAGCTCGAATTGAATCGTTCATCCAAACAGTCGGAGACTCTCTAGCAGACATTGGATTCTTTGCTCTCACAAACCACGGTATCGATTTGTCCTTGATTGAGGACACATATCGGGAAGCAGAGTCGTTCTTCATGCTCAATGATTCCGAGAAGCGCCTTTATTCAAAACCTGAAATCTCTCACCAAAGAGGTTACACTGCTTTTGGAGTCGAACATGCCAAAGACAATCCTGCTCCTGATTTGAAAGAATTTTGGCAGACGGGAAGGAGTTCGCAGGGGAGTTCCTCCGACCTCAAGTATCCGATGAACATCTGGCCCGATCAACATATTCCCTTGTTTAAGGAGAAGGTGGATGGCCTTTACAACAAAATGGAGGCCATCTCCAATCAACTACTCTCCGCCTGTAGTGTTTACCTCGGTAAAGATGCGAAGTGGTTACCCTCTATGGCAGAACGAGGCAATACGATCATGCGTATCATTCACTACCCTCCTCTCGATTCCGCAACACCGGAAGGTGCTGTTCGCTCAGCAGCTCATGAAGATATCAATTTCATCACACTACTCATGACTGCTACCGCAGCAGGACTCCAGGTCATGGATCATGATGGGTCCTGGATCGATGTGGAAGGAAATCATGAACAGATCATCGTAGATTCGGGAGATATGATTCAGAACCTTACGAACGGTCTGTTCAAATCGACAACCCATCGTGTTGTCAATCCTGGTGACCCGACTCAACGACGCTTCTCAATGCCAATGTTCGTTCATCCCAGGAATGAAATCGATTTAACGCCAAGGGAGGAGTACATCGAACAAACCAGTGGGCAAGCAGATTATCCTTCTATTACAGCAGGAAAATATCTGCATCAACGTCTTGCTGAAATTGGATTAGCCTCTATCGATGAGAGTTGATTGCGATGCACATCCCAAACCTGCTTGCAAAGAAACGCGATGGACATGTCCTTGAGCAGAATGAAATTGATTGGTTTATTCAGCACCTTCACGAAATCCCAAACGAACAGATTGGAGCATTCCTGATGGCATGCCAAATTAACGGATTGAATGCTCAAGAAACGACTTATCTCACCAAAGCCATGCTAGAGCAGGGCGATCGTTTGCCTCAACGAGAAGGTGCAGTCGACAAACATTCGACTGGAGGCGTTGGAGATAAAATGAGCCTAGTTCTTGCCCCTGCATTGCGGGCGTGTGGAGCGATTGTTCCCATGCTTGCAGGAAGAGGTCTAGCACACACAGGTGGAACAATCGACAAACTCGAGTCAATACCTGGCTTCAATACAGGATTGTCTCTTGAGGAAATGATTGCGAATCCATGCTTCATCTCAAGACAAACCGATGAGATTGCTCCAACGGATTCCATCTTGTATGCCATTCGCGACGTAACTGCTACTGTCCCATGTATTGGTCTGATTACAGCATCAATACTCTCCAAAAAAGCCGCAGAAGGCATTGAATCGCTCGTTCTCGATGTTAAGTATGGTCGGGCAGCATTTATGCAACATTCCGAAGATGCCCGCCAACTTGCTCGATCAATGGTACGCGTTGGAACTGAACTTGGGATTCAAGTTACAGCACAACTGACGGATATGGACCATCCTATCGGCACCATGCTTGGAAACAGTCATGAAGTCGTAGAATCCATTGCGTGTCTAAAAGGAAGAGGACCTAGTGACACAATGGAACTGATTCACGCTCAAGCAAACGCACTTGGTTTTGACATCAGTGAAGTCATCGCCGACGGTTCTGCACTCAACGAATTCAGATTGATGTTGATACGCCAAGGTGTTGATGAATCGGTCGCTCAACAACTGGTCGATGAACCATGGAGTGTTTTGCAACGATCGCCTCAGCAATATTCAATCCAAGTTGAAAAATCAGGCTATCTCGCTGATTTGGATGCTCTCGTCATCGGCCAAGTTCTCAGTGAGGCGGGTGCAGGTCGTTCTGTTCAAGGGTCTGATATCGATCATGGAATAGGAATCGAGATTCACCATTCAATTGGAGAACGTGTTGAATCTGGAGATGTAATCATGACCCTTGACGGGCCATTCGGTGTAGACATACATTTGATTCAACGCCTCAAAGAATCCGTAACGGTTTCCGATTATCAAGTCAAACTTGGGACTCGAATCCTTGAAACGGTTACAATATCCGATTGCCCGACGACTTGAATCAATGGAAGCCGTCATAAAGGAGAGGTTGCTGGCCAAACTCGCCGATTTAGCTTAGCTGGTGGAGCGTGGGACTGTTAATCCCAAGGTCGTGGGTTCGAGCCCCACAATCGGCGTAACATTAACCGACTCATCATGTGGAAACATTCCATATGGTATCCGAAACTACACTCGGGGTGTTGTTTTGCTTCCTTCTTCCAGTTGCCGTTATAGCACGCTTCTGGAATTGGTATACATATTTCAAGAAAGAGCAACAAATTAAACTCGTCCGACAATCTCAAGAACATCAAGAGGACGATTAATGCCCTATTCCCACTCGATTGTACCTGGTGGTTTGTGCGTAATGTCGTAAACTACTCGATTGACTGCGCCCTTTACCGTGTTGGTGATGCGAGTACTGATCTTTTGCAGAATGTGATGTGGAATTTCTGAATAGCGAGCCGACATTCCGTCCATACTTCGTACTGCACGAACCACGATCGTTTCACCATACGCTCGGACATCCCCGTGAACACCAACGGACCGTACAGGAAGGAGTGCTGCGAAGTATTGCCAAGGTAGTTCCATTTCACCTGCGACTGCACCAGCTTCAAATTCTTCTTCGACGATAGCACACGCTTCTCGAACAACTTCAACACGTTCAGGAGTTAACTCACCAAGTGTTCGCACGGCAAGACCGGGCCCAGGGAACGGTTGACGTTCTGCAACGATAATGTCGAGCTCTCGGGCGAGTTCTCGAACTTCATCCTTGTACAATTCACGAAGTGGCTCAACGACTTCCAACGTCATGTCTTCTGGTAATCCACCGACATTGTGATGAGACTTAATCGTGTCACGAACGCCACCACCGGACTCAATCCAATCCGGTGCAATGGTCCCTTGAACCAAGTACTTCGCGCCACATTTCTTTTGCTCATCCTCAAAGATTCGAATGAACAATTCGCCAATGACCTTGCGCTTTTGCTCAGGCTCAGTAACTCCTTGCAAGGCCTCAAAGTAGCGGTCTGCTGCTTTGACTGTGATCAGATTGATACCCTGTTGGGCGAGCATTCTTTCAATTTCTTCGGTCTCATTCTTGCGCATGAATCCAGTGTCAACATAGACACAATGCAGAAGATCTCCAACAGCTTTGTTTGCGATAACTGCAGCCACGGTTGAGTCAACACCGCCTGAACACGCAATGATAGCAACATCATCGATGGTTGCTTTCATTTGTTGAATTGATTCTTCTATGAATTCAGGCGCATCGAACATCTCAAGCCCTGCCGTTCACTTCTCGATCCATTTGGAGAACACGCTCAACTTGATCGAGTTTGTCTTGAACGAGGCGTTGTGCCATGTCATCGTTGACAAGTGCAAGCATTTGCACAGCGAGGTGTCCAGCATTGTCCCCTCGGTCAACACCAACAGTCGCTGCAGGGACACCCGGAGGGAGTTGGACAATTGAAAGAAGGGAATCGAAAGGAACACGGCCACCACAAGGTACTCCGATAACTGGCTTGGTTGTCAACGCAGCCACAGCACCGGGGAGTGCAGCCGCAAGACCAGCCATAGCGATGAATACTTTGCATCCATCTTCTTCTGCTTTGTGAATGATGTCTTCAACAAATTTTGGAGAACGATGCGCTGAAGCAACCCTCAATTGATAGTTTACACCAAATTTGTCGAGTACTTTTGTACACTTTTCTGCAATCGGCATGTCAGACTTCGAGCCAAGTAAAATGGATACATCCATGACTATTCCGCATCGCGGGTAGTTCTTTTACATGACCCCTCAGACTTCTTCGATTATGAACCCATCAAGGTCAAAAATATCCGGTGAAAACACATCCAAATGCAACCAACATTCGCCTTCTACAAACTCACAATATATGACTGCGAGTTGGCGATGAGTCCTTGAAACTGCCATGAGACCACTGGTTGGTTTGGAATTCAAGATCTTCCAGTGAGACATACGATTGGGGTTCAACTTGAGGGGCTTTTTTGGGTTCCATTCACGTCGAAATTGCACACCGTAACCGGCAGATGTTTTGTTTGCCACACGAAATGTAGTCACAAATAAACCGATGCAAAAAATAAGGGCAGACCAAGTAGAGACACTATCGATGAATGAAAAGAGTATCGAGAGGACAAGAAAAACTACGCTGAGATGTACACCTCTGTGCATGACCAAAACACGACGTTGGACGAAGGTTGAAAGAAGAGCGATGCCCAATAGTATCGCAGATATACAGATTAACCACGGGACGAAAATGACGTACTTACCTGAAATCATCATCAGAACCGGGAATGCCATAGTCAGAAGTGAGCCTGCCATTGTAAAGAGTGGGATATTCATTATCGCCTTCTCTTCTGAAGGATACCATCCCTCTACAAAGAGCCCTACCATGTTGGTTGGAAACGAAGGAAGTTCTTGTGTCTGTTGCATATCGGCGATGAAATTATAATGATAATGCAATTTCCTCGCATAATGGAACAGATTTACCAATGTGATTCCGACTCTTTCTTTGCTCGTTTGGATGAGCATAAGGATTTGAGCGTCATTCATCATGGCGAGGAAGTTCAAGTGCACAGAGGATTGCTCCAATTCGTCATTCTTACCTATAGTGAGATTGGAGATGAATTGTTGGTCCGCTTTCGACCTAGTATCCCACTTGTTGGCTTACTCTTGGTTTCGTCAATGCTTGTTGCCTCAGCATTTGTGGCATCATGGTGGATGCTCATTTTGGAATTGGTCTTGCTGAGCATGGCATTGATCGTGTATTCATCGCAACTCACGTGGGAGTTACTGCAATTCACTCAAGAGCCTATTACATTACGAACTCATTCGTCGTCAAATGGATGACGCAAACACAGGTTTCGTGCCGCATAGACCTCATCGACACGTCGAACTGGAGTTGTGGTCGGAGCATTGTGGAGTGTCTCAGCGTCGAGTTGAAGTACCTTGCAGAAATCCCTTGCGAACGTGTCAAGCGTTTCTTTTGACTCCGTTTCAGTGGGTTCAATCATCATACATTCTGGAACGACCAATGGAAAGTAGACTGTTGGGGCCATGTAGCCCATGTCAAGAAGTCCCTTGGCAACATCCATTGCTGATATGCCAAGACTTTCTTTTGCAGGGCCAAGAGAGAGAGTAAACTCATGCTTGGCCACGATTGTATCTGCACCATCAACAAAAAGATGGTCAACGCCTGCAGCCTTCGCCTCTCGGTGAATAGCATGCCGGAGGTAATTGGCATTGAGAACTGCATGTTCTGACATCGTTCGAAGTTCCTTACCGTAACGTCGGTAGTAGGCCCAACACCGTAAAACTGCACCAGCATTACCGTGCCATTGCTGAACCTTCCCTATCGTATGTTCGGGAACATGCCATGTGTACCAGTGGTCATCAACAGTTTGCTTTTGTTCGTCTTCAGTCGGAGAACGACGAGATACGATGGGTGATGGCAGGAATGCAGCGAGATGTGCCTTGACACCGATCGGTCCAGAACCAGGGCCGCCCCCTCCGTGAGGTTGACTGAAGGTCTTGTGCAGATTGTAATGAACAGCATCAAAGCCCATCAACCCAGGGCTTGTTCTGCCAAGAATAGCGTTGAAGTTTGCACCATCATAATACATTAGTCCGCCAACATCGTGAACAATCTTGGATGCCTCAGCAATGTCTTGTTCAAATAATCCAAGCGTGTTTGGATTGGTAATCATCATGGCAGCAGTATCATCACCGACAACTGCTCGAAGAGCAGATAGGTCAATTCGTCCATCTTCTTGACTTGGAATTTCAATGATTTCGAAGCCAGACATAGCCGCACTTGCAGGATTGGTACCGTGTGCGGAATCAGGAACGATAACCTTGGTACGGTGATGTTCGCCTCGATGTCGGAAGTATTCTTGGAAACAACGAACAGCAGTAAATTCACCTTGAGCACCTGCCACGGGTTGGAGCGTAACTGCATCCATTCCGGCACAGATTGCAAGCATTTCCTGCATTTCGTAGTAGATGGAAAGTAAGCCTTGGAGTTGGTGTTCTGGTTGATGTGGGTGAATATCAGCGATACCAGGCAGTTGGGCTACGACTTCGTTGACTCGCGGATTATGCTTCATTGTACAAGACCCAAGTGGGTAAAATCCGGTATCAATTCCGAAATTCCGCTTTGAGAGCCAGGTGTAGTGTCGAACCATTTCAGGTTCAGAAATTCGTGGCCAGCGAGGTAGTTGTTTACGAGCCATGCTTTTGGGGATGTTCAGAACGTTAGAATCCAGCAGAGGAGCAGGTTGGGAATATCCCTTACCTTCAGCACCATAATGGTCAAACAAACGACTCATGCGTTCACCTCCTTGGTCCAATTGCCAAGAGATTGTATCAACCGATCAATGTCACGTTGAGAGGTTTGGTCGGTCACGGTCAACAACATTTGATTTGTCTTTTCAGGATACCAATTGGATACATCAAATCCCCCAACGAGGCCTTCACCTTCGAGGTAATCAAGACACGAGGAGGTCGAGGCAGGTAATTCAACAACGAATTCGTTGAAATGAGATTCTTGGTTGTAGGGGAGTTCGACCCCGTTCAAAGTAGAAAGTTGGCGTTTCAGTTGCATGCATGCTGCCATGTTTCGAACAGCAAGATGCTCAAGTCCTTCCGGACCCAACAAAGACATGTGCATAGCTCCCATGAGGGCGATGAGTGTCTCGTTTGTACAGATGTTCGATGTTGCACGGTGACGACGAATGTGTTGCTCTCGTGTTGAAAGTGTGAGACAATACGCTTCCTTACCGTCGACATCTATGCTTCGTCCAACGATTCTGCCTGGCATCAAACGAAGGTAAGGTTTGGTACAACCAAATATTCCGTATAGTGGCCCGCCACCAGTAATCGGGCTGCCGAGAGGCTGTCCTTCACCGACAACGATGTCTGCTCCGTAATTTCCTGGTGCCTCAAGCAATCCCAGTGATACGGGTTGAACGGCAACAATCAATGCAGTATGCTCACCAATGATTTCTTTCAATGAAGGGTATCCTTCGTCAATAATTCCGATTGGGTTAGGTTGTTCAACATAGACTGCACAAGAACCTCTTGCTCGTTGTACATCTTCCAGATTGATGCAACCGTTGTCGTCATGATGCAACATCTTGACTTCAATACCTGCTCCTTGGCAGTAATTCTGAATCACCGAAATTCGGTCAGGAGGTGTAAGTTCTGAGATGTATACTGTGTCCTTCTGCTCTGCTTTTCGGTTGTGGACTCGAACAGCACAGGTCAGTGCCTCAGCCGCCGCAGTTGAACCGTCATAAAGCGAAAGATTTGTGATCGGCATGCCGATTAACTCAGAAATTAAGGATTGAAATTCCCACATTGCTTGGAGCATTCCTTGCGATACTTCAGGTTGATATGGCGTGTAAGACGTGAGGAATTCACCACGAGTGACCAATTGGAACACACAAGATGGAACGAAATTACGGTACAATCCTGCGCCGAGGAAAGATGGTTGGCCACCGAGTGCCAAGTTGGCACCGAGCAAACGCTTCGCATCAGCTAGCAGTTCCTCCTCACTTTGGGCATCAGGTAACGGCAAATCACCAATCATTCGAACGGATTCGGGCACGTCTGCAAACAGTGCATCAATGGATTCAACACCCATTTCTTTCAGCATTTCTTCTTCTCTTCCAAGGTTTGGTAATTGGTCAACCATAGGACTCGCCTCCGCAGGTAATTGCAACCAATCGCGTAGCGCTCATAATGTTCGTCATTGAACCACCAAGAAACGTGGGCCGTCTATACAAAAGGAGGACGAATAATAACAGCGCGTACCGATGAACGAGGACTTGCTGCAATCAGAACTTCATCCCCTTCCATTACACCTGAAATATATCCAATTCCAACACCAGTATTCCCCATTGAAGGAGAAGGTGCACCAGACGTCAATTGACCAATTTTCTCTCCCTCAATTGACAAGACATCTTTGCCTGGGCGTGGCAAGGGTCCTCGCTCGAGATACTTGATTCCCCACCAGCGTTCATCCGAATCAGAATGCGACAAAACACGGTCCCGTCCGATAAATTCGTGTTCGGTATCGAGGCCGAATGGAACGTTTGTTTCCCACGAATCCCTTGCAAGGAATCCATGCGACCCATCATCGAGACCTGGCCACAGGAAATCAACACCGGATAGCAAATATCCTTTCTCAAGGCGTAGTGTATCGCGTGCTCCCAGACCCACAGGTGTTGCTCCTGACTCAATTAACGCACGCCAGACGGTTGCAATTTGATCGTTCGGAATAAAGATCTCATATCCTGCTTCCCCAGTGTATCCAGTCCCTTGAATCCAACCATCCACACCGAGATCGTTTTCNGAAAGCAAGGACCATTTGAATCGTCCAACGTGTTGACCTTCTCCGAATGCTGAGTCAAGATGNTGTTTGCTGTCAGGACCTTGCAATGCAATGATCGACGTTTTTGGGGAAAGATTTTCGATTGAAACCCCTGATTCCTCTGGTGAACAACTGTGGAACCAGTCCCACATCACGTCNATCATTGAGGCATTGGGAACACCGAGGATCTCNGTATCGGATACAACTGCAAAAATCATGTCATCGATGATGTATCCATTTCGATCGAGAAAGTGAGTGTAAGCGCATCGTCCTTCCTGAATTGCAGTTACCTTTTGAGTTGCCACTCCTTCAAGCCATTGACGTACATTTGTTCCTGTAAATCTGAATGTACCCATGTGCGAGACATCAAACAAACCAGAGGATTCTCTTGTCGCTATGTGTTCAGCCTTGATGTTTGAATACCATATAGGAAGCTCAAAGCCATGGAAATCTACAATGTTCCCTTCTAAGGCAACNTGTTCNTCATACAACGCAGTTCGAATTAATGGTCCTTCGCTCATGTGTTCACATCCATATTACTGCTGTGGTAAACCCCGCTCAATATCCTTTCCAAGTGAGACTACACGATCAAGGAATGCATCGAGAGATTCTTCGGAAATGTTTCGATTTGCAATGACGGACCGTAAGATGATTTGCTCATTGACAGTGCTTCTACTCACCATGAACCGGCCATCTCGAATCAACCGTTCACGCAATTCAGCGTTGATTTGATTGAGATCCTCCTCTGGAGCAGTCCCTACATATCGAAAGCAGACGTTGGTCCACATCCGATCACTCACCATTTCCAATGCATCGTGTTCGTTTACACGATTTTGCAAGTAGTCGGCTAAACCCATGAAACGTTCAAGCATGGAAGCCCAACCAGCATCACCGATTTCTCTCCATGCCAACCAAAGCTTTAGTGCATCATTCCGTCGACCACATTGCAAGGAATAGCGCCCAAGATCAACGTTCTCGCCCGTATCATGGTAGAGGTAGTGCGCTTCTTTTCCAGTCGAACAAACAGAACGAAGAACCTCAGCATTCTTGACAATGAAGGCAGAGCAAATCAATGGAATCCCCATCATTTTGTGAGCATCCCAACAAAAACTGTCTGCGAGTTCTATGCCATCCATCAGGGACCGATATTGGGGCGAAAAGAGACAGGAACCTCCCCATGCAGCATCAACGTGCATCCAGAGATCGTATTGATGAGAAACGGATGCAATGTCACGTAATGGATCAAAACTACCACGAACGGTCGTTCCACTTGTGGCGAGAACAGCGAACGGCGTCTGACCGTTATTCAACGCTCGCTCAATCTCTTCCTGCAGTGAATCAGGTCGCATCTGTCCTTGTTCATTGCATTGTACCTTGACCAAGTTAGCATGACCTATTCCAATTACATTGGACGCTATGCTAAATGAATAATGCGACTCCTCCGAGACAAATGCTACCATTTTTTGCCCATCGAAGCCTGATCGGCTCGAGAGATGATTCTTAGATTGACGAGCGCACAGCAAACCTAGCAAGTTCCCGTTCGAACCACCTGTTGTAAGCGTACCTTGACTCGTACCAAAATCGGCAAGCTCGGCCATTCGCTTGAGAATGGTTGTCTCGATGAGAGTAGCAATTGGTGCAATTTCATAGGTATACATCGCAGTGTTGGTCGCTGCAGTAACCAATTCACCAGCAATTGAGGCAACGGACAAACCCCCCCACAGAGGATTCATGAAACCAGGTGCGGTTGTGTGAACTGAATTACGAAGAACCATTTCGATATCATCCAAAGCCGAATCTATTCCACGACCTTCGAGTGGTAACTTGAGATCTGAAATTCGATTCAAAGATTGATGCGTCTCCGTACTACGAATCTGGTCTACGTGTTGACTTTGTTGGAGAAACGCATTCACGCGACTAAGGACCTCGTCCAAGAACGCATCAGCCTCCATGAGTCGACTCTACTCAATACGGTCTTTGAAGATGGTCATTCATTCGACTCTACAAAAGAGTATGCGTATTGCATTTTTCTTTACATACATTGAATAACTTCATTGTATTCGTAGCGCTATGTTAGGAGATACTGGTGATGCATGGCTCACACGTCTACACATGCAACTTGCACGAGAATTACGAGGCCAAGGTTGGTCTCAGATGAACATAGCAGCAATGCTTGGAACAACCCAAAGTACGATTTCGCGTCAATATCAGAAGGCGATTGCCCGACTATCTGGTTCTGCTGATGAACTCACTGTGGATGGATGGGCAAAGGAAATTGCAGGCGGATTGCTTTCGGTAGGACAAAGTGAAGAACTCCTCCGACAGAGATTTATCGTTGAATTCCAATTTACCGGAAATCAAGTCCTTCGATTTGATAAGACTCTCACCGGATTGGATTTGGAAGTGGATCAAAACGAGCATGCCCTCATTCGTCGACTTGAATGGGCCATCGGTAGACTCGACTCAAGACTCATCATGCCCGTGTTGCCAAAAGTCGGAATGAACATTGCAGCTTGTCTCAATTCAGCAAGTTCAACCGATGATGTCGCAGCAGTGCCGGGAAAGATAACGGAAGTGGGAGGAGAACTTCGAACGCATGGAAAACCAACCTTTGGATCGTCCAAGCATCTCGCTCAAATGCTTTTGGAAGTACGAAAAAGTGATTCCGCTAAATCGGCAATCATCAACATCCGACCCCCCGGTGATTTCGAAGGAACAGATATCGATATGGTTCAAGAAGCATGTCATCAGCTGAATTGGGAACTTGCAGATGCTGATCGTAGCGGTCTTGAAGATTCATCTTCAGTTATTGATGTCGTTCTTGACATTGGTGATTTCGGATGGGAGCCGTCGCTCTATGTCCTTGGAACAAGCCCCTTGGACGTTGTTGACCGATGCCACACACTGATTACAACGTTGGGTGGTATGCAATGAAAAGAGTAGGATTGATACTCGCCATCCTGCTTTTTGCACCACTAACAGGATGTTTGGGTGATTATCAAATTTCGGATGAATGCATTATTGCAACAGATGCAGATGGTAACACATTGACCATCATCACCTATGATATCATTGCACTCAGCGATGAGGTTCTTGAAGAATTTACCAACCAAACAGGATACGAGATTAAGATGATTCCAGCTGACGATTCAGGGGGAATCTTAGAGAGCCTACTCTTGACCAAAGATGCTCCTCAAGCAGATCTCGCCCTAGGTTTGGATAATACGTACCTGCAGACAGCATTGGACAACTGTTTGCTTGCCCCCCATTCTGCACAACTACCCGACATCGACCCTCTTGCACTTACCCCATATTCTGGGGAAATGGCTGTTCCGTTTGATCAGGGTTATGTTTGCCTGAATGTGGATACACAAGCACTGGAAGAAAATAATGTATCCTTCCCTACAACCTTAGAGGAATTAACCGATGAACAATGGAGGGGGAAAACCGCTTTCCCGAGTCCAACCACTTCTTCTCCTGGCCGAGCATTCATGACAGCCAGCATCGACTATTTTGAACGCCAATCCAGCATGGGCGCAATGGAATGGTGGGAGGCCATGGCCGACAATGATGCCATTTTTACAACAGGATGGAGTGAGGCGTACGAGATTCATTACAGCGGTGGCTACGGTGTTTGGGAAGACGGTTTCATTGGAGATGCATGGTTGACTGTATCCTATTGCCATTCGCCAGGTGTGGAGGCCTTTTTCGGTGGAAATTCCACCATCTCAAAGGCGGTTGACATCGATTATGCTTCTTTTCACCAAGTTGAATATGCAGCAAAGGTCAACGGAGGAGGTTCAGCCTCAGCAGTCGATGCTTTCATAGAGTTTCTTCTGAGTGACGAGATTAATACCAACATGCCAGAAAACAACTACATGTATTCTGTTCTTGAGGGGGAAAATCTTCCTGAGACAGGCGGTTACCGACATCACAGTCCAATCCCATCATCACCCTCTGAAATAACAGCTGAACGAATTGATGAAGAGATGGAAAACTGGTTGATGAATTGGCGAGAAGCAACACAGTCGCTTTGAGTTGTTCAACATGAACGCATCAATCGGGCGGCCCATCCCGGTGGTTCTGTATCTGGCTATGATTGTGATACCGCTTCTTCTTGCAATCGATCGACTCGTTTTTGTAACAGGTTCGAATCCGATCCAAGCGATGTTCCAAATTGGTGAGCATCCTCTTGGTTCAGAAGCAATTGTCTTCACATTCATCCAAGCAACGTTGTCTTCAGTTCTAACTCTGCTCATTGGTGTGCCGATCGCATGGTGGCTTGGTCGATATCAATGGAAGAACATTAGGGTGATTCGAGCTGCCCTAACGCTTCCATTCGTAACTCCTACGATTGTAGCAGCGATGGGCTTTCTTGCTCTAATCAAAGAGGGAGGAGTTTTCTCAACAATGGGAGTTGATCTCCGGAATGATACAGGAATAATTGGGGAGATATCATCGGTGACAGGTATTGAGAACACGGGCCACATCATCGCCCTTCTGATTGCCCATGCATGGTTCAATCTTGCCCTTGTAATCAGGTTCGTTGAACCGAAAATTGCTACAATGCCGCCAAGATACGAAGAAGCATTTCGAATGCTACCAGTGGGCAAATCCCAATTCCAGAGATTGAGCAAGTTTTGGTGGCCAATGCTCAAAACTCCAATATTATCTGCCTTTGTGTTTACCTTTATTTTCTCATTTACATCCTTTGCATTGGTACGATGGCTTGCACCGGGGATGTGGACCTTAGAGGCACTAATGGCAACCGAGGGAGGTGCTGCTGGAATTCCTGGTTACAGAGTCGACGTGAGTCGTCTTGTACTTGGAGGAGCAACGCTACAGGCAGGTGTGCTTTTGATTGCCCTCGGTCTAACAGGACGTTGGCAACAGCAACAATCGAATGAAATCGAAATCGTTTCAGAGGGATATTCTCGGTCCTCTTTTGGAAAGCCAAAACTCCTTCCACGCCTCGGCATCTTCAGCGCTACCGTCTTTGCACTTGCTCCTCTGATGCTGATGATCATCTCTTCAGTAAGAATCCGAGATCGGACTTCAGAATCTTACCGATGGAGTCTCGACGCTTGGGAATTGGCATTCAAGGGCAATTTAACGTATGCATCAGCCCCAGAAGCACTTACAAATTCGCTCGTATATGCACTTGGTTGTCTTCTCATCTCATGCGTTCTTGGCTTCTTTGTAGCGCAAACCATCCATTCGCTTGAACAACAAAACAAGCCACGTCTCGCTCAAATCATCGATGTGCTCTCAATGTTANCCCTTGCACTTTCTGGAGTCATGGTTGGGCTGGGAGTCTTGATTGGAATCCTGAAGTNCTGGCCAGACCTGTTTTCATGGTACGCATTACCGATATTTCCTCATGCAATGCTCACGACACCGTTTGTAATCCGAATCCTGTTGCCAGCAATGCGTGAAATTGATTCAAGTTACGAGGACGCTGGCAAGATTCTAGGTTACAGTCCAATTCAGCGATTCTTGCGGATTAAGATACCACTTCTCAAGCCACAGCTTGTCGTTGCTGCTGCGTTATCGATGGCGTTTTCACTTGGAGAGTTTGGAGCATCATGGATTCTTCTGAGAACGGGTGCATGGGACACCTTGCCGGTGCTTGTCGATCAACTCATGTCACGACCGAAATATTTCGAACTGGTGGAACCCGTTGCCATGGCAACAGCAACGGTGCTCATGTGCTTGACCTTCCTACTGTTTGTTATCGCTGAACGGTTTCGCANCCACCAAGGAGGAGGATTCTAATGAGCCTCATCGTTGAAAATCTAAGCGTCTCATTTGGCAACCAAGAGATTCTCAGGGACATCAATCTCAACCTTGAGCAAAGCGAGATCATAGCGATTCTCGGTCCGAGTGGGTGTGGAAAAACTACACTGCTTCGGACAATTTCAGGGCTTCAGGAACCTAATTTTGGAAAAATCTCTTTGCAAGGAGAACCTATCGAGCACGTGACTTGTGAACAGCGAGGTATTGGAATGCTGTTCCAAAAACCGGTCCTGTTTCCGTTCAAAGACGTCCTCGGCAACATACTCTTTGCATATCAGCGAAAGGAAGAACGGAACATGGATGATGTGTATAGCATCCTCAAAGAAATGGGGCTTAGAGGAAAGGAACATCAAGCCATAGAAACACTCTCTGGAGGAGAAGCACAACGGGTTGTACTTGCTCGTGCTCTGCTTACCAATCCGAAATTACTTCTTCTCGATGAACCACTTTCTGCACTCGATGTTGACCTTCGACGCAAGATTGCACAAGAGATGCGATCGACATTGAAAGCAAGAGGAATTCCCGCAATTCATGTCACTCATGACCCAGTCGAGGCCTCAATCATTGGTGATCGCGTCATTCATTGGAATGAATTACAACCAGGTGGTGTTGATGAAGAGTAAACTGTTTGGTAGCCAACCATGGACTCTATGGAGCCCTGTATGGAAACAACGCAAAAGCAGATTGGCGTTTACATCTTCCCTTGGAGTATTCTTTTTGTTGTTCATGGCCATGCCATACGGCCTCGTCAACAGGATTTCGAGTGGAATTGGATGGACTGCTTTTGATCCAAGCCTTTCCATTGATGAAGCAATTCCATACCTTCCGATTCTTAATGTAGCATATTTTTCTCTTTACATCTACTATGTGTTGATTCCATTTTTTNCCTCGAATGAAATGCAGCAAAAATGCTCAATCGTGTTCTCTCAACGATTGTTTGTCATCACAATTCCTGTCTTAGTCATCTTCTTGTTGCTTCCTGTTGAAGTCGATTTACGTGGAGAAGTCGTCGGTGANGATGTTCTAACTTCCGTACTCACGCTCATCCATAACTTCGACAANGCATTCAATGCCTGGCCAAGTTTACATGTTGTCCATAGTTTGTGTGTAGTTCTCAGCATACCGCTCATCTTCAATACCAATCGAGTTACGCTAACTGCGCTTTGGATTGGATGGGTTCTACTCACCATCTCAACGATGACCACCCAGCAACACTACCTCTTCGATGTCATTACGGGAATCTTGTTTGCTCTTATCGCCCATTATCGATTCATCAAGCCAGCAATCATGAAATGTTTAGAAAATCAATACGATGAAGCGTTTGAAGCGCTTCAAGCGAACAACGTTGACACAAGTTCAGGTTGAGTCAAGTAGATTGTAAGGCCTACNCCTGCCATAATCATCATCCATGAACCTACCATCTTGATCATCCCAGTCATTCGACGCAGGAAATTAATCATCACTTGACGGCCAAGGCCGACAAGAACTGTTACCAAGATCATCAAAATCAGCAAACCGAGCATTAATCCAGACAACCCAGAGATGGTTGCAGTTGTTCCAAGCGTACCAAGGAAAATCACGAACGGTAAAACCGCTGCGGCTGTACAATCAATGGATGCGGCGGCATAGCCAATTCCGTACAAGTACATGTTTCGACGTGGCGTGAAAGTTTCGTCCATTTCAGTGGTCGACCAACGATCGACAAGTTTCTGAACAAATCCAAGAACGTGTGATGTTATTCCTAGGAGCATCATCGAACCGAGGAGGACCAAGAGTATGGCGATTCCAGTTGCAATGAATGTAACCATACCAGACTGAGCAAAGGCTTCACCCATTGCAAATGCAATCAGGCCGATGATGATGAAAAAAGTCCACATTCCCAAACCAGCGAGCGTTCCAATAACCCAAGAAGAAGGCATTTTCGTTTTCAGTTTCCCTTCTGCTATGAGATCATCTTCCCTAGCACCGAGGCTGAGATAATAGGAGATGAATCCGGGCAGTACGGGGAATGCACACGGTGAAAAATAAACCAGTATCGAGAGAATCATACCAAGAACAAATACTGCGATGAACGACGTAGATGGTTCTTCCCATGCTATTCGATCGTCCATCGTTTTAGACACATTACCAGTGAGCGCAAGGTCAACTGCATCGTTGAATTCACCCCATCCAGAGATTGGAGTCCCTGTTGCTTGGCGTTCGATGATGTAACCTTCCACGTCGATCACCATAACAACTGGAATTTGTCCTGTTCCAGCGGTCGTGAACANTTGCTTCGGGTCTGCTGAAGAACCATCCTCAAGAGTGGCTGCTTCAGTAGAACCTAGGCCGGTNGGATAAAGCGGTACAGTATACTCACCAAGTGATGTGTTGAGATAATCAAGCGATTCAGAATACCATGCCCCGTAGGCAATGATATGGAAACCCACACCATTTTCTTCAGCGGTTTGCTGCCAACCGTCCATCTCCTTCTCAAGATGCTCTTGAACGTAATGACAACTACCACAATCCCTGGCCATTAAATCAAGAATAATGACATCGCCTCGAAGATTAGACAATTGTATTTGCCCTTCTGAATTGGTGTAATTCGATTCGATTCCATNGCGATTTAAACTGTCGATGACAATTTCAGGAATAGGAGCTGGTTCAGCATCGGATTGGAATATCTCATCCATGCTATCAAACAGGGATAGGCCAGCAAAGGCAATGACTCCGAAGAGGACAACCGCAACTCCAAACGCTTTCCACGTTTCAGAGCGCTTGAACACACCCCAGTCGGCCTGTTCAAGCATCCCCATAAGCAATCCATTCACTGATTGCAAATGAAAGTAATGTTACTCAAAAAATCGAATCATTCGACATAGGTGTATGATGATTCGTACAAAACAACCCCATCCAACCTATCAAGAATCTTTACTTGAACATCACAAGGTCCATCACAAAGATCATCAGAACCCTCGCTGATGGTCACTTCCTCGCCGAAGTACCACATACCATCATCATTGTCGGAAACAGCGCATATTGTGTCAACTGCTTGGTCAGGGTTTGTGCACTCTACAAACGAACCACCGTCTACGGAAAGTTGTACCATGACACGTGACCAACTCAGATCGTTGCCTTGATCCATTGCAACAAAAACAAGACTCTCATAGTTGCTTGCAGTTGGTGTTCCAGCAGCGTCATGGACTGAGAAGCTGTACATGGAGAGAGTACCGTCAGTGTTGCCTTCTGCGAGACTGCTTGCCCAAATCCAGAACAATAGCGTACTCGAGAGGAAGGATTGGCCTTCACAGCCCTCTGCTAGGGTTGAAGCAGGACTCAAAGCATAACTAACTTCGTGGACAGCGAACAATGCAACAACATCCTCTGGAAAGGTGCTTTCGTCTTCTAAGTCGATTTCAGCACCATCTTCAGCAGCCTCCTCCAAAAGGTCAACAGCCTCGTCTACCAAATCATACATTCCAGTCGGCGAAAGTGCCAAGCAGATGGATTCATCCATCTCAGATAGGGCGAGTGTGCCATAGCCATCTGCAGCCAAGTAAGCGTGAGCAACGTCAAGTGTCATGGTTTGAATATCGTCTTCGGCACCTTCAACTTCATCCTCGCCACCGTCGCAATCATCATATCCATCATTGACCCAATCAGAATCAACTTGATACCCATCATCACAGACAAAGAACTCACCCGATTCGGAAATAATTACACTCAATGTGGGAATCGCAGATGTCGAATCTAACGTTGCGGTAAAACTGGTGCCATCCTCCTCAACGAGGAGGCCTTCTTCAGCAACACAGTCGCCGTCAATTATGATATGTGTTGAGATTGTTGATGATGATTCTTCATCATCCTCGTCATCACTCGCTGCCATTTGGTTCATCTCATCAGCTACTTCCTGTGCTTCAGATGCAGAACCATAACAGCCTTTCATTTCCAGGACGTAAATGTCAAATGTTTCATCTGCATTCATTGCCACACGCATAGACAGCATCAGTCCGTAATACGTACCATCCAAATCCTGAGTGGTGTAGGATGCATCGAGATTATCGACGATTTCCTCAAGTTCTGTACATCCGGCAAGCATCATTGATAGAGCAAGTAAAATTGCAATCTTCTTCATGCATTGCCATTGTTTCAGGCGGTTGAAAACTCTTTCTGATGTTGACAGTTACGGATTTAGGAATACCGATGACACTTCAAGACGCTCATGAGTCGGGTGAACCTCAATCATTTGTACGGCCACGGAAAGGATTTCAGCAAGATCTTCTGCTACGCTCAACGGCATCTCAATTCGACGTGCGGTTGCATCGTATCGCAACCAAGAGGGGCTAATCTGCAACGTTTCTTGCAATTCGACCATGTCATCCCTCGCGTCTTCTGGTTCAGTAGGTATGGCTCCGAAAAGAATGGTGTCATCTTCAGAAAGCGTTTCATAGGGACGCAATGTTGCTTCCGCTCTCCGGCGGAATCGAGCACGTAGTTGTCCAGCATCTTTGTAGGATGCCGTACAGAATTTGAGATGGAACGATTTCTCCTTTGCTGCTTCTTTGAGCCGAAGGCCCAATTCAAAGGACCCCTCTGCTGCGGCTGAAAGACCGCTTGAAAGATTGAATCCTCGAACGTCCATGTTCTCTTGATTTCCTGTGGTAATTTCCAATTCATTCAAATTGAGAAATTGGACTGGCAACGTATCCAATTGATCGAGAAGTGCAAAGAGAGACTTTTCTTTGTCAGGTTCACAAGGCAATTCGATTCCGACATTCATTCCAGCATCGCTTGACGCTTCGATAACGTCCTCATATTGTCGAGTGGAACCATCGAGGAGATGGAAACGGAGTTCATCCAATCCTGCAGAAGCGAGTTTCTCGACCCATTCGAGTTTGAAAGGAATTGATGTGTAGAGATGAATGTGATGCTCTTTTCCGAAGGCCTGTTTGAGTTGCTTCACTGCTTCAACCGAACGCTCTGGATCGAGCATCGGGTCACCCCCAGTGATTCCTGTCCCGGTTGCCTTCATCGCTTGTCCTTCTTCGATGACTTCCTCCCATGTTGAACAGCGGCGCTCGTTCGCAAACATATCTGGTGATTCTCTTCTGTTTTCTGAAAGAGGACAGTAATCACACCCCCAATGGCATTTTCCAGTGACGAAGAGAACAAGTTTACGACCTTCTTGACACTGAACGCAACCTTCAGCCTCGCATTCCTCTGGCGGGAGGATTTCGGTGTGCATTGGAAGATGAACGACCATGTGAAGGACCCCTAAACACTCCTTGTTCAATCCGTCGGTGAAAGTGAGGACATTTCATTCAATAACCATGCATGAAAACGTCGGTCATTGGTCAATTCAGGATGGAAGGTAACTGCACATTTTGAGCCATCGAGCACACCTACGGGTTCTTCATTGAACCGAGCGATGATTTCGCATTGAATCCCTTCGGATTCAAATCGAGGAGCTCGGATGAATACACCCGGGAAGGCATCGCTGGATATCGTTGAATCAACGGTTCCAACAACGAGAGGTGTGTGTCCAAATGCATCGGGTTTCCGTGTGATGGTTACGCGAGAACGTTCGGTTTGGTCAATCGTCACTTCGATCGGTGCTTCAAAGGATTGACGTTGACGCCCCCAAGCGTTTCGGGAAATGTTTGCACGAATGAACGGAGTACGATTCTTGCTAGGATTTGCTAGGAGAATTGCTCCAGCACACGTCCCAAGCACGGGTCGCTTTGGATGCTTCTCCATCCATTCAAAGATTGATTCAAGCAAGCCTTCAGACCGAGAAGCAATGCGCATCGTAGTTGATTCCCCACCTGGAAGAACGAGTCCCTGAATGCTGTCATCAAGATCTTCCGCTCTTCGAAGATGAACAATTTCAACGGTCTGATTTAACTCCTCGGCAATGGAAAGAAGAGCCTCTTCATGCTCATGACGAGCGCCTTGCAACATAGCAAGACCGACTCGCATCATATTGGCCGCTGTGACTCCTCTCCTTTAGCACATAGCATCCTTGCAAACACAACGATTGCTGCATCTTGAGTACCTCTATTCAAAAACCGTGCGCGACAGCATCTAATGCATGGCACATGAAGGCGACTGCTTCCTTGTCCCCGGTCCAGTACGAATGAGCGATGCATGTCTCCAAGCCATGGCAACCCCCGTCATGACTGCACGAGGAACAGAATTCAGAGATGTCATGGCTGACCTCAACGCAGGACTACGGACCGCATTCAATCTCACTCCATCATCACGTCAACGAGGAACTGAATCATGGTCAGGAGAAGATGGGTACAAAGTCATCGCAGTTTCAGGAAGCGGAACTGCAGCAATGGAAATGGTGATTGCGAACCGATTCCGACCGAACGATCGAGTTCTCGTCCCAACCAATGGAAAGTTTGGTGAACGTGTCGCAGATATCTGTAAGCAATACTGTCAAGTCAAACACATCGAATACGAGTGGGGGCGTAGTTTTGACGTCATGGAACTCGAGGAACAGCTTGGACGTGGAACGTTTGAAGCGCTCTTAATTTGTCATAATGAAACAAGTTCTGGAATTACTCAAGATGCTGCATCGCTCGCACAAATGTGTGAAGAACACGGTGTTGCGTTTATCCTCGATGGAATTACTTCCGTGGGAGGACTCCCCGTCCATCCTGCAACATGGAATGCTGAAGCAGTTGTGATGGGGGCACAAAAATGCACAGCTGGACCAAGTGGAATTGCTGCAATCGCCATCAATGAGCACTTCGTTGAGCGTGTTCATACCATACGGCAACAGGGAGATTCAAATCCAGTTTACTACCTTGATTTAGTCTCAGCAATCAAGAAAGGAAACGATGATCAAACTCCTTGGACCCCGGCGATTAATCTGGCAATGGGTTGGGCAGCATCGTTGCGTGACCTCGAAGAAGAAAGCCTTGAGAATCGATGGGCTCGATGTCGCACCCTTGCCAATGGAGTTCGAAGGTTGTTCACCGATCTTGGATTCATGTTGCTTGCAGATGGGGGACAACAAAGCGATACAGTCACCGCAATCATGTACCCTGAAGGCATTGATGACGCATGGCGTACCAAACTCAAGGAGGAATATCAAACCCAAGTGATTGGAGCACAAGACCATCTCAAAGGCAAAATGTTCCGTGTCGGAAGCATGGGGACAACCACCATTGACGAGATGATTGAAGGATGCAAACGGATGATTGCTTGTTTCAATGAAATGGGACACGCACTTCCAAACGTTGATGTTGCATCCTACTTTGCATGAAGCATGGGCAAGGGAATCGTACTCGGTCGGTTCCAACCGTTCCATAACGGTCATGCCTACCTTGTCGAAGAAGCAATTGCTTTGTTTGGGAGGGTTACCATTGCAATAGGATCTGCACAAGATGAATGGACGATGGACAACCCATTCTCGATTCAAGAACGAACCGATATGATTCAATCATGGGCTTCTGCGAACAATCATGCAGACAGCATCACCATCGTTGGAATCGATGACATTAACGATCCACCAAACTGGGTGCAGCATGCAACAAACCATCATGGTGAAGGAACACTTGTCACCTCCGATGAGGGTACGAAGCAACTCTATGAAGCGTCGGATTTTCCTGTTGCTTGGGTAGATTTGCATCAGCGGGATCAATTCGAAGGATGGCGAATTCGTCAAACTTGTATGATGCTCTCAACTGTTTACGATGATGATGCAACACGGATGGTGCTTGGGCCAAGTGTTCCCGAATCGATTATTGAATGGTTGATTAAAGCAGACGGACTGTATCGCTTTTTGCAGATTAATGCTGGGCCACACCCAGGTTGATTATTCGGTTGCAACAACGACACGGGCAGCTCGAAGAACTCGTTCCTTGTACATGTAACCGGGTTCTAGAACATCGATAACTTGTCCAGCAGGGAACTGTTCTGATGCAGGGATTGTGGTAATGGCTTCCATTGTGGCTGGATTGAATTCGTTCCCTTTGGCATCGATTGCTTTGATGCCATCTGCTTCGAGCTCACGCCAAAGTTTGTTTCGCAGCAAACGAAGACCCTGGGCAACAGGTGATTCGTCATCCTCATCAACCTGAGAAAGTGCTCGATCCACATCATTGAGGATGGGAATCATCCTTCGGGCAAGTCCCATTCCCCCATACTGAATAAGGGAGGATTTCTCTGCCATCAATCGCTTACGAACGTTCTGAATTTCAGCATCCTTGTATGCGATTTCTTTCTCTGCCGTTTCAGCTCTCTGAATCGCTTCTTCAAGTGGGTCAACCGGTTCAACATGCTCGGCCAACTCAATCTGCTCCTCGACTTCCTCAAAATCGGGGGTTTCGTCATCATGAGAATCAGATGTCTCATCCAAAGGAGTGTCTTCGTTTTCCTCTGACATGATTTCACCGAAACGGATGTGGTCTTTCAACCCGACGCTGCTGTGTGGTCAGGAAGTTCATTGGCTACGATGGTTGAAAGATTCCAAGAAAAGGTACCCCACTTTCTTGCTTCAAGATGGTCTCTACCAATGATTGCAACGAGGTTATCCTCATTGTTCCACCGTGTCATTGTATGAACCAGTGCTTTAGCCGCACGATCGTGGGCTTCAAACGTTGGGACAATGCGAGGATCTTCTTTCTCATCCATTGTTTCTCCAAGGGCTTTTCTTCGCTCCATCCAATCCAAACAAACACGCTCAGCGTATTCCTGCTCTGGAAGATTCTTCAATGATTCACAAACATTGTCCCATGTTGCGCCACCGTAAAGTTCAGCTTCTCCTTCAATGGTCTTTGAAAGAGCGACATCGAGATACATGTAGGCTCGTCCCTCCCAGGCTTCCCAAGCACCTGGACTTGCCCATTTCATTGCAAGGAGAAGCCCTTTTTCTCCATCGCCGGAGGCTTGTAAACAAGACCAGAAAGGTGTTGAATCGGAAGAGTCTCGATTCTGTGTGTCCATCCAATCGAGCAGTTCCGCTTCTGCATCAATGTCAAAATTAACTTTCAAGCGAGAATCTTGATCTGGCCGAATAGAGCGCATTGTTCGTTTTTCTAAACCAGAGTAAAGGTCACTCCATAACGTAGAAACAAGTTGACGAAGACTTGGGACATCGACCAAAAGAACAACGATTTCCAGTCCCATGTGTAGGTCCACTATGCAAGTGGATTTGATGGCATCGGCGTCTTGAAGATACAAGAGGTGAGGTCACAATGGTGTTACTTGAAGATTATCAACTCCGGAGGTCAATACGGTCAATCGACCAAACAAACAATCTACATCGGGCCTGATAACAGTCGATGGCAGATGGTAGTTTCAACCGCCTAGGATGAACAATGAAAGCGTTGCATAGAACAATGTTTCTACAACAGCCTTGAAGAACAAGGCGTGTTCCAAAAGGACAGGGGGGTTCGTATGGCGACGATTAAAGAGCAAATCGAAATGATTCGTGCTGAGATCGATAAGACGCAAAAGAACAAGGCTACGAACGCCCATATTGGAAAGTTGAAAGCAAAGATTGCTCAACTGAAACTCAAAGAAGAAAAGGCTGCTGCACATTCGAAAGCAAGCGGTGGTGGCAAAGGGTTCGAGGTCAAGAAATCGGGTGATGCGACCGTTTCACTAGTCGGTTTTCCTTCAGTTGGTAAATCAACACTCATCTCCAAAGTAACCGATGCTCATTCCGAAGCAGCTGGATATGCGTTTACAACACTCACTTGTATCCCTGGTGTCATGGAACACCGTGGTGCTAAAATCCAGATTCTTGACTTGCCAGGACTCATCAAAGGGGCTGCTGAAGGAAAAGGAAGAGGAAAAGAGATCCTCAATGTCATTCGTTCCTCGGATATGGTCCTCTACATCGTTGATCCATTCCAAGACGGTCACTTTACAGTCCTTCACCGAGAACTTCACAATTCAGGACTTCGATTGAATCAACAAAAGCCTCCTGTCTTCATCAAGCGCGTTGACAAAGGTGGAATCGATGTGCGCACTACGGTTGAACAAACCCACCTGTCTCCAGAAGACATGGGAGACATTATTCGGTCGTTCGGATATACGTCAGCAATTGTTACACTCCGTCAAGATACAACGGCAGAACAGATCGTTGACTGTTTAGCAGGGAATATCATTTACGAAAAGGCAGTCATTGCAATCAATAAAATCGATATTGCAACCCCAGAAGACATTCAACGAGCTAAATCAGGCCTTCCTGATGATTGGCCAATTATGGAAATATCAGCGTTCAAGGATATTGGACTCACAGAACTGAAGGATTTCATTTACGACAATCTTGGTTTCATGCGTGTGTTCCTCAAACCCCAAGGCCAAGAAGCCGATTTAGATGAACCATTGATTGTCAAAGATGATTCAACTGTAGAAACAATATGCAACAAACTCCATCGTGACTTTGTACGAAAGTTTCGATTTGCACGAATTAAAGGACCATCTGCAAAATTTGATTGGCAACGTGTTGGGCTTGACCACCAACTCAAGGATGGCGACCTTTTGACCATCGTGGTGAAGCGATGAGGCAGTATTGGCAGTACCACAAAGATGTGCTCGCAGTAGGACTAGGTCTGTTTTTTGTGAACGTTGGAATCATGCATTTCACCGATGTTGAATGGTTCACACCAATCGTTCCAGAGATCCTTCCATTCAGTGCAGAATTTTGGGTGATCGTCAGTGGAATTCCAGAAGTGTTGTGTGGCATTGGACTGATTGTTCCACGCACCCGGGCTTTGGCAGGAAAAGCAACCGTTGCCCTTCTCATCGTATTGTATTGGGGGAATCTCAACATGTGGGTTAACGACATTGAATTGAACGGAAGCACATTCCCTCTCTGGGCACATGTTGCACGAGGTCTTGCTCAAGTAGCGATGATAGGAATTGCAGCATACCTGGCAGAATGGTTGCCTCGAACGAATTCAAAGCAGGATTAATTCCATTTGTCATCGCCGTCTTGCCCATTACGGACTCGTACAAATGCAACGAGTAGAACTAGTATGGTGATGAGAATGCCAATCTGAACAATACCACCGGACATCGGAGAAGATTTGTCATCTTCATCCGTTTGATTTGTTGAATCGTTTGGTGATGTCGGGTTTGTGTTACCATCTCCGCCTTCAACAGCTATGGTGATGGAAATGCTGCTTTCATTCATGTTTCCAGATGCATCAGCACTTCGCACGGTGATGGAATATTCTCCATTAGCGTAAGGTTCTGTTACAAACTGATGGTTCTTCTTGGTTGCAAATGCATCCTCATGGATCGAAGTCGTTCCAATCAAGACTTCCTCAGTTGCACTCTCAGAGGTGTACCATGTTACTTGGATTCGTCCATCCTCGAGCACTTCTGCATCGAGATTCAGAAGTTCAGGCGCCGACTCATCAACGACAGTGCTTGTGTTGAAGTACAGAATAATGTCACCAGCATCATCAGCTTGAATAAAAACCCAATACGCTGTTCCAACGTCGAGTTCTGTCAGCGTCACAGCATGATCTGTTCCCGAAGATGTTTCGACACGATTTACAGATGAATTCACTGGTTGAACATCCGCCAGTGCGAACTGAATTGAGGTCGAATCTGATACGGTAGTTGACCATGTAATCACTGCACTGGAAGAAGTCACAGTCTCAATGGAAGCCCCGAAAATCTGTTGAGGAATTTCCGGCATCTCAAAGCCAGTCAATTTCGCATATTCATGCCCATCCACATCGTATGACGAAAGCATTGCTTCTTGACCTGAACCGTTGAGAATCACATCGATGATGTTTGGATCATAATCGATTCCATCATCAGAAGCTGGGTCTGAACCTCCACCCAGCGTCCATGTCGAGGGTGATGCATCCACATCACGCCACTTCCCTGTTCCAAATCCATCCTGACTACCGATGACGACAATGTATCGGTAGTTTGGAATATCGTCTCCAATGACATCTTTACTGACTGTAAACGTGATTGTTTTTGCATCAACGTCACCAGATACATCGATGCCACGAGAGGATGTGCTACCTGTTTCCGATTGAACCGCTAATACCGCACCAGGCTCACCGGTTCCGCTGATTGCAACTTCCCAAGCCCAATCCTCATCGATCATGGCATTTGCTCCATCAAGCATTTCGGTTGAGCCGTAAGATGTATCTCCTTGATCAACATATATCTGAACGATTTGATGACTGAATCCGTTGCTCAAGCCCCATATATCCGTCATCTCTCCCATCTCAAGGATAAATTGAGCGTTCCATGAACTCTGACGAATTGTGAGTTTCTTCGCATCCCACAAACCTCCATTGTTTGGTGTTGCGAAATCACTTGCAAGTGGATAGATGTAATCTCCGTCACCGGTCTCGTCGCCAATTGTATCCTCAAGTTCAAGCAACGTCACCCATTCTTCTAGATCAGGAAGAACAACTTCTGCTGGAGCAGGTGGTGCCATTTCCTTGTCCTCTCCATCACCGTAGGCAAGGGAATCTGCAAGGGCAGCTACGACCTTAATTCGAGTGGAATAACGTGGAGCAAGCCCAATTTCAGACCAGGGAATCACAAATTCGTACACATCTTGAACTGCACATCCTCCAAGACCAGAACTACCACTTAGCACCCATTGCTCTTGGTCTCCGGTCTTGCCTTTCGCAGTAAAGAGATTCCATTTGGCACGCCCATCATCACGAAGGGTATCAAAATCAAAGGCCACCATATACTTGGATGGGAAGCCGAGAATTTGATTGCCATAATACGTACGGAAGTTGGTTTCTGCTTCATTGAAATTGACTGCATTTGGTTGCATAAAATACAGGGCTAAATCGGGAGACTTACCATCGAGCGACATGTTTTCGAGTTCTTGGATTGTTGTTGCATCAACCCTCACAAACACATTCGAGGCATCATAGCCAACATAGAATTCGTCGATGTTGAAAGGAGCACCTTCAACGGGTGCATCATAACGTGCTGCTCCGTCCCATTCACCCGGTAATGCAACACCGTCGATCATCGGCTCGATGATGGTTGAGGCTGCTGGGGAAGGAATTGCTGGGTTTGTCCACAGATCCTGAAGATACGGTGGAAGATCGAGATTGACTGCACGATAGATGTTGGACAAGTGGACTTTGAACAACACATCCCAGTTTTCGTCATATCCACTGTCTTGATCAAGACCATACCACCAGAACCAATCGCTCCCTTCAGCGATGTACAATGACTCCCATGCGGCTTCCAATCCAGGGTCATTTGGATTATCCTCTTCGAATGCTACAAGTTTCTGACGAGCTTCAACCAAACGCTGCCATGCAAGAGATTCCTCTTCTTCGCCAGCCCATGTTCGCAGAGTTCCATCAATCCATGAACCGGTTCCAATGGTCTGAATTTCAGGCAGAGTTGGTTCTGTTTCTAGGAATTCTGAAGGTGTTGTCGTGACAATGGTTGGGTGAGTTGCTAGACGCCCATACCATTCCGCCATGAACGGTCGAGCGTTGTCTTGATGTTGAAATTCGGACATAAACATCCAGTTCTCACCGTCCAGAGCTACGGTTAGGAGATGTTCGGATGGGTCTTCTCCAGCATCAAGGAGTTGTTGTCGAATATTGTCAAGATAAGCAATAAAATCCGAAACGGCTGCTTCAGGCGTCATTGTTCCGTACTGGAATGCAATACGATCAGAAATGACACGATCACGGAAGATAACCGCAACTTCGCCGCCGTCTTCTCCAGTCACCTTCCATGGTGTTGCCAGATTGGTCACATCTTCAACATCGATGAAATCGCCATTCTGGTTCGTAGATTGTTTGAGGATTTCTTCATCGGTGACCATCCACTCAATACCAACATCGGTGACAGGTTGAACCATTGCTGGGGAAACGGCCTCCTCGCTTGGCCACATACCGGTTGGGCGGAAACCAAGTTCGTCTTCAAACAAGTCCATACCAGTGATGAGATGATTTTGCACATCCTCTGGCCAAGCCTCCTTATTGACACGAATGCCGTCCTCCATTGTCCAACCTTCCATCATGAGCAACGGCATGATTGGGTGATAGTACGGTGTTGTGGTCAATTCAACCTGTCCGTTAGCAGCAAGTTCACTGTACATAGGCAGAACGTTGCCCATGTGCGCATGCTGAGCATCAAGAACGTAATTCAAATCAGCCAGTTCATAGTTTCCGTTCTGCATGAAAAGGTCGATGAGACCCTGATCTCGGTGGCTGGAATTGTATGCACCGAGAACATAATCCGGTGAGAATTGGTACAGGTACCAAAGGACTTGAAGATCAAGGAAATCCTGAGGTGGAAGTAAATCGTCATCCATGATTGTTGCAGGCTTGAGATTGTGAAGTGTGGCATCGTACAGTTCTTTGTAACGATCGCTTGAAGGGTGAAGCCATCCCAATTTAGGATCGTCTATGGAGACATTGTAGATCCAACCACTGTTCCAAAACGATTGGAATTGCATCGTATGGAGTTCAAGATCAGTCGCGTTAGGATATCCATTTGTCGCCCAGGAACGTTTTGCGATATCCGTGTGAACATCGAGTGTTTCTTGTTCATGGTAGTCCACAAGTTGCTCAATGAATGATGGAACCAGATTGTAGGTCACTTTGGTATCTGTGTCAGCGAGTATCCCCGGTGAGTCAACGTATTCGGTCATTGCATGAACTCGAACCCAAGGCATTTCGTACATCCCTGTGAGTTTATTCTTGTAGTAGGGCTGGTGCTGATGAAAAACAATCGCTAGGTTGAGTGCGTCATCCACTTTACCAGCAGCGGCAGGTTGAATGACTGGGAGTTGGTTTGGAATTGATGCGTTGTCGAGATTTTCAATGTGCCATGCATGTGTGAATGTTTCAGCTCCATTGTTGCTTGATGGGTTTTGACCAGGGAACGAGGCCCAGACGTTTCCCTCGTCCTGCCATTGCGCGTAGACCATGACATCCAATGATGAAGGCGAACCCAGTTCTGACCACGGAATTACAAATTCAGTGATTTTGTTGTCGCTCCAACCCGAATACAAATCGACGACATGAGAACTCTCAACCCAAGCGCTCCCATCGTAGGATATGATACGTGAATACGAATCATCTTCCAGAACAAATCCATAATCAGCAGCAAAGGGGAGAGTGTGCGAAAATCCCCAGTCCTTGCTCAGCACAGATCCTGAAGTTGTTGTGTTGAAATAAACGAACATATCTGCCCCCTCAGTGGTTGCCTTCCAGTCTGTTCCGTTCCAACCGACGTACAGATTTGTTGCGTCCCATGTAAGGTGCAAGTCGACGTTCGAACTCTCCATCAGACTGTCGGAATCCCATTCACTCAAATCACCGTCAACAGTGATGGTTGAAGGGGTCAAACCAACGGCAAAACCACCAAGTGTTGATGTTACGAAAAGGAGCGATAAAACCACAGCACTTCTCCGCATGGCTTGACCGTAGCAATGATAATTTGAAAGACTTTGCAATGATTTGATGGAGTCAACACACGAAAGTGGGATTCTCTGTCATTTAACCTCCCTTCCAAAGCAGAAGTTATCGCAAGGCTACCAATTTGTCGACTGGCTTCACCAACAAGGATTCGCATACTGGCAGGTGTTACCTCTAACGCCTCCAGACAAGTACGACTCTCCATATGCTTCACCTTCCGCCTTTGCAGGATGGAAGGATTTGACCGATTCCGATCGAGATTTTCCCATGGATGAGGACACGTATTGGCTCACCGATTGGGCATTGTTTTGTGCAATCAAAGAGAATCAAAAAGGGAAGCCTTGGTACGAATGGCCTGAAGCATTGAAGAATCGGGAAAAAGAAGCACTCGAACCGTTTCTAGAGAACCTTGAGCCCTACATTCAACAGCAACGAACATTCAATGCTGAATGGCAAGAACTACGAACATATGCAAATTCGCAAGGGATCAAAATAATCGGGGATGTCCCTATTTTTATTGCTCATGATTCAGCTGACGTTTGGGCCCATCGAGAATTGTTTCAACTCGATGAAGAAGGTTATCCTAGATTCATCGCAGGAGTCCCTCCAGATTACTTCAGCGAAACCGGACAGGTATGGGAAACAGTTCTGTACAAATGGGATGTACATCGCCAACAAGATTGGACGTGGTGGAAGGAACGAATTCAACGTATGTTCCGCATGTATGATGTCGTTCGAATCGATCACTTTCGAGGATTTCACTCGAATTGGGCCATTCCATACCCCGAAGAAGATGCTCGAAACGGCCATTGGCAAGATGGACCTCAAGACGAGTTGTTTGAACACATCATGAGCCTCATCGATTCACCCCAACAGATTATTGCTGAGGATCTAGGCATTATTCCACAAGAGGTTATCGAATTCCGAAAGCGACAACAGCTCAGAGGAATGAGTGTCCTACAGTTTGGATTTGAAGGTGACCTGCAAACCAACCCTCATCATCCATCCAACATTCTCGATGATCAGATCGTGTACACAGGGACTCATGACAACAATACTGCCCTTGGATGGTTTGAATCTGCATCAACTGAAGAGCAAAACCGTTTGCGGTCACTTGCCCTTTCGGAAGAGAAAATCCATGAAACACTTATCCGACTTGCACGTGAATCGAAATCCCCAATGTCAATCATTCCATTGCAGGATTTTCTTGGTCTCGGATCCGAATCTCGAATGAACATACCTGGTCAAAAAGGGAAAAATTGGAGTTGGAAATTTACATGGCAGGATTTGAAAAGGTGATTCAGGTAACAAAGAACTCATAACCTGATTAGACGAGCATACAACATGCCTGTGGTGGGTTATTTTACTGCGGAAATTGGCCTTTGGTCCGAACTCCACACGTATTCAGGCGGTCTTGGTGTTCTTGCAGGAGACCATGTTAAATCAGCTGCTGATGCGAACATTCCACTTGTTGGAGTGACACTTCTCTATCACCAAGGGTATGCTCGACAACACATCGATGACAGCGGAGTTCAAACGGAATCATTCCCTGAACATGACCCAAGCAACCACCTCTCCAAGACCGATATTGTACTCCATCTCAACTTGGACAACAGAGCGCTGCTCGCCTATGTTTGGAAAGCAGAAATTATTGGTCAATCTGGCCATCTTGTTCCAGTCTATTTCCTCGACACACGCCATCCTGACAATTCACCGGAACACCAGATGCTCTCATCAAGGCTTTATGGGGGCGACGATGATGTTCGAATTCGTCAAGAGTTTGTTCTTGGAGTTGGTGGCGTACAACTCTTCGATCACTTGGACACTGAACTGAGTGGTCTCCATTTGAATGAAGGCCATTGTACCTTTGCCATGCTTGAACTTCTCAATCGTGGTTGGAGCCGCACAGAGTTGGCACAGCGCAGTCTCTTCACAACGCATACTCCTGTACCTGCAGGGCACGACCGTTTCGATTGGTCCTTGGTTGAAACTGTCATTGGAGATTTACTTCCTGATGATGCGAGAGAATTGGTACGAGATGCGGGTGATTCTGAGCAGGGCGCTCGGTGTTCGATGTCGCACCTTGCTATTTCTCTATCAACATCTGTAAACGCAGTTTCCAATTTGAATGCAGATGTCGCTATGACCATGTTTGGGGAACAACGAATTCAACCCATTACCAACGGGGTTCATCACATCACATGGACATCTCCTACCATGGCAACTCTCTTCGATCAGCATCTTCCGGATTGGCGAATCAGTCCTGAGGCACTTTCCAATGCCGAGGAACTTCCCACCACGGATCTACTCGATACACGTTCGAAGGCTCGACAAGAGTTGCGAGACTATGTCCAAACAACAACCGGTGTCCAATTCTCACCAGATCGACTAACCATTGGATTTGCACGACGTTTTGCAACCTACAAACGAGCCAATTTAGTGTTCAGAGATATTGAGAGGTTGCGTTCCATTGGGGCTGGAAAGATTCAATTCGTCTTCTCCGGCAAGGCTCATCCACGAGATCAAGGTGGAAAACAACTCATTCGGGATATCTTTGATTCGGCCAAGGAAATCGAAGAAGAGATTCCAGTTGCATTCATTGAAAATTACGACATGCAGACAGGATTGATGATGACCAGCGGTGTTGACATCTGGCTCAACAATCCCATTCGACCGATGGAAGCTTCAGGAACATCCGGCATGAAGGCGGCGATGAATGGTGTCCCAAATTGTTCAATCTTGGATGGTTGGTGGCCTGAGGCCTGTATCCATGGCGTCAATGGATGGGCGATTGGGAACGGAGAGAATGATCGTGATGATGACAGAGATGCTGACAACATCTACAACGTTCTCGAACATGATGTTCTTCCATCATGGCACGGACAAGGGTGGGCTGAAATGATGAAAGCCAGTATTGTTGCATCAGCAGGATTCACAGGCAAGCGAATGATTAAAGATTATCTTGAATTTTACAATCAATTTTCATGAGGAGTCCATTCATCCTCTATCGAATCGCCCTCAATTCCCCCGCCTTTTCTGCCAGAGAGAATCAAGACAAGGGCTACGATTACAATTGCTCCAATGAGGACAGAACGAGCCAGCATGATGGATGACGATTTTGAATCTGCACCTTCGGTTTGTTCACACGGCTCACAAGCCGCTATTGGACACACTTCATCAGCGGGCACCTCGTACGTATCTCCACAGCATAGATCGCACGTTTTCATCTCCTGTTGAGTTGACTGATTGTCAATTGTTCCGTTCGTAGGATCTGTTTGATTGTCGGTGTTGTTTTGCCCCTGAGATTGATTCGTCTCGTTAAGACCACCTCCATCCGTCACATACTCGCATCCTTCATCGATGGTCGCATTAGGATTGAAATTGAGGGCATCTGAATCCATGCAACCTACAACATCTTCGACAGAGTAATTGCAGGTTCCGTCATCTTCGGTGGCTTCTGAATCGTAGTTTGTCGCTGTTGAATCTGTACATCCAAGAACTGGAACAACTGGATAGTCGCATGACCCGTCATCGTATGTTGCACTCGAATCAAAGTTGGTTGCTGTCGGATCGGTGCATCCATAGACAGGGAGAGGTTCGTTCTCCACATTCAATTCGATTACTGTTACAGAGTGGGCAGGCGCATTGAGTATTCCATTTTGGATAAATGTAGAACCAAAGCGCACGACATCATTGCCCTCAAACCCATTGACGGATGTAGGTGCTCCTCGATTGAGAACGATGGACATAACCTGATCATCATGAGTCATGTTGTAGACAAGCAAATTTGCCATTGCCAATCGTGTGCTGTACTCGCCTCGTTGAAGTGCGAGCGATGTTGAACGCAACTTACCCAGTTCAGAAATATTCTCGAAGAGGCTGTTCTCCATCGAACTCCACGAACTGTTATTTCGATACATGTGTCGATTATCTGGGTCTGCACCACCGTACTCACCATATTCATCACCGTAGTAAAGAAGCGGAGCACCGGGGGTTGTCAGCAACCAACCGTAAGCCTGCATTGCAGCATTGTAAGCAGATACGTCTCCAGGTTGCCCAGGCAAGCCATCCTCAGACCATTGATTGAACGCATCGTTGGTTCCAGTATCGGCTCGACTTGAGAGTCGAGGGACATCATGACTTCCGACATAAGGAACCATGACTGAACCATTGAGGTATTGATCTTGGCTTCGATTTGTCCAATAATCAAGATGCTGATAATTTTCATTTCCTGAAACAAAGACGTTGTCAACAACTGCATGATACAAGACGAAATCTGCTTGACCATCAAGTCCATCGGGGCCCATGTATGCATTGATTGTTCCATACTGTTCTTGGTTATCTGTGAGAGAGTGACCTGACCATCCCATTGCAGTCTCTCCTTTGAGGTAATAATCTGTACCCACGGTTTCAAACCGTTCATTGACTTGAGCGACCAAGTTACGTGTAGCTAAGTCTTCTACGTGCTTCACAGCATCGATTCGAAGTCCATCCAAGTCATAGGTTTCAAGCCACCACAGAGCATCATCAATGAATTGCTCAGAAGCATTACGAATCTTCCAGTTCACATCAGGCATGTAGGAGGTGAATTGGCAATCGAGGCGATGTTCTGTCCAATCGCAATTCGCAGTACCACAAATACACCCAGCGTTGAACCATTCAGGATTGTCTTGATAGTAGGTGTGCTGTTCATGGACATGATTGACTACAAAATCCATCATCACTCGGATGTCGTGGTCGTGTGCCGCTTGAACCAGTGCATGAAGTTCATCTTCGGTTCCAAGTTTCGGTTCAATTCCTCGAGGTTCGGTTGGCCAATATCCGTGGAATGAAGAGACATCGTGGACTCCATCGGCGGCTTTACCTGTCCCTTCTGCTGCAGTGTTGAATGGAGATAGCCACAATGCTCCAACACCTAAATCGTCAAAGTAACCTGATTCGATCATTTGAGTTACACCTGCAAAGTCACCGCCTTGCCAATCTGCTCCCAGTGCAGCCCCTGTCAGAGGTTCATCATTCGATGTATTTCCATTGACAAACCGATCGGTCATGACCATGTAAATCAGAGCATCCTGCCATTCAAAATCTGCACTTGGGCCTGTCCAGAAAGGAACCAACAGGTCGTAAGCGAGGTTCCCATCAACATCAAATCCATCGATTTTGAAGGTGTGCTTACCGTCCTCTAGCCCACTCAAATCATAGGTCCAAGTTCGCAATTGAGCATCCCATACTGAACCTGTAAGGGCAGATGGAGTTCCATCGAATGCAGAACCTGAAGAACCTGGGTGATACGTTACAATCAGAGATTGATTCAGCCGTTCAGCACTGAATTGTGGACGGATATGATCCCGTACTCGAACAAGAGAATTCTCGATGTCGCCACAGTAGGATCGTTCTGAGTTCATTGGATCAAAGATATATTGCCCATCTACGATGAACTTGTAGCAGTAAAGTCCCTCGTTGAGTTCAAGTTCACCTGTCCAAATACCGTTCTGATCAACCATTTGTACAGGAGTGTCCCAACCCCATTCGCCAACGACTGAAACGTCGCTAGCAGTTCCCTTGAAGGTGAACACGGTCTTGTCTGATGATTGTTGAGGAGATGCTTCGACATCGTTAGAGACAAGCGGTGAAAAGACTACTACAGCCATCAAGAGGATAAGAAAACGAGCAGTACCTTTCATTCCGAATCCTCCGAAGATGTGCTTGGATTGTTGAACAATGAATTGGCGGTCTGTACCAAATCATCAATGTGTTTGCACAGGAAAGACCGCACGAAATCGTTTGCAGGGTTGTGATAGGCCTCCAGCGGTGCGCAGTGTTGTTGCAACTCCCCATTATTGAGAATGGCAATCCGGTCTGCAAGCGTCATAGCTTCGATTTGATCGTGAGTGACATAAATGGTCGTGGTTCCAAGCTCATCGTGTAAACGTCGGATTTCATTTCGCATTTGATGACGAAGTTCAGCATCAAGATTTGACAGTGGTTCATCCATTAAGAGGACCTTCGGGCGACGAACAAGAGCACGCCCGAGTGCAACACGTTGTCGTTGACCACCGCTGAGTTCCTTCGGTTTCTTCTGAAGATGTTGACTCAGGTCGAGAAGGTCTGCAATTTCATCGACTCTGGATTGAATCTCTTGTTCATCCAATTTGTCTGAACCCTTCATCATTCGAAGACCAAATGAGAGGTTGTCTTTAATCGTCATGTGCGGATACAATGCATACGATTGGAATACCATACCAAGTCCTCGCGCACCTGCAGGCAAGTGATTCACGACCATTCCATCGATCATGATTTTCCCATCCGTTACATCTTCCAAACCTGCTAGCATTCGCAGTGTTGTTGATTTACCGCAACCTGATGGACCCAACAGGACAAGGAATTCCTTGTCCTTGATTTCCAATGAGAGGTTTTGCACGGCTGTAAAGCCGTCATCAAATTGTTTGTGTACTCCATTAAATTCTACATTCACCATATTCTCACCCTTTGACTCCGCCCGCTGATAATCCATCGATCAAAAATTTCTGGAAGAAGAGGAATAGCAAGGCAACTGGGAGGCTCACTAAAAGACTCGCAGCTGCGAAATCACCCCATGCTTGACCTGTTGAAGAGATAAGAGATGCTAATCCAACAGGAAGCGTGTACATGTCATTCGACGTATTGAACGTTAGTGCAAGAAGGAATTCATTCCATGCAGCGAGGAAACTGAACAGTGCTGTCACAGCGATTGCAGGCGTGGACAGGGGAAGAACAACCTTGGTGAACACTTGGAATTGGTTGCATCCATCGAGAGCGGCCGCCTCTTCAAGTTCCCGAGGAATTGTGTCAAAGAATCCTTTCAACATCCAAACGCACAACGGCAATGCAGTTACACAGTATGCGAGAATCAGTCCAAGGTGGGAGTTCAAAAGACCAAGGGTTTTCATGACCAAAAAGTAAGGGACGAGAATAATGATTCCAGGAAACATTTGGACCAAGAGGAAAGAAAACATGGATGCATCTCGCCCTGTAAATTTGTAACGACTGAACGCATACCCTGCAGGTATAGCGATGAAAAGGCCCAACAATGCAGTGCCTACACTGACAATCAGCGAATTTCTGAACCAAATCCAGAAGGACTCTCCATTGAGTATTTTGGAGAAATGTTCGGTTGTGAACGAATCACCAATCTGACCTCCGAGGGCATTGCCTTCTGAGAATGCAATGTCGATAATCCAAATTAACGGAACAACTGTAATCGCAACAAAGTGCAGGAGCGTGATGTGTGTTGAAGTCTCCTCAAATTTCTTGGTCAATTGTGCATTTCGCATCAACCCGAATTCAATGGCTGAATCAGAGAGTTTCCTCGAAGTCCACACTGTCACTGGTCGTCCAGACAACCAATACAATGACAATCCAGATGGTATGAGAGCCCAACAGTGAATCCAGATGTTGAAGAGGGTTAGCTCGACAATGAGTATCCGATAGGAAGCGATTCCAAGCAGGACTGCGCTAATGAAAAGTGAGAGATTTCGACGAGCCTCGTTGTTGACTTCCGGAAGCGATGCACGAAGAGACGCAAACAACAGACAACTGAGACCACCGAGGACAAGAAGCTCGGAATCTGCTCGAAGATAATCGACGGTCAGAAGCAATACATTGACGATGAATGCTGCAACAACCCAACGCCTGAGGGTGATGATCTCAACTGGAACATACCAAGAACGCATGTCAACAGAGGTTGTCATCAGACCGCCTCCGTTGCATTGGTTTGCTTCATGTAATACCAAGAGAAGGCGAACAGCATCATGAAGATGATGACAGACCAAGCGGCTGCAACACCATAAGCACCCTCTCTAAAGGCAACATCGTAAACGTAGGTAATGAGAATATCCGTTTGACCCGGCTCTCCAAAGTACAAATTCGGACCGCCGTCTGTCATGAGGTAAATGACATTGAACATGTTGAAGGTCCAAATAAATCCAAGGAGAGATAGTGGAACCAATGCACTGCGCAGATTTGGCAAGGTCAGGTGTTGGAACGCTTTCCATCCCGAAACTCCATCCACTTCTGCAGCTTCATACATGTCACGAGGGAGAGACTGCAGTGCACCACTGATGGACATCATCATGAAGGGTACTCCGAGCCAAATGTTGACTAGAATGACAACGACTTGGGCTCCTGTTGGATCGGACAGGAAATCGATGTTTGTTCCCAAAAGATCGTTAATAAACCCATCAGGTTGGAACATACCTCTCCAAACCAAGACAGAGATGTAGGATGGCACCGCCCATGGCAAGAGAAGAAGAGTGCGATATGCTACTTTTCCGCGGATCTTGCTGCGATGTAAAAGCAATGCGAGGAACAAGCCGATGCCAATATGTGCAGTAACATTGAGTACGGTCCATACAAGCGTAAACAATGTAACTCGAAGGAATCCATCCGATGAAAAGACTTCCCAGAAGTTGTCCAAACCAATGAATGATTGATCACCCAACTGCGTTTGATTTGCATCCGTAAATGCCAGCCAGAAGCCATACAGGACAGGATAAAACGTCAAAACGGCTAATGCTAACAGGGCAGGAGCCACATAATAGTGAGCAAATTTAGATTGCGTTCGACCTTGTTTGGCATCGTTCCATTTTGCAAAACTGAGCAATGCAATGAGTGAAAGTACAATCGCTCCAAGAGCAAACAGCACTGGAGAAGTGTCACCTGATTCTGGTCGTTCATCAGCTACATTGGTTCGTTGAATAGTAGAGAAAACAAGGGCATCATCTCCGAATACTTCGATGAGATGTTCTTGATCAGGCACCATTCCGGTCAAATCACACTGAATGAGTGACATCGTGGGTGTGAAAAGCCGAATCTGACCAATTTGAAGCAGTTCCACTTCGTTCGATGTGCACGAATCATAGTCGAGTATTACACCAGGATCTGTGGTGTTTTGACGCAATTGAGTATGCAGCTCACCATCAACGAATATTTCGTATTCCGTAGCATTCGTTGACGTAAATTCAATCGTAATGCTACGATAACCCTCTGCAAGAGGGAATGGGTCCGCTCGAGAGAGAGAATCAATCTGTTCCTCAAGTTGTTGGTTTGCTCCAGACAGCGCTCCATTTGTCGTAGCGATTCCAGAGTATGCTTGTTCGAAGGCAGTCGAGAGTGGGTCGTAAACCAACGACATTGCGCGTGTTGTCGGAGCAGGAGTTCCTACCTTGGTTTGTTCCAGGAATCCAGAAAGGACCTCATCCTCGATGATTTCATTATCCGCTTCAAGAGCAACGTGTGTAGGCATGGTGTAGGTTTCAACCGCGAATTCCTTCTGAACGTCTTCTGATGAGAGCCACAAAGCCAATTCGGTCGATGCTACTTTGCTTTCACTCTGTTTGCTAACAGTCCAACCCTTGTATGTTACAAGCGGAGACATGCGTTCTCCCGAATCCTCCACAAGAGGCAACAGCGTTTGGCCAATGTTCAATCGACTTGCTTCATACGTCGCCCAATTCCAAGGTCCATCGAAAATCATGGCTGCTTTTGAAGAGATAAACTGATTCTTCATCCCCTCAATTTGTGTTCCTGTTGCAACCACTTCATGTTCAAGTTCAAGGTCAAGCATCCAGCGCATTGCTTCACTCGACCCGTTCGAATCGAGGGATGGATTCCCGTTTTCATCAAACAATGTGCCTCCAAATCCTTCTTGAATAGGGAACCACCAATAAGCCGATTTAATTGGTATTGCCAACCCTTGAACGTCTTGGTACGTCAGACTTTGAGCCGCTTGAAGAAGGTCTTGCTCAGTCCATGTTGTATCGGGATATGCAATACCTTGGGCATCGAAGAGAGCCTTGTTGTAAATCAATGAAAGACAATCTTGACTTGCTGGAATGCCATACAGAGCATCACCATAGCGCATTGCTTGCAACGCTCGTTCTTCAAACAGGTCTCGATCCTGAGGAGTGAGATGTGGACGTAAATCTTCCAATAATGGGAAACCGTCAACGCGGACTTCACCAATAGCGCCGAGTTGATCGCTCGACAGGCGCATCAAATCAGGGGCTTGCCCTCCTTGAGCTGCGGTCATGAACAATTGGTCTGCATTACCAAACGGAACCATTGTGACATCGACGGTAACGTTTGGATATGCATTTTGGAATGAATTAATGGAATTGAGAAACACCTCTTCCTCTTTACTTTCAGCTGCAAACGTGTGCCATACATCTAATGTGATTGTTCCATCCGTTGATTCTTGGTCGGACGATTGCTGGTTATTGCCAAGACAACCGGATAACAAAATCAGCAAAAAAATCCCCATTGCGAGAAGGCGTTTCCGAATGGAAGGCCCTTGCGCAATCCCGAGCATGCAGTGGCCTTGAATTGTGCAAACTTAAACGCCACGGAACTTCATGCAACTACTCAGTTCGAGTGATGGTACGCTACAGGCAACTGACCCAAATGCATCCATTCGGTGTAAAGAAGCGTTTTCATCTCCATTCGTGCACTTTGACGCCAACGTTTGCGCATGGTTCGTTCTGCTTCTCTGCTTGGAATTGGAGGTCGTGAAAATCGACAATTCGATTCATCTGTTTCTGGAATTGGAGAGTCTTCCCATTCAACGCCCCACAGGATCAGCCAATCGGGAGGTGCGACTCCAAAGTCAACCTCTACATCTGGATTCTGAATTGCATTGCGGACATCCTCAGGAGTAATTTCACCAAGCGTTAGAAGTTGGAGAGCCATAGCTGTACGTCGAACCTGATTCCAGAGAAAGGCCTCTCCAATGATTTGGAATCCAACAGTACGGCCATCAATAATCCAAGGAGTGCATGATTTGATGGATCGGATAGGATTTTTTCCTGGTTCAAGTCGGGCAAAGTTTCGGGCATCATAGGTCCCTTCAAACAGTTTTAGCCATTGGGAAAACTCTTCCCCGGGGTCCTTCCAAAATTCAATACCCTCCAATCTGTATCGATATATGCGATGGACTGCCATGCGTGGATTCCATTCCGAATCGACCGCACGTACATCGAGAAAGGCAATCTCATCTGGGAGTATGTCATCAACCGCTCGTACAAACTTCCGCGGAGTAATACTATCCCAAAGTGAGGAAGCAACTCGGACCGTTCCTCCGTTGAGTCTGACATGAACTCCTGCATCGGTTCGGCTTGAGAGAACAAGATTGTGACCATCTTCATTTTTTGAAATCCATCCAAGTTTTTGGAAGGCTCGAATCAATTCTCCTTGAACAGTACGTACGTCAGGTTGAATTTGACTTCCATGAAATGCATCACCAAGGTAGCCAATACGAAAGTGCAGACGAGTTTCTGCATCGGACATGGGTGGACCTCAATCTTCAGAGGTGAGGAGTGCAGCTGCTTCCTCGGGTGTGTATCCCAATCCGCCGACTGCCCAAATCAGAGCCTGCTTGACCCAGGGTTGAACCATTGGATTCGCCTTTTCTGGATCGATGACTTCAATGGTGTCAACAATATTTCGTGCAGCCATGTAAAGAACATCGTCTGTAGGGATATCAGCCATTTCGAGGCGACGGCTGTATCGTTGGAATTCCTTGACAGCTTGTGGGACACGACGACATTCGAGTGCAAAGGAGGCGAAATCTGCAATGTATTCATCGTTCTCTTCGTCAAGTTCCATCGCTTTCTTGTACGACATCATGATTTTGGTACCTGGAACAACATCTTCTTGTTCCTCCATATTGAGCATGTTTGCAAATTCAGCAAAGGTGTGTTGAAGGATAGCGTTGTCACGGTTAGATCGAAGTTTTCCATCAAGGTTTTCGACCGCTCCTTTCAAATCGCCTGAACGGAATAATTCCATTGCATCTGCCATAACATCGTCGCTCATATTGCTCTCTCCGGTCTTGGCAAAAATTTGGGGTTCTTGAACACAACGGTTCATTCTTGTCCTTCGTTTGCTTGCGTGAGAATATCAGCAAGATTGTCCAATTTTGTTGATTGGCTGTGCTTTTTATGCATTTCATTCAACAGCGTTTTGGTATCTTCCCAGCCACGAATCTTGTAGAAACAATGTTTCGGATCAGGGCGAACTGTTCGAATTGTTCGTTGGTAAAACATCAGAGCAAAAAACGACTTCAAGAGACTCTTCCCTGCTTTTTCGACCGACGTATCATCCGCCTTTTCAGGCAGGTTCGGAGACACACCGACACTTCCACCAACAGATTCCTCGACGATACCAACACCGGAGTCTGTGAGAATTGTGAGAGTGGCAAAGCCTGTCATCGTTCCGAATGGAGTGCGTTCAACCTGAACTTCGGAAATTCGATCGAAAAGAATTCGACGGTGAGCACGACTCAAGAGGAATGAGTGCTTGAAGATCACAGCGTTACTGGTAATCGCATAATCGAAACTGCGTTGGTAATAGAAGACCAAAGCCCAATAGGTGAATGTCATGACGAGGCCTGCCACGAGGAAATTGTACTTGAAACCAAGGAACGGTTCGACATCCGCATCGGAGAACAGATCACGGATCAATGCAATCAAACCATCAAGTTGGATTAAAACTGGTGCGAGCGTTGCAAGCAACAACCAAATCGTAACCCACTTACCAGAGGTAGATGTGTTTAGCATTCGATTAAACCAAGTGATGGTAGCCATAACCAAAACGAAACCAAACGGAAGTTTTGAACCTCCGAGTTCCATAACCCAAACGAGGAATTTAGCAAATCCACCGGAGTTGTCATTGAGAAGCGAGTCGGGTTTCCAAAACACCAGATGAACGGCAAAAACGATGATTCCGAGGAAGTACATTCCCATAAATCCGAGTGGGCTCGGAGATTTTGTCAAGAGAACTTCTTCTCCTTCAATCAATTTGAAACGGTTTTTCATCGCATCTGCATTTGATGATTCGTCGGAATTTTCAGAGACGATTGTTTCTGTTTTCTCGGCTTCTTCGTTTTGACTCTCATCGTCACTCATGTTGTTGACCCGGTTGGTTCTCACAACACAAGCACATAAGCCCTTTGCTGGTATGAGGGGCTAGAGAACTTCATTCTGTCAATGGAGCAGACCCCAACTGTGTTCTGCGTTCCCCCGAATCCAATCGTACATCGATTCATCTCGCAATCCGTGTTCATCTTCAATAGCGAGTGATTCGACTTCAAGAGGGTACTCATTGTAGGTCAGATGGGACCAAATTCCACCTCGTGTTGGTTGGTGGAAATCCCAATACGCTCGAGCGACAGCACGGACAGTGACTCGAATTGAAGTCCTACCGTTCTTGAGATGAATCATGAATCGTGGTAAATTGTTCTCTTGACGATCCTTGTCCACACTCACCACTCGAAACCGTTCACTACGCCCATGCTTTGCATCGTGAAACAAGCCACCTTGGCTCACTGCAATATGAGAAACGTCACGACGTTTCCATTCACGGGCATCTCTGCTGAGGATTGTTGTGGAGAGGTGAGGGAGGAACCAATCGAGGTAAGATCCATCGGAGAAATGAAGCACACCCCAGTACCATGGGACACTCGGTGCTTGAACGCATACCTTCTGGAAGTAGGCAGTCCCATTGACGTTCTCTCCATCGATGGTACCACTTGCACGGGTTCCATGAAGGCGGAGAATATCGTATCCAAGTGATCCGAGATACGTGGCAGTTGCCTCACGTGCAGTTGACATCGCAGGGTTCCACGGAGTCATTTTCAATCGTACGGATTGAATTGCTTCGTGTTCAAGATCAAGATTCAACCAGAATTGTGATCGATCAGCAAGCATACCCATCGAGCAATCACCTTCCAGCATTGGGACAACAGCGCCACCCCCTTCTCCTTCAACACCTGGCCATGAGGAATGCGCAGAGGGCAAAACGACCATGTCACAAACCTTTGCAATAATTTCATCGTGCATAACAGAACCATCAAACCACCAAGCACAAACCATACCATCGATCTGAATAGCACCTTCAACATCGAAACCTGGTGTTCCTTTTGGTTTCCATTCTACATCGTTAATGTGAACAACATCGTTTTCTTTCGTTGACCATAGGACCATCAATTGCTTCCCTGCCATAGGATGAGTCTCATCGTCAAGCATGACAAGCCACCACCACCAATCCCACGTCAAATGCTCGATTGGAGGACGATTATTCAGACTCCACAACGTCGAAAAATCACCTGCAAAAGAATCCATAGCCTCACCTCAGACAATCTCTTTTGATTTGAAAATTAGTTGGCCAATAAACCAAAAGAAAGTTGCTTGGAAAAGAAGAACAATCACGGAAACAACTGTTGTTGCATAGGGGCCCAGCCCGAGACCTAAATCGCTTTGTGCCCATTCAAGCGCACCGTAACCAGGAAGTTCATTTCCACCGAACATCAAGAACGTATCTCCTTGATTGGACCCCCCTGCCCACTCTCCAGCTTGTGTGAACATCGCCATGTCTGGCCAAGCGAGATAAGCACCTGAATCGATGATGCTCATGGACCAGCCAACAATCGACATTCGAAGGAAACTTGACTCCGGTACAGACATCGACAACAAGGCCATTCCTAGCTCCCATGCTGCAATTGGTAAAGCAAGAATTATTCCATACTTCCACAGAACGCCAAGGAAGGCGAAGAGCATACCGTAAACCAAGGTAGCGAGTAATGCAGCGATGAGAATTGAGAACCAGACGCCAAGGTCACCGAATCTGAAGAATTGATCACCCGGTCCCATGATGCCCGAGACGAGGGCGAGAAGTGAGCAGAGCATAATGAGGTAAGGCCATACAATTGCAAGATAACCAAGCATGCGATAAAGGAAGATTTCGCCACGGGCGATCGGTTTAGCAGTCATGTACTGCATAGTGCCTGAAGTCATCTCATCGCGAATCAATCCTGTAGCGAGGAACAGTGGTATGAAGATACTTAACAGGAAGACGAATCCAAGTTTCCCAATTCCAAGAATGAATGCTCGATGTTGGGCTTCCTTCCCATATCTGTCCTCGTCTGGATCCTCATCCACGTACGGGTCAGCGAAAACAATGTAGCCACCATTGAGTGAATCATAGCGCAAGATGATGTTGCAAGGAGTTCCATCACCGTTACCATCTTGCTGACTCAGCAGGAGAGATGAATTCGCACAATCTCCATCGTTGTCATAGCCCGTAGTAATTGAGGACGCATCCGAATAATCCCAGTCGTAATCATCCTCATTGATGTACATCGATGCAGGTTCAGGTTCAATTGGAGGATTCAGCAATCCAGGATGCGAAAAAGCATCATTGAGGTCAGTACCGTACTTGATCTCCTGACCGTTTACGTAGCCATCCCCGTCCCAGTCGTAGGAATCTCCATCGTTATCAATTGCTTCAATATCAGTATTCATTGCATCAATGTAGAACAGGAGAACAACCGAAATTGCTAGGAATCCCACACCAAGTACAACCCACGTCGAAATTCGAGTACGATACTGGCGCATCGTAAACTCAGCGATTGCAGTTGCTTTTCTATCGAGGGATGTCCAGATGGTCTCACCTCGCTTTTTCTCCATCAGTTGTAACCTCCTGTGAGGTAGCCAAGAATGGATTGGAGGTCATCGTCTGGGTTGTTGATGACCATCACGTCATGGTTGTTGTCGACAATAATTTTTGGTAACCTTTGGTGGAATTCTCCGAGATGGTGCGTGAAAATTTTCAACTTCGTAGGACTTGGAAATTGAAGCCCATGCACTACTTCTAGGCTAAGTACATCTTGAGCCAGTGCTTTCGCATCGCCGCATTCAATTTCGATGGTGTGAGGAATGTTATCGAGTTGCTCTCGAATGGCGTGAAGATTACCAATTGCCAGTAGACGGCCTTGGTGGAGGATGACAATCTGTTCTGTAATCCGTTCAATTTCAGACAATATGTGGCTACTCAACAAGACTGTTCTTCCCATCCGGCCAAGTTCCCTAATGACGTTCATAATGGTCGTTCGGGCGAGAGGGTCACAGCCCTGAAGAGGCTCATCGAGGATGATGAGATCAGGATCGTTAACAAGTGCATGTGCAATTTTTGCTCGTTGACGCATACCTTTCGAATATCGACCTATTTTCTTGTGCATTACATCGGATAGGCCTACGAATTCAAGGACGCGTTCTGCTTCTTGCTTCGCCTCATCTCGAGTAAGACCGTGCAATCGGGCAAAGGTGGATACGAATTCATGTGCTGTCATCCAATCATGCATGTTCTCATTTTCAGGGACATAACCAACCCGAGCATAAGGAGCAGGATTTTTCCAAGGGTTGGTTCCAAACAACCGAACTTCCCCTTGAGTAGGCTGAAGTTTACCCATGAGCAATTTAAACAGAGTGGATTTACCTGCTCCATTGAGTCCAAGAATTCCAGTCACACCACCACTCAGTGCCAGTGAAACACCCCCAATCGCTTGATATCTCCCGTAGGTTTTCCCAACATTGTTGAACATGACAACAGGAGCTTTTGGTTCTGGGACCCATTGCTCCTCTTGAGCAGATCCCTCTTGTGCAATGTCTGGAATCACTCTCGTGTCACCTCCATAGAGGAAACACGCACGCTAAGAACGTAAAGTGAAATGGCATTGATAGCAAGAACAGAGGCCAACGACCAGATCCATGGATGGTCGTAAATGACATTCGTGCCGAGCAAAGCTTGGCCAACGTGTGCCACCGAATCGTACGGAGAGATGAGGTAGAGAATTGAACGATCGAAGAGTCCTTCAACAATTGCTGCAAGAGTTTTCGTTCCTAAAAGAATCGCAAGAAGTGCAATTCCTGGGAAAAATTTGCCACGTGACACGGATGATAGAGAGAGCCCGATACTCGTGTACGTAACAACGAGAAGGATCGCACAAAATACTGCTGTGAGGAACAATGGCATCGTATCCAGCACCCAAGCCCAACCTCGACCCATGGCCAAGATATCGACGAAGTAATAGACAAATAACGTACCAATGATGATGAATGCTTGGATGGTCGCCACAGCGAGATATTTCATTCCAACATAATCGAAACGATTTATTGGTCTTGAAAAGTACAGAGCACTGGTTCCATTTGACCGATCCTCGGAGATGACTCCACCCACCAACAAGGCTGCTACGAGAGGGTAATACAGCATGTTTCGAGGAAAAAATCCAAGGATGTGTCCGTAGAGATTATTTCTACCAACCCCCCATGCTTCGTACAAGCCGGGTTCGCCAACAATCGCAAACAGGAGGGTTAGAGCAACGTCCGTCATCGAAGCGATTAGGACAAAAATCAACACAAGCTTTGTCGGAACGCCCCATGGGCGATGCCCTTTACGAACAATTCCGAGGACGTGATGGCGAAAAATCGCCCAGTTTCTCATCCAGCGGGGATTCAATTTCCCCTCCCATGGAACGTAGACTTGTTCAAAGACTTGACCCGTTTGCGCCACAGATTTTGCCACAGATGCCACATCACTCGAGTCCGATCCCCAAGCAGCGTCCATTCGACTCTGTCCTGTGACAGGAGTCGATGCATCGATGGTTGTTTCCTCACTCATGCACCCGAACCTCCCATTGATTCTGGTGCATCCACCTTTCGTGCGTCAGCAGGTGATGCAAGAAGGTCATCGCTGGATTTCACGGCGTAACCAAACCGTTCCATGATGACGATGAAGAGATCTTCAAGAGATGCCTCGTATTCGTGCATACGACGGATTTGTGCACCGGTTTCGGCAGCACACTTGAGAATGCGATGCGTTGTATGTTCTCCGTCGTGGCGAATACGAAACATTCGACCTTCCCTTCGTACTTCAAGACCTTCTTTTCCAAGAGCCAGTTCGAGATCGTCACTTTTCCCCCAAACATGAATCTCGATTTCTCGATCGATAGCCTTGAGGTCTTCAATACGGCCTTGAGCAGCAAGTTTTCCTTTGTGCAACAAAACAATGTTCTGGCAAACTTGCTCGACATCATCCATCAAGTGACTGGCCATCAAAACGGATCGATTGCCTGAATTTACCATGTTAGAAAGTGTCGTCAACATCGCTTGTCTTGATTCAGCATCAAGCCCGTTTGAGGGTTCGTCAGCGATGATGAGTTGTGGGTCGTGAATGATCGAACAAGCCAATTTAGTGGCCTGCTTCATACCGGTCGAAAACGAAGATATCGGACGATATCGTAGTTCACCAAGTCCTACATATTCCATTGCAGTATGTGCCCGAGACATAGCAACAACCGGGTTCATCCCAAGCAGTTCACCACTGTACCGGACCTGATGAATGGCATCCATGTTATCATCGAGAGCGTCGTATTCTGGCATGTAACCGATTTTGGAACGAATATCCAACCCCTCTGTTCTGATGTCATGACCGAGAACTTTGCCCTCTCCAGAGGTTGCTTGGATGAGCCCAAGAATGGTCTTGAAAAAGGTCGACTTTCCTGCACCATTGGGACCAAGAAGTCCCGTTGCACCATGCTCGACTTGGATACTCAATTTATCGAGAGCGACGTGAGGACCATAGGATTTGGTCAACTCATTGGTCTCAATAACGAGGTCCTTCGACATTGTACTCATTGTTTACACTGAAAGGAAGTCTTTGAATCCTTTTACCTTACGTTATTTGAATGTCTTCGCAAAGTCACTTCGGGTTCGTACCGCAATACCTTTCCTGAAATAAAGTGCTTCATCAGCATCGCATTGTGAGAGACCATGTCCAATCAGCGTACCCTCTTCATCAATAATGAGGCATGTTTGTCCTGCTTTAAGCCATGGATCGCAGGCCACAATGAAACCGTGAAACACATTACGACCCTTGAGGACAAATTCAACCGCATCTTGTTCAACGATGAGAAGAGGAACGCCTTCTCCAACTCCGTAACTGGGATCAAAATCCCTCGATTGTTTTGGTAGTGATATCAAGCGTTGATCGTATAGAGCCTTTGCCCCATAATCCGTGATGCTTAATCCACCGTCGGTTAATCGAGGACTCAGAATATGATCTCCGTTCGTATTGATGACATTCTTGACACGGCCTGTACCGCCGATTACGTATGTGCAATCTTGAACCATCTTCATTGCGTGTTCATAATTCACATTCGCAAGGACGACCAATTTGTCAACGATTTGTCGACGACGCATCTCGTCTCGAAGTTGAGGAAGCACGGAATCATCAACTCGAATCTCCTCCTCCAAAATACCATGCTTGATCAATAAGTTTGAGGCATGTTGGATCAACGAATCTTGACCGATATCGAGAATCAGAATACGATCTGCTTCGACATGAAGATTTTGCAGTTCTTCTCGAAGAAGTACGGTATTGATACGTCGTTTCCATAACCAAGTAGGACCATCTACTTGTGCAAATGGATTTAGGTCTTCGAGTGAATACGGAATTAAACCAAGCGGCGTTTGTACGAGGATCTCCATTTCTGGTAGGACATGTTTGAGTCGAAGAGCGAGTAAATCGCATCGTTGTCGCCAAGGTCCTGGCTTGCCGTGAATGATCAGGACATCGGTTGGACCGCTGGTCAAAGGCCTCCACCTGCGTTGCAATTGTTTCCGAGCTGCCAGAATATGAGGCCGAGAGAGGGTATCTTCACCGCCCCATCGCTCACCTTTTTTCCGACGTGGTGCCTGCATGTTAACAACCTTGGACCAATCATGTTCCCAAATACCGCCACTGGGATGGAAATCACGGGCTGCCGCCCGGTCATCTTGGACCAAATCATCCACCAATTCGGAGGGTAGTCCCGAAGGTAGGGGACGAGTTGTCAACCAGAGGAAGGCCTCACGCAGAGCTGGATGCTGATGACTACGCTGTTCTGCAAGTTGCCAAATGGTCCCTTCATGAACCGCTTGTTTGCAACGGGATAGTTCAGCGAGAGTCACTTCAAGATTGTAGCGTGCAAGAAGATTGATTCTCTCATTTTGCTCCATCTTTCGAACTGATTCCGGAGTGAAATTTACAACACAAGGAACCAATTCAGGCCATGCATGAAGGTCGTTCAATCGATATGTTCCTTGGGGTGAAAGCAAACGGTCGTCCCTCGCAAATAGAGCATATGCCGCTGAATCAAACAAATCAGCACCAAGTGCAATAAGCATAGAGAACAACATCGGATGCCCACAACCAAACATGTGCCGTGGACGCTCAGGAGGTAGCTCACCAATTGAAGCAAGCATGATTTTTGCCAAATCCTTGTAGCGATGTTGCTCCATTATTGGGACGATTCCACCGATGGGGTGTACTGCAAAGTCAAATTGACCCATACCTTTCGCTGATTGCTTCCTCAAATGACGGTACGTTCCTCCTTGAATCGGACCGTTGAGCATAACACCTTGAGCTGTTTTGATCGATGCTTCACACCGTTCAATGGTGGTTTCGACCGCTTGCAAGACCCCTTGCTCGGTCATATCTGGGCGACTAAAGACATCCAACATGGTCGCGATATCAACACCGATTGAGCGCTGAAATTCGACAATTTCTTCAACACCTACTTCGACATCACCGTAGACATAGGATTGGAAGGTTCCGGAGTCCGTCATGATCACTCCTGGGAAGTTGAGAAGATTGTGGACACCCTTGCTTACTGCGTGTTCCTTGAGTTCATCATGCTTCCAAATGATGTATGAGTTTGTGATGAGGCCTTGTATACCATAACGGTCCCACATCTCACGAGGTTCAATGGTACGAATGTTTGGATTAATGACGGGCAACAATGCAGGAGTTTCGAGAACACCGTGGGCTGTGTGTATCTTTCCAATGCGCGAGCGACCATCTCGAGCTACGATCTCAAATTTTCCTTGGTCGCTCTCTCTGCTCGGCTGTGGGTCTTGCCTCACACCGTCCATCCATGCAGTCATAGAACCAGCCCCAGAACCTCTTCTTTTCAATTGCCCGATGGGACGTCAACAAATTCGACGTTTCCATGAGCAAGAATGAATTCACGGCCGAGTTCATCAAACGTATCCAGCAAAGACGATGAGAACTGTATGCCTGAAATTTCTGAATCTGCCTCCAAATCGTTCCGAACACCCTCCAGAGTTCCTGGAGCAGCTCCACAAGAAAGGCAGGCTCCTGTCAAATCCAAAACGAAATTGAAGCCTTCGTCCTCTTTCTTCCACTGGGATACGGCAATTCCACCTCCGTGTCCATCAAGTGCTGCACGAACTGTTCCAAGGCGAGAGAGGAGAACTGGGACAATATGTTCCGTACCTACAGCCTCATCGATGCGCGTATTGAGAAGACGTTCTTCCTCTTCAGCATCGGTTTGTTCTTCGATTCGACGCTTGGCTTCTTCTTCCATAGCCTTCTGCGCTTCCAGCGCGTAGGCTCGAACCAAATCGTCGTCCATATGAGGCCCACATTGAGGTGGTGTTTGAATTGTTGCAAAGCAGTAGTATCATGAATGATTGCATCTATTGATAAGGGGGTGATGGTACCAATGAACGGGTGAGGACATGACTGAAGTCTTGTTACGTGTAGAAAATCTCCACGTTTCCGTAGGAGACACCCCGATTATCCAAGGAATCAGTCTAGAGATTAAGCGTGGAGAAATTCACGCAGTCATGGGTCGAAACGGTGCAGGGAAATCCACACTTGCCAATGTCATTATGGGACACCCTGCCTATGAAATCACAAGCGGGGCGGTTCATTACAAGGGAGAAAACATTGCTGAAATGGAAGTCTTCGAACGAGCCCGTGCAGGGATGTTCCTTTCGTTTCAATACCCCGCTGCAATCCCAGGCGTTCAAGTAGGAACATTCCTGCGCAAGTCTGTCGCTTCCGTGCGGGGTGAAGCACCTTCGCCACGAGAATTTCGAAAGGAATTGAACGAGGCTATGAAGCAACTCGATATGGACAAATCCTTCCTCTCTCGCTATGTCAACGACGGATTCAGTGGAGGAGAAAAGAAGCGTCTTGAGATCCTCCAAATGCTCTTGCTTCAACCGGACCTTGCTCTTCTCGATGAGACCGATTCAGGTCTTGATATCGATGCTTTGCGAATTGTTGCTGAAGGAATTAACGCTGTCGCAGAAAATACTGGTTGCCTCATCATTACACATTATCAACGTCTTTTGGACTTGGTCAAGCCAAACGTGGTTCACGTTCTCATCGATGGTAAAATCGTCCAAAGCGGAGGGCCAGAATTGGCAATGAAACTTGAAAAAGAGGGATATGATTGGGTAGATGCCCTTGTTTGAGGTGATTCGATGACACAAGAAGCAAAAGATGCAGTGGGCGATTACAAGTACGGATTTCACGACCCTGAATCCTCAACAATCCGTTTCGACAAGGGGTTGAGTGAAAAAGTTGTTCGAGACATTTCAGAACTCAAAAATGAACCTCAATGGATGACGGACATTCGAGTCAAGGCATACCATCATTTCATGGAAAGAGAAATGCCCACTTGGGGCAATTGTGAATCCCTTGAAGGCATTAATTTCGACAACGTAACCTACTTCCTCCGATCCTCCGATAAGACCGAAAAGGATTGGGATGATGTCCCCGATGACATCAAGCGTACCTTCAACCGTCTCGGCATCCCAGAGGCGGAACAGAAGTGGCTCGGTGGCGTTACTGCTCAGTACGAAAGCGAAGCTGTATACCACTCAATACGCGAGGATCTTGAAGAACAAGGAGTGCTCTTCCTCGACATGGATTCTGGACTCAAAGAACACCCTGAAATCGTTAAGAAATACTTCGGGACTGTTATTCCACACACAGACAACAAGTTCTCCGCACTCAACACAGCAGTCTGGTCAGGTGGTTCATTCATCTATGTTCCAAAGGGAGTTCACGTTGAGATGCCTGTTCAGGCATACTTCAGAATCAATGCAAAGAACATGGGACAGTTCGAGCGGACGCTTATTATCGCTGACGAGGGGTCTTCGATTCATTACGTCGAAGGATGTACCGCTCCAACCTATTCCACCGATTCACTCCATTCCGCTGTTGTCGAGTTGATTGCAATGGAGGGTGCAAAAATCCGATACTCCACAGTCCAGAACTGGTCAGCAAACGTCTACAACCTGGTTACAAAGCGTGGTGTTGCTCACAAGAATGCAACAGTCGAATGGGTCGACGGAAACATCGGTTCAAAGTTGACCATGAAGTATCCAGCAGTGTTGCTCAAGGGAGAAGGCGCCCATGCAGAAGTCATCTCGGTCGCTTATGCTGGTGAGGGTCAACACCAAGATGCTGGTGCTAAAGTTCATCATCTTGCACCAAACACTACCTCCAACATCCTCTCAAAATCGATTTCGAAGAACGGAGGCCGATCCTCGTACCGAGGGATGTTACAAGTTACACCTAAGGCATCGGGTTGCCGATCGAAGGTGATTTGTGACGCATTGATGCTCGATGAAGACAGCCGTAGCGACACCTATCCCACCATGGAGATTGGAAATTCAACAGCCGATCTAGAGCACGAAGCAAGTGTGTCAAAGGTCTCTGGAGACCAGTTGTTCTACTTGATGAGCAGAGGTCACAGTGAAGAGGAGGCCATGGGGATGATTGTCAATGGGTTCTTCGAGCCGTTCACTCGGGAACTTCCAATGGAATATGCAGTTGAACTCAACCGACTCCTTGAATTGGAAATGGAGGGCTCGATTGGATGACATCGTATCTCGATGCCACTCTTCCAAGTCGATCCGAACACCTCTGGCGCTACACGCCATGGTCCAGGGTTCATCCCGGAAGCGTTGATACAATCCCAACTGTGGACTCCGCCGTCGCCAAATCTGAGGAACTTGAGATCGTAAACCAACCGTTTCAACCACTGCCAGAGACAGACATAGCTCGGATTTTTTTGAATGAAGTCCTTACTGAGACCATCCTTGTTGAGTGTGATGGTAAGGAAGGGAGCATACACATCCATGCTGGAGGGCATGCTGTTGCTACCCATCTCCACATCTCATGCAAAACAACCTCAAACCTTGTGATTCACATCCATGGGGAAGCAGAATGGTTTGGGCTTGCTTTGACCGGTCATGCTCAACCCAATGCAAGTCTAAGTGTTGGCATCATCAATGAATTGTCCACAGACTCAGTCATGGTTCGTGTTGATGACTGGTATGTCCAACGGGATGGACGACTTGAACTTGCAACGCTCTCAATGGGAGGTCATCGAAACAAGTCTGATATCCGAAGTACGCTTCAAGGAACAAACTCTTCCCTCAAACAATTCATTGGAGTTCATGGTCACGGGACACGACATGATGATCATCACGTTGAGATTCAACATCAACAACCTCACACCGATTCACACCTCTTACTTAATGCGGCCTGCGATGATCGAAGTCATTCCATCGGAACGGGTGCACTCACCATCGATGACGTTGCACAGCACACCGATGCATCCCAAGTGTTCCGTAACCTTCTGTTGTCCCCTTCTTCGAGGGCAGAAGCAATTCCTGAACTTGAAGTCCTCGCTAACGAAGTTGCTGCTGCTCACGGGGCTGCTTCTGCCCCAATTAACAAAGAACAGTTGCACTACTTGATGAGTCGTGGACTTTCAAACGAAGAAGCAACCTCAATGATCGTCGAAGGATTTCTAGTCGACTCGTTCACTGGCCTTAGCTCTGATTACGTGCGCGATGCAATTCAGACTCGATTGACGGTTCATCTTGAGTGCAAACTAATTGAGTGATACGTATGGCAATTCAAGATGATTTTCCGATTCTGCAACGTCAGGTCAATGGACATCGCCTCATTTATCTCGACAATGCTGCGACAACTCAGAAGCCTTCAACAGTCATTGACGCAATGAATGACTACTACACCAAGCACAACGCCAATGTTCACAGAGCAGTACACACACTCGCTGGAGAAGCAACGGATGGCTATGAAGCATGTCGAACATCGCTCAAATCATGGTTCAATGCTGAACGCTGCATCCTGACAAGTGGTACAACTGAAGCCATCAATCTTGCAGCACATGCTTGGGGTCACCCACAACTCAAAGGTCGAGCAATCGTCCTCACCGAAATGGAACACCACAGCGATATCGTCCCGTGGCAAATGCTTGCCGAAACCTTCGGAAACGAATTACGATATGTCCCTGTCAAGCAAGACCTAACACTCGATATGGAAGCCCTGGAAGCTTCGATTGAAGGAGCAGGTTTGGTCTGTGTTGTTCACACATCAAACGTTCTAGGGGTGCGAAATCCGATTGAAGATATCATTGAAATCGCTCACAGACACGGTGCTAAAGTATTGCTCGATGCGGCCCAAGGAGCCCCACACTGTCAAATCAATATGGGAGAACTGGGCGCTGACATGATGGCATTGTCCGCTCACAAGATGTGCGGTCCAACCGGTATTGGATGCCTCCTTGTCAATGAAGAAACGTTCCAGGAAATGAAACCCTTCATGGGCGGTGGAGACATGATTCAAACCGTAACACTAGAGGGTTCAACCTACCAGACCAATGAACATCGTTTTGAAGCTGGAACACCTCGAATTGCTGAAGCAATCGGTTGGAATGCTGCTCTAGACTATTTGGCAACCCTTGATCTCAAAGAACAACATCTGCGGCTCCTCAACATCGCACGTCACGTCGCAGATGCGCTTCGGGCAATGGGAATGACGGTCTATGGGCGTCATGATGATGAAGATTCATCGGTCGTTTCGTTCCTGCATCCAACACTTCACAGCGAAGATTTCGCTCATCTCTTGGATGCTCGTGGGGTAGCGGTTCGCACCGGGCACCATTGCGCTCAACCGCTCCTCAATCGGCTCGGCATCAGTGGAACCGTTCGAGCATCATTTTACATTTACAATACGATTCAAGATGCTGATGAATTCCTAGGGCATGTTGGCGACATTCTGGAGAGGTTTGCATGACCTATCCTGAACAACTCATGGAATTAATTGAGGATTTCCAGTCTATCGACGATCGAATGGAGCGTCTTGAGTACGTCTTTGATCTTGCTTCTGAAGTTAACGAGCTTCCTGAGAAGGACTGGACCGATTCAACTCGAATCAATGGATGCCAATCAGAGGCTCATGTTCGCGTAGACATCGACAACAACAGCGTTCGATTATACTCGGGGGCAGATTCCAAATTGGTGCAAGGTCTGATGGGAATTCTAACCATAGCAATTGACCATCAACCCATTGAGGTAGCACGTAATTTAACACCGGATTTTGCAATGACAATGGGCATTCTCAACTCACTTTCACCATCGCGAAGCAATGGTTTTCGCAACATGTTTGACAAAGTGATGAGCGAAATATCGGAGGAAGAATAATGGTTGAAGAAACGCATGTTATGGAATCGTTGCAATCGGTTGAAGACCCTGAATTGGATATTTCTATCGTCGACCTCGGTTTGGTCTATGCGGTTCGTTTTGAGAATCGAGATGAAGGAATACACGCTGAAATCGATTTAACACTCACTTCACCGGGTTGCCCTGCAGCCCCTGAAATCATGGCTGCTGCTCACCGAGCAGCACTCCAAACAGATGGGCTTGACAGTGTTCACATCAATTTGGTCTGGTCACCACGATGGGATCCTCGAATTCATGCAACAGAAGATGCCAGAATGGATATGGGCATTTGGGATTGATTATTCCCCAACATGGAGCGTGACATTGTCTCCGTCTTCAATTCCAAGACGTTCCCGCAAGAACGGCCCTGAAATCACTTCCACAACATCAACGTGGCGTGTCAAATCGGGAATAAGAATTGCACACTCAGTCATGTGCCCGTTGTTGGAAATCTTTGCTTTATATGCAGTAGCTCCTCCAAACGAAACGCCGTCGCGAAGGAAGCCACGCACACGCATTGCTTCGAAGGCGTCAACATCAATATTCGTTGCTTGTTCAAGTGAGTGTGAATCGGCGTCAAGCGTGTCAATTCCTGCTTTGTTCCTTAGCGCAATGTACTGAATCAAGTGATCCTGTTCAACAGTGATGTTGAGCGTTCCTGGCCACGCCGTCGTACCGAGAATTGTTCGAAACTGTTCTTGGTAGTGCGGTTGCGACATGAAAACATGGGCGCGACCTAAACCACTGCTTACCGTTCCATCGAGTCGCACGAGAAGACCCTAAACCCTCTCCTTTTTCATCATGCGTGTTGAAGCCACATCTCACAAAAACCCTTAATCAACCTCGTCGAGCATTGGTTGGTGAGACCATGCCTGGTGACATGACGTGGATGAAACAACGCTTTGACGAATTGAATGAAAAGTCCCTTCTTTGGGAACCCCCAACCCTCGAAGGTCCGAATCAACCCCGCTGTACAATGGAAGGCAAGCCTACCATTATGCTCTCAGCAAACAATTACCTCAACCTCACAACACATCCCAAGGTCGTTCAAGCGATGGTCGATGCAACCACGAGGTACGGTGCTGGAAGTGGATCGGTTCGAGCCATTGCTGGAACGATGGATTTACATTTGGATGCTGAACAAACCGTTGCAGACTTCAAAGGTGTCGAAGCGGCATTGATTTATTCTGCAGGCTATACCGCAAACGTCGGATTAATTCCAACGCTGGTTCAAGGACCGCAAGATGTCATCATCAGTGACGAACTAAATCATGGTTCCATCATCGATGGTGTTCGACTCACAAAGGCACGACGTGGTGTATATGCTCACAATGACATGGGTGAGCTTGAAGCGGTTCTGAAGGCACATGAGGACGCTGAGCGGAAACTCGTCATCACCGATGGTGTCTTCTCGATGGATGGAGATTATGCACCATTGGACGAAGTTAACAAACTTGCAGAGGAATATGGAGCGATGGTCCTTGTCGACGATTGTCACGGAGAAGGTGTTCTCGGAGAAGGAGGAAGAGGTATTGTCGACCATTTCAAGCTTCAAGGCAAAGTTGACTTTGAAGTAGGGTCCTTTTCGAAAGCTCTCGGAGTACAAGGAGGTATCTTAGCCGGTACAGAGATGACCCGGACGCATGCCTTGAACCATTCTCGCTCATGGCTTCTTTCCGGTTCGCAACCGCCCGGTGTTGCTGCCGCACAGAAAGCTGCGATTGAAGTTCTCATGGAAGAACCGGAGCATCACGCAAAGTTATGGGAGAACACGAACTATTTTCGTAAAGAATTGCAATCCTTAGGCTTTGACACAGGAGTTTCAACGACCCCGATCATTCCCATCATGTGTGGTGAATCATCAGTTGCAAAAGCGATGACAACCCATCTCCAGAATGAAGGTGTTATGGCTGGAGCGATTGTATTTCCAATGGTTGCTAGAGACAAGGCCAGAATCCGTACTCAAATGTCATCTGGCCTTTCTCGTGAGGATTTGGACGATGTTCTTCGCCTTCTGGAATCGATTGGCCCGAAGGTCGGTTTAATCTGAATTTAGGATTTAATTTCTGCTTGCTCTGCATCTTCCATAAGAATAAATTCGTAAGCCCCGCTTGCACTATCGTAGTCAATTGACAGAAAAAGAGCCTTCATTTGACGCTCCTCGAATGGGTCATGAAACCATGGTTGACCTCCCCTGAAAATCTTCAAGATTTCTTTGAACTCACTCATCGGCATATTTCCCGAAATGGTGTATTCTGCAGATTCAGCGCCCTCGTCCAGTAAATCATCACCTTCTTGCCCACGGATTACAGTTCGTTGTAAACGACGTTTTACGTTCATGTGGACGTTACAGTTTGCAATTCGATACCAATCTTTTCCAACACTCGCAATGAAACACTCGTTTGCTTCCATAGTGGGTGGATGAAAACTGGGTTTGTAACCTTTCTTTGAAAATCGACCCTGTTGAATCAATTGCTTCAAGACCAACGATTATGCTTATTCTGATTCGTAGGCATCGACCACTTCGAGAAGTTCGAGGTCCTCACCCGCCATCTCATCTGCGGAATCCTTTGTTGAAACGGGATAACTTTTCCCACCTTCAAATGGATTTACACCATCATCAAGCATGCATAGAAGTCGCCATCGAGGAGCCCAAGATAGGTGGACGTATGCAGGACCTGGAAGCAGAAGTACGAACAAGGAGAGTCCAGCAGGTATATCCAGAACATTCGAGAAATCGAGGCCAAGCAAACCAATGCCAAGGAAAGGCATGGGATACAAGATAATTCGAGGTGGTGTCATAGGCATTCGTTTCGTCAGTGCAACCAGAATCAACGACGAAAAACCCAGAACCAAACAAGCTGCCATGAAGAGAGCTGAAAACAATAGCCAATTCGAAAACGACTCATTCAGATTATCGTACCGTAACGTGTATGGGAAAATCAGTGCAAGACTGATCAAGAATCCGTAAAACATACCAATATTGGCAGGATGAGAAATCCATAACGGAAGTCTCGAAAAACGGCGAGAGAGAGAAGTTCCAAACAAGAGTTCCCGTTGTTCTTGGTCAAGGTCTGAAACGATTTCAGCCCAACGAACAGGAGGTTCCATAACGCTGTGCTGACCAGTTTAGGTTTTCAATCCACCCGTTGTTGAATCAATGAATCGGCTATTCCTGCCCTCTCAACTTTTTGGCGATTGGGCCAGCAGCATCCTCGAGTTCCAATTCTTCTGGCCAATCTCGATCGAGTAATCCATAGTCCATAGACTCTCGAGAACGTGCCTCTTCCATATCGTCCTCGACCTGATTGTGGGCATCACGAAGTGCAAGTGATTGGTTGAGTAGGGACATGACTCGGCGGAGGTATGAATTCAAGACCTTCTCATCGGTGAAGTATCCAAAAATAGTGTAATCATCATCGAGAGCAACCAAGTTGAATCCTGGAAGTAAATCGTCGCTGATGAGTCGATAACGATCGTTACCTGCTTCGGCCCATCGCCCGTCTTGAAGTCGAATCATTACTTCTGCTTCTTTGATTGAGTCCAATTCCATCATGGGATGAGAAGGGTTCACTGCAAATGGTATCGTTTGCCAACGTTGCCATTGACGCAGGCCGATAAGAAGTATAATCAAAAACAGAGTCAAGAAGAATGCTCCAAGAATGGAAGCACCTCCGAGAAGTATTCCTATCGTAGGAAGGGCAAGGGCAACGCCAAACTGAAGGAAGATGCGACGGGATTGTTCTTGCGCCTTGGGCGTTTGTGCAAACACGATGAAATGCTGTGGCAAGCCTTGTTCAAACTGCATCACTCGTTCACCTCTTCAACGACTGGCAACCGAATGGATTCATAGGTTTGTTCCCAAACATCAACGTCGTCAACAAAAACCGAAATGTTCGCCAGATGTTGTTTGATGTTGAAACCCCAAGCATGGTCCCACGAACTCAATTTCGGGACAAGTTTAGCCCACTGATTGGTGACTCCTCTCGTTTTCTTTCGTTGATGGTTGTAGAGAAGGGCTGCTGTTTGAATAAGACCTTGAATGAGCAAGATCTCAGTTTGAACCGCATCCCTTCGTTTCAGAGAATTCCATAAATCCTCCCACGCCTCATGAGCGTGCCAATAACGTCCTGTATCGAAATCAAGTCGTCCTTGTTCAAGCAACACCGCCTCATCCTCTGAAAGGGGTGATGCCTTCATGGTTGGCCCATACCATCAACCATTGAAATGCTTCTCATTTATCCTCGAGGGACACACAGTTCAAAAGATAAAAGAAAATCTTCGTGATTGCGGGGTGGAGATCGTGTTGAATTTTATACCCGGGGACGTGCTTGAATCAAGACGCGGAGGAGTTGATGTTCTCCGCCATCTTGCACAAGAATTAGCAATATTAGAGCGGAATGGTTCAATCCAAATTCAACGCAACATACCCGAAGTTGGAGAACGAATTGGCCACTTATTGATTTTCGACGGCTCTCTTGCAGCCGCATTTCATCAAGCTGAAGTGCCACGGTTTGGAATTGAAGCATTGCTTGAAATTGAATCCGATGCATCTGCATTGGATGCAACCATGAGCCTTCATGAGATGACTGAAGCATCGTACATGGAAGTCGTATCGAGAAATCCGAACATGGGTTTGCTCAACCTCGAGGAAAATCATCGTGATGAAGCATGGTGGACAACAGTTCGTACACCTATTCGAAGACTTGACCGTGAAGACCGACTTCCAGAATTAAAGCCATCCGTTGGCGTTCCTGAAGCGTTACGACGACGCAGTGAAGCACGTTTGAGAATGCAAAGCGGCCCGGTACTGCAACGAGGTCAAGCATGGCTTGAGCACGCAATTGATCCAGTTCATTCCTTCATGTTTGCACGAACAATCTCTGAATTGAACCAACCCGTACTCATTATTTCCCGCCAGTCCCCACCACAAATGGAATCGAATTACGATTTCGATTTGGAACACTACAGATGGCTGTCAGAAACGCAACATGAGCGAACGTTGGAACCATCTCTTGAAACAATACGGAGAACCGTTGACGAATTCTCAGATACGCATCAAAATAGCATCCTCGTTATCGAAGGCATCGAATACCTTTCAGGAATTCATGGAGAGCAGCGTGTGATTGAGATGATACGAAGTATTGTTGACCAAACACGGATTAACGGAAATGTTCTCCTGATCACATCAAATCTTGAAGCGTTCTCAAGACAGCAGCGTTCACGTTTGGAGCGTGAACTCACTGGAATTGAAAGTGATCAAATTCAAACGTGGTTACTCGATATTGAGTTGTTGCAACAACATCCATTCTTTATCGAAACAGATGCAGAGGCAGACGCTGCGATAGTGGAACATCTTCAGCAAAATGTGAGCGATCCTATCCTATCACCTAAACTTGAGACACCTGCTCCTGTTCAACAAATCCCATTACCTGTCGAACATCGTACACAGCAGGTTGACGATAATCTTCGTTCAAAGATGAGGGCATGGGTTAACGATTCTGATGAAGAGGATTCAAGTGAGATAGCCGAGATCGAACAGGAACAAGTCGTTGAAATCGAGGAGAACAAACCAATTGTACGACCTCGAATTCCTCAACGAATGGTTCGAAGAAGGAAGAAAGTAACGAAACCTGTTCAGCGAACACCAATCGATGTTGCTGCACAACGGAACATTGCATTACCAACTTTGAAGGAATCGCCTTTGACCAAACCGTTCGTCCCAGTTCGTCCTGCTAAGGAGCATGCGTTTCCTGAGCAAAAGCCTACCATGACGCACAAACGAATTCAGCAAGCTGTATCCACTTCAGCGAGGAGAAAACCCGCAGAATTCCCCCCTATCAAAGCAACTGGACGTGTGCCTCTTCGCTCGGAAACTGAGTCGCAATCACAAAGCAGCAACCAACCATCAAACCAGGCAGAAAAGCATGCACACGCATCTCAACGTCAAACCGATGAACCCGATTCGGGGGGAGAACAATGAGTATCGAACGAACCAATCGTCTCCGTATCGCCCTGCAAAAGGCCAAAGCCGGATTGGAGATTGAAAACGAGGTGGAATCGGATAATCCTTCCAAACTCGGACGACTTCTGAACAGACCAAAGACTACAAATGAGGGGAGAGAATTTATTCAATCTCAACCCATTCATGAGCGTCCAGTTTTTAGAGCAATTGCAAAAGAGGTTTTGGGAGAAGAAACGACCTATGAGCCATCGATTCATTTGGATCAACCTCACCCGATTTCTCGATTGAGAAACCTTCGAGAAAGAAATTCTCAGGAATCAATTCCCGAAGGAAGCCTAGGCGATAAAATTGGATTCGCATCATCCGGACAACCACTCTGGTCCTCCATTCTTGATCAACAGCGAGGAATGGCGATTAACCAGATGGCTTCGAAGTTGTCACCTCCTTCTCAAGGAGATCGAGTGCATCATCAAACCATCCTCTCAAGCCAGTCGAATTGGCCTCATCGTCTTACAATGACTCAACGTAAGACCTTCAAACAATGGAATGTCAATACAGAAAATGAGCATGCAACAAAGGCCTGTGAGTCGATTGTTGATCATTTAGGACGGCGACATAACCCTCACATCATCATTGGGTCTCCTGAAGTTGGGAAAAGTCACTTGCTACATGCGACTGGACAGAGTGCACTCCGTTACTATGACGATGATGTTAGAATTCTTCGAGCGAGTGAACTCGCAAGCAATGATTCGATTCCATCTGATTGGCACGAAAGTATCGCTTCTACCTCCCTTCTCCTCATTGATGATGCGCATCTTATCGCTAGAAATGAACAGCATGCTCAAAGTATTGGCCATCTTGTTGATTACGCACTTAACATCGGCGTGCATGTTCTTTGCACCTCATTGGAGCATCCACGTGATTGGCCCTCATCTCGGCTTTGGCAATTGTTGAACCAAGCATCAAATTCAACACTTTATTCCGTTTCTGAGGCGAGTTTAGCCATGCACATCAAGCACCAGGCTTCGCTTATGGGAATGCTGTTTGAGGACGCGCACACCATGGAAGTGTTGAACCACAGTGGCATCACTTGGAGAGGTGTTGAAGCATCACTCTCAGTGCTGAAAGATGCACATGATTCAGGAAGAAAACTATTGGATCCTGAAGATGTTATGCTCTTGCTTCAAGGTCAAACCTCAGACCTCTCGGAACCAGAAGAGAGCAGGCCAAAATCATCGATTACTCTTGCATCTGACATCTTTCAACGAGCCTCGGATGTCGTGTATTCAGATGTTGATGTCGGAGGTATCGAATTTCATACAACAGCTCTAGAGGAACAGGAGGACGACTGGGAGCCAACAATCGTAACCGCCGAAGAATTGAGTTCAGCAAATGATATGCTCGAAATGCATCTCAAAACCACGCTGGATGAGCTCACACCTGAAGCGCCGACTGTTCTTGATGTTGATTCGAGAGATCGACACTTGACCCATCAAATGGGTTATCTTGGCGACAGAGATGTTGGCCATGCTGCAGACGTCCTTGCTGGAATTGACATCTCCATAGATGCGGCACTTTCTGAACGAGAACGAATGGTTGCAAGCGATGAACTTCGACTGCGGCATTTGGAACTGATGATGGAAAATCTTCTCCAGCGTACAGAGCATGCAGATATGGATGAACTAATTTCAATCACCGATGAATTACGATTCATTCAGCATGAACTTGGCCTTGTAAGCGAAGATTCTATGGAAGCATTTGAAGCAGAAGATGAGGAACTTAAGGTTGCAAGACTTTCCACGATCAAACCAACAACTCGTCTCATGGGTGAGGAAGAATGAGGGGCGCTTGGTGGGCCGAAGGGGTTCAGTTTACCTGCCAACCTGATTGTGGACGTTGTTGCGACGAACCCGGCGGAATTGTATACCTCTCACGCAATGATGTGGAACGATTGGCACAACATGCAAACCTCACCGTACCACAATATCTCAAGAAAAATTGTACAACGACACTCGATGGGCGATACGTCCTGCGTTCTAATCAATCTGATGGAATCTGTATCTATCTTGATGAGAACAAGCAATGTACCATCTACGAAGTTCGCCCACAGCAATGCAAAGCGTTCCCGTGGTGGGCAGAAAATCTTCGAAGTCAGCGATCTTGGAAACAAGTCAAAGCATCGTGTCCGGGTTTGACGGCAGAGGACGCTATTCTCATTCGTGGTGAAGAGATTCAGATTCACGTCAATGCTGACCGTCAATCAACTCAAGGATTTCGTGTGTGGGAAAATAAATGAGCAGGTGTAGTTTCCAACACCGAAGGTATTCTTGCTCGTCCTTTCCTTTATACGAACGACCGAGTTGGCTTACATCGGTGAGACCGTGACGGATGAAGGTAACCACTTGCTCGACTTGACAGAGTCCCATCTCGACATTGGTATGCGAGGCGTACCCGTTGGAACATGTCGCACATCATTTGTCACTCCAGGAGAAGGTGTTCATTACTGCGGATACCCCATAACTGAACTCGCAGGCATGGTTCCCGAGGATGTTGTTTACCTCCTCCATAACAAGGAACTACCAACACCTGAGCAGTCCGAAGCATTTCGTGCAGATTTGGCTCGTCGGGCAGTAATGCCGGGCGACCTTGGACCAATTTTCTCTGCACTTCCAAAAGATGGTCACCCCATGGACTGGCTTGCTGTCGGGATTCAAACCCTTGGAATGTGGGATTCTGCAAACGATTGGAAAGAAGATGCCTTGAATCTCGTTGCTCGTATGCCTCGATTGATGGGAATGTTGTTCCGTTATCGAGAAGGTCGTACAGAGGGCATTCCAAATGACGATCCAAGTCTCTCAATGATTGAGCGATTCACCAACACGCTTCAACTCGATGTGGATCAAGAGAAACTCGCACGAGTCTTGTCCGTTTATCTCGTCCTGCATATGGATCACGGCGGCGGAAACCTCTCCACATTTGTTGGAAAAGCTGTTGCAAGTGGCCATGCAACTCTGTATTCTGCGATGGCAAGTTCCATGAATGCATTGAGTGGACCTTTACACGGACGTGCGAATCAATCTTGTTTGGAGTTCGTACTCAGAGTAGGAACTTCCGATCCCGAAGAAGTGGAACAGTTTGTTCGAGGTGAGCTTGCAGCAGGCCGTCCGGTATTTGGATTTGGACACGCAGTCCTACGGTCAGAAGATCCACGAGCAACTGCACAGTTTGCTCTTGGAGAGGAAATCTGTCCTGATGATGAGAATTTCAGAATCATTCGAACATTACGGGAAGTCGCACCACGAGTCCTCGCAGAAAACCCAAAAATTTCGAATCCGAATGCAAACGTCGACATTGCATCAGGAGCACTCCTTCATCACGTTGGACTTAAGAATCCGAGTTACTACACGACGTTCTTTGGTTGGGCTCGTGTAGCTGGAATTGGTGCTCAAATCTTTGATGAGCGCGTTGTTATGCGCAATGGAAAGGGAGTTCCAATCTATCGACCGAAATACTTCGCTCGTGATCAGGAACTTCGCCATGTTGAGTAATCACGAATTCATATCGATTTCAACATAACCTTCGTGTTCTCGCACATCATATGTCTTCAATGGAGTTGGTTTCCTCAATTTACCGAGCAACTTCCCATACGCAGGGAAGTAATGCGCAGGAGACCATTCATTTACCGAACCATCCTCTGGATGATACGATGTTTGATGCAGAGGACAGCGTAGACAACCGTCTTTGATTTTCCCTCCCCAATGGATTGGCCACGCCATGTGGCGGCACAAGGCATTGCTTCCGAACAATCCTTCCTCAGTCCGCATGACCAAGACCATCTTCGCACCGATGGCTTTTCCTTTGATTTTATTCATCTTCAATTTTGAAGACTTACAAATTCGTTTCCATCGCGAGGCTTCGCTCATATTCTCTTAACAATCGCTCGACTTATCAACTGATGTTCAAAATCAAGTTCATATTGTTTCAAATTCTGAACACCCATTTATACATGAACCAAAGCATTTCAAAGTATGGAGAACCCATTCAACAAATTGACTACTGTTTCTGTTACTCGTCCGAAGGCAACGATTGCATCGATTATCGTCATCACACTCGCACTCGCTTCGATGGCTCAATTCATTAATTTCGACAACAGTGAAGATGCATTCTATCCCCAAAACGATACCACTGAACTTCTCTATGAAATTGAAGAACGGTACCAAGCTTCTCTGGATTTTATTCGTGTTATTGATGAGATTGATGAAGGTGACATGAAAACATCCGATACATGGATTCAGTTTGCCAACATCGAAGCTGAATTGACCAGCAATGAAATGTTTCTTCCTTACCAAGAGCCCCTGTTTGGAGGTAGTGCTACCAGCGGACCAGCAGGGTCTGCGTTATTTTGGCTAACTACACAAGACCCAATCACCACACAAACATGGCGGGATGATCTATCGATACATCTTGCGAACACAACAATCGCAAGTGAAGAAAACTTCACCTATGCCCTCAACGACTTGCAACGTTCCATCGATGCAATCCCTTCTCCTGGGGCCCCGACTGCACAAGATCTACGGGATTGGAATCCTGGAGACGTTATCGATTGGCAAGCAAGAATCGAGAGCCAATCCAACATCAGCGCAGAATTGGGGGCACTACTTGGCCAAATCCAAGGTTTGCAAGATAGTCGAACAAACCCTGCTGAAATCGGGTCCGTGTCAGCTGTAACCGGTCCACTTCAGGGCACTCTGGGGACATACATAGGATTGCAAAACATCGATCACTATGGCAACATCATCGCAACAATGCCTGCTGAGGACAAATCGAATCCGTGGCAGAGTGACGGGCCTATTTTGATCAGTCTCGTCGTCTCTACCGATGCCGAGAACTATGAGAACGCAACGATTATTGGTGAAGTTCAGGAACTCCTTGTTGGATGGACTGATGCATTTATTGTTGATTTGAAAAATCAAACTCAAGACGACCAACTTCGTGTATTTTCATTCTCAGAATTCCAGTATGCGCAGAACTCCAACATTGGAAAAGAAATTGGTATCCTCACGTCGCTCGCATTGGTATTCCTAACTGTTCTATTGTACATCAAATTCCGATCCGTTCGTGATACTGCATACGTCATTGGATTAACAGTTCTCGCTATCGCTGCGACCTATGGAGCGGCAGGTATTTTCCAATTAACCTTCAATGCAGCAATGAACAGCATACCGATTCTTCTGCTCGCCATCGGTGTGGACTATGGTATCCACGTTGTGACTCGCATCCGTGAAGTGATGCAGGATATGGAGCGTGACGATCCTCAAGGACGTACAACTCTGAAGGATTTTGACGAAGAACTTCGAGTCAAGGCGATTCGTACCGGAGCCGTTCTCACCTCTGCAGCACTGGTGATTGCCATCTTTACAGATATGATTGGTTTCCTATCCTTCCGACTATCATCGCAGATGTTCTTGGTTAACTTTGGTACCGTCATCGCTCTTGGTCTGTTCGCAATTTATGTGCTAAGCATCTCACTTCTCCCTGCTCTCATGACTGCTTTGCCAACAAAAGCACTTCCGCTAGCTAAATCAGGAGCCATGAACGAGACGAAACTTACCGCTACAATTGGCAGCATGGCTGAACATCGACCTGCTCTTGTCATCATTGTCGCCATTCTGTTATCGCTTCCTATGGCTTATGGAATGAGTACTCTAGAAGTCGGGTTTGATACAGCAGATCAGTTTGATGACTCCCTTGAAGTGGTTCAAGATTTCCTCATGATTGCTGAGAAATTCCAAAGCAGTCCAACACCATTGTATGTTGTACTTGAGGGAGACATCTTGTCTGCTGAAGGAGTCCTTGCATACAATACTGCAATCAACACACTTCTCGCTGCCGATGGTGTAACGGGTGTCCCTACAGGACTTTGGGATACACTTGAATCTGAACGTGGGAGAAACCCTGTTTTGGATGGACTAATGAACAATCTAAGCAGCGATGAAGGATTCCAACAACTTGAATCGTATCTACTTGATAACGCCACAGGTCGTGACCTTGTCGATTCATTGCTTTACACCAACGGCCAGCAGACCATCATCTCCTTCCAAGCCAACACCCTCGACTGGCAAGCGACAGTTGATTTTGAAACCACGTTGTCGACATCCCTTTCCGATGCAGCTGATACTGTTGCGGGAACGTTCTCAATGGAATTGAGTGGGCGCGCCCTCATTCTTGCTCAAATCAGCGCTGATGTTGCAATCTCAGCAATTACCTCGACTGCCATTGTTGCCTTCACGATTCTATTCGTCTTGATCATCATTCAGTTCGCTCGTACACAAAACATCCAGCAAGCAGTACTACGTGGTGTCGTCATTTGGATTCCATTGATTACAGTGGTCATGTGGGTCTACGGGATTATGGGCCTCGCAGGGTATCAATTGAATTCCCAAACCGTAACAATTGGGGCACTTGCTCTTGGTTTAGGAGTTGATTACGCAGTACACTATGTGATTCGATTAGAAGAAGAAGTGGAGTTGCATCCAGACAAGACTGTTGCCCAATGGACTTCGAAAACGACTGCGACGACAGGTCGTGCAATGTTGGGAGCGGCAATCAGTACTGCAGGAGGTTTCGCAATCCTCAACTTCTCAGGACTTCTTCCTCTCCGATTGTTTGGTCAAGTGTTCATTGTAGCCATCAGCCTTGCAATGGTCTCCAGTGTGACGTTGCTGCCTACTCTCTATGCACCGTTCCTTCGGCACGATGCCGAGCACCATCTTGCAGAGATGAATGAAGCGGAATGATCACAGAACAGGACGTTTTGTTTTGCCCGCACCTCGATGACCAATCATTCGGACCAATTCCCAGGGCATGCTACCACTGCGACGTTCTAGATCCAAGAGTTCATCAACAGAACGTGACCAATGCCATTTTCTTCTCCAAAACGTTAGGAGTTCACGCTTACGAGATTCGTCACACTCTTTCCATGGAACAACCTCATCTTGCAATTCATTCAGTATTTGAAGATGGTTTTCCTTTGTCGCTTGATCAAGACGTTGACGTTGTGCTTCATCCAATGGCAACGTTGCAGGTTGATTCCATCGAGCATGTCCGTTTGGAAGCCAAGTCAAAGTAGGGTCACTTTCGTCTGTTAGTGCAGAAAGACCTGCATTGAGAACATCGTACTCAATGGATGGTTTTACCGGCCAAACATAGACAGGGAATCCTTTGCGAATCGTATTGAGGCGTTTCAGTTGGCGACCTTTTAATCCAACAGTGGTTCCTAATGGGACCATGTTTGTCGGCGACTGGAGATATTCGATTGCACATGGCATCATTGGAGACCCATTCCTCTGATGCTTACGCATTAATCGAGAAAATGGAGTCATTACATACTCTGGCAGAGCCAATAAACGATGTGTATTTCGCCCTCCAAATGGACGTATTGTTGGTAAAAGGGTTGACCAACTTCGTTGAATACCGCCCAAGGTTGTAGCATTTTTCATCGACTTATGGAATGCATAATGAACTGTTGACTGCTTTGGAATGTCGTACTGATCGAGCAGTTGTTCAGCATGGTGCATGGTTTTTCCCATGTGTGCATCGTGTTTATTCTTCTCAAACCAACCTCCACTTTTCTTGACCTTCAAGCTTGGACGTTTTGACTCAACGACCAACACTTTGCCTTGTTCATTCACCGCTTTCTGAATGTCCGTATGTTCAAGCAACATCTCAAGTGAGGAAAAACCCAATTCAAGCAGTTCATCNAGATCCCAATCCTCAACATATGGCGAGCGTTTGTCAAACCCTGAACGATCTATTGAGACAGAACGATCATGATGAATCACGACCTGTTCATCCTTTGTGAGTCGAATATCAAATTCGATTGCATCGAACATTTCCATGCCGTGAACGAGACTATGAAGAGTGTTCTCGGGTGCTTGTTGATACATCGGCTTCATCAAATCCACTCAACGATGGTTCTTGAACTCCATTATAGATGCAAATTGTTGGAATCGTCGAGGTATAGGCCTCATGACGGAGAATCTCTATATGGGCAACCACCGGACCACAAACATGAATCCTTGGACAGTCATGATGAGCATGATTCTGTTCTTGACTCCGATTATATGTTCCATTTTTTCACTTCATGACAAAGATTCNCGAGTCAAATATGGAAGTTGGTTGAAGACAATCCACAAGCAGCGTTACTATCTTCATGCAATGGGATANATCATCATTATTGGATGGAAGAACCTTACTGATGGACTTAATGAACCAATCAAGGAGCGCGTTGGTCATTGGACTGATTCTATTCATGGACTTGAAGGAAATATCGTCCATTGGATTCAAAGCACATTCGAGAACGATGCATTAACCTCCTTCCTGAATTTTCATTATCTCTTTGTATATCTCTTCTTGATCTATGTTACCACCGTCTATTTTGCGTACACGAGCGACCGGGACATGACCGACAAAGTTACTCTCAACTATCTTCTCATCTATGCCATCGCAGTCCCGTACTACCTTTTCTTCAATGTCGAAGTTACCTCATCGTGGATTCCAGGAATGGATGCATTGTTGTATCATGATGGATGGTATTCAACATTTTATGCAACTCATGACCCATTGGATAATGCTGTTCCATCGTTGCACGTTGCGATTCCATTTGGAATTCTGATGTTGAATTATCTTCATGTTCGATCCAAGGGGATCCCAATGAAGGAATGGAGGCATTATCGCTACCACATGTTTATTCTCATCAACACCATCATGTTTATTTTCGCTATTCTCTACCTTGGAATTCACTGGATTATTGACATTCCATTAGGAATGATTGTTGGTGGAATTGGAGCATTGTTCATCCACCATTTGCAACCTCGGCTACGCAATGATTACGGATCGATGTTCAAGGGTGTAACACGGCAAAAAGTTCGAAAGCACATCATGGTNGAAGGAACAATTCTTCTCATCCTCTTCGCTGCAATCATGGGTGCCGTCAACCATCAAGATTCAACAAATGAGGACCAACCCTCATTTCGTCTCGGAGCGGGCGACACTGTGCAGGATATCATTGCAGAAATGAATCCAAACAATGGTGTTACAACAACAATCGCAAACCTTGACGAATCAATACCCCTTGAATTTGCGATCATTACAGTCGATCTTGCTGAAACGGGGTTTGCAGATTTTGGCATTGATTGGGATAAAATGCAGGCTCTTGCAGAGCATCATTGCACTCAGCCTGTTGCTTGTACTGCGACCTTACTGCCAAATGAGAGCGTTGATTTGAGTCTCAATTCTCCCTATGTCTATACATTCATCTTCTTGCATCATCCCGGCGAAGAGAACATACTGGAAGTTCAGGTGACTTCGAATTATGAAAACTCAGAGAATTCCATGACAAAAGCAGTCGCACTTTCCCTACCTTCGCTTTACATCACTGGATTTGTCATCTATCGTTTGTATCGGCTCAATCAAAATGGACGAAATTGGTATGATGCACTACCCTCACACAGATGGGAAGAAGAGTGAGCATTCACTTATGGGGAACCATCCCTTCGGAGGAACATGGCGTCATCACCTACCTTAGAAGACGCCGTTTCGGAATTAATGGAGTCGCCAGGAGGGCAACTCCTCAACTCTATTCGAGATTATTTACGTAAACGTGCGACTGCATTAGGTGGTCTTTTCCTCGCAGGACTCATTATCGGTTTCCCAGTTGCTAAATCCATCGTTTCTTGGCTAATCGAAGAGCAACGATTACCTGATGGTGTCAACGTTATTGTCACATCGCCTGTTGAATTCTTGATGCTCCAAATCCAGCTGTCTGCAAGTTTTGGGTTGCTATTGGCGTTGATGTTGCTCATCACGGAAACAACGCTTCGAGGGGTTCGACATCCCCTCGTTATCGAGCGTTTCAGGGAATTGGACATCCGTCCACTAAAGCCAAGTTTTTCGTTTGTAGTTGCAATAATCTCCAGCCTTCTTCTTGCTTTCTCAGGAATTCTCTATGCATGGGAGCTGCTAACGCCGATGTTGTTTGAGTATCTCAGCAACGATGCACAACAAGCAGGCCTCTCGACCCAATGGAGGCTAGAGGCTTACATTGGATTCATCCTCAACCTCTGCATTGCAAGTGCTATCGGCTTCCAAGCACCCGTCGTAACTCTTCTNGCGTTACGGGTTGGAATGGTTGAGCCGAGGGTTCTGACAACTTATCGAAAACACATCTGGTTCGGTGCATTTGTGATGGGTGCTGTCTTTTCCCCACCTGATCCGCTTTCGCTCTTCCTCGTCTCAATACCCGTTATTTTCTTGTTTGAGATTGCACTCATTCTTCATCGAATTATGCCGATGAAATCAACTCAGGCAAACTCTTGATGATTACAGGCATATGACCTGGTCGATGTCCGCCATTGAAAGAATGGAAGTCCGAACCAACCGTTACTCCAAGTCCATACTGTTCCGCAAGCGTCCATATCCGATGTCGTTCATCATCGCTATGGCTTCGATGGAATGCTTCAATGGCATCAACCTTTGATGCTTTCAGATGTTGAATCAGAGTTTCATAATCCACTCCGTANTAGCGAGGATGAGCAAGTGAAGTAATTCCGCCAGCAGCGTGAACCAATGCTGTTGCTTCAGCAAGAGAGGGCTTAGGTCGTTCAACATTGCATGGCCTTCCATCACCCAGCCATTGCTCAAACGCCTCATCCATGGTTGCAACATATCCTGCATCGACCATTGCCATTGCAAGATGAGGTCGGCCTACGCTTCCCTTTGCACGGGAGAGTACATCTTCTGCATCGATTTTCATTCCAAAAGCGTTGACTTTGTCGATGATTTCCAACATACGGGGGACACGATCATCGTGAAAAGGAGAAAGCCATTCTTCAAATTTCTTCAATCCCTCTGCATTCGGTTCGTATGGAAAATAGGCAAGGAGATGCCACGATGAAGGTGGACGATTTCTTGAACTTGCTTCGAGGATTCTATCATCCCACGGTAACTCAACATCACAGGTTAATTCAACGCCCGGCACGAANCGAATGTTCCGCTTTTCAGCTGCTGATTTCGCCTCATCCCATCCAGCAATGGTATCGTGGTCTGTCAGTGACCAAACACGCACCTGTTGTTTTGCCATTTCCTCCGCCAAATCATCGACAGAAAGGGAACCATCACTGTGAGTGGTATGGCAATGCAAATCGAATGAGGAAGTCCACATCATCTCCGCCTTCCAGTCCACTGTTTTGAATCTCTCCATCCAATTTCAAAACAAATCGTCCAAATTAGGCATCTCAGGAATGGCCGCGTTTTGCTCAAACAAGTCATCCAATGAAGGCAGTAAAGGGGCACTCAAAGCAGGCTCATCATCAAAATCTGGAAGATCAGGTAATGGGATTTGTGCGGGACCGTCAGAAACAAATTCCAAATCAGGAGTTCGAATTGGTTGCGCAGGCTCTACATGGTCTTCCNTACCCGGCAAAGGAATGTAGGCTGGGCCATCGGATACAAAGTCACGATTCTCTTGAACAATCTCTTTTTCCGGTTGTGGTTGAAGTTCGGATTCAAACGTTCGTGATTCGATATCTGAGTTCCGTTCAGACACCACAGAAGCAGCATATGAGCCCAATTCCCCACTTGAAAGAAGAGCCGTAGCAGATTCGACCCGTTGTNNATCAACAGACATTTTCTCACCAACAATGGACGATATGATCGACGACGTCGTTTCTGTAACTTCTCTGGTTTGTCGGGTAGCCACAGGTGTTGAGGCCGATTCAAAATCTGCTATCTGCTCTTCAACGGAACGGCGTTGTGGAAGTTCAGGTACTGGCCTTTCACTTCTGCCCCATATCACAATGAGGCCAAGACAAATGGTTAGGATGAGCCAAATCCATTCTTGCTGTGACCAACCTGTTGAAGCCCAATAATTCTCTTTTGTACCTGATAAGAATCCACTAAAAAGTGGTTGAAAGAGAACGCGTTGACCTTCTCGACCAGGGTACTTGCCAAGAAACGAATTCAGAAGTAATGCGATCAAAGACATTGTAACAACTGTTGAAGCAAAGGCAGCAGTTCGAGGTGCTCGTTGCTCCATAACCCTCACATCATGAACTCAAATGTTCTGCTGCTGTGACCGTATTTGCCATCAGCATTGCTACTGTCATTGGTCCAACACCACCAGGTACTGGAGATAGAAGGGAAGCAGTGGAGGCAACATCGGGATGAACATCACCAGCAAGTCTCCAACCACGTTCACGCGTGGAATCCTCAATTCGATTGATGCCTACATCGACTACGATAGCTCCCTCTTTGACCCAATCGGGTTGAACCATCTCAGGGCGACCTACGGCTGCTACAATGATGTCTGCTTGCAGACATTCTGATTTCGCATCCTTTGTCCGTGAGTGAACTACTGTAACAGTAGCGTCAGCACCTCGAGCCGCCAATAAGAGGGCTTGCGGCATTCCTACGTTGAACGAGCGTCCGAGAACGACTGCCTTTTTCCCAGTCATGTCGACCTTAGCCCATCGAAGCATCTCCATGACTCCAGAAGGTGTACACGGTACCATACCGTCACTCCGACCTTGAACCAATCGACCCAAATTAATGGGATGGAAACCGTCAACATCTTTTCGTGGATCAATCAATTCAGTCAATGCTTCTTCGTCCATGTGTTTGGGTAATGGTGATTGAATCAGAATACCGTGAAGGTCATCTTGCTCATTCATCGAACGGATATAATCGGCAACAACTGATTCTTTTGTATCNTCAGGAAGTTCAACATGGGTCGATCGAATTCCAAGACGTTCACAGGAACGAATCTTGTTGTTCACATAGACATGAGATGCAGGATCCCTTCCTACGATAATTACTGCAAGATGTGGTTGGACAGAACATGCGCCTATGCGTTGCTTCAATCGCTCTTCTAAATCAGCAGCACATGCTTTTCCATCGAGTCGAGCAGCGCTCATGCGTGTACCAGACGCTTCAACGGTTTGAGTATTCTTATTGGATGCTTTGGTGGAGCCAACGGAGGGACTCGAACCCCCGACCGCCTGATTACAAATCAGGCGCACTACCAGCTATGCTACGTTGGCCTTGTCATGCCATTCCCATCCCCTTCATGAAGGAAACGGTTGAATCCATCAAGGTCAAGAGGTCATCCGGCTTGGGCTGGGCATGGACGAAGTACCTGGGGCATATCTTGTGAATGCACTTGCGTCTACGCGTAGAGGGAACGATACCATTTTCGGATGGTACGCACGATATCTCAAAGCAAAGGAAGAAGGACATGATGCAATTAACGGAACTGCTGGTCTTCTTCTCGAAGATGATGGAAGCCTGGCCATTAACGATGTCGTGGACAAAATGCTTCGACAAGCCCCTGCCCTTGAGTTTGCATCCTATGCGCCTTTGAAGGGNCTACCAGATTTCCTCGATTTGAGCATCTCCTTAGCACTGGGTGAGCATCGAACTGAACTTGAGGAACTCGGATTCAACTTTGTATCAACTGCAACACCTGGAGGTTCTGGAGCGCTTTTCCTAGCTGCCAATAATCTCTGCGAGCGAGGCGAAGCGATTTTACTTCGTGACCGCCATTGGGGTCCTTACGCAGGTTTCCTGAAAGGCTGTGGCCTCGAAATGGAGACATGGTCATTGCTCCCAAAGGATGAGAGCGAATACCCTTTCTTTGCAGACCAAGAGTTTGAACAAACGGTTGAACGACTGGCACAGCAACAGACATCAGTCATGGTTTGGTTGAACGACCCTGCTCACAATCCAACCGGCTTGACGATGAGTCCAATGGGTCGACGTGCTGCTCTAGACATCATGATGGCAAGTGCAGCAAAGCATCCAGAAGTAGGCCATACACTCCTTCTCGACACAGCATACAGTCTCTACGCTGATGAACCACACGGATGGGGCCAGACCATTCGAGAAACCATGGACGATGGAACGCCATGGCCGGAGAACTTCCTGATTACATACGCCTTGTCACTCTCCAAATCCCATACAGCATATGGATTAAGGACAGGAGCATTGATCTGTATTCATCCTGATCATGCTGTTACAGACAGGTTACGAGACATCTTTGGTACAACCGGCCGTCAAACGTGGTCAGCAGCACCTCGTATTCTGCAGTATACTGCTGCCCAACTCCATGCAAACGAAGAGACTGCAGAAGCATGGTCCTCTGAACGGGACAGACTGCAAGATCTTCTAACGGCTCGGAGGAAATCATTCGTTGAAGCCTGTGAACAGTTCGGTGTTCCAATCAACCCCACTCATGATGGATTTTTTGCTTGGCTTGAGCATGAGAATCCAGAAAGCATTACAGAAGCCTGTGCACAACAGCACGTTTACTTAGTACCGCTTCGCGGTGGCATTCGAATTGGATTGTGTGCTATGCCCTCAAATGCAATCGTACGTGTTGCGAAAACACTCTCAGACGTCCTCAACTAGGTGAGTCCAATGGTTCGCAACGTGCGAGAAAACCTCATTCTATCGGGGATGATTTGCATTGTATTCGGAGCATTCCTCTCTGTTGGAGGCGTACTCTCGATGGGAGCAGTTATCGGTGTGTCTGGTGTACTCCTCTTTGTTGTTGGAATGAGTACGCCAAGTCAGCAAACCATGAGCGAAAAGGACATTGCTGCATGGGCTCCAAGTGCGGAGCAATTGCCTGATGCCAATCGTATCATGTACAGGGTTGACGTAACACTCGACGAACCCAAAAGAACAACCGTTCTTTGTGGACCATGCGGAACCGTTACTGAATTGGAAGGAGGTCGCCCTTCATCGTTCACATGCCCTGCATGCAATGTGTTTCTTTACCAGGACGAAGAAGAGTGATTACTCTGGTTTGAACTCAAACGGCTCGACCTTTGTTTCTGACTCTGGGGTCGCTGAAGTTGGTTCCTCTGTTTGATCTGTGGACGGGAATTGATACGGTTCAGCTTTGGTCATTTGTTCAGTCACGACTGAGGATGAAGTTACCTGAGAAATGTTTTGACTTATTCCAACACCAACCGCTCCTTGTGGAGTAGTGTTCATGACATAGCTTCCATCGGAACCTACTGACATCATCACGGGAGCGTCATCCTTCAACGTAAAGATAAGAATTATTCCAATCGCAGTGATGACAACACCGCAACATAAAGCCCCAGACCCACCAAGGAATCCGATGAGGATTAAACCAATATCTTCACCTACTTCTTCACCGAGTTTGTCATCATAAGTAACAGAAACATTGGTGTTGGATTCAAAAGAAAATGTGCCTTCGAGACAACCNTAGCAGGCTCGACCAATTTTGGCATACCCTTTCCGATCAAAAATTCTATTCCCCATATCTGAATCGCAACTCGATGTTCCTGCTCGGTCATAGTCAAACTTGACCTCTGAGTAGAAGTCTCCGTTCATTGTTGAAGCGCCTTCTGCCCATACTTCACTAACATCTGGATTCTCGGTCACGGTGATTACTACCGACTCACANACATCCCAGATGCCGTTGTCGTCATCATCGACATACGTGCCTTTGGCCCAAAAGGTCACGCCAACGTCACCAAGGCCGTCTTTATCGGCAATCTCAATCGTTCCATTGGTGACATCCTCNAGTGTGAACTGGGTTGATTTCTCAATTCCGCCCACGCCGACAGCACCAATAACCATTCCAATGATGCCTAAAAGAAAGACACCAATGCCAACCAGGATTGTTATCTTCGCACGCTTATCCATACCTCACGCTCCTTGTGGAGCGATTTAAGACTATGGGGGCGTTCTAAGACCTTAGTCAAACATTTCGTCTTCTTTCTGACCGGCCATGACGAAGTGCATGACAATCAGAGCAACACCGCCGATGTACAGCAGCAATGCGACGTAATCGAAGCCATTGTCAAAGTTCATCCACCAGCCCATGAATTCTTGATTCTGGACGATAGCACTTTCCATGTCTTCAGCATCGTCATCTTCAATCTCTGATCCTTGAACAATCTGGAATACAGGTTGCAAGTCATCCATTGTTGGAGTCGATGCAAGATCGGTTCCAGTTCGTGTGTCGAGGTAGAAGGTCGAAGTCGAAGCACCTGCGATGATAAGTCCGGAAAGTTGCTCCGACTGCATTGTGATATCGGCTCCGAAGTAAACTGGGAGCGCCGGTGTCATGGCGTCAAGAAGTGAAAATTGCTTGACCAATTTCGCAGTGATTGGATTACCCGTAGCATTCACAGATGCAGAACATTCGTCCACTGGGATTCCCTTAATTTCACCCGTACCATCGCATTCAACGGATGTTACAGCATAGCCACCAGCATCAACCAAGTCTCCGCTGCCAGTTAGGAAGCCACCAGTTGTTCCTGCTAGTGATTGTGTTGTTACAAGACCATATGTTCCATTCATCATCTCCATGTTTCGCCATGAAAGGTATTCTGAACCGTCTTCTGAAACAGCTTCACCCTTCTCACAATCAGGGTTGTGGCCTGTACACATGACATAGACCGATGCAGGTCCTGTTGAAACGCCATTTGAACCATAGAATGTTTCGTTTGTTTCCAACTTGGCCCATCCAAGCGTCGGATCTGAAGCATTACCAGCGAGGATTGCTCCAACTGGGTCTCTCCAACCGTAAAGCCAATTGTTGAGTGGCATAGTCATGTACTCACCGCTGCTTTGGTATGTGTCTACAAGGAGAGTATTCGGGACGAAGTCTCCGTAAATGACATTCATCATGAGCGTTCGAATTGCGTTCGCAGCATTTTCATCAACATTGTAAAATGTGGCTACGGTTGATGTGTTCCAAGGCATTTGAACTCCTCCTTCTTCAAGGGTTGGCGGAGTATTGCTCATGTTGAGCGGAGGTGTCTCGCCCATGAGTTCTCCAAACAGGAAGAAGCCAGCGCCTTCAGAGGTTGTGAGTCCGAGTGGGCCGTACAGAATGTTTCCGGAAACTGCAGCATCAAGTGCAATCGAAGGAGCACCTTCTGATGCAGGTATGAGAGATGTTCCCCAGGCACCACCAAGATTGAGACTTCGTTCTAGGTATCCTCCGTTGACTGGATCAGCGTCACCAAATGTAACATTAACGAATTGTTCTGCTGTTATGGTACCTGTTCCACCTAGGAGAGCCATTGGTAGTTCGGAAACACTGGCTAGCCAGCTACCAACCCATGTCGCAACTGCGCCGTATTGAGTTGCATCAAGGCCGTACGCAGCCATTGCATCAGGAGCATCCATTCCCATGAAGGTCGCAAGTCCGAAGGAACTTCCAGCTTCGTTGGTTGCAAGAATACCTGTTGGCTGGTCTGTTCCTTGTCCTCCAAGAAGGAGACCCATTGCAACAGTGTTGTCAATATCGACACCGAGATAGTTCATGATTCGAGTCGAAGCATCAACGGCTGTTGGGTCTGTCATCCANTCNTCATCGGCTCCGCCGTTGATCTGAGAGAAGGTTCCTGCGACACCATAGCATACTGCGAAGTCCATCGCAATTGTAGCGTTAATATCGGTTGGGTTCAAGAATCCCCAAACGCCTGCTCTTTGCAAAACTCCGGTTGTAAACGCGGGACTGTTCGCAAGGTCGGCAGATACAGAGGCATAGTCGTAAGCAGATGTTGGCATTGCATCACAGTGGCCAGCCAAAAGGAGAACACCGTTCATGCTGGTCAAGGATGCATCTTCGCCGGTGATCCATGTTGCAGAATCCATAGCAGCGGAGAAATCACCCATTGAGGCGTTGCCTGCAAATGTTACTCCGGCGTCGTTAACACCTGCTGCGGCTTCTTGTTGCTGTTGCCCTTGAATGGCTTGTGTGTACGTTACTGTAGGAGGGAAGCCTGGCATATTGTTCAATCCTGAACCATTGATAGCAGCAAAGTATGCGTCATATGCATCATACCATCCAGTAGCAATCATTGTTGACGCATTGGCTGCATCAACAGGACCACCTGTAACGGCACCTGCTTGGATACCCATGTAGGACATCTCAAGGTCTTCTGCAGTCTTCTTTGCTGCGGAGAAGGATTCCAATTCAATGGCCATGACACCTGCTGTAAATCCAGCCTTGGTAGCATCCATGACACCATTGATGGCCAATCCAGTTGCTCCAACAACTTGAGGTTGGAACGGAATGTTGAGTTGCGTGATCATGGTGTTGCAGTCGTTTGGAGACGTTTCAGAGCATGTGAATACCTTGGATTCATCGTAAGTGAGCGTACCAGCATCCTTATCGAAGTCAATAATATTTCGAGTGTAGGTAATATCGTACTCAAACGGTCCAANTTTTTCGTATTCGGCTTCTTCTCCTGCCATAACAGCATCGAGGTTNGTCAGGTTCCAAGCGTAATAGGTGCGTTCGGATGTAGACGTTGCCCAATCTGCTTCTGCAGTTGTACAGTCTGAGTCAGCACATGCTGAATCGTATGGATAGACCTCGAAGTTGTCATCAACTGCGTCTTCAACCATACTTGTTGCGATCGGNGCTAGTACAACTAAATTCAATAGAATCATTACTGCGCCAGCTATCAATTTTTCATTTCCCATAGGTGTTCCCCAGTACACTAGGGGAATGGTTTACTACTTAACTTTAGGACCTACTGTACTTGATTGCAGTGCCGTATGCAATGAATTCGTAACCTGCGGTCTTGTCATCGCCTTTGGACTTCTTTGTCACCATTGACGTCTCAACACGGACGTTGATGATCTCATCGTATCCAGCCTGAAGTGCTTCTTTACGCATGTCGTGAAGGACACGTCGACGACCATAGCCAAGCATTTTGTCGTAGGATTCAATTCGGCCACCAAAGAAATTTTTCCAACCACCAAGCATCATCTGCCACCATGAAGGACCAACAGAGATGCTTGTCATGACCAACATTGAAGTTTCGATGTTGTCGGTTCGACTTGGCGTCGATAGGTTGCTGACTGGGTGGGCAGCACCTGAATCGTTCAGTGCTTTCTCTTCCGCTGCAAGTTTACCGATGATTCGACCCTGATGCCAATTCCCAATAAGCCACGAACCCAGGGTTGGACCGAAACTGAAAAACAGCCCGATAGCAATCCAGAAGATNATGATNGGTTCCAAGAGACCGCCTCATTGAACAGTTACTGCAGTTCCATACGCAAACAATTCAGCAGCACCGCCTGATACAGCGGATGTTGCGAATCGGACGTTGACGATGGCGTTTGCTCCGCGTGATTGTGCATCCATCATCATGCGTTGAAGGGCCTCGTTTCGAGCTTCTTGAAGCAATTCTGTATATGCTTTTAATTCGCCGCCAACCATGTTCTTAAATCCAGCACCGATGTCCTTGAAGACGTTCTTCGCACGGACTGTAGATCCTTGGACGAGACCGAATGATGCGGTGATGAGTTTACCTGGTACAGTTTCTGTGTTTGACAAATGCATGCCTTGTGACATAGNCATAGGTTGTCACACTGGTTTATTATCCTTGAGCCGTCATATCAAGGGTTGATTGCGCAACCATTCGAGATCGGAAATGTACAACTGGCGAATATCATCCAGACCGAGAACGAGCATTGCAAGACGTTCAAGCCCCATACCCCATGCACAAACAGGCGAGGTTATTCCGAGCGGTTCTGTGACTTCGGGCCGGAAGATTCCAGCACCGCCAAGTTCGAGCCACTTGCCTTTCCACTTGACCTCAACTTCGAGACTGGGTTCCGTGTATGGGAAGTATGCTGGGCGCACACGCACTTCTGGATATCCCATTTTTGTGTAGAACGTCTTGAGGGTAGTGACCAACATCTGAAGATTTGCCCCCGGCTCCATAATGATGCCTTCGATTTGATGGAATTCAGGAAGATGTGTGCTGTCAATCGCTTCCTTGCGGAATACACGGTCGACTGAAAAGACTCGGCACGGCTCATTTGGATTCCGAGCAAGGTGTTGAATTGTGTTCACTGTTGTGTGTGTGCGAAGCAACCCCAGCTTGGAAACGTCTTCTGAGAACGAACCGGACCAACCTATGGAGCCCGTATCGCCTCCGTGTTCATGAATATCCTTCCATTTCTGAATCAATTCGGGATCCAACTCGAGGCTTTTTGGGTCGTCAAGATAGAAGGTGTCTTGCATCTCACGTGCAGGATGGTCTTGTGGAATAAACAGGGCATCCATATTCCATCCAGCCGTTTGAACATAATCGTCAACAAGTTCAGAAAAGCCCATTTCCAAGAAGATTCGACGGATTCGCTCAATCAATTCTTGCATTGGGTGAGAACGGCCTGTTCTGGGTGTTGTTGATTCAAGTGTGACATCGAAGGAGCGGAATTCTGCTTCTTTCCATTCACCGGATTGAAGGAGTTCAGGTGTTATTTCTGAGATCTGCTTTCGCTCATCAAGTCCTTCCTCAGACACGGCTTTGCCGTCATCGGTCAGAACCCAAGTTCGAGTCCGATGTTCGACGAATTCAACCAATTCTTTTCGACCTTTGAAATGCTTGAGAAGGCGCTCTGAAAGATCTTCTTCATCAGCGGGAAGAGAGGCAAGAAACATTTCTCGGGCTTGAAGTTCGGACTTGAGTGATGATGTATCTTCACAAGTGAATGTCCCACCCTCGAGTTTGACGCCGAGTTTCTTCAGCAGACCAACACCAGGTCCTGCTTCATGACGCTCAAATTTGGCTTGGAGTTTTGCCATTGTCGGTTCATCCTGTGAAGAGATCCATGACCAAAGTCGAGCTTCAAGTAAGCCGTTTGAAATTGCATTGTGACCCTCTTGACCGGCGTGAATCCTACGACGTACGCTTTCTTGTATTGTAACGTAGCCTTTGTCACTTAATCCATGACCTGCTCCTGTGGCAACCGCTTGGTCATTCCAATCGCACGCATTCATGATTTCTTCGAGCGTGTGCACACTTGAGGGTGAAGAGAGCATAGCACGGAGCATACGACGCTCAGGATTTGTTAGGTCAATCCTGTCGGTCATGAAGTTCCGAAGCCCCCCCAAGGTTTCAATTCACCGCCGAGGAATGACGTTTACCATCAACTACCGTCACGATCGAACTGAGACAACAGAGAATTGAGTTCGCGTTGACGCTCTTCAAGTGCAGCTCTATCTTTCTTGGGAAGTTCAGCATCCTTGAGTTTGCCACTAATTACTTCGAGTTCGCTACGGGCGTTGACTCGAGATTCATCGAGTTTCTTGCGCTCTTGAACCATCTTTCGCTTTGCAGTGCGTTGCTTGGTAACCTCTGCTTGCTCGTAAACACTATCGGACAATTCAACGGAAGTTGGGAATGGAATGTTGATGTTTTCCTTACCAAATCGCTCATCGATATTGCGCAGTAGCCAATCACGAGCTACATACTCGTCACTGTAGTCTTCAACCCAGGTGTAAACACGGAAGATTTTGGCGAAATCGGCGAGTTCGTGCAGTAGGATCCGTGGCTCNGGCTTGTCGATGACGTATGGNCATTCCTTGGCAAGTTGAAGGAGTGTGTACTTGACGTGATCGATGTCCTCTCGATAGTCAACACCAATATCGAGAACAATTGCGATACGGCGGGCAATACCATCGCCTCCACCTCGAGCGTGATTTACGATTGTCGATTGCACCAGCGTATTGTTTGGTATGACAACAAGACGCTCATCACGGTCAAGAACCTTCGTCGATAGAATTCCGACTGAGACAACTGAGCCCCATGTGTCGTCAACCTCAATTCGATCACCGACTTCAAACGGACGGTCGATCGAAAGGAGAAACGAGTTAACGATGTTTCCAAGTGTCTGCTGTACTGCTAAACCAATAATTAGCGAGAAAACTGCAAGCGAGGCTAGAATTCCCAAGAGCTCGATTCCGAGTTGATTGAGTGCAAAGTACAAACCAGCGAACCAGACGACCGTGCGAAGGAAAAACACGATGATGGAGTTGCTACCAGAAACAGTAACGCTTCCTTGAGCGCTGAACTGATCCATGAGCACAGGGATAAGATGTTTGATTGAGACGCTCAGAATCGATGCGCTCAAAATGATGTAAAATGCAGCGAAAATTGGCTCTGTGGTGTCGAAGGTTGTACTTGAAGTTCCCATAATCCAACGTATTGTTAACTGGGAGCTAACGGCCAAAATTAGAGCATACGTTCGATTTGCGAGGGGGCGGTGTAAATGATCATCCCAATCAGCATCCGTGGATGTGACGAATTTCCACCATGGACGGATGACCGCATACTTTGCGAGGAAGAGTGCTACAAGCGTCAAAAGAATGGCTATTCCAAGACGGAAGTAGTCATTGAGAGCATTAATTTCATCGAGGTATTGTTGATAGTCCATGGGAGACCTCAGTTAAATTCCGGAAAAACCGCATATAAAAGGATACCACCTCAGCCACATAGCGTAAGGATTCATCAAAAAATGTAAAAATTGAGGTTTTGTATGAAAAAAAGATAGACAACATCAAAGAGTAATTCCAAGTCGGTGTGCCATGGAACACCGAAATTCCCTTAACGTCATCAACTCAACTTTCTTGGTCGGAATGCCGCTCCTCGCTCTGATTAGCGTTGTTTTGTACAGCCTGAATTACGGAATTTCGTGGGTTGAACCAGTCATCTTCGTTGGATTCTATTTGGCGAGTGGGCTTTCCATTACAGCTGGATATCACCGCTTGTTTAGCCACCGAACGCACAAGGCCGCATGGCCCATGAAATTGTTCTACGCGCTGTTTGGAGCTGCTGCATTCCAAAATTCAGTCATCAAATGGTGCAGCGACCATCGACGACACCATCTCAAGACCGACGAAGAGGAAGATCCTTACACGGTCAAAAAAGGATTCATGTGGGCTCACATGGGGTGGGTTATGGTCGATCAAGGAGAAGAGATTGTCGAGCATGTTGAAGATTTGCAAGCCGATAAGATTCTCGCATGGCAAGACCGCAATATTTTCCTTATTGGATTCCTCGTTGGAATTGTCCTTCCAGGAGTGGTTGGATTCCTCGCTCTTGGAGGAGCACACGGTTTCCTCGGCGGTATGATTTACGGCGGATTCCTTCGGGTCGTCATCGTCCACCATGCAACCTTCCTCATCAACTCTGCAGCACACACATGGGGCACACAACCGTATTCAACAGCAAACACATCAAGAGATTCCCCGTTGCTCTCGTTTTTCACCTTCGGAGAAGGCTACCACAATTTCCATCACACATTTCAAGCGGATTACCGAAACGGACACAAGTGGTATCACTGGGATCCATCAAAATGGTGGATTAAGGTTGCATCATGGTTTGGAATGACCAAAGATCTGCACCGAATTCCGGCTAAGTCAATCGAATCAAAACGCATGAAGACAGCCATTGAGACAAATACGAAAGGAGATCAGGTTTCCCTAGAATTGCAAGACAAACTCTCTCAATGCGTTCAACAATTAAGGAAAGGGTTTTCAGAATTGATGAAGCGACGCGATGAATACAAGGTTGCGAAGTCCGAGCGAAAGAAGGAATCGAAAGATGCATGGAGGCGACGAAAGGAGGCTCACAAGGCTCGTATCAGAGAATGCAAAGCACGCATTGCCCAAGCTCGAATCGATTTCAAGGCTATCATGCAATCGATCAAACTAAACGGGCAAACGGTCTCAGCAGTTGCCTGATGTTCATCAGAACAACGGTTGAAGTTCACCATCTGCAACATACAGACTTGGACCGCTTGCGAGATAATAAACCGCTCCTCGACCATCCCTTGAATCGGATGCTGTAGCATTTGGATTGGTTGCACAGTCACCTGTGCATCCATCTGCAAAAGCGACATAAACACGTCCTTGACGATCGATGTGAAGATCATTGAAGTCAAGCAGGTTTCGGTTTGAGCCACCAATGTCTCGACAATCACCAGAATTCAAACAGATAGAACCAACTTGAACAGGGTCATCAGTCACGCGATAGGTATGGAAAATTGGGTTTTCATCCAATGCATTGAGGCTGTAGGTAATGTAAAGGTGATAGGTTGCATTGTTTGGAGCATAGTGTGCGTTTCCATTCCAAGGATTTCCATCGAGATCGGATTCGTTTAGCATTTCAGTATTTTCACTTCCCAAATAGGTAATCGCAATTCGGCCAGGATCACCCGCATCGGTTTGCGGGAACACTGTTGAGATTACACCTGCAGGTGAGATTCGAATGCTTTCTTGTTCCCATGTCTCACCTGAGTCAATGGAACGGGACATGTAGATGCCTTCATCAGCTCCTGTCCAAACGTGGTATGCATTCGAATCAGTGTCGGCAGAGACTTCAGAATTTTTCCGAGGGTTTGGCGTACTTACATCCTCACCCATCGACCGCTCAAACCATGAAAATCCGTTATCCTTGGAAACGATAACCGTTGGTGTGGCCACACGGGGCGTAACATACACTGTGCCATCAGGTGCTGTGGAGATTGCTCCATGGAGGCCGCCGTTGGTTGTTGCAAGTCCGATGATTTGTCCACCTGTCTCGAACGTTGCACCACCATCAAAACTAGTGAAACAAAAGATACCTGCGAGTTTGTTGTAGCAATAATACACTGCAGTTTCGTAAAACCCACTTGTGAATTGTCCTAACGCACCGTAACCTGAATCAGTCCAAGGACCACTCGCCAGTTTGATGTGATCATTGAGTGGAGTTGTTCCAGAGTCGTGAGGATTACCCATCCATGTTTCACCATCATCGTCACTCCAACAAATCCATGAGGTTTCTAAGCCAATCATTTGGACACCAAAAACACGGTCAGTGATTGGGTCGACCCAACCGTATGGGTCACTGGTTGTCGGAGAGCATTGGATCGGGTCTTGAGTTTCCTCCCACGATTGCCCACCATCGCATGATCGCATGACCTTCTCCATCGCGATAAAGAAAACACAACCGCTGGAAGTAATTCCAATGCTCGGTTCTTTCCCTGTCTCACCAACGTCGCTAAACTGAAAGGTCATCTCAAGAGGAGTCATGTCAAGGGAGGCTCCGGTCTTGTCAGTAACGAAGATTCGAGGTTGCTCTTCCTCTTCAACAACAAGGTCAGGAACGACCTCTTCTTCACCAAAGCAGCCTGATAAGGAAACCGTTGCCATCAACAATGCGAGGAGAATCGCTTTTGTGCGCATGCACAGCCCTACCTGCATCCACATAATGACCTTACGGAATGGCCAATTCACTCAAAGTTGTCAAGAGAAGGAGCCATTGAAGGTCTGTTGAACTGCTCAATTCCCTCATCAGGCATGGATTCATGGTTCCATTCTTTGTCGTCTGAAACCGTCCCATTTCGCCTTTGAATGAACAAAATTAGGCCACAAATTCCCAGTAAAACAAGACCTATTCTCCAGCCGATGTCAAGGAACGAATCCATACCGGAATTTCGAGGGAACAAATCGGTTGAGTCAGGTACACCGTCTCCATCCGTATCGTACTTTGCTTCCTTGTCAAATGGGAAAACATCCGCATTATCGCCAAGACCATCTCCATCTGAATCAAGCCATTCAAGTGCACTGTCAGGGAAAACGTCCTGATTATCACCTACCCCATCGAAATCTCGATCGTAGCATTCGGTGGCATCAAAGGGCCAAACATCAACGTTATCTCCACATCCATCGCTATCAGAATCAAGCCATTCTGAGGAATCAAGAGGGAAAGCATCGATGTTGTCTCCAACCTCATCGCCGTCGGAGTCAAACCATTCGGATGCATTGAGTGGAAATGCATCCGCATTATCGCCAAACGAGTCGTTGTCCGTATCCATCCATTCACTTGCATTTTGAGGGAACACATCGATGTTGTCTCCGTAACCGTCACCATCCTCATCCGACCATTCATCAGAATTGTTGGGGAAGACATCAATCGAATCTGCAACACCATCGCCATCACGATCAGGACAGCCCAAAGGGAGGAGAGATAGACCAAACTCGGATGGACAGTCATCACTGTTGTCCCCAAATCCATCTTGGTCCGTATCCGCCCATTCTGCCTCATCAGCAGGGAAGACGTCACCATTGTCACCTCGACCATCCTCATCCGTATCTTTGCACTCGGTTTCATCGAAAGGAAATTCATCGGCGTTGTCACCACAACCATCACCATCCGAATCCAGCCACTCTGAAGAATCAAGAGGAAATGCATCAATACCGTCTTTGTATCCATCACCATCAGAATCCGGATGACGTTTATCGGTTCCAATCAAATCTTCATCCACATTTGCAAGGCCGTCTCCATCGAGGTCCATATCTTCAACATCAGAGCATCCATCCTCATCAAGGTCGTGGACATGCACTCCAATGATTCCTTTTGGGCAATTGTCTTCAAAGTCTGCAACAGAATCGCTATCATCATCCCAGTCTTCTGAATCCGAACAACCATCCTGATCATAATCAATCAAGTTCGGACTGTTCTTGCACGGGTCGATAGCATCGTTCAATCCATCCCCATCAGAATCTTTCTGAGCATCTGAACAACCATCCTCATCAACAACGACTCCAGCCATCGTCCCAGGACATTGGTCATCAGCATTCACGATCGTATCGCCATCATCATCGCGTTGATCCCAAGAACAACCAGAAGCATTGACAGTTGACACATCCATCGTCCATTCACAGACATCCATTTGGTCGATGATTCCGTCACCATCAGTATCCGCTTGGCCGATGGATTCGATGGCAAAGCGGCCGATGTATTGATGCATGGCTCGGGTTGGATGAGCCTTGTCGAAGAAAATGTATTCATCCACATTGGATACGACTGGATCTCCGTTGTTGCAAATGGGCAGTGGAAGCAATCCAGCACCACCAGAACATGCAGAAGATTGTGTATTGACAAGACCCAATGCCTCTTTGTTGGCAATAATATCATTGAAGATTGAATAGGCGTCAACAGAGTAGACAACAATGCCGAGTTCCAATTGAAGGCTACTCACCAATGTTGCGAGTTTGCTGTTGTATGTTGCAACCTCAGAGGCAATGTTCTGCTGCTGGTTTTGACTTCTACTGAGAATTTCTGGTGTCTTTTCCAATGGAGGTAAATTGGGGATGATGAACGTACTCGCACCTGCTGCCTCAAGTTGTCGAATGTGACTTTCCATGTTGGTTGCAATGGTGTCGGCATTCGCTGTTCCATACAGGAAATCATTCCCTCCTGCCCAAAGCGAAACTACATCGTTTGGAGCAAAATTCGATTGGACATTGGCGAGATAACTTGTGATTTGAGATCCTACATTTGGCAACAGCAAGTAGGAAAAGCCAGCACCGGTTTGTGCACCCCCAAATGCTCGATTGTCACCAGACTGCGTTCCAGAACCATGAGTCGTTGTCACACCATAGGCTTGTGATAAGTACTCAATCCAGACCATACCATTTGAAAATCGACCTTGCCAGTAAGGGGGAACATCTGGCACATTAAGGACTGAATCCTTTGCATTCCCCATGTCACTCAATGAATCACCGAATGCGAGCAAGTTTCCGATTGGAGCTATCATTCGATTTTGAAACATAGTAAATGATCGCTCATCCACAACCAAAAGTGAACCCGATTCGTCGTAGATTTCTGCATTGAAGGTGTAAAAGTGTTCGTTGCTGTAGAAGTGCTTGAGTTCAACCACAATGGATGTGGTTGTACCAGATGCTTTGAACAGTTTCGTGCCATTCAGTACTACGGAATCGTTAGCGTCCATCAATGTCCACTCAAGGGTAAAGTTCGTGTTGAACGGGGCATTCTTCAATTGAACATCCATGGGCACGGTCTCATTCGAAAGCCAATCATACCGTGACACTTCGATGTTGAATTCCATCGCTCGACCTTGGGCATTCGCAGGCAAGGGTGCAAGAACGCTCACAACCAAGAGCAGAACCAAGAAAACTTGTCCCCTCATGAATGCCAACCTACAACACGGACTCTTGATTCCATACATAAAACAACATCGACACAACGTGGAGGCAAGTCTTTGTTCGGAACATTTATTCAACATACGATTCGACAGACAAGTATGTCAGAAGATGAAACATGGAGCGTTGACGAGGCCATTTCCAACCTAAAGAATGCAATGAAAGAGAGCAATCAGAGCGCAAGCGACATCTTTGCATCCATCGATACCAACGATGACGGAGAAATCAATGGTCCAGAATTGTACAAGGGACTTATGCAACATCTTGGTAGCACCCTTTCCCCTGGACAAGTTTCGATGATCATCAAGGCATTGGATGCCAACGATGACAACCGAATCGACCTATCAGAACTCACTGCAGCCCTCGAAGAAGAGGAATAAACTCAACAACAACGAGAAGCATCATGGCTTCCAGTTCGCTTGCGTAAGATGAGGCTTGTGTTCGTCAGCCTTGTGGTGTTCTTCCAATCGATCTAGAAGCCATAACACCCAGTGGAATGTTCCCATACCTTCATCTTCTGATACAGCACTATCCTCATGCATGATGTATCCCATTTCGGCCACTTGCATCATACGTCGCAAACTTGGCCCGATCAGAGAAAGGTAACCATTGTAAAAAGAGTAGACTAAATCAAAAGAAAGATTTCGATGATAGGTCATGACAGCATGATTCGCCATCAATACAATGACAGCATTCGATGCGTCCTTTTGTTCTCTCGGAAGAGCCATCAACTCTTCTGGTGTCGAATTATGTTTGATCATGGCACCAAACGTTGCAAAGCCTCGCTGAACCAATGGGTTCTCCAACGATTGTGCAATCGTTTGTGAAATCTCATAGCGTCGATTTCGATTCACTTCCATGACTTGACGAATACCGAAGAGGAGTGTGAACATGATGGCAAGGCCACTCAAGGCCTCTCCAATATTTGCTGCTGATTCTAGATCCATACGACTCAATCATTCAGTTGTGATGGCGATACTTTCTGGAGGAGATGATTCCGTCGTTTCAAGACTACTGCCCATCTTCAAGAGGACAGCCAAAACGAGTCCTTGGAAGAGGGCTCCAACAAGAAAAAGATTAGCATAATTCTGATCGACCAAGTCAAGAACTTGTGGGGAGAGTGCATTTCCAGCAAATGCTCCAACATTAATCAATGTCATGTAGATTGAAAATTGTGTTCCTCCAAGTTCCTTGGTGGTCAAGGACATAAGAAGCGCCAAGAGGTTCGCCCCTACAATCGCCCAGACGAACGTCCAGAACAACCAAGCTCCTGTCATGAACGATTGCTGATCCCAATTCGAGCGGCTGAGCGACCATAGGACCGTTAGCACGGTCCCTGCACCAACTGCGAAAGTGAGAACTTTTCGCGACCCAAATTTTGACCCAGCAAATCCACCAACGAGGAAACCAAGCATCGTACAGAGGAAAACAGGTAGCGCCTTAGTATCAAGATAATCTTGAGCCTCCCAATTCAATTCATCAACGAAAAGGAACTCCCATTGGAAATCAATGATACCCATTCCTGTGCCCATACCCCCGCCGATCCACATGACGGTGCACAGAAGAAGTGCCCAACGGGCTGCTGAATCGGAGATTGCAACCTTGAAGCCGCTCACAATCTCTCCAAATTTCATGATCTCCTCGTCCGAAGGTTCAGCTGATTCCCCAACCTGTTGGCTCCAAGGGAGGAATCGGTCGCCCTCTTTTTCTTTAACGAAGAGTGGAATGAGCATGATGACAAGAAGAACAGGGAGTTGAACATAGAGTGCTGATTGGAAACCTGAGTCGAGAAGAATTCCGCCCAAAACCAAGACTGCAAACATCGCTCCAAAACCCTTTGCAACGAACATCAATCCATTTGCAAGTGGTATTTCCTCATCGGGTAAGACTTCGACTGCTAACGCATCAGCACTTACATCCTGAAGCGCCGCAAAGATGTTGTGAATGAGGAAAAAGAGACCCAGGGTTTTGAGATCGTCTGCAGGATCGTCGATGATCAAGAATGCTGCGATAGTAATTACCATTCCGAGTTGGGAAATCAAAACCCAAGGTCGACGTCGCCCCATTGAACGGAACTGAAAACGATCAATCATCGGTCCGAGAATAAGTTTACCGGCAATCCAAGGAAGCATTCCCATTGAAATAAGAACCAACTTTTCATCATCAGTCATCGCGTTTTCATCGACAAGAAATGTTACAAGAGCAGTAGCGATGAAGAACCAAGGGACACCTTGAGAAAAATACAGTGTACAAAGTGTTCCAAAACGGGCAGTTCGGCTCTCTTGCATATTGATTGCCATGTTTTGTGTTTTATTCGAAATGCATCAAATACTTATCCCCCACACTGAAAAGGAAAATTGGACTTTCAACCTTATCGAACTTAGACAACAGCAGTTGCATCAAGCGGAACATACCTGTCAAGCAACCAATACAATCCAGACCAAACTCCATCGACCTGTTCTTCATGTTTTGAGATGTTGACCATCATGAAAATCTGAATCACGCGGCGCCAACGACTTGCAAACATTCGGACGTAAACACCACAGAAGTCATCAACCAAATCCATAGAGAGGTGACCGTTTTTGGCGAGAACGCCGATATTGTTCATGCCAATCATGAGGGCATTCATTGCATCTTTTTCCTCACGAGACAATGCTGCGAGCTCTTGGGGGGTGAGTTCATCGTGAAGTTTGGTGGTGCTTACAGAGAAGCCTCGATGAACCAGAGGATTGTTCATGTGAGCCGCAAGATCACGACCGATTTCATAGCGCCGATTCTCGTTCCAGTGTTTCATTTGACGGAGACTAAACAGAAGCGTAAACAAGATGGCAATACCGCTAACGGCCTCGCCAACGTTTGCTGCTGTTTCAATGTCCATTGTAACCACGGAATGATTCTGTCTTCTTCTAGGTTATGGCAGGTTTGTCAGTTTAGTAAAACCACAGGAAATAAGCGCCCCATCCAGCACAAAACAACGTCACTACGGTGTATTTGAGAAATGGAAA
>PBMQ01000002.1 GCA_002722615.1 Methanobacteriota archaeon | reverse complement strand
TGGTGCCGGGGGCAGGATTCGAACCTGCGAAGCATTACGCAGAGGATCTTGAGTCCACCCCCTTTGACCGCTCGGGAACCCCGGCACGTATGTCACGCTCGATGGTCTTCTTCTTGACTATTCCTCTTGGTCAGTATCATCCAAACCAGCAGGCCGAGGTGGGGCAAGGTCCTCTTCTTCGAAATAATCGTACTCGTCGTACAATGACTTGATTCGTTGTTTGCGCATAAGGATCGATGCGACAACGGCCCCTGCTGCAAGAAGAACGAGAAGGATGTTGAGACCTAATTCTGAATTCGAAGACTTAGCATCAGTATCTCCAGCAATCACATCGGCAAGAGGAACTGGAATCAAGAGAGTCTCGTCATCCAGTTGAATCACCATGCCAAGACGGCCAACTTTCCAAGCTTCAACGGTCCAGACAACGCTTTCTCTCTCGTCGGGTTCAAGCGTGAACGTTGTATTGCCAAGAAGCAGCCCATCCGCATCAAGAAGATAAACATCGGTTGTACCGTTAAGGAAGCCCATGTTTTCCAATGTAAATTCAATCGAAATGATTTCACCAAGAACAGGCCGATACGGCGTTGATACGATGGACATCGGCGTCGGTTCATAGGCCATCCAAACGATGTACACATCCAATGGAGACGGTTCTGTTCCTTGACCTGAAAGAAGGTTTCCTGCTCGATCGGAATGAGTGAACCAAACGCTCAGTCGATCGCTCTTTTCGAATTCAACTCCTTGAGATTCAATATCAAGAACAGCAGAAAAGGAAGATGCAGTGTCGGCTGTGCCCTCATGTTGCATTGAAATCGATGTGCGTGATGCTTGCACGACAACCCCTCCTCGAACATAACACCAATGCAGCTCAACGCCTTCTTTTGGTACACCAAAGTCGTCTTGAATGGTGATTTGAACCGGAATGTTGTTGATTTGTAATGAATCCAAATTGGAAAAGGTTCCTGGTTCAACCGAAACGGTAGGCGATTGGGAGTCGAGAACGATTTCGATAACGATCGGACTCATCACCTCAAACACCGTTCCAGTCAACTCAATGTTCAGTTCACCTTCTCCTTGGGGTAATGTTGATTGATTGACAATCAAACGATTTCGGCTGAGACCATCACTATCGATGGATTCCTGAGTCGCATGGTGCCGAATTCCGAACGATGAGAGATTGTAATGCATCCGACTGTCAAATGGAATGTTCAGTACGGGTTGCCCAGTATTGTGGTGCGTTGTGATAACATCGATATCAGCAAAATCGTTGATGTGGAGGGACAAAATTCCCTCATCAAGAACACCGAATGGGGCAACACGATCGTAAATTGAGTCAATCGTCAACTCAAGACGGGTATGGGTTGACCAGTTGACTGCAGTAAGATATGTCCCCCCTAGACCAACGTCTTGGGCTTCATCATAGATTTTGATCGATGGTGTAAATGCTCCATCGCTCCAAGCATGCATCGCATCCCAGCGGAGTTGGAAGGCAACATCAAGCGTCCATCTCATGGTCAATTCATCCTTAAGAACGGTCAGAGTTGGTGTTAATTTGAAGCAATTCGCATCTGCAGTTGTTTCTTGGAAGCGTGGTGAATAATTGATCCAGCAATCTTGATGCAACGAATTCATCATTCCAATCGTGATTTGGTCGAGGCTTTCAATTCCATTTCCATCGATGATATCGAAGCGTAAATGGTGTTCTTGCCCGGGGAATAAATATCCATCAATGGTATCCAAATCAAGGGATTTTATATCGAGCAGTGTGGCTTGTCGGGGTTCGACAAGGACAGTAGCAGCATCGTTCTCTGCGCCAAAAGTCCCCCCCGATTGGAGTGGATTACCTGCTAAATCGTAACCAGTAACGACAATGCTTAGACGACCTTGAGTCGTTCCGGGGCGAAGAATTGCATCAACATCCAGCAGAGGAAGATCAATTTCTGATTGCAATGTTCCACGATTTACATTCGCAATCATGGATTGGTATTCGCTCTCTTCCATGATTCCATTACCGTTGGTATCGTCTTGGTGTTCGGACCAAGTGTATACCGTTAGGGGCGTTTCTAATCCCTCATTGTCCTCCACATACAATCGTAGTGGAACATCTCGGTCAGGTAGCCAGACGTGGTTATCAGCAGGTTGTAGACCACTTGGGTCGAGAATTTCAAGGCTGATTAAATCCGGTGGGTTTTCATCGTAAATCATCTCAAAGAACGTTGATTCGCCAGTTTGATCGAGGGACGTGTCGAGACCTAAGCCAGAAGGGCCGCAGCGGGTCAGAAGTATTCGCGCTTCCAAACGCGTATTGCTAGGTAATCCTTCGGTATTGGAAATGGCCAGTGGAATCGAAAACCGACCATCGCTGTCAACAGTTGATGCATTGGTAATGGACCATACAACCGGTTCTCCAATCCACTCGTCGGGTCCACTGAAGTTCTGCGGTGGAATTGCATGCAATTCGACAGTTACTTCCGCATCGTTTTCTCCAACCCATGCATCTGCAATCCCTTGATATCGGACTTGACCTTGAACGGTAAACGTTGTTCCTTGATTGACATGCATTGGCCAGAGCGGTTGTGTCCAATCATGCAAAGCTCGACCGCGATGGTCGTAAGCAACGACATTGAAGGCTTCTAAATCGTTTTCAACATCGTTGTATTGTGTGTTATCGAAGTAAATCAATGGTCCAGTTTCTAGACCGTTTTCATCGACCGATGAGACGAACCAATGCAAATTATCGATGTCATCGTTGAGCCATGTGCTTTGGAACACCCACGTCACTGTGCATTCACTTTGAGTACAAATGGCGCCAGATGACGGTTGAAGGGTTGCATAGCCCGCTCCTGCAGTTTGGATGAAGCGAGGTGTTGAGTCAAGTCTGTCCACTTCGACACTGATACGAATGGATGAAACCTCATCATTGGAACCAATGGAAAGATACAACCGTTCGAGAGCGGGTGCTTCTAGCATTGGATTGGTTGGAATGGTTCGAACGTGATGCGTCGTAATGCTGCGTAATGTATTGGGCAACCACCTCGAACTCGGTGCCTCGATAACGGAATCCACCAAATTAGGAAGGCTCTCGACTTCAACTTCAACTAGGACGCCACCACGCTGGGTTTGAACTCGGAACGGAACATCAAGTAGAGTCCTATCATCACCAGCATAGGAGGCATTCAATGCTTGATTGAGAAGGGGATTATCGAGTGCGAATTTCAGTTTGGACTCGATGGGTAAAGCAAGGAGATCGTAGGCTGCTAATTCAATGGGTTGCGAGGTTGAAATGTTGTAGACGACGTACCCCCAAACCCATTCGTTGGATAAATCAGTAGAAATTGCCTCAAAGGATGGACATGTGTCTTGGACCGCGACATAGGCAGTGGATTGAGCAGGTACGGTCCCCAGTGATGAAAGGCCAAAGAACAACTCGGTTTGTTGAGCCCCAGTTGTTGCACGGAGTACGAACGAACTCTCACCCAATGGGCAAAGGTTTGGAATGCTCATGCTGGACGATGGTAAAGCGATAGTATGTCGGAATTGATAGGTTGTAGAAGCGGATGTGTTGACAAACAATTGCCCATGATTTGTAGCATTCGTAACCGTTGAACCGTTGACAAATGAATCAAACATCATCTGGACACCGAAGCTTGTGTCGTAGCCCGAAGGTGGCCAATTTACCGCTTCAAGTTGATTGTATCCAACGGTGATTTCGGGACCCTGTGGAGGAACGATACAACTTGGCTCAACTGTGAGAGATTGGAATTCATCACCCATGCCGAGCGTAAACGTCCACGAAGAGTACAATTCCTTTTGATCAATTCCATTGTAATGCAGAATTTTTATTGATGGAGGGCCTTGGAAGTATTGGGTTGATCCTTGACTGAAACTTGAAGAATACAGCGACATATTCCCTCCTTTCTGATGGAACGTAACAGCATCATGTACGCACCCCGGTTCGTGTGTGAAATCAACTGAAGTCCCTGCAGTTGCTCGCAAAAAGCCAGCTTGAGTCACTTCAAAATCATTCATCTCATTGTTGTATTTCTGATGGTATCGGCCAAAATTTTGAACTACCCCCAAACCAAGATGTTCGATGGTAGGTGTCAGGAATGGATCGTCTGAGGACATGTGCGCTACAACGTATACCGAAGGGTATTCCACTGGGTTAAGATCAACGGAAAAGGGCATGATGCGTTGTTCATACTCTGGAATAGCGACACCATCCGCATCAAGAATACTGAAACGGAGNGTAGTATTGGCAGGCTCATGAGCAAGGCCATCGAGATGACCATACCCGAAAACAGGGTGTGGGGTAATCGTTGGTGAAGTCCAGTTTCCTTCCATTTCAAACAGCGCAACATCAATACCTGCGTCGTCGATGTACCANCCATCACGCTCNATGTATTGGTCCGAGAAGAAGGTAAAACGCAATCGGACCNATTGGCCTGACAGATTGGAAATGTCNGAGGTTTTCAATTCAAANGCGCGTAATTGATTGTTTCCACACCCTCCTGTGACGAGNGATCCGTCNAGAAGTCCTTCACCATAAAATGGGGAATTTGTGTTCACATTGGAAATCTGATCGTGGAATCCGCCTACATCTGGCGGAAGGTACCACCAGCTCAAACCTCCGTTCGTAGAAATCGATACTGCTCCACCGTCCCAAGCAGCCTCTGTGCAAATCCAATGACGGAAGGAGAGTTGGGCTGTCACGTTTTCAGGAAGAATGTATTCGGGAGAGTACACGTGAGCGTACGTGTTTGCTGCATATTGCCCGTTGAGGTTGATGCCAAGGCCATTTTGTCCTGAATACCATTGCGATGGACCAAGGTTTGTGATACCCAACGCCCCATGCGTCCATCCAAGTCCATGGATGTTCTCGATAGCCCAACCGTCAGGCATCATGTGATAATCTTCAAACGAATCGACTTCGGTTACCGGGCCGTTAGCCCCCATCGTGGAAATCCATTGCCATTGGTTTGGTGCGCTTACGTTCTCAAGCCAACCTTCTGTTGAGCCATTTTGGTAAGATGGCTGTGCAGTGAAATTACTCAAAACTCTGCGAATTGGATTGGCCGTAGTCGTACCAGAATGTAGGGTTACATCNTCGATCATGATGCCCTCCCAACCGTTNGCAGGTGCACCCCCNCCGTGATTGACNATGGCGTCGGTAAAAACGTTGAACTTCAGCAAAGCACTCGAAGCATTGGCATGTGAGGAAACGGTGGTTGGTACAGGATANGACATNGGGAGCCATGCAAAGGATTCGTCGTTGTAAATGANACCTTGGTGAAGAACACCGTTACCAGGTAACCCAGGAATTGGAGAAAGAAGAACCCAGCTCGCTCCATGATCCAAAGAATACCAAATTGTCATGCCATCGTTGTATCCNCCCTCAATGTCCCAATTGGACTNAATTTCAAGTTCGATAGGATTGTTCAANCCTGAGAAATCAATAGGCATGACAAGGGTNCCGTTAGCGTTTGAAGCATAATCTCCGCTAAGGTTCCCATGGAACCAAGAGCCGGGTTGATCTCCTTGATTGTGCCAAGTTACGTTGTCGATGAACCACCCTTGTTCTGCAGTGGAGGAGGCACTTGTAGCAATACAAAGGCGAAATCTCATGCTTTCACTGTTCGCAATGTTTGTCAATTGGTCCAATTGGAAGCGGGAGGTTGTCCATTGTTCNTCGTTACCTGACCATACCGATGAGAAGGATTGAGCCATTGCATGGTGGGTCGCTGTCACACTGTCGGAATATCCCCCCACTGGCACGAGTTGTTGCCATGAGGATTGGTTGTCGAGCGTGTATTCAACCCATGCCGCATCATCGGAGGCGATTGAACGCCAGTGGTCAAATGATAGCGACATATTGCTGATGAATTCAGGAGTTTGATAATGCGATGAAAGAATGCAACCAGAGGCGTTTTGAACGTTCGTCAAGTACGCAAGGGCGTGATTACCGTCTCTTGGACTAGGTCCAGTTGNCAATGAAGAGAGATTCTGCACGCCCCATTCTTCACCATCTTGGCCCATGGTAAGCCATCCAGTTGGAACCATCTTTGTAACTTCAAAATCGGTTAATGATCCGACGGATGAATCGGTTGCAAGCGAGAGTTGACCTCCGTGGGCAAGCGATGAGGTTTGGTTGTGACTCCCGTTAGCCCAGGCATTAGGAAGATTCGATCCAAAGTATGACCCGTTTTCGTCAACCGATTCCCAGACAGGTTCGACTGTAATGTGTCCATTGNTGATGGTATGATTAGCAGGAACTTGGATGGAAGAAATGTTCGTATCCACAAAGGTCTCGTTTTGAACCGGTTGGAAGGTGTTTGGACCATAGGTTACTGTTCGGGATTGGACATAGGTTGAAGGTCCAACGAGGACAAGCAACAGCACGAGAANTACTGCAGNAACGTGCTTGTTGGGCTGTTTCACCTATCTCACCTCGCTTCGCGAGGTGAGCCATTTGGTTTGAAGCCTCGTCTAACTTGATTAAGTCTGGACAAGAGAGTTCAAAGACCCAAACAGCGAGGCTATGATGATGTCGAGCGACAACCTCCTCACGCCTGAACAGGCCCGTGAGATTCANGAGCAGTTGTTCGCNACNTATCGGCAACAAANNAACCGTCACGTTCCCGTTCATCTACCTCGCAAAGACTTCTGGGAAATGGTCAAGCGGTTGTTGACAACCTTGGATCTCGAGATTCACCGCATGATTCGAAAGCATGGTGCTGACTTGCGTGTTCAGAACGAACAAAAGCGTCAGGCCAATGTCCGTCATATTGCATCTGAACTGGCTCGGCGCCGATTGGTTGCAATGATGCAACATGTGGCTTCTCAATCACTGAGAATGGCTACCAGTCCAAGTGATGTCGCAACACCGTTACCACAAATGGACTGGCAAAAAACAGATGCTGCAGAACGCGCCCTGTACAATTCGATTGAGAAAGAAATGGACAAATTCAAGATGACCATTGGATGGAGAGAAATGCAAGATGGACTCCGTGGAGAAATGGAGTTTGTTGAACCAACTCATCGCCCGGGTACGATGCAGTTGGATGATTTTACAGACGAAGCATTGACCGATCGTGCACCGCCTGCATTGGTTTTTGAAGACGACACTCCAGAACCCATGGACGCCTTCGATGTTGATGAAGAAGATCGAATTGCAGCCCTCGAATGGGATGCTTACGAAGCGGCACAAGATCCTTCAGGACATCAGACCGAAGAGCCGCCTCAACCCTTGCCAGAAGCACCTTCTCAATCCAAGGAAGGGCGGCACGGCGCTGCAATGGAACTCGCCCCTTCAGCAACATCAGCCATCAGTGATGATTGGATGAATGAGGAAGAAGAAGCACCTGTTGAGGCAACACCGAAGATACGCATTCGAATTTTACAGTCGTTTGACGATCCTGTTGCAACTGCAGATGAATCGGAATTGGTTCTCAAAGCAGGTGACGTTCACAACTTGGATGAAACGATGGCAACCTGGCTCATTGAATCAGGATTAGCTGAAGCTGCTCCATTGTGATGTTGAGCATCGTAGATGCTCAGTTCGTTCGTTCAACCACTTCAGTTGACTGTGCGCATTGAAAGTTCAATGGTGACAGAGTCTGGAATGTCGATCTTAGCGACTAAGCGAAGAGCACTTTCGTCCTTACCGGAGTTAATGTGCATTTCCAACAAGCGTTTGTGGACACGAAGTTCCCAGTGATCATAGGTTTCGCTTCCTTCACCATCAGGGGCACGTCGGACAGGAACGACCAGACGGCGTGTTGGTAGAGGAACAGGGCCTCGAAGTTTGGTTTCACTCTGCGTACAGATGTTTCGAATCTGACCTGCAACGTGGTCGATATCAGAATGGTTGTTTCCAGTCAACTTGATGACGGTAACGGCTGCCATACTTTACTCCTCCAAGTTCCAAATCGATGAGTGGTTACACTCACTTCTTCTCGATCTTGAGACAAACACCAGCTGCGACGGTCTTACCCATGTCACGAATAGCGAATCGGGACAACTCAGGGAAGGTGTCCATTTGCTCGATTGCCATTGGCTTGGTCGGTTGGAAACGAATCAAACATGCATCGCCGTTCTTGAGGAACGATGGGTTTGCTTCCTTCCCAGCCTTGTTGGTCTTCTCAAGAAGTTCTTGGAAGCGAACAGCGACCTGTGCGGTGTGTGCGTGGAAAACAGGGGTGTATCCGACGGAGACAGCCTTTGGAATGTCCATAAGTTGGATTTGACCGACGAAGGTCTCATCGTGACGGACGAAGGTTGGCTCACTGTCAGAGTATCCAGCGACGTCACCACGGCGGATGTCGACAGCTGCGAGACCACGGACGTTGAAACCAACGTTATCGCCTGGCTCAGCCTTGTCGACCATTGTGTGGTGCATCTCAATAGACTTGACCTCAGCGGACTTCTGGGACGGGTTGAAGACAACGGTCTTACCTGTGTTCAGGGTTCCGGTTTCGATCTTTCCGACTGGGACTGTTCCAATACCAGAAATCTTGTAAACGTCTTGGATTGGAAGTCGAAGTGGCTTGTCGACTGGCTTGTTTGGCATTGCTGCAGCGTCGATAGCCTCGAAGAGAGTTGGTCCGTTGTACCATGGGCACTTGTCGGACTTCTCGAAGACGTTGTCGCCGTTGAGGGACGAAGCAGGAATCATTGGGATGTTGTCGATTTGGGAACCGAATCCAGCCATCTTGAGGAGTGCTGTGACTTGGCTGACAGTTTCCTTNTACTTGTCTTCAGACCAGTCAACACCAGAGATGTCCATCTTGTTAACGTGAACAATCAATTCCTTGACACCTAGAACCTTTGCGAGGAAAGCGTGTTCCTTGGTTTGAGCGTTGACACCGTCGTTAGCAGCACAGAGGAGAACCGCTGTGTCAGCTTGTGAAGCACCGGTAATCATGTTCTTGACGAAATCTCGGTGGCCTGGAGCGTCAATAACGGTCCAGTAGTACTTAGGAGTGAAGAACTCCTTGTGAGCGACGTCGATGGTAATTCCACGCTCTCGCTCTTCCTTTAGACCGTCCATGACATATGCAAGACCGAATCCAGCCTTACCTGCCTCAGCGGCGAGTTTTTCGTTCTTTTCGATAACGTGACCTTCGATGTGACCTGAGTCGAGGAGGAGACGACCAACAGTGGTCGACTTTCCGTGATCGACGTGACCGACGAAGACGATGTTACGGTGTGGCTTGCTCTTATCTTCCCATTGTGATGGCATACTAAATTACTCCTTAGCATCCCTGCGACAAATAACCCCTATTTGAAAGAGTCGGTAAGTTTCAACTCGGATTTTGTCCCGAATAGTGCTTGAGTGTCGCGGTTTTACTTGTAAATTAAAAGCAACATGTAATGGTCGACTTGTTGTGTATAGGTCTGATTGTTTGAAACCATCATCGTCCAATCACCGTCGCCGTACGTCGAATCTGCTTCTGAATCAGTAAAGATGTAAGAGGATAGGGTTTGTTCGATGCAATGCTTCTCGGAATCGCAACCTGAATCGCGATTATCGTACTGCGATTCTTCGCTTGGCTCAGTCGATGTTGCCTCATCACCCTCTTCGTTGAATGATACGAGATCGATACGCCCTTGACATTCAGCTCCTATCACGCAGGGCGAGTCCTTTGCAGGATACATGAGTTTTCCAACAACTTTGCGAACGGTATTTCCTGCATCGTTGTCGTAGTGCACTGTGAAGTCAAAATCCAACTGATTGGGATCCGAGGAGGTCTTTCGTCCAATTTCGAAATCCAACCATGATGCTCCATAGGATACGTGGACCTTGATATCGTCTGAATCGGTCAACCCTTTCCCGTTGGTAATGGTCAAACCAATTTCATATTCTCCTGGTTTGACATCTTTCCATTCTACAGTTTGACCTTCGAGATCGTTGTCGTTTGTGGCATCACCGTCACCGTCTGCATCAAATTCGAGGTCCAAATCCCAATGGTATTTCGAAACGTAATCCTCCGTTGAACCCGACGTAGANTCGGATGCATCAAGTTCGACATCTACCTCACCTGCTGTAACTCGGTCACTCATCGTTTTGTCGAGGTCACAAATCCAGATGTGAATGTAGTTGCCCTCGTCAACGTCCTCTCCTTCACAGTCTTCATCTGACGAGAAAGATGTGATATCTGCAGTTGGCGGGAGAGCCGTTGCATCAACTATCGTCAGCGTCTTGGTTGTTGACTGGCTCTTTGAGCCATCGCTAACAATCAACTCAACGGTATATTCTCCAGTTTCAGGATACGACCAATCGGACATTCGTCCCGTGGCATCGATGGAATTGTCACCATCGAAATCCCACTTGTAGGTCAAGGCAACGCCAGAAGGCAGAGAGTCTCGAGCATCAAAGTCAATGGTTTGACCTGCTCGAATGTTGGTAGCAGGTGAATAGGTGAACACTGCAACGATTTCATCGTTGTTCTCGTCGTCATCCCCGCCGAAACATCCAGCAAGACCGCTGATCATCATCAGAACAGTTAGGAAGAGTGCTTTTCTCATTACGCCCATGCCATTGCCTGTCTATCCGCCATTTAGAAGCCTTTTGCGAGATGTTTGCCTAAAATGAGAACAATGATGTTTGACGGTTCCCGTCGAACAACTCCTTTGCATTCCAACCAAATGCCTCTGTAATTCGGCCCAATGCGGCAGCTAAACGCTCTGCATAGAATCGGCCATCGTATCCAGGAATACCGCCATCGTCTTCACCTTCGATCCATGGATGAACTTGCATGGGTCGCTTGGACGCATCAGTAACGACATAGGAAATCTTCATTCCTGGCGTAAAGCCGAGACCTCGGTCGATGAGAATCTTTGCTGCACGGACTTGTGCCATGCTTTCTGGCCGAGCATAATCCTTGGTGAAATCTACCTCTCCATTCGACCGGACTCTTCCTTTGCATGATTTGGCTAATATTAATCGTCGAGCATCAACCTCGTGCTTCTTCAATGCTGAAACGCATTCACGTGCATGTTGAACCAACGCGTCCCCTTCATCGGCAAGGGCATAGGTGAAGGTTTTCTTCATCGACGTGGTCAAGAATTCGAAGGAATCGGTTCGCTGAGTTTCATAGCCACGAATCAACATCTCTTCACTCGGCCAGACCACTTGGCCGACGTAACGTTTCTTCGCACCGTGACTGAAGAACACGGACAATCCTTTCTCGTATTCGAGAACTGCTGAGTCTTTGCTGTATTGTTTTGCGATGTCGAGACCAAAGTCNATCATCGCTTGTTTTGCAGCCTCATAGGCTGCGACGGTTTCGTCATCATCGTCATCCTTGAGAACCGAAGGNGAACCTTCAGGGACAGGTGAACAAACGAAGATAGAATCGGTATCGGAATAGACGACGTGATGGCCTTGATCTTCCAATTTCTGAATGATGGTCTTGATGTTTTGACGCGCCCATGCGGTAATGGATGAACCCAAATCCTTGTGCGTAAATCGATAGAAGCCCGATGCAAAGACGCCATAGAACGAATTCATCATGATTTTGACCGCGTATTGCATTGCATCATGGAATTCTTCTTTGACGACTTGTTCGTCTTTTCGTGCTTGTTTGATTTCGGCTTTGTGTTCGTCGCGTTGATTCATCAAATCCTCGAGGAGGGATGGAACCAATCCTTTGCGATGTTTTACACTCCAGAACACGGCTTCAGTTGGAGAAACGTGAGTTGGATCACCTTCAGCAGGTTGTTCGGGATGAGACGGATCGATACGTGTCGTATAGCAGACGTTGTTACCGATCATAATGCTCGGATACATGCTCTTGAAATCCAGAACTGCAATCCAAGGATGCAAACCTGCTTCAACATCGTGAACGTATCCACCAGTAATCTGCCCTTCCTTGGCTTCAGCACTTCCTGTCAGTGGTACGGCGACCTTCTTGCGGTCTGCAAGCCGAATCACGAGACTGTCAAGCAATTGGGATGTGCTCCCATTGGCTGCCGTTTCAAACGGCACCTTTGCAACTGAAGCGACCGCTTCCTTTCGACGAATCGCCTGAATAGCATGAAGAATGTCGAGTGGTAACGCAGCATCTCGTACACAATATTCCATCACTTCATCGGGCCGATTTGCCCATTCTTCATCCATGTTGGAGGCATCGATGTCGATCTTCTGCTTGTCCTCATCCTCTGGAAAGAGCAGGCGAGCAATGAACGACAGGGTTTCTCGCTGAGGGCGTAATGCCTGCCGAGCTTGCCACCAAGCATCAACGATGGCACGACCGGCAAGATTCCAAGCACGATTCGATTGTCGACGTGGGAGAACACCTGTCCGTGTTCGTTTGCATTCGGTTTCCAAATATGGCGTTCGACCCCATCCCAAGAGATTGCTTCGAGCCTGCCATTGTTTTCGGTTGGTATGATGNTCCATCCGCTCAACCAAGCGCGGAAAATCGAAGTTATCGATATTGTAACCGGTGATGAGGTCGGGATCTTCCCTTCGTACCATTTCAGTCATCTGTTCCATTATCAAATCTTCAGCACCTTGGTACTCGTAAACACGTCGTGAACCATTGGCCATATCTTCAACCCAAACCGCAGCACAGAGGATTGAATTGTTGGCAATACTCGTCTCCAAATCGTAGGAAAGAATGCGCCATGGAACTTGAAACGGTTCACTTTCTTTGACGTTCTCAAGTTGAACAGAAACAGTCCTATCAACGGCATAACGACCAACTCCTCCGTGCTTAATGACACGAAGATTGCGCTCTCCATCGTCATCATCCATTGATCGTTCATCGATAAGATAGCCATCGATGGAGAGGTGCATACCGATGTCGTTGTCCAAGAACAATCGATTGACAAAGGGGATATCACCCGAATAAATGGTCCAGCTTTGCTTTTGCAATTCTCCGCGAAGGGATGGTACATTGAACGGCTGGACCACTTCAACTGTCCACAGAGGCTTTTCTCCTAGATCGGTCCACTTCCACTCAGGTCCACGAACATCCATAACTTCGGAACGGCGACGAATGCCTTCGATACGTCGCTCTTCTTCTTCGGTTACGGGCTGATCTTTACTCCGCTTTCCCATCGGTGCAATCTCAAATGTTGGCCGCAAGCCAGAAACAAGAACACAGATTGAGGAGCCGTCTTCACAACGACCGAACAACTCGATGGTCGTCTGTGGAGCATCATCATCTCCATGCGAATGGTACCGTCCACTGACGACACCAAAGCGGCCCGACCATGCCTCCATAGCGACGCCTCGGGCTCAACCGTCTTGAAACCGAGCCTTTGGCCAGTTCAATCAAACGTTGAGTTTTCTTCGGAATGAAACAGCAAACAGCAAGGCAAGGATGACGAGCCAAACTTCGAATCCTGGTACGGACTCAGGTACAAAATCTTCCACACTTTCTTCATCTTGCACAGGAAGAGTATCCTCAACCTCGCCTGCAGCCTTATGATCAACAGCAAACGAAATGTTATTTTGAGATGCCTGGAAGTTTTGACTACCTGCATAGANTGCAANGACTTGCCATTCACCAGTACACTCGACACCGTCACATGAGCCTCCATCGAACGACCATTCAAATCGGGCTATTCCCTGCTCATTGGTAACGCTCTCGTTGGTTGCAGTCGTCATAGTGACCCAAGCACCGGTTTCGTTACGATATTGTCGGATGAACTGAACCTCTTCGTTCTCGATTGCAAGATCGAGGCGGTCTCGCAAGAGCGCAACNTCACCAACGACAAGTTGTCCCTCTGGAATACCGGCTTCTCCACCGTAATACCAGTTGGTCAAAACCTGAAACTCAACCCGCGAACGGACAAGAACTTCCATTTCGACCTCTGAGCCGTTGAGAGCGTTTTCAAGGTCCTTATCACACCCACCTGAGACGTTGATATCGGGTTCAAAGGCGAGCCTAAGCGTCCGTAAGCCTTCCAATTTAGCACCACTAGGTTCAACACCACGAAGAGTTGGGTTCTGGAGCGGATCGCCACTGAACCATTCAACCGTTCCATGGACATCGTTTGTTCGAGTCGTAGCGATTGGCCGTATGTTCTCGTCAGGATCGAGGTAAATGTTCAGGCACTTACCTCCAAGGGCTTGTCCGTTGCTCTGTGTTAAGAGAGCATCAACGTGGAAGGATTCCTTCAGATAGAGAACTGGGTACGATATACCGTCGATGTCATATGTATCAACGGAGGACTTGAAAGGTCCCACTTCGGTGATGGAAAGGGTTGAGTTCTGGTCAAGAACAATCGGCACCTCTGGCGCTTCCCATTGACCAGTTAGAGAATCGTATGTCCATGCTCCATCCCATTGACATTCACCATCGGAATCAAGAATAAATTCGCCACCGGCGTTCATGGCACCTTCAGGTGCGACAAGTCCTTGACAAGCCTTGAGCGTAATCTCGAACCAATGATAGGTGGTCCAACGCTCACCATCACCTTCGTATGTTTTGATGTAGACGTACACCGTTTCAGAGATGTTTGTATACAATCCGTCNATTGATAATTGCATTGAAAACGTATCAGCATCGGATAATTGGCTTGAACGCACGAAGAGACCTTCGACCACAAGATTGTATTTTTCAATAGCACTCTTATCAAAATCATCCATCGAAAACGCACCCTCAACAGAGACATCTCCAGTCTCGGAACCTGAGATAAGTGTCCCATTGATGTAGAGGAGTTCTTGATCGGTAGAAGTCATATTAGCCGACATATCGAATTGGAATTCAGGCGGTTGGTCAGTGCTTCCCTCAGGAACGACAACAAAATACATCCTGAATTTCTCAGATACTTTACCAGCGGCGTCATGGACTCGGAGTTCCATACGTATCTGGCTTTCTTGAGTTCCGTCCTGACTTACGGTGACGTTCTGAAACGAATAGGTGAACAAGCCGTTGCTGGAGGCGGGTTCAGAAAACGTGTGTCCGTCAAGATTGAAGGATGTATCGCCATAAGGCGCATCAAACATGATTTTCCATTCATATGTCTGAATTCCGTTTCCTGAGGTCGCATCAGNATCGTTGGAATTGCTTCCATCGAATTCAACGTTCAATTGTCCCGTTTCATCGAGTGTCAGGCGATACACATCCCAATCCTGTCCTGCTACGCTTTTTGTACCAGTAAGGACAATGTTCGCAGCAATGGCTTGGTTCACTCCCATCGTAATGTTGGCAACTGGTGCGTATTCGTCCGTAGTAAAAACGGTCATCTGATCGGTCAATTCAGTCGTTTGTGGATGTTGAACCAGTCCTGCAAGAAGCAGGAGAAGGACCATTGCAAGTGCGGTTCTCATACCATTGTCTATCACCTAATAGAACATAACATAATCGCCGAATATTCAAAAATTCGGTGAGCAAGAATTGAAAGCCGAATCTCCTTAGCGNGAATCACGGGTTGAGATTATGGGCAAAGATATCGACTGGGACAAACTCACATTCTCCTTAACACCAACTGATACGATGTACGTTGCTGAGACAACAGGCGATGAACCATGGATGCCTGGTGATCTTCGGCCCTATGGCAACATCTCCATCTCACCTGCTGCAGGTGTTCTCAACTATGGACAAGGTCTGTTTGAAGGAATGAAAGCCTATCGAACCGACAAAAACCGTGTGGTCTTCTTCCGTCCGGATGAAAACGCTCGACGTATGCAACGCGGTGCGGATCGATTGAAGATGCCTCCGGTTCCTGAATCTATTTTCATCGATGCTGTTGAACAAGTCGTTCAAGCCAACATCGATTGGGTTCCTCCAATGGGCCGAGGTGCGATGTATGTTCGACCGTTGCTGATGGGAAGCGGCCCTGTCCTCGGTGTTGCTCCAGCACCAAGTTATTCGTTCATGATTTACGTCACACCCGTTGGCCCATACTTCAAGGGTGGAATGCGAGCCATTGAGTTGCTGATTTCCGATGAATTTCATCGTGCTGCTCCGGGTGGCTCGGGTGGTGTCAAGGCGATTGGAAACTATGCACCAGGGATGATGCCAAGCAAGCTGGCCAAAGCTCAAGGCTATGCTGAAGTCATCTACCTCGACGCTCGAACCAGCACATACATCGAAGAAGTCGGTGCAGCGAACTTCTTCTGTGTCAANGACAATGTCCTTTACACTCCCGAACTGACAGGAACCATTCTACCGGGAATCACCCGCGATTCCATCATCGCTCTTGCACGCCACATGGGCTACGAAGTCATCGAGCAAAAGGTCAGTGCAGAATTTGCAATGTCNGCTGATGAAGCATTTTGTTGCGGAACTGCGGCAGTTATTTCACCGATTGGAAGCATCACCCATGGTGAAACCAAGATCACCTACGGCAATGGACAACCAGGCACACTTACAACCACCTTATACGACAAACTCACTGGAATTCAGAACGAAACTGAGGACGATATCTTCGGCTGGTTGCACGAAGTTCCTCTGTGATTACTTCTTGCCCTTGGTCTCGACGTGCCATACGAAGTAGGTGTTCTCATCAAGAATCAACTCGCTCTTGTAGACCATACCGTATTGACTTGGTTCAAGCGTTCCATCAAATGTGAATTGAATCATGAGAAGCCCATCACTGTTTGATTTGAGGACACCTGTTCCATCCTGAATGCCACCGAATTGGACTGCTCCGAATCGCTTCTTGTTGATTTCAACGTTGATTTCCCGTACATTAACCTCGTAACCAGGTGACATCTCTGCACATCGGANTCGCTCCACAGTCTTGCCCTTTGAATTGTATGGAATAATTACGGCTTTGAGAACAAACGGATCGGACTGAGTTCCACTTCCGCTTTGAATCGCAGGCGTTCCTGAAACATGTTCTGCTCGGACCCCAACACGTGCTTGTCGACGAGTGAGGATCATTGGAACTACGAGAATGAATGCCAAGACAATGAAGATAATCGGGAAACAGATTGGCTTGAATGGATTCTTGTCCTTTTCTGGAGGCTCTTCGTATGCTCTGTAGTTGTAACAGGTGCCATCCGATTCAATCTTTGGAACCGATGAACGGTTGTATGGATTTCCACCGCACTCGAGTTCGAACGAGTCGTTGAACCCATCACCATCGTCATCGTAGTCGATTTCAAAGAAGCCAAGACGGGTGTTGTTGTTTGGAAGACCGTCCATATCATAATCTTCCTCGATCGAGAGATTGAATGTGGTCGAGATTTGAGTTCCCGTCAAGAGGTTTGTTCCAGTAACTGTGTACTGGGTCAAGTTCGATGGAATAAGCGGAATTCCATAGATGGTTCCGTTTCCGTTTGACGTTCGAGCCATCGTTTCACCACCAAACATCAATCCGTACGGCAGGCCAGGTGAAATGATCCAGATATCGACGCTCATGCCCGTGATGATTGGTTGGAGCGAAACGTTTCGTTGTCCCTGCAACAATTCGAAGTCACCGGATCCATAAACGATGGAGAGAACTTCGTTAAAGTCGCAGATTCCATCACCATCACTGTCAACAGGTGTATCCAACTCGTTCTTTGAATCGGTTTGACCACAGTCTTCTTCCTGAAGATCGGTCCAGTTGTCGTTATCATCATCCAAATCTTCGACAAGTCCGGTTGTGGATTCTCCCCACAGTTCATCCGGGATTCGGTCGCCATCGGTATCAACATAAGCCGATGCATCGTTCGGGAAGGCGTCAGGGCCTGCTTCACAGTACTCNTCAGGAAGTGCTGGTGCAATCGGTCCATCGCAGATACCATCACCATCGCTGTCTGCATCCCATGAATCGCTTCCCGTATTGCTAGCATCGATGTACGTCGAGGTATTGGTTTCAACCGAGTTGTTCAAGCCGTCACCATCGACGTCATCGTCCATTTCGTTGCAGATGAGGTCGCCATCAAGGTCGCGAGGTATGGAAGCGTTCGACAATGGGTTTGAAACACAATCAAGCTCAATGATGTCGGTAAAGTCATCATCGTCGTCATCAAGATCTTCAATCAAGCCTCGGCGTGGGTCAGCATCTTCAGGTAATGTGTTCGGCATTCCATCGCGATCCGTATCTTCAAGGACGCCAATTTGGATGAGGAAGGTGTCGTTGAACAGACTGCTGTTGGCGTAAATTGTGAAATTTGTAANGTCCATCAATTCCGTTGACATTCCCCAAACAGTTCCATTATTTGCACCAAAGTACAGTCCCTGTGGAAGGTTAGGTTGGATTTCAAAGGTTGAACCATTTACAACGGATTCAGGTTCAAGAGCAACCATTTCTGTGTTGTTCAAGAGGTACAGCGGTCCGAGAGACATGTTGTAGAGAAGATCCTCCACAGTAATGTTGACATTGACCGTCATTGAACCGACATCATTGGTTCCAGTTATGGTGTACATGGTTCGATTCTGAACCTGAGTGGCGACACCGTACAGAGTCCCATTGTTTGCATCAAACACCAATCCAGATGACAAATTGGGTGCGATGCTCCATGATGTCACCTGTCCACCGGTAAGAATCGGTTGAAGATTCAAAACACTGGAATCGTTCAGTAAGACCACCTCATCAGGTATGTAAGCAATCATTGGAACTTGGTCAAGAACAGTGATGTTGATTTGAGTTGTTGATGAACCGCCGCTGTTGGATGCTGTAACGGTNTAGAGACGCATTGCCATGACTTCTGTTGGTATTCCGGTGAGTTGACCTGTCGATTGATTGAACTCAAGACCTGCAGTAAGACTTGGTGAGATGTCCCATGTGAGAGGAGGACCGCCAAGGTTGATCGGAAGCATGTCGAGCACGCTCGTATCGTTGGTCAAGATNACATTGTATGGAACATAGGAAATTTCTGGAACGATGTCAAGCACTGTGATGTTCAGATACGCCATCATGCTGCCACCACTGTTGTTAGCCCAGACCGTATACTGTGTCTTGTTCTGGATGAGACCTGGCGTTCCGGACAGAACACCATCGAAGAAGACCAAGCCAACAGGAGGTGCGGGTTCAATCTCCCATGATGCGACAACTCCACCTGTAACGTTTGGTTGCAATGTCGTCATTGTGGTGCCTCTCGTGAGAACAAGCTCGTTTGGATCGTAATCAATCATCGGTTCCGGTTCGTTGATGGTCATGTTGATCGATGTCCAAGCGGATCCACCGCTGTTGTTGGCCCAAACGATGTACTGTGTACGCGTTGAATTGACTGTTGGCGAACCTGTTATCGATCCGTTGCTGAAATTGAGGCCTGCTGGCAGAGCAGGTACGATGGTCCAAGACTGTGGAATTCCACTTGTCGTACTTGACCAAATCGCTTCCCAAACGATGTTCTGCTCGCCACGAGTAAAGGTTTGATTCTCTGGATTGAATGCNAAATCAACCAACGGTTCGACGACTGAGATGTTCACGGTATGGGTTGCCACACCGCCGGTTGTGTTGGCGTATATGGTGTACATGATCGGTGTGGTGTGGTTGACCGATGGCGTACCGTAAAGCAGACCATTATCGAAAATCAAACCAGGGAGAACGTTTGGTGCAATGCCCCATTGGCTAACATTACCACCCGTTACGGTTGGATAGAGAGGTGTCATTGGAGTCATTCGAGTAAGGGTAAGATTTTCCGGGTTGTAATCCAGGGTCACAATCGGTTCGTTGATGGTCAAATTGACAGTATGGAATGCGGCACCACCTGTGTTGTTGGCCCAAACGGTGAACGTTTGTCTGCTCATGTTNACAGTCGGCGTTCCACTGATGACACCGTTGTTGAAGTTCAGTCCTGCTGGTAACGAAGGCGTGATGACCCATGTTTCGACAGAACCGTTGGTCGTCGTTGGCACCATGTCCACCATTGCCACACCTCGGGTCATGGTCTGGTTTTCTGGGTCGTAATTCAAAATGACACTCGGCTCGAGAATGGTGATGTTGATGGTATGGGATGCAGAACCACCCGTTGTGTTCGCATAGATGGTAAACATGGACAGACTCAGGTTAACCGTTGGCGTTCCGGAGAGAACCCCGTTTGCAAAGTTGAGGCCCGCTGGGATCGCAGGATGAATTGCCCATGTCTCAACGTTACCACCTGTTACAGTGGGGTGCAACGCCGTCATAGCGTTGCTTCGAATCATGGTTACGTTCTCCGGATTGTAATCGAGTACAACGATTGGCTCGTTGATGGTCAAATTGAGGGTATGCGAAGCAGAACCGCCCGTATTGTTCGCCCAGATCGTGTAGGTCGTTCGCGTCATATTCACTGTTGGCGTACCAGACAGCACACCATCAATAAAGTTCAATCCAAATGGGATCGATGGATAAATCGCCCATGTCTCAACATTTCCNCCTGTAACCGTTGGATACAAATCGGTTATCGCCACGCCTCGAACAAAGGTCAAGTTCTCNGGGTTGTAGTCGAGGACAGCAATTTGTTCGTTAATGGTCAAATTGATTGTGTGCGAAGCAGAACCGCCCGTATTGTTCGCCCAAATCGTGTACATCGTCTGTGTCATGTTGACCGTAGGTGTTCCTGAAATCACGCCTTCTGCGAATGATAGGCCTGAAGGGAGCGATGGCTCTATCGCCCAGTTGTCAACAATTCCTGAGAGAATTGGCGCCATATCAGTCATCGCCTGTCCGCGAGACATCGTTTGATTCTCTGGGTTGTAATCGAGTGATACAATCGGATCGTAGATGGTGATGTTGAGGTAGACCGCATGTGAACCACCCGTATTGTTGCCCCAAATCGTGTACATGATCATGTTCTGTACGACGGTTGGGGTTCCTGATAACGTACCATTGGCCACATTGAAGGTCAAGCCCGTAG
>PBMQ01000001.1 GCA_002722615.1 Methanobacteriota archaeon | reverse complement strand
CCGCACATTGCGACATCAAAAAGGGATGGTGGACACTGGGGGATTTGAACCCCCGGCCTTCTGGTTGCAAACCAGACGCTCTTCCAACTGAGCTAAGCGCCCCTCGTAGCAGTCCGTGCGAGCGCTTCCTTTTGAGTGTTTCATTGAGATTACTCAGATGCAATCGATGGTTGCATCACGATCAGGTCCCACTCCCACACTTGAACAAGGGATGCCAAGAATTGATTCGAGTTGTCGAACGTAATCTTGTGCAGCTTGGGGCAATGTCGAAATTCCAAGCCCGTTATCGTTCGCATGCTTTGCAAGAACGAGCCATTCTGCAAGTGTCTTCGACTCAAATCCAGGAACGGTCACATAGATTGGCTTGCAGCGAGCAAGTGCGGATGCACTGCTTGGCATCTCCGTGATTTCAGCACCATCGAGTTCGTATGCTACACAGATCTTGATTTCATCAAGACCGCCAAGAACGTCGAGCTTCGTCAGTGCTAGAGATGTGAATCCATTGATTCGATGTGCATGACGCATGACGACTGCATCAAACCATCCACAGCGTCGCTTACGGCCTGTAGTTGTNCCAAATTCATGACCAACTGTACCGAGATGATGCCCGACATCGTCTTCCAATTCCGTAGGCATTGCACCGTTACCAACTCGCGTGATGTAGGCTTTTGTGATGCCAATGACATCATCAACGTGGCCGGGATGAATACCTGCCCCGTGGGTAGCATTACCACGAGAAGTTACCGAAGATGTAACGAATGGGAATGTACCTTGATCNATATCCAAAAGGCATCCTTGGGCNCCTTCAAGAATCACATGTTCGTCCAATTTGAGTGCAGTGTCGAGCATCAATCCAGTGTTGGCGATACTGCTGGAGTATACGGAATGAATCCATGCAACTTCCTCGGACAAGTCAGAAGCATTGATTCGGANATCCGATCCTGCAGCCTCGAGTGATTTGTTCATGCGTTCAGAGGTTGTTGCAGCCCAATTNGAATCGTTAACGACTTCGTTGACGTCACCAAATCGTAATCCGATTCGGTTGATTTTGTCCGAGTATGTGGGGCCAATACCTCTACCAGTTGTTCCGATCGTTTTGTCAAGACTGTCCATGGCACGGTGATAAGGTAGGATGATGTGAGCACGCTCAGAAACGAACAGACGATTCCCCCGAGGGTCATCTCCTCCAGTTTCAATCCAATTCTCAATCTCAGTATTCAGGACCCATGGGTCGATGACCATACCATCTCCAAGAACCAGTGAACATTCTTGACGAGTGATACCAGACGGAAGAAGATGAAATTTGAGGATACGATTCCCGATAACTACCGTGTGACCTGCATTGTTTCCACCTTGAAACCGAGCAACCCATGTCGCTTGCTCTGCGAGCCTGTCTACGAGTTTACCTTTCCCTTCATCGCCCCATTGTGCTCCTAAAATAACGGTTGCTGGCATATTGTTCAGCCCGAACTGGTTGGAGAATGTCCTTGAACTATGCCCTCCAAATGCTTCACTTGTAGTGGGATATATTGGGTCTATTGAACACATCTTCATATACTGTCGTTCAAACTTCTCCTCATAGTGAAAAGAACATGCGTTGTCGGACAAAAATGCTGGCTTGCGAGAACCATAGCCCGAAACNAATCATACAANCATTTATATATGATTGAAAACTATTACTATACCCTGAGTTGAGAAGATGAGTACAAGATTTGATACAGAAGACGGCAGAAGTGACAACGAAACAAACGTCTCTAGCGAGCGAAGAGTTCTCGAGGGACATACACGCCCATGCGAAGAATGTGCCGCCGTGGATTGGAGCATGGACATGACCCGAGGCGAGGTGACCTGTAACAGCTGTGGCTTGGTCGTTGAAGAAAACGTCCCTGACCCTGGTGCAGAGTGGACGCAACGAGACAGAGGAGATGACCGCTCTCGTGTCGGTGCTCCAATGACCTACACTCTCGCAGATCGTGGCCTCAACACCACCATCGATGTACGCGATCTGAATACTGGCGCTGCAAGTCGTCACGGCATCTCGAGTCAGAGCCGTCGAGAATGGCGACGTCGTAGAATTATCGATGAACGATCAAAAACTCGAAAAAGCCGTGAGCGAAACCTCGTGAAAGCCAACCAATTCATCCGTGACCGTTCACAACTCCCAGTTGCAATGCAAGAAGAAGTAGCACGTTTGTATCGGCGTTTATCGGACAAAGGCTACGTTACAGGACGTTCGATTGCGGGAGTTGCAGCCGCATGCACTTATTTGGTTGCCCGAGAGGAAAACGTTCCAAGGCAAATTCCCGACATTGCTGAACAGTTTTCGATTGAAGAAAAGGAATTGTCTCGATTGATTCGTCAAGTCTCCCGGATGCTCAACATGCACTCCATCAGCTCACCTGACCAATACATCGATCCGTTCATGTCGAAACTNGAACTTGCGCCATCAATGCGTAGTCAAGTCCAACACCTCTGGTCCGTAATCAAACCTCATGAAGATGTTTGGCAAGGAAAGAAGCCGATGGGTGTGGCTGCTGCATTGATCTACAAAGCTTGCCACGAGTCAGGTTCGCCGAGAACACAATCAGAAATCTGTTCCATTGCAAACGTATCTGAGGTCACGCTACGAGGCCTGCTGCGTCTGATTGAGGGACTCTTGGCCAAACTTGGCGAAGGATCCCAGCAATGAGACCCTAAGTTTCTTGAAGAAGACATACTTGGGGTTAACATGGGATTCAAAGCAAAGGCTCGGAAGAACAAATCTCAAAGCACTGATGATGGTGCTCAAAAGAAGAAGTCGAGCTCTGGCGAAGTCGCTTGTGCAGTTAAATCGTGTGAGCGATTTGCAGATAAGAAACTGGGTGGACGTTCGCTCTCCTACGATGACGCTACCGAAATGTGGGGCTCTGGAAACTTTGTAGCAACCAANGGTAGAGTTCGAGTTTGCAAATCATGTTATCGATCTTGGAAGAAAGAAAACAAGAACGACGATATGTACTGATTTCACTTTCACTTTTAGTTTCCACCCGGGATAAATGACGTATACCGACTGCACTCAGCAACAAGGTATGCGTAACAACCGAACTACCGTACGAAGCCTCGTAACTACACATGGAACCTGTCTTGCCATGAGTGATGGTATGGTCATATGGGAAACACCTGCTGCAAGAAAAACACTTCACCTCAGAACGACGGCGACTGCTATTCTCGGTGTTAAAGAAGACAATCATGAACTCTCAAAGTTNTACATCGGAGACAAACTTGGCCAACTTCATGTCATCAATCNCCCACACTTCGAACTGGCTCATACTTCCCCGGTTAGTGATTCAGCATTACGTGCGATGTGCATGGATGAACACGGGAGTCTTATCGTTGCTGATGCCATCGGCAAAGTCTGGAGTGTTGATGATGTGGGCAAGTCCAAACTCATGTTCGACACCAAGCGATCGATCTCCTCGCTCCTCATCGAGGGNAATGCGATTCGAATTCAGTCCGGCTGGGAACAATGCCTCTATTCGAGAGATGGCGAACTCGCAAATTCGAAGGATGCTTCAGTGTCGTTTGGTGAAAATCTAATGCTTCGACGAATGCGTGAACGAAAAGCACTCGAAGTGCAACGAAGAGAGGCAGAGGCTCAACTTCGTTTGTTGCCGTCCGTTTGAGGAGTCTCCTGTTCAAGGCGAGGCCATGCTGGAACGGGNTCATGCCAAAGTGAAGTATGGGACGGTTTGGGCCAGGATCTTGGAATGACGCCTTGTGTGGCGATGATTTGCTCCAACATTGTGATATGACGCTGTATTGTTTCAGCAATGTGTTCCTTGCCTTTCAGGCTTGGACCATGCATCGGAATCAACTTTTCACAATTCAAAGAAAGTAGCAGCTCGAGACTTTCCTTTCCTTGGATGAGGTTACCTGTTGGCACGTCCCAACGCATTGGACGGTCCGCACGAGGAAACAAAGCTCCAGCAACAATGGTTTTTGCTGAAGGGATGTGGACGAGGAGATTACAACTGCTTGGACCTGGTGCTTCGATAATCTCTACCAACTCATCACCCAATACTCGGTCTTCATTCGGGTCAATCTCATGAGCAAGGATGATTGGCATGTCTGAATCAAACCGATTGGCCCATGTCGTGAAAAAATCACCACTCGATAAAGAAGAAATTGCTGCAGAATGGGCATAAATTGGTATCTCTCCAAAATGTTCTGCAATGAACGAACATCCCCCACTGAAAGGATAACGTCGTGAAGTCAGTATGATTTCACGTAATTGGGCATTANCTTCGAGTTGTCCAATGATTCGTTCTTGTTGAAGCAATTGATACCATGCAGTCCCAGAATCGATGAGAATGGCTTCACTCGAACCCATGAGCAGAACTGCGTTCGCATCGTGGTGAATCCCGGGGAGACGGACGATGCGCATAGCAAACGCTAATCCTTCGAGCGTTTGAACCATGTCATCAGGTAGTTTCGGTTCCTGTGGTTGCGGTTAAATACAGGAAGTTGGTCGCAAGGCTATGGCACGATTCCCTGAGGCTGAAGCACGCATGCTTCATCGCAAAATCTGCATGAAGTGCAACGCTCGAAATGCTGTTCGTGCAACACGTTGCCGAAAGTGTGGCTACAAAGGCCTACGCCCAAAGAATATCGAGCGTAAGGGCATCTGATTTTAAGGCAGAAATAGAGGCAACAGCGTTGCCATCGGGTCTCCAATCAAACACAAAGGCAATATTGCTGGGAATAAGAAAAGCAGAAGAGGTAGCTTCAGGCTTACCCATATCCGTTCTGCGCCGAATTCTTCCAACCGTCGAATGTGTTCATCCATCTCATCATCCGTTGGAGTTCTTCTCGGAGCCCGTTTTCTGTGATTCAGGACTTGCTCACCGTTTGGCATATCCATTGTATCCGTGAGAATCCATACATGCCTGCCTTGAACTGAATCGAGATCAATCGAAAGAGACATCCAAGCCATCGTAAGATCTGAGAGCGAACGAACTGATCCAGTTGCGATATTTCTAAACAGGAGAATAAACGGTATTAGGATGAACAAAAAGCCCCCCCAAATGAGTAAACTCAAGGACGGGGGTAGATGCAAGATAATCTCGTCCATAGAAGATGACCAATGGACTGGAACCTCATTCCATGAAGGGAAGAGGAGTGTCACCCACATCAATGCCTTTGCATCTGCGCCACCGTGTATGAAACGGAGGCGCCAGGCCATGTCGATGACAAACAGCGTGAACAAAGCCCCAATGTAGGACCACCAGAGTGTTGCCTCAGCAGATGCATCTCCAACCAAAACGTCGAGTGGATTTGAGGTTGAGAAACGGAGTGCGGCTGAGACAATTCCAACCAATGATAAGAAGTACCAAACCAAAACAATCTGGTCGATGCGGTTACCGTGCTTGGCATCCCTCAGAGTTGGCCTTCCAATGACGGAACCACTTGCATACGCGATGAGTGCGGAAGCGGTAAGCCAAACGGACCAATGCGGTTGCTGANTGAGTAAATCCAGTGCCCAAATAAACACAATGGGTTTCGACCATACAATCCAATGCTCATTCGAGACTCTGCGTTCTTTGTGGTCAAACCATGCTGCCCAGCCCATGCAAAGGATGAGTACGCCCATTCGAGCCCATCCTAAAATGAGGTCTGAATCAGCATCCATGTAGGTGTCCATGTCGCCAATGACCTTAAAGACGGCCCACAACGAGGGAATATCGGTGCGCATTCCGAGGGGTTGTGATTATGGACGTCGAGACGAGACTACAACAAGTTGCTACAGTTATCAATCAAATTGATGACCCAAAGGTACCACGAAACATTCGTAAGCAAGCAAAAGAGACCTGTGAGAACTGGTTGCTCAACAAGGCAAAGAAACTCGATGTCAGGATTGCAATGTCTCAATCAAAACTNGAGGAACTTTACGAAGATCCTAATATTCCGCCTGAATTTGGTACACTCATCTTGATGATCAACACTGAACTGGAAAAGATTCTCACAGATATTCTGTGATTATTCTTCTTCATCGAGGCGTTCATACACGGATTCCAATACAATTCTGTTGGACTTCTTCAACCGTCCTGATTCGACATTGATGTTGTTCAGTTGTAATGCATATATGTCGTTGTCATACAAATCAGCCGCCTCTTTGATGTAAGTAAATTGCTCTGGAGTGATTCGATTTCGCTTGAGTGAACGTTGGATTGCATGCTTGGCCGCGACTTTCGTCATCTGACGGTCACTTAATCCAAGGATGCGTTGAAGCTCTTCAAGCGATCGACTTTCATGGCTTGAGATTCGGCCATCCTTCATCGCTTCCTTCCATGCTTCATCGATTGAAGGAGCGCGTTCTGCTAGCAAGATTGCAATCGGACGAGTTGCTTCAATGTTTTCAAGAACAATCTTGAAAATGACCGTGAACGGAACAACGAGAACCATACCCAATATGCCCCAAACCCAGAAGGAGTAGGCAGTGGTTAGAAGAAGTAAGACAGGCGAAATATCCAACGCTCGTCCTGCCCATTTGGTCTCGATAATGCTTCCCCAAAGTTGTTGATTTGTGACGAGGAGAATCAGCATGACGAGCCAAGGAACTGGAGAGAGCGTTACGAAACCGAGGATGAGAGGAGGAATCGTTGCAATCAAGGAGCCAATGTAAGGAACATAATTGAGAATAAATGTTAGCAAGGCCCACGTAAACCAAAGATCAACATCGAAAATGAACAAAATGATGGCAGTAATTCCAGCAGTACCCAAACCCACTCCTGTTTTGACAATAACATAGGTATTGATGCTCTCTTGAATTTGAATTTGCATATCCTGAACTCGACCCGAAACTCCACCAGGCCATGCACGTTCAATTCGTCCAGGCAAAAAGTTCGCTTCAAAGATAATGAAAATCAAGAAGAACGTCACTGTCAAGCCCATTCCAAGTAAGCTTCCTACGCTCGATACAACGCCGGCAACCAGGTCTCCTATACCTGAATCATTCGAGAGTAGTCCCATTTCAGCAAGGTCTTCAGTGAAGGTTCCATTGGTTGAATTCAGTGAATCTGTAATCGATGAACCAACAATTGGAGACCCTTTCAATTGATTCCAACGTTTGTCCATCTTGTTGTTGTATTTATTGATTCGATCCTCATCATCGGCAAGGTCACTTACTTGATCGAATGCCAAGTAGCCTGCTGCAATGATAATTAGGAAGGCCGAAAGAAGCATGGTCAGATATGATAGACCAACTGGGAATCCATTCTTTGAAAGATAATCAGCACCTGGTTTTAGTACAAAATAAATCCCTAATGCAATAAAGAATGGTTGGAAAATATCCCTCAGTTCAATCATCCAAACCGTAAACAAGGTAAGAAGAATCGCAGCGAATGCGAGTGCTCCAAGACGTTGATGGAACGTTTCGTTGTCAAACACCGACTCATTGTCGTCCATAGGGTAGTCTCTTACCTATCACGTTTGAATTTATTGTGATGGTTGTTCTGAAGATTCAAAGTCTACTTTGAATGAAAGCATGAATGCAAGAAGCATCAATATACCGCATATATGGAAGGCTGTATGGTAATCGAAAAATCCACTTCGTTCCACTGTTATGGTCCAAACATAACCACCGGTTAATGGACCAAGAATCCTCGCCAACGAAGAAAGAGATTCTTGGGCACCCATAACCGATCCCAACTCGTACTTCTCCTTGCGAGCCATTGTGGTTAGAACCGTGCTCGATGAGGGTTGGAACAAGCCGTTTCCGATAGCGATGCAACCAGTGATGACCAACATCCAGGCCCAAACATAATTCAAACTCGAATATGGTATCAACGTAAGTCCGACACCCGAAAGAATCGATCCTGACCGTAGGATAAACAGGGACCCATATTTCCGGGTGAGTGGACCGATTAGGCCGCCTTGAGTAATGATTCCAATAATTCCAATAAGTGCAAAGATGCGACCGTTATCTGCTTCACTAAATCCGAGGCCGCCTTGTGCTGGGTCCATCTGTGTAAAGAGAATAAACACAGCATGCATTACTGTGAATCCAAACATGTAAAGGAAAGTAACCCACATCAAGGATCCAATGTTCTTGGTTCCAAGCATACGCTTCACATTGTATGATGTTTGTTTCATCGTGGCCATCCACGATTGAGTTGAACGACTTGACCGTGATTCTGTTCCAAGAGACTCTGGAAGGTATTTGAATGCGAGAAGCAAGGAAAAGATGGAAAGAACACTCGCTAGGATACATGGCAGGAGGTATGGATATGATTCAAAAATTGTATCAGCAAAGATACCCCATCGTTCAGCTGGTGATGACAACTCTCCACCAAGAAATGGGCCGATTGTAAATCCAAGACCAAAAGCTGCTCCGATGAGCCCCATTCGAGTAGCCAACTGTTTGGGAGTGCTGACATCGCCAATGTAGGCTCGGGCAACAGCAATATTTCCATTGAATACACCAGCGAGAAATCGAGCAACAAGCGCCATGAAGAGTGTGTTTGCCAATCCGAACATCGTGAAGAATACAGTATTTCCAACCAATCCAATCATGAGAACTGGACGGCGCCCTATACGATCGCTTAGACCACCCCATACCGGTGAAAAAAGGAACTGTGCAGCAGAGTATGAGGTCATCAAAAGACCGACCCAAATCCCGATCGATGTAATGTCTTGGTCGGTAGCGAGATCTTCGACGAGATAGGTCAGAAACGGAATGACAATTCCGAATCCAATCATGTCGATCATGGTGACAAGGAACAAGACGACGAGTGCCCCTTTTCCAGCGTCAACTACGGATGGAGAGGGAACTTCTGCATCCATGAACCCATGGAGGGACTCCTACCTTTGAAGTCATGCTTTTGAACGTGACTCAAATTGAAGTTGTTGGACCTGAAAGATCGGGTGTCAAACGGTCAATGACAGAACCGAGGCGCTCGACCAAACTTTGCTTCTGTTCGTGCGTGATGAGTGCATGTTCCATGACTTCATCGAGCGTGTCAACTGCGATAACCTCGATGTGGCCCTCAAATTGTTCGTCCAACAAGACGTCTTGCATGTTCGCTCTTGGAATAACAACTGTCTTGACTCCTGCTCGAGCCGCCGCCTCAATCTTGGCGGTTACGCCACCGATGGGGAGTACTTCCCCACGAACGGATAACGAACCTGTCATCGCAAGGTCTTGACGAATTGGGATGCTTTCGAGGGCTGATATAATCGCTGTTGCGATGGTAATCGATGCTGAATCTCCGTCAACTCCGTGCGTATCAACGAATTGAATGTGGATGTCGTAATCAGATACGTCTTTCCCTGTTAATTTCTTGATAACTGCACTAACGTTCGTTACACTTTCTTTCGCAAGATCGCTTAAACCACCCGTTGCGTGAATCTTACCGCCGCCACCTTGAGATGGTGTTACAAGAGCTTCCACGGGGAGCATAATACCAGAGAAGTCGGAGAGGCCCGAATTAGCACCAAGTACCGCCAAGCCGTTGACACGACCTACGCGATTTCCTGAATTGACAATCAGTGCATAATCGAGACGTCGTTCAATCATCCGATCTGCAACCTGTTGCTCAAGTGGCTTTGCAATCGAACGTGCGCCTAGGACGTGAGCGTCGGTAACATATGGGGCACCGTCCTCTGCGGCCAAATCACCAGCGATACGTACCAATCCACCCAATTCACGTAGGCGGAGTGAAAGCTTACCTCTTCGTCCAGCGCGTCGTTGTGCCTCTCGAAGAATCAATGAAACGCCTGATTTGTCAAAATGTGGAATTTCGCGGGTGCTGCCTATGTCACGTCGTACTTCTTGGGCGATAAATCGAATCAAACGCTTACGGTTGCGATTCGTATCAGGCATCTCTGAATTGACGTAGACTTCGTAACCGTATCCTCGGATACGACTCCGTAGTGCAGGGTGCATCCCTTGGATTGCATCAAGGTTACCTGCTGCAATCAGGATGAAGTCACAAGGAACAGGTTCGGTCTTGGTGAGGGCACCAGAGGAACGCTCCGAGCGTCCTGAGATAGGGAAGGCTCTCTCTTGCATTGCTGTGAGAAGTGCTTGCTGCTCTTCCAGTCTGAGCAAGTTGATCTCGTCGATGTAGAGAACACCCTTGTTTGCACGATGAATCGCACCTGGCTCGACTCGGTCGTGAGCAGGTGTTTCCATACCACCAGATTGGAACGGGTCGTGACGCACATCCCCGAGAAGAGAGCCTGAGAGAGTTGCTGTAGCATCAACGAACGGTGGACGCTCATCGATATCATGCTTGACAAGCACCTTCGGAATACGACCTTCATCACCTGAACCGAGTCTGCTACGGATGAACATGTATCCAAACATCAGCAGGAACATTCCAAACAACAGAGTGAGGATATCACCAGTGGGAATTGCGACGATAACCAGAAGGAACGCTACAGCTCCGAACCCAATGAGGAGCATTCGCTGTGCCTTCTCTTTCTGCTCTCGAATCGCTTCTTTCTGGATACGAACAATACGTTCTGCACGACCTGCAGGAACCGAGCGCACACGAGGTTCATTTTCATCATCCTCGTTTGGATAGACGAGAACGTCTTCGAGTGCATCTTGTGGCAGGAGATCAGTCATTGAACGAGCGAGCATCGATTTACCAGTTCCTGGATCACCAATCATCAACATGTGGCGTCGTTGTTCAGCAGCCTTTCGAATGACGACAGAACCCGCTTCTTGACCGATAACCTGATCCACCAAGCGGTCAGGAATTGGTACGTCTTCTGTCGTTTCAAAATTGACCTCTGCAATCCACTGATCAATGCTTGCCGAAAGAATCGCATCGCTGTCAGAAGTAGGCTCGGGAGCCCAGACGGTTACCATTTCAGAGTCATCATCAATGATGTCCTCTTGGGAGATCTCGTCCTCTGACATGACGTTTCCTCGCTGTCCTCCCCTTTAGGACTTTAGCATGAGCCAAGGGATTCAAAAACTCACTGTTGGAGTCGATCGAGGTATTGTTGGCCATAGTATTGCCACTGTTCCATGGTCCAGCCCGCAGGCAGTCCACCAGGCGGCAATGGCGGACCTGTCGGTACTTGTGGGACTGGTAAAGGTTGAACAATTGGCTGAGGTATTGGCAGAGGCATCTGTTGAGGTATTGGTAGAGGCAGTGGCTGAGGTAATGGCAGAGGCATCTGTTGAGGTAGCGGCTGAACAATTGGCTGAGGCATCTGTTGTTGGAAGATAGGAGCGGCACCTCCATACATCGAGTTTGCTACCGTATCATGGATTGGGAGAGTGTTGGCAGACCATGCTTGCTGGGATTCAAAGAAGTTCTCTTCTCTTCCACTTCCACGCATCAAGAGACCGACTCCGAGGGCAAGGAAGATGAGTCCTCCAATAATGCCGAGAATCAGCACCCAGTTTGTATCGCCAGAGCTTTCACCAGATTGTTTTTGATCTCCGGGGCAAGATGCACGCGGGTCGTCACAAGCAAGAGCAAACTGCGCAAGCTTGTTATCGAGGATTTCTTGCTGTTCTACGGTCATGTCCTCAGTTGAAACGGATTCCAATTCCTGAATCTCTACTGCGAGACTGTCAATGTAATCAGTCAACATTTCATCGCTCATGTCGACGGGAGCAGGTAGTTCTTCCAAGATATCCCACTTGACACTTGCAACGCTCTTGTAATCGTCTCCGTTCGTATCAGTAGCCTTGATTGAAAGTTGGTAGTAGTCCTTGTAAACAGAACCGGATGGGCGGGCATTTTGACCTGGCAAGAAAATCGATGGAATGTCTAGTTCAGTTGACCAACCTACCATTGACCGAGTGATGTCAAGATTCTCTTCGTACAATCCGTCGCAGGTACCTGTCTCATCGTTGCAGATGTTCCATGTCGTTTCAATAACGGTGAAGGTCGGTGCAATATCGGTAAGGAAGATGTTCGCTGTCGGGATTTGATCAATGTAGGTATCTTCCATCTCGACGTAGAAATGGCCGCTGCCATCGTTTTCCTTTACTATGTAGAGGGGGAAAGAATCGAATACGTCCACATTCATTGTGTATGTGTTGATATCGTATTGATCTATTGTGTTAATCGTGACGACGTGCATCCCTGACCTCTCAAAATTGAGTGTCATTGTTCCATCGATTGGATTGTACTTAGCACCGCTTTGTTCATCAGAAGTCACAGTGATAAATGCGTCATTTTTAGGGTTATCCACATCGGTTAGAATTGCCATGAGATTGATTGTTCGTTGGGTTCCAATCTTCATAGTAATTTCTTCGAGACCAGTTAGATCTAATCGTGGAGCATCGTTAATTGGGTTGACCTTGATGAGTAAATCTTGGTCAGCGAATTGTTCACCATCGCTTGCACGGAGTGTAACCAGTACTTCTCCGTTAACGTCATCATCAACAGTTTCAAAGACGACGTTCGTTCCATCGAGAGAAACATCGAAAACAATGTTGTTTGAGAGCCCAATAATCTCAAGCTGTAGCATTGAAGCTGAAACTGGAGCCCCTACGTCATTAGTGTCAGAGAGGTAAGGAAGTAGACTGAAAACGCCCATGGAGGCCTCATCGACAATTTGCGTAGGAAGTGCTTGCCATCGCGGCTGTCCGTTTTCAAGAACGTTGAAGAGTAGAGTCCCATATGGAAGTGGGCGTTGTGAATAATCTGCGCCATCGTCCATGGTGATTTCGATACCTTGCTGGCCAAGAGGACATCCTTGGGTGGCGTCCCAAGCGAACTTGACCTCAATTTCATTAGTAGCGGCATGCCACGCGACGAAAGAAGAACTGCTACTCGAAATGACCAGATCAGAAAGTGGGGTATCTGCATCGGTGACGATTCCCGTCAAATCAATCCGTGTTGATTTATCGCAGACAACTGGACTTACTTGATTGGGTGCAATCGTAGGTGGTGCGTTCATGAGGTTGAATGCATTGATTGTCGTGGCCCAACTAGACATTTGACCACGTCCATCGATGGTTCGGGTTCGAATGTCATAGAACCCTTTGGCCATGTCAAGCGTTGGTAGAGCCGAATACTCTTTTCCTTCATTCGGTGACCCGAGGTACAAGATGTTGAAGCCCCCCCCGGTTACGGCACTGTTCGACCACTGGTTTGCTCCCCTAGGGGAAATCTCGACATCGAAAGTCATCGTGTCAATACTATCGACATTATCATCCGCATCGCCCATGGCAAGAATCGAAACATAATTCCCTCGGCTGATTTCGGTTGATCCTATAATTTGCGGAGACTTAGCCTTTGGAGGGCGATCATGATCAAGTTCAGTTGTAGCTATATTGTTGGAGGTGATGCTCTCTCCTGAGGTTGAAAGTTCGACGCCGAAGAACGTTTTCCAACCGTTCGCTGGGAGTACACTTGTGTCGAAGGTTTGTTGTGCCATCATTGTTCTGGACGCACCGCTTGTTGCAAGTGTTGAGATTTGTGTTCCTTGACCAATGTAGTTCTTGTTTCCGTTGAGGATGTAATAGAAGTCTACCGTTCCACCGCTGTTGTATTCAATATCTCCTGTGTTTGCAATTGTTGCATCAAGGGTAACAATGTCTCCTCGCACATACGAGGGACCTGCAGGGCTGGTTGCAGTGAAACTCGGAATCGAGATGTCCATTTTTGGACCCATGGTTGAGTCAATGGCATGATAGACGTGAGGGCTTGAACCGCCCACTGAAACAGTGTTACCACTCATCAATACACCGATAACAATGGCTTTGCTGAGTCCACCAGGGACAACGGACGAAGGAACACTTGACCATGATACAGTTTGTTGGGTCGAAGTTGGGTTAACGTTTGCAAATGCGCTGCCTGTTCCTTGATTCTTGGACTTGAAAGTATCACCACTTGTGAGCCATGCCATCCAGCAATTGTATCCGTGTGGGATGCCAGAGGAGTAAGAATATCCTGTGCAGTCCTTGTCAACAAGAGCTGCGTAGAGTTTCATGTTACCAGCAGCAGATCCGGAGCCTGTGTACCTGTAAGTGATATCGATATCATACGTACTTCCTGATTGGCTGATTGCTGCAGTCATTCCGTAATCGCTGACGGTTGCAGCCATACATCCACCGCTGCTAAATGTTGCATCATATGAGGTGTATGATGCGTCTGCTCCACTGATTGAGCACCCTCCAGTACCAGGACCTCCGTTTCCTCGCGCATCTGTTCTGTCTCCGAAGTGGGCCTTAGGTGCCCCTCCTGTCGACCAAGCCCAGTTGTATGGACCTGTTTTTCCAGCACGTGCCGTGTCCGTATCTCCGTAAGACGCTGACATGTAAGTGACGTAGACGTATTCATCAGGATGGTTTTGCTTGATGGCGTGGTGTGCATCCGATCCACCACCAGGTTTTGAACAGTGACCGCAGTTGTCAGAGGAAATGTATTGTCCAAAAACAACGTGTCCCGGGCTCGTTGCTTGAGAGGCCGAGTGGACGACCGGTTCGTCCTCGAGAAGGACAGGCGCGATGGTGTTGTACTCCGCAGTAAATCCTGCCATTAGGCTTCCAACAAAAAGAAGGACAATTGAAATGGCGGCAAACCGCAGGTATTTTTCCATGTTGGTTCTACTTTTATTCAATATATAATTGTAGTCAGTCCCCGTCTTTTCATTTTAATTAGTATTTCTTCATTAATTTAGCAAAAGTCTGATGCCCATGACGGCTTCGGAGTGCCATGGCAGACGTTCAAATTGCAGTTCTCTCAGAGAACAACGGCCGAGTCCATGTTGTCCAGTTGATTAATAAAAGCGTGAAGATTAAGGGAATTGGAGTATTAAATCCGCATGCAACACTCAATGAAGTTGGAATGGGTGGAGAAGTTCAAATCGGTTCAAAGATTTTCACAAGACTCCCTCCTCGACTTCCAGAACTCGTTCTAGGAATGAAACGAAGGGCACAGACAATTGGCTCGAAAGATGCGGGTGTTCTAATTACACGTCTGGGAATTGGAGCAGGGGATGTTGTCCTTGAAGCAGGTTTAGGATCTGCAGGACAGTCGATGCATTTGGCACGGGTAATGGGTTCATCAGGCCACTTGATTACCATCGAACCACGAGAAGAACACTCAAGCGTTGGTCTTGAGAATCTTTCAACACTTTCCCAAGCGCTCCCAGAATTTCCTAAGCACGATCACATCCATGGCCGGATTGAAGATACATTCGACAGAATCAAAGAAATCTCAGAGGACGTGGATGCAATCCTGTTGGATTTACCAGAGCATCCTTCCGCAATACATGCCTCGGCACCACTCTTGAAAATCGGTGGAAGACTATCGTGCTACTGTCCTGTTTCTAGCCAACTCGAACAAGCATGGATTGCGTGTGAAGATGCAGGTCTTGTCGTAGAATGGGCAGGAGAAATCATCGAACGTGAGTGGGGCAAGGCAAGCAAGGGTGGCGTCCGTCCTGTCAATGGCCCATTTGGCCATACTGCTTTCCTATTGATCGCCCAGCGAAAGGCCTAATCAGAACTTCGGTGAAGATCCGTACTCAACAACTCGAATGCTGGAATCACAGGTCGGGCAGGTAAATCGGAATGGTGGATCGTTTCCTCCAGGAACGGCGAGCCTTGCTTCACAAGAAGGACATGAAATCCGACGATTGTTATCCATCCGACATTCATTCGGACCGAGTGCGTATTGCTTGTTTTCTTCCTCTTCTTCAGTCTCGTCTTCTTCGGACACAAGTCGCGGTGAACGTGGCTTGCGATATCGAATTACCATCACTGCTAGCGCAAACAAGACGTAGCCAGCAGCCATAACTTGCAACGTTGTGCCTTTCCCAAATTCAACTCCAAGAAGCGTGACTCCCTCAGGTGGCTGAGGTTCACCCTCAACTCGAATGGTTAGTGGTTCTGATTCGGCATCGACGCTGCTACCATCAATTTGCACCAACGCTCGAACCTGAATCTCTGCCTTCGTGGCGTCTTTGGTTAGTGAATTCAATCGGACAATAAAAATTTCAGAAGCACCCGGTTCGAGTGTAAACGAATCTGTTACTTCTCCCAAGGTGTTGTTCAAACGGATATCAAAGACTCCATCTCCTACGCCAACAAAGACCAAAATCCCCGAGATACCGATGTTTGCAAGGTTGGTGACGGTCACTGTTGTCGACGACCCTCCAAGATATGGAATCGTCAAATCAGTAGCATCGATGGAAATCGCCACAACGGACGAAGAGTCCCAGGTAGCTTCGATTGTGTAAACAACAACTTCGTTTTCAATTGCGTCTGAACGAGCGCTTGACACCGAACGGAAATTGAAGGCGTTTGAACCGGCAAGTGCATCGGACGGGACCGAGCATGTCCATGGCAACTCGAGTGTCGAAGCTCCTGGTTGAAGGACAACGGAAGTCGCAACATCGCAATCCAGTCCAACCGAGGACAAGGAAAATACATCGACGCTGTTTCCTGTGTTTGTAACGATGAGGGTTCCTTGGAGGTTGCCCGATGCCTCCGTTGTTGAATCATCTGCAAAAACAGTGATGTCCGAACCTGCCGACATTGGCTTCAAGGTCAGAATTGCCACATCCGATGAAGATGGATCGAGAGTTGAAGTCGCTACGATATTAATTGGCAATCCGTTTGCATTTGCACCAGCAGCAGTTTCACGAACACTCAAGACCACCGTTTCGGATTGACCAATTCCCAAGACAACAGATGTCTTGGAAAGTGAGAGTTCAAAGAAATTGGATGTTTCTCCAGCACCTATTGAGAGAAGGAACGTGTCTTGAAGTGTTCCAATGTTGGTGACCTCAATTGTCACGTTCGTTGGAGCAGAGGGACCTGCAATGATCTGATTTGTATTGGGGCTGAGTTGAGCCAAGGTTCGGTCAACGACTTGCAATTCAATCGAAAGCAATGCTTCAGGAGAATCGGAGAGCAAGCGAAGAGAGAGCGTATCCGTACGAGAACTCGTTGCTGCAGAGGCACTGACGTCTAACGAAACATTGTATGTCGAACCAGCCGCAAGAACATAGCCGTTGACATCGGGCAGGACAGCATCAACGCCACCAGGTAAACCTGCAATCGTAAAGGTGTCTAGTGTGATGTTTGAGGTGCCGTCATTTTCAATGAGAATTGTGACTGAGGAATCCTCTCCAGATTGGACAACGATTCGACCATCAAGCGGTCCTTGAAGTATCAAACTAGCAAGAGGTTGGACATCGAATGCTAAGGACAAATTTTGATTCAATAGAGAGTCATGAGTAACCGTTACAAGGCGTTCAAAGAGACCGAGTGAACCTTCAACTGCTGTTGCTTTTAGTGTCCAAACAGCGGATGCTCCAGCGTCGACTGAAACAGATGAAGCACTGTCAAGAACGAGGTTGACAGGTGATGATGCATTGCTGTTGATTTGCAACGAAAATGATTCTGTTTCACTCCCAGTGTTGAACACTCGGACTTCGATGGTTGACTCAACCGTAGGATCGAGAATTGATGGTCCGCTTGGACCTTGCAAAACAAACTCGATGTTTCGGTCGATCTCGAATGAGAAATCACGAACAAAGGAAACACTCGATTCCGAATTAAGGGTTGATGTGAGCCGAAGTGAACAGACATCACCAATGTTGGCTGCTGAACCAACATCGACTTGGAAGGGTAGGTCCTCGCTTGCTCCCTGGTCAATTGTGGATGCATATGAGAGGAGCGCTGCAGTACAAGGACCGGATAACACACTCAATGCATAATCAAAGGTAGCCGATGTCGTTCCAAGGTTGGTTAGGCGAACAGTTGTGTTGGTTTGTTGAGAAGGTAGGAAGTCATCGTCTCCATTGAGGAAATCGACTTGAAGGTCGTACGTTGCTTGAACATCAATGACCATGAGGGTTGATGTGGTTAAATTACCAAACAAAGAACCAGCATAGAGGCGAACACCTGTTGCCCCTGGACTGGCATCTGAAGGAATGGAGATGCGTAAAGTTGCTGTTTCTTGACCATTTGCAGAGAGATTTTCCACTTGATCGTCCAACCAACGAACTTCCCAGCCTGCAGGGAATGCTGCATTCTGATTCATTGCTTGGATTGCTCCGGAGGATTCCCAAGGATAGGAATATGCTGAGGAACCATTGAACACAACCTCTGCTGCAGTTTGTTGGAGAGTCAATCGCAGGGTAGCATCCATGGTGGTGTTATCGGTCAGTCCCACCGGTGAATCGCCCGTTAAAGCAGCAAAGAGAACACAAGCTGTGAGATAAGACCCTGAAGTTGAGGGGTGACTTCCATCTGCTGTGTAAAGCCCATAGAAGGTCGAAGTAGGGGACTGTGGATTTCCTCCTGATGCAACGATTGAATCGTGTATGTGCTTGAATGCTAGCCCGACTGGAGCGATGTAAATCTCAGCAGAGGTAGAGAGCGAGATGTTGTCTCGATAATCGAGGTACCCTTCTTCCAAACGGTCCTGCATCACGGTGTAATTAGGGTACAGTGTTGGATTCATTCCATCCCCGCTTCGTCGACCCCATGTCATCAGTAGCATCATCGCACCACCTTCAGTGTCAATTCGATCTGCGAGATCAACACTTCCATTCTTGCTGGCGAGCCAATCGGCGTTGGTACGAAGGAAGCCGGGGATTTGGGATTGATCTTGAACTACGATGGTGTCCCAAATTCCAGAAGCCAGCGAAATGTTCTGTGGACTTGCAGAGGTGTTGACATCATCCCAATGGTCTGCAATGGTCATTCCACCGCCAGTGAAATCAGAGGTGTTGCTTGGACTATGTGCGCTTCGCAACAATTCTTCGAGCATGGATGAAAGGCCGTTTGCAGAGGTGTACGAGTTCCCAAACATGAGAACGTCACTCACTGAAGTGGACCATGTTGGGACTGTTGTTGACGTATTCGAACTGTCACTTGAGGAATAATTTGCCCACCATCCACTGAGATCTGGTTCTTCACCGACACCGAGAAGGTAAGAGTCCATCACTGAACCATGGTTGCTGACAGGAATGGAGAGATCAACGGTTTGACCGGGCTGAATTGCAAGTAAACCTTGGTCGCCCACACCTGTTGCATCAAGATGCGGGTTGTATACAACTGCGACGCTGACAAAAACATCAATGGAGGTCGAAGCAACACCATCGCTCTCGTTGACAACAATGGTGAATTTACCGTTATCACTGGGCGTCGCTGTCTCTGCAAGTTGAACCACAATGGTTGTGGTTGCATTGTAGGTTGGTAGCACGTTCGAAACAGTATTCGAACTTGGAGTAGCACTCCACAACGAAGAAAGCCCATTCGTTGTTGTCTCGACATCGTATGTTTCAATCGAGGAACCGTTGTTTCCGATGGTAAGGGTGAGATTCATTGATTCCCCTGGAGTTAAAATCATGTGACTCGCATCTGTTGAGAGTTCGATTTGAGGATCTGCTCGCGTAAATTGGGCAAGTGGAGATGCGCTTGCAAGCAGCATAATTCCTACCAAAACGACTGCACGTATGGAGAGTTGCGACATGGGAACAATACTTGCGAGGCGTTATCACCACTTGAGCGAATCGGTTTCAAGGATGGAAAGTTCACGATTGGAGCAAGTTTTCGATGCGAGCAGAATCGATACGTTCCCATGGGAAATGACCTTGTTCGGTAGGAGGCCTGCCAAAGTGACCACCCGAAGAGGTCTCTTTGTAAATCGGGCGAAGAAGATCGAGATCACGAGCAATCGCAGCAGGACGGAAGTCGAACGCTGATTCAACCCGCTTAGCAAGTTCTTCATCGGAAATGATTCCTGTTCCAAAGGAATCGACCATTAGACTCACAGGTTCTGCAACGCCAATGACATAGGCGAGTTGAATCTCAAACTTCGTTGCCAACTTAGCAGCTACCACATGTTTTGCAGCCCAGCGTGCCGCATAAGCAGCACTTCGGTCAACTTTCGACGGATCTTTTCCGCTGAATGCACCGCCACCATGACGACCCATTCCACCATAGGTATCAACGATGATCTTTCGCCCGGTTAACCCTGCATCTGCGTATGGACCACCTGGGTCAGCGAAACGACCTGTTCCGTTGACGATGAGTTTGTAGCCGGGCATGAGGAGTTCACTTGGAATCGTTGTCTCAACAACATGTTTGGTGATTTGTTCACGAATGTGTTCAAGTTCTTTTTCCACTGAGCCATCGAATTGGTCCTTCAGGTGTTTATCATGTTGGATTGCGATGATGACAGTATCGACACCAATGATCGACCCATCTCCACCATATGCAACGGTGACCTGCGTCTTTCCATCAGGGCGAGCCCATGGAAGAATGCTTTCTTCTCGCACAGTCTTAAGACGACGTGAAAGCCGTTGAGAGAGAGCCGCTGCAAGTGGGAAGTAACGACCCTCAAGGTCAGCATATGCTTCGGTTTCGTCGCATGCATAACCGAACATTAGACCTTGATCGCCAGCACCTTGTGAATCGATATTGTCTCGGTCAACACCTTGGTTGATGAAGGTGGACTGCGTGGTAACGTATACCAATACATCACACAATGAAGCATCCGTGGCATCCATTCCAATATCGTGGGAAGTGTAGCCAATGTCTGCCGCAGCCTGTCGAGCAACCGATGCATAATCAGGAGCATCTCCCTCAAGTGAAACTTCTCCGGCGAGGACAATAACACTCTTTTCTGGCATTCCCTTGATGCAGGTTTCGACTGCGACACGAGCGTTCGCATCGATGGCCAGACAAGCGTCAACGATAGCATCAGATACAGCGTCACAGACCTTGTCTGGGTGACCACAAGTTACCGATTCAGAACTGAACATGCGTCGTGTCATGCCTCGACCGCGTGGATTCACATTATCAAAGGTTTGGTTTTTTGAAAGCAATTGATTCTGGCGATTGCTATTTTAGGAACATCACGCAGGAATTGCCATGGCTGACTGGCATCCTACAGCATACCGAACCCATACACTAGGCGAAATCCAAACCAAAGGAGCAGACCTTGTTGGAAGCGAAGTTACCGTCTGTGGCTTCATGGAGGCGAACAGAGGAAAAGGCGCAATTTGCTTTGTTGACCTCCGAGACGGAACCGGGAAACTCCAAATCTTCCTCAAAGGAGACGCAATAGGAGACGAAAATCTTGACCTAGTTCAACGAATGACTCGAGAATCAACACTTCAGTTCACTGGAACGGTGGCTCAAAAGCGCCCTCCTAAACTCAAGGATGGAGAAACACCTCCACCTCCCGCATACGAAATCGTTGCAACTGGTGTGAATGTTCTCACACGAGCAAACGTTCCTCTTCCACTTGGCATCACCGACACCGTGTCCATCGGTCTTGATACTCGTTTGGACAATCGATTTCTCGACCTACGTCGAGCACATGTCAACGCCATGTTTACGCTAAGGGCTCGTGTCTTGCAATATGGACGAGAACATCTCATCACTGAAGGGTTCAAAGAAATCAACACACCAAAGATTATTGCTTCAGCGTCTGAAGGTGGAACCAATCTTTTCCCAATGATGTACTTTGACACACCAGCGTTCCTCTCACAGAGCCCGCAGTTGTACAAACAACTTGCAATTTTAGGAGGAATGGAGCGAGTGTTCGAAATCGGACCCGCATTCCGAGCAGAAAACCACGATACATACCGCCACCTCAATGAATTCATTTCCTTTGATATTGAAGCAGCATGGATGACGGATGAAGACGTCATGGGCGTTCAGGAACGTATGATTCACCACATATGGAAATGTGTTGCAGAAAACGATCAAGAGCACATTGACACCATCAATGAGTACCGAGCAACCCAAGAATTGGAACCAATTGCCGTTGAAATCCCAAGCCTACCCTTCCCTCGAATCGAGTATTGTGAAGCGATCAAGATGGTTCAAGATGCAGGTGAAGATATTCAGTGGGGCGATGATATTGATTCGTCACATTGCGACATTATTGCAGCTAAATATCCAGGATTCCACTTCCTTCCACGATGGCCAATGGAAATGAAACCGTTCTACATCCACCATGTACCTGGAGAAAATGGTTCGACTGGAGAACAATTGAGTCGTGGATTCGATTTAAATTACGGACGCGATGAAATGACAAGTGGAGGTCAACGAGAGCACAATGTGGACATTCTTGAAGAGAATCTACGAAGTAAGGGATTGAACCCTGAAGATTTCGCATTCTATACCGACGGATTCCGTTTCGGAGCCCCTCCTCACGCAGGCTGGGGACTTGGAGTCGCTCGTCTGTTGATGGTGCTGACCGGTTCCCGAAACGTTCGTGAAACCGTTTTGTTCCCTCGCGACCGTCACCGAGTTACGCCATGAGTTGGCTACCATGCCCATCGACAGAATGCAATGGGGCGCTGAATCGTGGCAGTATGCAGATCTGCACATGCCAGACGAACCATCTCCTTTCCAGAACGAACACGGTGTACCGTGCATCATGCTGATTCACGGTGGGTTTTGGAAAAAGGAGTACACATCTGAGTTAATGCAGCCAATTGCAAATGCCTTGAGTGATGCAGGTGTTGCCGCATGGAACATCGAATTTCGAAGGTGGAGCGAAGGAGATGAAGGCGTATGGATGGACACATTATCCGATGTTCTCCGAGCTTGGGGCCAACTTGCACTCCTTCCGGGCATTGACATCACCAGAAGCATGGTCATGGGCCATTCTGCAGGAGGACATCTCGCACTCTTGATGGCAAGCAAGTCCGAGCGAAAGCCATGGTTAGCGATTGCTCAGGCTCCTATTACCGACCTTTTTGGAGCGGATGATGCTCAATTGAGTGATGAAGGAGATGCTATTCGGAAGTGGATGGGTTGTATGCCGTATGAAAATGAAGCCCTATGGAAGAAAGTAAATCCAGTTGATTTACCACCACGCTCCCCTGTTTTGTTGATCCACGGTGAGCGAGATATCGATGTACCTCTTGAGCAAAGTGAATCCTATGCACGTGCGATGAGTGCAAAAGGTTGCGATATCCAAAAGGTTTGGTTGCCAGGAGATCATTACAGCATCATCGATGCTGCAAGCGATGATTGGTTGGTGCAACAAGAAGCAATACTCGATTGGCTTTGAGAGCGAACCACTAAGACAGGGTAGCCATTCGACCGCACATGGACCTCCTTGGAGACCAATCCGTTCTCAGTGACAATGCACTTGCAGGAAAAACAGCGCTTATTTGTGGTGCGAGTCGTGGAATTGGCGCTGCAACTGCGCGCATTATGGCAAAGGCAGGAGCGAATGTTATCCTCGCCTCACGAAGTGAAAATCAACTCAACACATTGCTCTCAGAAATCTCATCGCTAGGAGAAGGAGTTCACCAGATTCTTGTCCTCGATTTGGAAGATACGGATTCACTGGAAGGGCGCATCCAACCGGTTCTCGACCAAGGGCCCATCCATATCCTCGTTAACAACGCAGGTGGACCTCCGGGTGGACCATTGCTCGATGCGAGTGTCGAAGAATTGGCACAACCTTTCACACGTCATCTCCATGCAGCCCACACGTTGGTCAAGTTGCTTACTCCAAGCATGATCATTGCAGATTATGGACGTATCATTCAAATCGTATCAACAAGCGTACGTGAACCTATTCCGAACCTTGGGGTATCAAACACGCTCCGTGGCGCAATGGCATCGTGGGCGAAATCGCTCTCGCGAGAGTTACACCCATCGATTACCATCAACAATGTTCTTCCCGGNTTTACCGACACAGAACGTCTNGGCAGCCTTGCNNAATCCATNCANGAGCGAACNGGNNANTCNATNGAAGCNATTCATGATGGTTGGATGAGCCAAGTACCGATTGAGCGTCTTATTGATCCACTCGAAACAGCATCAGTAATCGCCTTCCTCGCATCTCCTGCTGCAGGAGCTATTCGAGGTGTTTCTCTACCGGTAGATGGCGGAAGGCTTCGAAGCATCTGATATTCAGGATATTTCTCTCGTATCTGCAAAAGCAGTGCATAGAGTAAAGAGTAAACCACCGCGGGTTGCGACTATGGGACATCTAAAAGACGTTGGAATGGGATACTTTGAACACATGACAAGGGCATTCAAACTAGCGTTTCGCTTCTTGCTAGGAACCGTCCAATTGATCATTCATGGATTTCTTCCAAGTCTATTTGTCGATGCTGGAAAAAATGCATCGGATGCGTACAAGCGATAGTGCATTACTCCGATTCAATTTCGGCACCACCAAACAACGTTTGGAATGGCGTTTGGGTGACCTTTGCATGCTTCCATCCGTAGAGATAGTACGTCAAGAAGCCTGAACCGATTGCCGCAGATGCTCCAATCAAAGCCTTTGTTCCGATGAAATAAATCAAGAACAAGCCTGCAAGGATTCCCCACAATTGCATAAATGGGTATAGGATACCTTTGTAGGACGGATTCCAGCCATGTCGGTCACTTGTTTGACGAAGAATAATAACACATGTGTTGATCATGATGAAAATCATAATTTTGAAGCCTGAAGCTAGTTTCACAACATCCTTCAATGGAACGAAGAATATTGCCAGACCCATTGCAAGTCCCGTAATGATGATTGGCCAATGAGGTGTCTCAAAGGTTGGATGCACTCTCTCGAGGGCAGGTGGCAACAACTTGTCTTGCCCCATTGCATACAAGAAGCGAGATGAAGCAAGAATACCTGCTAATGCCATCGAAATCATAGCAAGAACAGATATGATTGCTGCGAAGATTCCAAACTCAGTCCCTGCGACCTTTTCAGCAAAGACGAAGATTGGGTTTTCGACAACGTTCCCACTTGAATCAAACCACCATTCGCCTGGAATAGCAGCCATCATGAGGTAGGCAATCAATGAATACAGGATTGTGGCAATGAGTAACGAAAGCAACATCCCTGCAGGGAGGTTCTTTTCAGGGTCTTTGACTTCGCCACCAATGGCAGCTACCTTCGTTACGCCTGCATAGGCAACGAAGACGAATGCCGACGTCTCAGCCAGTGTCCAAAGATCCGCATCAAAGGCAGCCTTAAAGGGGCGACCTCCATCAAAATCATCAGCAAAGAAAGCAGCAAAGCACGTGATGAGAAGCATGCTAAGAGTGACGAACAAAACCGGTGTTTGAATGGCCTTGACCTTCTTGACACCAAGAATATTGATGATGGTAATGAGGACCAAAGCACTCATCGAGAGAACCATCATCTCCATGTCGACATCAAAGTACGTTGTTACTGCAATAAAATATGCTGAAAAGCCAATCAGCGCGAACCCTGATTTAAGGAGGAATGAGGCCCAAAGACCAAGACCGCTGATTGTACCTACAAGTGGCCCGTAGGTACGCTCAAGATAGACATACGAACCGCCGCTCGATGGCATTCCTGAAGCCAATTCTGCTTTCGATATTGCTGCAGGTAAAACAACTGCGGCTGCAACGATGAAAGCAAGCCAGATCCCTGCACCCATGATTTCAGCAGCAAAGGTCGGTGTTACGAAAATGCCAGGAAGCATTGCCGATAAGGAAATGATGACAACCCCAGCAAGACCAACGCTCCGCTTAAGCGTTTTTTTGATGGTATCCGTGCCTTTTTCAACCAAGGCATCGAGTTTCGAAATTGGCATAACAAAATCCCCGATATAAGTCACTAACCGTACCTACAAACACCCTCAAGCAAACAAAGGATATATTCTCTTGCCTTTTTTGAGGATACAAACATCCGGATTCCGGAAAATCAAATCTTTGCAATCACTTTCATTTCTACAGCGATTGGTGTGGGAAGGGCGCGAATGGCAAGCGTCGTCCGTGTTGGCCCGTAGTGACCGAGTGTTTCAGCCCACACCTCATTATAGCCCGCAAAATCACGATCCATATCAACAAGGAAGGAGGTCACATCAACGACCTTATCCATCGACGAACCTGCTTCCTCCAGTATTCGAGCGATGTTCTCCACGACGGCTCGTGTCTGAGCTTTGATATCGTATTCGAGTGGCGTTCCATCCGAATCACGAATAGGGCCACCTGGAATCGAATTTGTACCCGGTTGCCGAGGCCCAACTCCCGAAAGATAGAGCAAATCTCCAACTCGACGGGCATGCGGATAGAGCCCTACCGGCTTTGGGGCAGCATCTGTATTGACTGCATCTTTCCCTTCTGCAGGATCCCAGAGTTCTGGCCCCTCATCTGCAGCACCTTGCAATGGATTGGATTCATCACTGGATTCAGCCGCATCAAGAACACCTCGTTCGCCATGATAGATTTCAACGTCATCCTCATCGTACTCTTTGTCACCCATTCCGTTTGAAGTTGGATCGAGATGAACCACAGCACCACCCGCTCCGTGCAATGCCTCGTATGCAAGTACACGTCCAGTGAGATCGTTTCGGTTGTCGTTCATTGCTGAAAGCCACCACATTGGTTTGAATGTGACCACTTTTTGCACACGAATTTGTTGATGAATGGTTCGAGAGAGTTGAGCAACGTCTTCAAGCCGTCCCTCTTCAAGGAATTCCAAGACCTTACGATTCCACTCATCATCCTTCAGAGAGTGAATCTTATCCTCGGATGCATCAATAAATTCCGTGAACATTCGATTTGACATCGACATCGCAGTAACTGCAACCGCTTTCTTTCCAGTTGCGCCAAGAACATCCAAACATGATTTCGCGAGAACGGTTGTCTCCGCACGGTTTGCATACACGTTTGATGATACGATTACCGCGGGTATCGCATTGTCTGGATTGAGAAGTTTGAGTGCTACAACCGAACCTACATCGATTGGGAAACCGTGGTACGATACGGTTCGACTTTGCAAGCCTCGTGCGTGGTTGGCTTCGTTCCAGGCTTCTGCGAATTCAGCATCGATTCGAAACGAATACTCCATGGAACCAAGATCGTGAAAATCCTGATCGACAAGTGTCCAAGTTGGATTAGGATCGGCTTGAATCTGATGACCGATGATGCTCGGCCATGTGGTTGAATAGATGATCAAAAGGTCAGCATCACTGTTTGCAATGTGATCACGCGCCTCATCAAATGCATCACGAAGACGTTGCCATCCATCGTTTTGTTCGGGGACCAATAGCGGGTGTGGATGAACCGGTACAACATAAGAGGCAACGATTGGATTGCTCATGCTCAAACCTCCTCATGCGAATAACACGGCCATTCGACAATTGCATTCCCTGTCCCAATGATGGTCCCATATCCGTGGAGGATAGCAGGGTATGAGGGGACTGTAAGGGTGCTTAGCAGCCAGGTCAATCCTCCACCATCGGATTCTGCAATCGCCTGTTCTGTGAATTCAGGCATTTCATCGATGATGCGCTGGGCTTGACCTGTACGCATGTATTCGATAATACGCATATCCCACAAATGCATGGCATGACTTGTAATGTGCTCTTTACTCATGTCCTCAGGAACGTCCGACTCCGTTGTGAAATGACGATGTGAGAGCGAATTGGAGGCAAGAACAACTGCCTTCTTTCCACTCTCAAGAATTGCATCTCGGGTCACTCGACCAAGTTCCATCATCATTTCTTGCATGACTTCGACTGAGTAATAATGACGTGAACGGTTCGAAGAAATGACGACCATTGGTTTGTCAAAGGCAGGATTCACCATGTGACCTGTGGTGATGGTTCCGTAATCTACTCGGAAATCAGGATTCTCCATCATCTTGACAGCCAAACCAGATTCTGCAGCTTTGTCATGAATGGCTTTGCTCAGTTCGACATCGATGTTGAGATTATAGGAATATCGAAACAAATTCGGGAAGACAGGATCGACGGAAAGCCCCTCAAAGTGAGATAGCCCTAGGAAGTGGGTGCCGACATAGGTNTGCCAATGTGGAGAAAGAATCACAAGAACATCATGATCAATTTTTGAAAGCGATTCACGAAGGCGTTCATAACCCCAGCGCAATTGCTCCCAACCGCCTTCTGAGGTAGGCTCATTCTGCGGGGGATTTTCTGCATATACCAAGTGGGGCGGGTGAGGTGCTAGACAACCTGCAACAATGGAACCTTTGGCCATGTCTATACCAAACACAAGTCGCATATGGATGCATCGCAAGCGAAGGCTAAACCTCAAACGAGAAGGGTTTGAGCAGACAACATGGCAGAGGAAGGTATTGATGCCCCACCTACCTCAAAACCTCAGGATGTAGTAGATGAGAATGAACCTGCAGTAACGCAGGATGAAATCTTCCAAGACATGCTCCGTCACATGATGGCACCACTCTTAATCGGAATGTTCTTTGGAGCAGTGTGGCAACTTACGGTGATGCCAAAAATCGACACATTCGTACCGAATCCTGTCCATGGAGCATTTGCATTGTACCTTCTCTCATCTCCCCTTATCTACAAACAACTCGTTGGAATGGAATCAAGTCGTGCAGGAGAATATGCGTTAGGATTTGCTGTAACAGCATGCTTCCTTTCCATGGTATGGATGTTTGGTTCTTCATCCCTGTATTTNGCAGGATTTATTCCGGCCATTGCATGGTTATTCATCAGTTCATTTTGGCTTCAATTCGAATTCCCACCGTTCCGGTACGGTTTGTGGCATGGGATGGCAGTCAACATTGGCGCCTTTGGTGGAGGCGTCCTTGCATTCAACTTGTTCCTCTAGGAAGTGTAGGACTCGGACTCGTTGGGGAAATCCCCTGAACGGACATCATCACAATACGATCGAATTGCACCGTCGATTTCTTCTGCAAGGTTGAGATATCGTCGAAGGAAGCGTGGCGAAAAGTCCATTGTAATTCCTAGTAGATCATGCAGAACTAAAACTTGGCCATCGCAATGAGGACCCGCGCCGATACCAATGACTGGAATATTGAGTTCTCCCTGGACACGTTGGGCCAATTCTTTTGGAATCTTTTCGAGGACGATTGCGAAACAACCGGCCGCCTCCAAGAGTTTGGCATCAGCAATCAACTTTTCAGCCTCTTCATCTTCTTTTGCACGAACGCTGTATGTTCCAAATTTGTAGATGCTTTGTGGTGTCAAGCCAAGATGGCCCATGACTGGAATCCCTGCGGTTAGAATTCGTTCAATGGACTCAACAATCTCTGATCCACCCTCAAGTTTGACAGCATGACCCTCTGCTTCCTTCATNATGCGAATTGCACTTTCAAGAGCCTGTCGAGAATTTCCTTGGTAAGTTCCAAAAGGCATGTCAACAACAATGAGGGCACGATCAACAGCTCGTTGAACACATTGAGCATGATAGATCATGTGATCCAGTGTCATGGGAACGGTTGTCACTTGACCGGCCATGACATTAGAAGCAGAATCGCCAACAAGTATGACGTCAACTCCTGCAGCATCAACAAGTCGAGCAAGAGAGTAATCGTATGCGGTCAGCATGGTAATGGGTTCATTCGCGCGCTTCATTTCTTGAAGCGTGTGCGTGGTTACTTTCGTTGCCTTGCTGTGAACTGACATTGTTCTGCCTCNTGCTTCCGATTGAATTCAACATTTCAAAGGCTCGCCAATGAAATCAGTCGAGTTTAATGCAAACATTGAGCGGTTCAGAAAAGAATCCGAGGCTCCAAACCCCGCCTTCACGACCGACTCCAGAGTTCTTGACACCCCCGAAAGGTGTTCGCAAGTCACGATGCAACCAAGTGTTGACCCAAATGATTCCTGTTTCTATGTTCTGAGCAAGAGCGTGGGCACGCTCTGTATCCTTTGACCAAATCGACCCAGCCAGACCNTATTCTGTTGCATTCGCCATCGCAATGGCCTCTTCATCCGATTCAAATCGATGGACTGTTACAACGGGTCCAAAGATTTCTTCAGTTGATGTACGAGATGTATGTGGAAGCCTATCGATGATGGTTGGTCTCAGAAATGCTCCATCTGGATTCACATCAGGAATACTCGTCATTTCACGAGTGCCACCAGTCAGAATTGTTCCTCCTTCCTCAACGCCTAGTTCGATGTATGATTCGACCTTTTGCAGATGCTCTTNACTGATCAATGCGCCAATGTGAGTGGCATCGTCCTTGGGATCACCACAGATCATTCCATTGACGCGCTTAACAAGTTGAGCGATNAATCGATCAGCAATGGAANCATGGACAAGAATTCGNNACCCGCAAAGGCAAACNTGACCACCGTTGGTAAATCCTGCTCGCATTGCACCGTCAACGGCCAATTCAAGATCAGCATCATCGAGAATAATTGTCGCATTCTTTCCGCCAAGTTCCAATGAGAGTTTCTTGAACATCGGTGCTGCAGTTGCAGCAACATGCCGTCCTGTAGCAGTTCCGCCCGTGAAGGAGATTGCACGAATCTTTGGGTGTTCAAGAATTGCTTGACCCACCTCTGGCCCGTAACCGTGAACTATGTTGAGAACGCCTGCAGGGAGACCAATCTCAGTAGAAACCTCACAGAGAAGATTTGCGGTCAGTGGCGTCATTTCACTTGGTTTTGCGACAATGGTATTGCCCATGAGTAGTGCAGGAGCAACCTTCCAGCTTAGCAGATAGAGAGGAAGATTCCAAGGAGTGATGAGCCCTACCGTTCCAATCGGATTCCGATGGACAATGTTTGTTGCATCACTCATTTCAAACACTTCAGGTTCTTGTTTCCGTGCAAAGTCAGCAAAGAAACGGAAGTTTTCAATCGATCGTTGAGCATCGACTCGACGTGCAAGAGCAAGGGGTTTTCCAGTATCTCTCGATTCTCGTTGAGCAAGTTCTTCTCTCCGACGTTCCAATCCATCGGCGATCTTATCCAACCAATCTGCACGTTCCAACATGGTCAATCTCGACCACTCAGATTGCGCCAACGATGCGGCATGGACTGCAGCATCAACATCGGAAGCATTCGAGCGAGTTATCGTTCCAATCACTTGACCTGTTGCTGGATTGATGTTGTTGATTGTCTTTTCATCTTGAGCATCAACAAAGACGCCTCCAATGAAATTCAAGGCGTTCATGACTCCAACTCCGCATCGTACATCCAACGGTCTTGGTCAGGATCCCACTCATCCCAAGTTGGAATGGTTTCCAATATGCCAAGATATTGATCGGGGACAATGCCTGGGACGATGAACGCTTTTTGCCGATGAAGGGGGTATGGATTTCTCAAATCGGTACCCAACACTCCGAGGATGGCGCGTGCAACATACCATGTTGCTTGAGCGTTCCAACCGTGTGCGATTTTGATAACGATGCCGAGACCTTTCGGATAATCAGGATGTTCGATAGCAAGACCAAGGAGACCATCTGCACCTTCCTTGGCGATGACGGATCCTTCACCTGCTTTCAGTATCGTCGAATCCAATCGATTGAACCCGCCAACAAGATCGGGATGACGGACCATCGATTCCCAAATCCAATCTGCGTCCTTATCACGGACCAGTCCAGCATAGATCTGAGCAAGTTCTGCAACCGTGTTGGATACTGTTGGCAAACCACATCCATCCTTTGCGATTCGCAACGGCATCCAATCTTCACCAAGGAATCGTCGAATTTCTGTCAGGTATGCATCAAAAACTTGGTGACTTGGCAATGTATATCCCGCACGATTCCAGCCCTTCTCCCGGCAACCACGTAGAATAGCAGCATGTTCACCCGAACAAGTGTGATACCAACGTCGAGGTCGGCGAACCTGACGACCAAATTGAATTAACGGAACGTCAAGAGGAGTGAGCATCAATGGCCATTCCGACTGAGACAGCAATGATTGCGCTGCTGCTACGTGTTCCGTATCCCCATTGTGACTTGCCACAGAGATTGCTTTCTGTTCCCACGAGAGATGTTCCAATTCATTGACGAACGCTTTGAGCATAAATGGTTTCATCATCGATCGACCGTAACAAAGGACGTTTCCTCCGAAGGAGTGAATCACCTCATCGCCGTGAGCCCATGCTACTGCCCCATGAATTGTGGTTTCAGAAACACCGTTGCGCCGGTAATCGACCAATGGCTCCCATGCGACTTCTCGGCCGGTAGGTATACCTTCGACCTGCTCACCCAAAGGGGAGTCGGGAAACAACTCACTTCCTGGACGACCAGGCTTAACGGCAGAGTGATTGTGATGATTGATTCGCATCTTCAATCAACTCCGAGTAACTTTTCCACGAGAGGAGCAACCTTTTGCATGTAGGCCCGCATGTTTCGACAAACACGGTCGCTGTCGTGATTGAAGAAGTCAAACCAAGCCATAACTCGATCATCAGGATGAAAGCGTTCGACGAGTTGTTGAGCAACATCTTCGACGTTTCCAATGAGAGCATTCTGAGCTGCATTCTGAACCTTGCTTGGATCGATGGTTCCTTCGAGGGCGTTCCAGTATGCTCCGAGAGCCTGTTGTGCCTCACCGTGAGCAGCCGCACGTTGTTCCTCTGGAGAGAGACCTGGTTCATCGTTGAGGAAGACAAAACTCGTTCGAGGCATGTCCGAACGCTTCCATTCGCCACCATCAGGATGGTAACAGGAGCGCATACGCTCATGGGTCGCTTCGATCACTTCAGGTTGAGTAATGGAGAGATTGAACACACGGACGGGTAGAATGGAGTTGACAAAAACTTGAGCCTTGGGGTCATGTGTTCCTGCCACAAGAACCAGTTGGTTTCGGTCAAATGTGTTCGGTACAATACGAATATCCTCAAACACATAACGACGTTCGATATCGATACTGTCTGCATCGGACTCGTTCGCATCCTGGACTCGAATCCAATCCTCATCGCTTCTGAAGTTTTGACGAGTGAGTGTCGTTGATCGTACCGAGTCAGAAGAGACAACATCTCCCCGTAGTAATCGAAGAAAGATCTCACTCGCTTCGAGGAAGATTTGCCCGCGCAAAGTAGTCCATGCTGCTTCCTCGACCGGAGTGCGCGGTACAACACCGTAAGGACGTGCCATGAATTCAAATCGACCTGCTGAAAAGCCGACATGGAGTTTACGAGAATCTTCATTGACAGCAAGCAATTGCAATGTATTAGCGATTCGTTCTGCTTGAGCGATTGGTCCACCAGAAGCAAGGATGGAAACGACTGCACTGCCGATTTCGATGTTCGTTGTTCTGCGGAAGGATTCCATTGCCAATTGAGGGAAGTCTGTACACAGTCCAACTTCACCTTGCCAGTGAGGAACTACTGGTTTTCTGTTTGATTTTTGCGTCTCAGTGGAGAGATGTGCTTGTGCAATCCAGCCGACTCCAAACCCTAACTCATCAGCACACTCAAGTTGCTGGAAATAATTCCGGAGCATTCGCTGTTCATCAGGAATGTGTCCTTCTGCATCGGGCGTTTGGCTGATGGAAAAGAAAATATCGTGTTCCATGCACTTCGCCTCGTTTTTTCCAATACGTCAAAGAACATAACCCGTTCGTATCTCACTTGACCTCTTCACCGAGTGATGTTAGGGCATGGAGACGTTTCTTGAGTAAATCGGGTGCTGGAATTCCAAGTTGCATAAACAAGTGCATGGTATCGGAAAGCGCTAAGAGGGCATCATCGTATCGTGTCTCAATTTCAGCAAGGTCAGCAACACCCCAACTTGCGACAAGATGGCCTGCTGGATGCTCGAGGCGCTTGGCAAGATCAAGGCTCTCTTGATACAGTTCAGATGCTGTTCCAAGTTCACCTAAACTTGCTTGTGCATGCGCGACATCAGCCAGAGCTTCCATGTGAAGAATGTCATTTTGTTGAGCGATTGCGAGTTCAAGGCGACGTGTGTCGTGAATGATTGCTGAATCCCAATCCTGATTCAAGCGTGAACAGCGAGACAAGACTGCAAGTCCGTAGATGATTCCTTCCTTATCATCGATGGATTCACGGATTGTGAGAGAACGACGGACTGACGTTTGTGCTGAATCAACATCATCGATGGAGAGCAACATCAAGGCATGATGATGCAACACAGCGGCCGCGAGTGGCTCTCCTTTTTCCAGTGATTCGGAATGGAAGGCAAGTTCTGCAATGTCATCAATCGATCCTGAATTGCGTTTGAGGTGCTCAAATCGAGCCCAACCCTTCTCAATGTCATCTTCAGCAACATTCTGTGCATGTTCAACAAGACGTTCAAGCAAATCCAAATCACCAATGGATTCAACCAACGGTAAAATGCCTAATGCGAGTGAAGTATTGATTGAATCAATTGAGCCTCCATCGGTCAACATCTCGATGATTTCTCTGGCCTTTTCTTTGGAAACCTCTTCGGCCATGGAACGACGAAATGGATTCGCGTCAAGAACCTATGCTTTTGGGTGATTGCACCGTGATGATTCATAATAGAGAAGCCAATCCAGACTCATGGGACGACATGATAACGCTTTGCAAGGCGTTATGCTCGTTGCTTTGTTGATTCTCTTTCCAATGACAATTCAGTTGTTGGTTCATCAAGACGAAAGTCCGTTGTGGAAGACCGTGTATGTTGAAGTCGAGTCGGATGATGACGATGATGATGCTGAAGCACGTTCTGAATCAAGAGACAGAGATGATGTTGCCCGTATCGCAACATTCAACATCAAAATTTTTGGAGAGACTAAGATTGGGAAAGCGGATGTTGTTTCCGAACTTGTGAATATCACGTTACGATACGACATGATTGTTGTTCAGGAGATCAAGGACCTTGACCAGACGGTCCCTTACGACTTCTTGGATGCAATTAATGCTGAATCAAACGAAACCTATGGCCTTGTTTTGAGCGAACGTTCCGGCCAGCAAGAGGATGACCAAGGTGGTCAAGAGCAATACGCATTCTACTACCGAACATCCCGTTTCAATGTTGAATCAGCATGGTTACACAACGATTCAGAACTGGATGAATTCCAACGTGAACCGTTCATTTCAACGTTCCAACTGCTCTCAAACAATGGTACAGTCTTGGAAAATATAACCCTCATCACAGTACACACAAAACCAGCAAATGCAGTCAACGAAACCGCAGCATTGCACAATGTTGTTGAAACCTACAAAACAAATACAACCGAATCAGATATCATCATTCTTGGAGACTTCAATGCTGATTGCGGTTATGCTTCAACCTACGAATTAAATCAACTTGACATACGAAGTCCAGAGTATCTGTGGGTCGTTCCTGATTCAGCAGACACAACATTTTCAGAGAATACACATTGTGCATACGACCGGATTGTTTTGACCAGTGATGTTGATGAACGTTTCTTTGGACGTTGGGGCGTTGACAGGAACATGAGCGATTCAGATGTTTCAGATCACTTCCCGGTTTGGTTCGATCTCGACATCCGCGAGGATGTGACGGAATGATTCGACGCGCTTCAATTCCGGGTCGAATCAACATCATTGGCGAACACACCGATTATGCTGGAGGTTGTTCGCTTGCTTTCGCGTCCTCGCATCGGCTGATTCTGGAGGCGGAATTCATCCCTTCAAAATACCATGGAGAAGAAACAGTTGTCGCGTTATGGAAGGAGGCAGGAGGCCCCCCTGCTCAATTGGTTGTGAACAGTACAATTCCAATTGGGAAAGGAATGTCTTCCTCTGCAGCACTTTGTCTCGCAGTGGTCCTCTGCGTTCATGGAAAAGACATCAATAAACAAGATGCATGCATTGAAGCTCAGCGATTGGAACATGTTGTCCTTGGCACTCCATGCGGTCTTTTGGACCAAATGGCAATGATGTATTCTGAGGAAAACCATTACACCCTCATCGATTTCTCAACGATGGAGACAAGCAATATACCCTACCCATCAGAGTGGAAATTCAAACTGATTGATTCTGGAATCCATCGGACTTTGAACAATCAGGATTATCGTCAGACAGCAACTGATGACATCAAACAGGCCCATGTTGTGTCGGAGAACAATCGAGTTCGACAATCAATTAATGCAACGAACGTAGCCTTGGGCATGATGCTCAATGAGACTCATGAATCATTGAAACGTATTGGTGTAAGTACGAATGAAATGGATCACCTTGTTCAAACAATTCAGCAAACAAAAGGCGTCCTCGGGGCTCGAATGATGGGAGGAGGTTTTGGAGGAATGATTCTCGTCTTGGTTGAAGACGAAAACACTCTTCCACATTTGGACCTAATCAGCCCTTCAAGACCTGGTTTCGTTGAAGAAGGTCTCTAACTTTTCGAGTCGCTCTGGCGTCCCCATATCCCAGAACTTTGTTGAATCCAAGTGGACACGAATCTCTTTGGATAGTTCTGGATAAATGGTATTCTCCCACGACCATGGGCCTTCTTTTCCGTGATTCAGAAGTACAGATTTCTTCACTACCGAAGTTCCTGCTTCGTATCCGTTGAACCCTTTTGGAGCATCACCACTCTTAGAATACTGTACAAGGCGGTCGTCATCAAACTGGAGATTCATTTCATCATGATCGGTAGTAACCGTCATCGTGAGGATCGAGGATTCTTGCCGATGGTGTTGAATTAAGGAGGCGTAATCAATGGGGTGATAATCATCACCCCAAAGGAGGATAAATTCATCCTCAAGAGAATCTCGAGCATTCCATAACGCACCACCTGTCCCAAGTTGTTCAGGTTCTCTGACGAAGGATAATTGTACACCAGGATGCGTGAAACCATCAAATTGATCACCGTGATGTCCCGTCAGAATCAGAGCGCGATTGCAACCTTGATGTTGAATCCAGTCGAGAATGTGTGAGAGAATCGGCCGACCTGCGACGTCAACCAATGATTTCGGCATGTGTTGAGTCATCTCACCCAAACGGGTACCAAGTCCACCTGCAAGAATAACCACTTGCGGCATACGATGTGCTTGAGCAATGGATGCATACAATGCACCACTCTCTCGAAGGGTCCGTTCTTGGGTCTCAAAATTAACATGATACAATCCAAAACACTGTTCATACCCTTCTGCCCACTCAAAATTATCCATGAGGCTCCAATGATAGAAACCGCGTATGTCATGTCCATTCGCGATAGCCTCGGAGGTAATTTGCAAATGTCTCCGAACATGCTCTGGCCGCATATCATCGTCATCATCGGCAACACCATTCTCTGTAACGATGATTGGAAGACCAAGTGAAGCAACCATTTCGAAGGCTCGTTTCAACCCTTCAGCGTACATTGGATAGCGGAAGTCTGTTCGCTCTTCCCATGGACGAATAAGAGGATCAATCTCAACCTTGGTTGGCATAAAGGGAGTGGCAAGAAGATGGGTGTAGTAGTTCAATCCGATGAAGTCGCTGCTTCTCTTCAGACCGTCGACGGTGAAGCTTCGCAATGCTGAAGGGGGTTTGAATCGTCCAGTTTTCAACCCTTGAATCCAGCAACGATTGAACATTCCATCGAGAATGTTTGCTTGAAGTCGATGCAATGGATTCCATCGCCGATATGGATCAAAAATATTGATGTTCTTTACGAGCCCGATTTGACAACTGTTCCCGTTTTTCATTGACTTCAGTGTTCGATAACATCGTGCATGAGCGCGCATAAGATTGAGAGACACGATTCGGGTTTTTTTGAACGACCGCATTCCGGGAGGGAATTCACCTAACACATAACCCATCGAAGCATAGACTGCGGGTTCATTGATGGTACACCACCATTCGACTCGATCGCTCAATACTTCGAACATTTTGGAACTGAATCGGATCCAATGGATGATATTCGCTTCATTTTCAAACGCACCCATATCCTCCCACCATAGAGGATTTGTGAAATGATGCAAAGTTACCATTGGTTGAATTCCGCGTTCAAGCAATCTATCCACAAGATCACTATACCAATCGATGGCATCTTCATCCCACACCCCCATCTCAGGCTCAATACGACTCCATTCGAGAGAAAACCTGTAGTGGGTAACGTTCAGATTCTGTATGAGGTCAAGGTCCTGTTCTTTTCGATTCCAGTGATTGCAAGCATCTCCGCTTTTCTGACCGCTTTTTGTTGTCGGTTCAAATCGAGTCCAATTATTGGAATTACCTCCCTCGATTTGGTGTGAAGCAGTAGCTACGCCCCACATGAATCCAGGAGGGAATGCGTTACCGTTTAGCAATCTGGAATAATCAACGTCGTTCCAATCTCGATGTTCTTCAACGCCCATAGCATCACTGACCATCACTGAATACGCGTCCATGAACCGTCTTCGCCCACGTTCCAGTACTGGAGTTCTGTGCTCGCATCTACATACCAACCGGTTTCACCTTGATTGGTTTCTGGCGCCGCTTGCATCACACCGACTTGGCCTGCTTTCGCAGCCAAATCCCTGCGCAAGTCGTTGGATATTTCAGGTTCTGAATGTGTCTCCGAGGCGGTTGTAGTTTGCTCATCGGTGCTTGATTCAACCTCTTCACCCTCATCGGATGATGATTCCACTTCGATGTCATCATCGTCATCGTAGAATTCTTCCTCATCCCATTCTTCGTCCTTCGCATTACCACGTCGAATGAGGACAACAAGAACACCAAATATCATCACCAGGAGGACAATAATGATTGAGACTGCAGTGTTTGTTGAACCTAGGGCTCCACTGAGCAAGACGGATTCAACATCGTAAAATTGTTGTGAAATCAGTCCTCTCCAAGTGACTGTGCATGAGCGATCTGAACCGGCTTCATCAAGTTCAATTTCCCATGTATCGGATTTGACGTGAGTTGCCTTTCCTGACGTGCATGAAAGACTGGTTTGTTCAGGGTTTACTTCAACTCGATTACCTTCGGAATCCTCTGCCCACACGGTAATGAGTGTCACTTCGCCTTGACTTCTAGTCTCGTTGATCATCGCAGTAATTAGACGAACAGGTTGTCCTGGAACAATCGTCAAAGGAATGGTGTGTTCTGCATTTCCCTGACTGATGTCAAGTTGATACAGACCACTTGTGACGCCAGTTAATTGCCAAAATCCACGACCACTTGAGGAGGCCTCGAAGAGAATGTAATCTCCTGAATTGAGTTCAACATCTTCAGCTGGAGCTTTGTTACCATGCACATCGACAAGTTCGATGAACAAATCTGTTGCCACACCCGCTTCAATGGTCAGTCCAAGATCGCTGTCGGTAACAAGTGAAATCCCTTCACCGGGAATGACATTGACACGAGTAGCGGCAAAAACACCATCTGCGTTTGCCCTTATTTCATGTTCACCTGTTTCTATCGGATACCATTTTCCATCAGCCATACGGATTTCCAATGTCTTGTCGATGCTCGAAACAGTCCAGTTTACAGCCACATAAGGAATGATGTTGTTGTACGCATCTTTGAACACAGGATTGAGATCGAGGAAGTCATCTGCCGCAACTTCGGTTCCAGAATCTGGTAATTCGATGAATGCAAGGCGACCAGGGAGTACATCTCCAGACCACTCTGATTGGTGAAGAATTCCTGTGGAAGCATCAAAGAATGTTGCTGAAAATTGCAATGTCTCTATTTCTTTTGGCATCAAAGACACATACGATGAGAAGATGTCCACACTTGCAAATGAACCACTCGATTGGGTAATGTTCGCATCGACTTGCCAAACGTTACCAAAGGAATCGATTGCTTCGTGAACCAATGCAATTTGCGTTCCTGCAGATGTGCTGGATTGGCTGCTGATTAAACGTGTCATTGATGCAGAGCCATGTGTAATTTCGACATTGGAGGAAGCTGGGACACCGGAATCAACGACATGTAAACTGGCTTGGCCAGTTTGACCGGGCGTCCAATGAACTTCATCATCGACTTGCGAGAGGATACCGTTCGCCACCGTCCAATTTACAATTGGGATTGGAACGGGCGAAGAATAACCTTGCGAATCTGTACGAACTGCATCGAGGCGATAGGATTCTCCTGAAACATAGATGTCCATCTCTGGCGAAATTTGTATCTCAACAATTGATGCATCAGCAGGAACGACACGAATGGTGCTGTTCCCCCAAACTGCTCCTGCTCGAACCGAAAGATTCCAGATACCAGGAGAGGATGCGTAATAATATCCTACAGGGGTGATGGTACCGTTCTCAACCTCCCAAACTTTGTTTCCAGCCGCAGTATTGTTCATCTTTTGACCGAACGAATCAACAAGATCAGGATAGAGTTGCAAGCCTTCTCCACTACGGAGAATTAAGTCATCTGGGAAGATGAATGCGTACGGTTCTCCAGCGATTGCTTCCATTGTCACCTGTTGTTCCAATTGATCGTATCGAGCAACAACTTCGTACAATCCGAGAGAGGGCGGAGTCCAAGTCGGTTGACCTTGCCCAATGTATACTCCATCAACGGTCCAAACGACACCTTGTCCTGAGCGTGGATTGTCATGGGAATCGATGAGGTTTGCTTGCAGGGTAAACGGGAATTTGGCTCGAGGTTGCGTTGATGTATTGATTTCAATCGATTGACCCCAGCCTGCTTCAACTGTGACAACAACTGTATCGTTGAATCCTGCATGATCCGCCCGAATAGTCACCTGACCGGTCGACCAAGGGAAGAAAAGGCCATTTTCTCCAATTGTTCCATTGCTGGCAGACCACGTAATTTCACCATCAACAACGTTGTTGAGGGCATCATAGAGAGTAGCCTCCATTTGGAGGACACCATCGGATGAAATCACGGTCGACTGTGTTGAAATCACAACCTGTGCAGGTGGGCCAGCAGCTGAAACAGGTAATGTAGCAACAACTGAAGCAAGCAACAGCGTACAGAGCAAGACTGCTGTTCGTTGTTGCTTCATACTTTCACCTAATCCTGCCATTCAACCCAATCGCTTTGACCAGATTCACGGTAATACCAAGTTTCATCTTCAGTTTGAGCCCATTCAGTTCCATCATCATCGACTCGGTGATCAATCATCCAGCTGGTGTCTTCCTTCTCTTCCTCTTCAATTGGAGGCGATTCGGTAGGACCTGGTGCTGGACCTGATGGCCCTGTTCCAGGCGCTGGTCCAGAGGGACCTCTTGCAGGAGCAGGTCCAGAGGGCCCACGAGATGGAGTTGGTTCATCTTCATCATCGTCGTAGTCATCATCCCAATCGTCATCATCTCGACCAGAACGAAGTGCCATAACAAGAAGAACAAGAATAACCGCGACGATTAAACCGATGAGAACCGCTCCGATGTAATACAATGGGCCACCAGCTGCAAAGAAGCCTCCAAAGGTTCCAGTAACCTCAATTTCGTAGTCTTCACTCACTTGACCTGCTGAGACGGTGACTGTTTGCGGACCACTATCAAGCGTTGTAATCTTCCAAGTCCCTAGCCCAGTACTCTCAACTGTTGCACGCCCTGTTGCATCGACACGCGTACTGCTTGGAACAGGAATAGGGTTTGCAAAGCGGTCAAAGGCTTGTACAGTGACTTCAATCGATGCTTGCTGAACGACAGTTGTCGATGACAATTCTACTTCGATAAAGTCGACAATCATTTGTGGTGAAATTTTCAATTCGAAACTGTTTGATGCACCCGGTGTTGAATATTCCAAAGTGTGGTTACCCGCTGCTCCAGCCTGATAGACATAGGAACCGGAAGAACCTGGAATGATTCTGTCCGTGGATGAGCCGTCTTCAATCCATTCCACATCTTGTGGGAAGGTATTGCCATCGCTATCCGTTCCAGTAATGCTGATGTCAATTGATTCTCCTGCATCCTCATCAAAGGTGTTGAGAACGTGGTCAAGAGAGATTGCAATTCCGTGATTAACCGAGATATCAACTGAACGACTGTAGTTGAATCCATCCGCATTCTCAATGTAAGCGAGGATACGGTAGTTACCTACAGTTGTTGCATCCCACTGATAGTTGCCCGCAATGAGAGAGGTACTGATGTCGGAAACGACACCTGTATCCATATCCTCAAACAACCATGTCAAGACGTTCACGTCCAACGGATTCAAATCTCCGTCACTCAACGAAACCGAGAAATCGATCGATTCATCTGCACTGATGTTGTAAACAGTTCCAGTATCACCGTTGGATGCAATTGAGCTCATGGTAAAGACTTGGATGATACCCTCTGAGACCTCAACATTGACGATCTCGCTGAACAGTTGGCCATCGAATGTGTATTCAGCTCGAACGATGTATGCTGTGGTAGAGGACAGTACTGGCATGAATTCCGTTTCATCGGATAGCGTATACAACAAGACAGACTGATCGTTCCAGTCAGGGTGGGCAACGGTCCAATTGACATCGATGGTCCAGCGGTTACCTTTCCCATCGCTTGCCTTGGCTTTGACAACAAGTGTCTCATCAGCAGTGATGCTGTAGGTCATACTGCCAACATCATCGGAGTCGATAATGAGAACCATATCGTCCATTACACCCTTGCTAACATTGATTGTGATGGATTCTGAAATTGTTTCATACTGTGCAGTAAGAACACGTCCACCTAGGCCGTTTGGAATCCATTGGATTGGGTGGTCTGGTGTGATGTTGAGGGCGCCATCTGAAATGGATGTCCAATTTTCAAGCGGCAATACGACGGGTAGACGGTTGCCTTGAACGTCAATTCGTGTTGTGTTAAGGAAGACGAACTCGTCCGCTGTAATGTCCCACAAAGATGGAAGGATTTCAAGCGAAGACATTTGTCCATGACCGGTTTGAATAGCAATTGAATCCGAGAGACCAATTGCTGAAGTCACTGACAATTGCCAGATGCCAACCGTATCTGCAAAGTACATGCTTGTTGCTTCGTCATACAATCCATCGTTGACTGTGTAGGAAAGAGCACCTGCTTCGGTCAATGGAATTGTATTTCCAAACTGGTCGTACAGCGTAGTCGTGATTTCGCATTCAGTTCCCGCAGGTATGACTCCGCTACATCCTGTCATTTCGATGCTGGTTGGAGCGCCTAACTCGACGAGAATGTTGACGATGATTGAGGTCGTCCCCCATGTGACTGTAACGGTTTGCCCTCCAACTGAATACGGTTGGAACACGTCACCAAAGGTGCCGCCCATGGTACCGTTGCTTGGTGTATATGTGATGCTCTCACCAGATACAATGTTACCGTGTTGATCGACCACATCCGCAGTCAATTCAAGGGTTTCATCTGCGGTAATTGTTGCAGTCAAAGGTGTGACAACTAAGTCGACTGGAACACCCGGTGTCACCGTTATCGTCTCATCTTCACAGATGACCCCGAAACAGGCAGATACAGTGTGAGTACCAGCCGTTGTTGGAGTGAACAATCCAGTCGAATCGATGCTGCCGTTGCTTGCAGACCAAACAACAGGCACACTTGCTGTTAAGGAATTGTAATCAAACGTCGAAGCACTGAACTGTACGGTCGAATCAGCGTCAATCGAAGTTGCTGTTGGAGAGATGACAATCGAATCAATGTCCGAATAGTTCATCACCAATGATGGGCGGTTCGAGACAGTCTCATCACTGTTGTCGCTGAAATCCAGTTCCATCCAACCCTGTGTTGGAGTTCCAATGATGACCCAATTGTGTACGCCATCGATGGAAAGCATTCTGTGGCCGAGGTTGAAGAGAATCCAGGCATCCGTTGCTTGTGAATTGCTGATGAAGACTGAATCGAGTGGTGTTGCATCATAGTCAACTCCTGCCTGCATTCCCTGAGCACCCCAAGAAGCGCTACCTGTACCGTTCCATGTTGCAGTTGTCTCAGACCAACCAGTGGTGAGAACACGATGAACTGTGAGCGTGATGCCAGTAGCACCGCTGCCGAAGTTCAAGTCTTCGAGATACATGCTGTAAGTTACATCCTGGACGTTCATACTTGGGTTGAATGGAATTTGACCAAAGTCAACGTCCACAAGCAAGCGGTACTCGTCTTGTGCAGCGTCGACACCGATCACATTGGCATTTCCATCAAGATTGGTATCGCTCAAGCCACTGAAGATGGACACGTCTTGCACCTTCGTGTGAGCGAGTTCCTCAATTTCGTTACCTGTCTGGAATTGATACAACCAGATGTGACCGTTGTCATATGTGGTTTGAGGATCGCCAATTCCGACAACCCAACGAGATGAGGATGGTCCTGGAATCGATCCGTTAACGGCTTGAACCCACCATTCAAAGGTTGAACCTGGGGCAACATTGTTTGCAAATGTGAAGCTTGTACCGGTGATTTGGCTGGATGTTGCCGATTTGAACGTGTATTGTCCGGATTCGTTGCGAATCGTGACAATGTAGCCTGTGGCGCCCGACACCGTGTTCCAAGTTAGAACAGGATTGTCCAACGTATCGAGGAGATTGTTTGTTGTATCGTAGAGCACAGCACCATCAAGAGGCGAGAGCAGTACAGGTTGTGCAGGCGGCACAACACCTGCGACATTGTCAACATAGTCAATTCGGAGCGTTGGACGTAAGGACTCAGTTGCGTATTCACCGGAAGCAAAGGTATGGAGACTGCTTCCTGAACCAACCGCCTTGAGTTGAATAGTCATGGTTTGGTTACCGTTGGCGATGTTGGATTGAGCAAGCGAGGTAATATCCCACTCAAGCCATCCCGATGGTGGTGTTACGGAAAGTGTAGAACGCGTAATTTCAGTAGCACTGCATGTTGGTGGTTGAAGCGCTGTGACACCAGATTCTGTGAATGTCGTACAAGCATGAGCACTCACAGTAAGCGGAGAGACACCTGCAACCTGTGTGCGATACAATTGGAGCATCGTTGATGTGGGCGTCATTGCGCTTGGCCAAGGCATTTGAGAGAGATCGAATTCGATGAAGATCTCATGGTCACCCGATGAACTTGTACCCAACTCGAGCGTCGTACTACCGCCATAGTTCGTGTTCAATGCAGAAGAAACTGTATGTGTATCAGGAGCAGCTGGCAGCAATCCCGTATCGGTGAAGATCGATCCGCTTGAAAGGTTGACCGTGTGATTGCCTGCACCATCATCGTAGCCTTGATCGCCAGGTATACGGAATTTGTTCACTTGGGACCATTCTCCTGTTCGTTGATAGTCGCCTATTTTTTGATAAGAGAACAATCTCCAGAAAACCCATTCATCACCGAGGGGGGCTTGTTCTTCTACCAGAATTGTTGAGTTGGTCGCATCCCAAATCAGACTGTTTTCGCTAAGTTGTGTGGCGTTTGCAGTATTGAAACAAGCGAGGTCGTAGATCATCCGATCGTCTGATGCCGAACACATGGCGTATCCAGTTTGGTTTGTAGAGGGAGGTGTCCATGAAATGTTGTACTGATCTGCTCCAGATGGTCGAGGTGAAGACATATTCCAGAGTGTGGCACCGTCAGCAGGAATTAATCCGGTTGGGCTCGAATCAACGAACGGGTTGGTCATCCGATAGGTGAGGTTCAAGCTTGGTCGAAGCGCTGCAGACAATTCGTTACTGGAATACAAGTCAATACGTCCATCGACGGAACTGAGGTTCTCTTCTGCTTGGAAGAGAAGATCAAGCGATGTTGCTCCATTCGAAAGCGCCTGTTGGAAGAGAGGTCCGATAATCCAAGTCACATAATTTCCGGCAAGTACCCTCGGGGCACCAAATTGTGGAATCTGCGTGTCAGTCGAGTGGTATGCACCTGGAGAGTTCCATTGCGTCCCGTTTGTTGCGTTGTTCCAGTTTGCATTGCTATCAAAAGCAGTATTCACCACTGAAACACTGGTAAATACATGGCCGTAACTGGATGACATCATTGGTATCGTTAAATTGGCAGTCATAATTTCGTATGTGCTGTTAATTGGTAGTTTTGTCAGGTCGAATGACATGATGAACGAAGAGCGTTGTGATTGCGCGTTGCTGAAGGCCGAACGGCCGACAGTTATGGCAGCAGAATTGTAGAAGTTCGTATTTGGGGCAGCAGAGTCGAGTTTTGTATCTGTCATGAATCCTGATGGTTCGTTGAGGTCGGGCAAGAAGCCTCCTTCAGAGACGTTGATGTAGCCCCAAGTGCTGTTGATTTCATTTCCAACATCGTTTGGTATGTGGAATACAGAACTAACGGAACGTGGGCCAAGCATACTGTTGTTCACTGGTTGGACAAACCAACGAATGCTTTGGTTCGTTGAAAGATCGCTGGCCGGCTGGAACGAAAGATTCTGCAAATCGAACATTGCTGAATCGGTTCGAGAGTCGAAAATTGTGAATCCTTCCATGATATCTGTGTCATCGTTTTGGATGAAGACCTTCCAATCATCGATATTGGCGGCGTTAGTATGCGTCCACGTCATGACGGGGCGAGTAGATGGTTCTGGAACGTGGGTGCTCAAGTCCCAAGCAATATCTCCGTCGAGAGGTAGAGCATTGCTTGCTGCGACGGTAGGAATAGGCGATGTACCATCCGTCCATGTAAGATTGAGCCATGGATGCTGCGTCGACAAGCCGTCGGTGCTGGTGAACGTAATCAGAGCGTCCGATGAATCGCTTGTCATCAATGCAACGGAGAGATAGGAGTCTCCGTTGGCTAGAGCAGCCTGCACAAGTTCAGTAACGTCCCAATCCATCCAGCCCGCCGATGCGGATGCGCTAAGATCGCTCAATGAACCAACGTCAGTCCCGATTGCACGGCCACCGTCTGCGCTCCAGTTGTTTGTACCATCGTAAGTTGAATTGTTGAGGCCAGTTGTCCATGTTTGTAAAACTGGACGTGCAGCAACCTGGGCGTTCGTGTCTGACCCGGATTCAGCCCACATGTTCAATTCTGCATTTGTAACTCGAGCATTGCCCGGGGTTGGAATTTGATTCAATGGAATCTTGAGAAGAGCCGTTGCATGATAGCCACTTCCGAGTTCACCGACCTTGAGAGATGACGATGTTGAGTGGTTTTGTTGACCTTCAACTCCACCTTCTGCGACCCATGTATCGATGAAATGAGGGAGTTGAAGCTGTGGCATTGCCTCGTGGTGTCGTAATTCAACTGCTGCACTTGTGGATGAGAGATTCCAAGTCACAAGCGATGGGAGATTGAAATGGAAGGTCTGCGACCAATTTCCAAGTTGATTGGTTGAGGAAATTGCACGGACTCGCCAATACCATGTCTTACCATCATCGAGATCGGACAATGGTGTGAAGGTGTTGTTTGAAAGATCGAAACCGGAGTTTGACCACGATGTTTCAATGCTCATTTCATTACTTTCGAAGGTGTCAGTCGTGTCCATTTGAACAGCATAGCCGCTAATTCCGACCGATGAAGAATGAGTCCAATTCATCATTGGGCGATGAATCGGTTCTGGATTGACACCATCAGCAATGCTCCAACTGCCGTTGAGAGGCATGACTGGCACGGGTTCGATTGGAATTGCATTTGAACCTGGTACATAGACGAAGGTGAGTTCAGGACGTTTTGCATCGACCGCAGTACCAGGGTGGAAGAGGACGTCACGGATTTGACCAGTACCCGCTCCAACAACACCGAGAATGAAATCAGCAGAGTGGTTGTCTCGCATTGCATTCTGTACTGCAAGGGTAACGTTCCAGTTGACTGAGGAGCTTGAAGTAAATCCTGACCCAATGCTGACCGTGTCGAGCAGCGATGAGCGTTCGCTACCCTTTGCTCCAGCGTTGTTCCATGAGTTGACGCCATCGTAGGTTGCCCATGTGGCACCGTCTTCTGTCCAATCATTCTGGGTGTTTTCCCAAGCACCAACAACAGGTGTTCCACTTGGAGGTGTACTGAGATAGAACTCAAGATTTGCGGATTCCACAGCGTATCCAGTAGGTAGGAAAGTGGATGAAAGGTCACAGCCGAACAGAATCGTCGTCTCAGAAGGAATGGTGTTATACGATGCTTGTAATTCAGTTTCAGACCCATAGTTTGAATTTGGCATACCAGAGTCGATGTATGTGTCAGCACATTCAGGATGGAGCCCATCTGAACTAGCGTTGCCTTGCTTGAGACGGAATTCGTATCGATCTCCTCCAAGCCATGTCGAACTCATCGCGCTGATGAGGAATGTAGAATACGACCATTGTCCATGACGGCCGTCAGAGTCAACGTGCAACATGCGCCAGTTGTACATGTGTCCTGTTTCAAGACTATCAGCACCATCGAAGGTGACTTCCCCATCAGATGGAGCGAAGTCGTTATCAACTCTGGTGTCAACACGAGCGACTTGGTCGTGAAACAATGAATCTGTTGAGAGTTCAAAAATCATATCGTAGGATGAGGATGTTGAGGAGGACCATGTTAGCGTAGGCGTGGTGTTTCCAGTGAAGTTGTGACCGGTTTGATTCCACAATGTTTCACCGTCCCATGGAGAGACAAGCGAAGGAGCAACCGTGACTGGGTTCGACCAATCGTATTTGATGAAGAGACGAGGCTTGTCATTTTCAGAAGAAGCATCTGAGGAATGGAAGGTTACGGAATCAACACCGTTGTTTGCGGCGTATGCTCCGTTTTGCGAACGTGCAGCCATGGCAAAGTCAAGAGAATCTGGGCCTCCGTTGTCGAGATGATGTTGAATGTAGCTGGTAACATCAAAGGCAAAATCATTGCTGGTTTGTGAACCCATGACGCCGGAATCAGTTGCATAACTGAGGTATTCTCGACCTCCATCACCCCAAAGTTGGTTGCTTGCGGGTCGACGCCATGTTATGTCCCCTTCACTCCAAACATCTGAATCGGTCATTTGGTGTAAAGCGAGTGTTGCTGAACCACTCGATGTTGAGCGAGTAAGATTGAGAGATGCATCAAGAATCGTTGCATTTGAGTGAAGACCTAATCGGTCAAAGTTGAATCGGAAGTATGACATCGCCTCACGGTTTGACGTCACCTGTGTCATCAACGTCAAGGAGGATCCGTAATTTGTGTTCTTGTTATTTTCGTCAACATATGCATCCTCAATGAAATCGATTTCATCGGATAAATCGTTGATATCGACTGCAAGGGAAGCAGACCCATCGTCGTAAACAGTTACATCGTGCGTTGGCAAAAAGAAATAGCCACTGGTCCATGAACTCAATGTTCCAGTCGAATCCATTGCTCGCATTCTGTAGTGCATATCCGTTCCGTTGCTAAATGCATCAGATGCAGGGATGTCGAGGGAACCAGTTGAACCTGAGAAGGTGAAGCTTGAGCTTTGCACATCAGAGTTGTACAACCAGTTGTAATTGTCTTGTTCGCTCTTAAATCCATCATCCAATGAGAGTTGAACTTCAACCAAGATACCTGAATACGCATTCCATGTCATGGTCGGCGTCAAATCAGCACTGAGAATGAAGTCGCTGGACATAAGAGGGGCGCCATCCTCAACAAAGTTGGGTGTAAGTAGACCACCAGAACCTGCTGTGTTTGTTGATGAATCAATGCGAAGGCTTGGCCTATCCGCTACATTCAACGATTCGTTCATTGCACAATCGTACTGGGAATGATGCGCTGAAACGAGAACTTCCAATGCAGAGGCGCCTGATGCGACTGCACTCTGGGCTAGAGCAGTGACGTTCAATTGGACGTTCGAAGACCCTCCACTCGGGCCAAGAGGTGAGGTGAGGACCGGGGGCTCCCAATCGGATCGGTCGGAACCGTCATTTGCCCCAGGTTCACTCCATAACAAGACTCCGTCTCTCGAAATCCAGGTTGTGTTTTCATCCCATGAAACAACGGTTGCTGCAGGATAAACAGCTAAACCATTGGTTGCACCGCTGTTCGAACAAACCAAATCCAAGCGAGCAGAGTGAACTGTGTCAGTCGATGCATAATTCAGAGGGAAAGAGAAAAGCAGTCGAGCGTTGCTGGCCCCAGATATGCCGAGGAGCCCCGTACCTTCGCCTGCGTAGTTAACATTCGGATTATCTGAATCAATGTAGGTGTCCAACGATGGACTTACGGTTGAAATAACGTGCTGAACAGAAGGCTCCTCATCAAGTAGTTCCGGTGCAGGGAAAGCAGATGGAACAAATACGTCGGCAAGAAGGAACATTAAGATTAACGTCACTGCAGTGAATACATTTCGGTTTGTGGTACTGTTCGTCATGGCGCTCATTCGACCTAAGGTGTGGAAGGTTATGACTGATTCGGCGAACGCCCCCCTTTAGGGGGGCGGAAATACATGTCCAAAAAAAACAAACCGAATGTTGAAAGATGCTCGCCAATCTCTTGGACTTATGAGCGAACTTTGGGTCGAGAGACATCGCCCACAAAGCGTGGATGAGATTCGAGGTCAAGCCTCCGTAGTAAGCCGCTTATCGGTGTATGCTGAACACAAAGAATTCCCACATCTACTCTTTGCCGGCCCCCCTGGGACCGGAAAAACAACCGCTGCAATGGCGCTCACGAAAGATGTCTTTGGCGAGCATTATCGTGACAATCTCTTGGAGATGAACGCTTCCGATGAACGTGGGCTTGACAAAATTCGCTCAAAGGTGAAACAATTTGCCCGCACTCAGCCATATGGTGATGCAAAATTCAAGATTATTTTCCTTGACGAGTCCGATGCACTCACAAACGATGCGCAAGGTGCTCTTCGCCGAATAATGGAACAATATGCAGAGACATGCAGATTCATTCTCTCTTGCAATTATTCATCGAAGGTGATTGAACCCATTCAATCTCGTTGCGCTGTTTTTCGATTCAGACCACTCGCTGATTCCGATGTTCTCGATCAAGTCAAGCATGTAGCAAAAGAGGAAAAAGTGGAACTTGAGGACGATGCCGCAGAAGCATTAGCCAAGATCGCACAAGGTGATTTGCGGAGAGCAATCACCGCTCTCCAAGTTTCAGCTGCAATCAGCGATACGATTACCCGCTCCATCGTGTACGAAACTTCAGCGACTGCTCCGCCAGAAGCACTTCACCAATACATCATGGCGTGCAAAGACGATGGATTCCATGTCGCTCGCAGAAGGTTGCAGGAACTTTTGAACAAATACGGACTGGCGGGTACAGATTTTGTCGGTCAACTTCATCGAGAATTGTACAATGTTGATTTCATCTCAGAAATGGCAAAACTTGACCTCACGGAGGTCATGGCTGAAGTCGATTACCGTCTTGTTGAAGGCGGTGGTGAAAGGATACAGCTCGATGCCATGACCGCCAAGTTGGTGACGATGCTTCGAGCGTGAACGTTCACTTTCACTTTTCAAATCCTCCCAGCAACAATGAAGTGACTATGTGGCCGTTAGCGCAAACATGAACAAACAAATCGATGCCCTACTCGATGTTTTATCTTGGACACCGCTCGCCTCATTCATTCGGTCATATCGAATTCAACAATTGAACGATCGAACTGTTAAATTACGTATGTCTGCAAAGATCAATTTGGTATTTGACCGAATCCTGATGCGTCATTCGGACTTGTTGTCTTAGACCTTTGATTCACTCGTCACTATAAGATTCCAGCGGTATACTTGCTTGTTTTCCCATGGGTCACCTTGTTCGATAATTCGAACAACGATTTCGTGAGTTCCTTCCTCAAGGTCGGAGCCGAGGTAGACTGAAAACGGTTGATCCAGATCGCCGTGAGGAGTTAGATTAGGTATTGATTTGTTGGATAAGGACGTACCATTTGCAATCCGCTCAGCGTTTGTAGTCCAGTAGGAAATGTTGTCCTCACGAATCGTTTCATTCGCTTGATATTCTCTCGTCACTTCAACGATTGCCCCATCAGAATTGACGTTGTCCATCAATCCAAACAGCAGCCACGCCTCACCGGCAAGAATTGGAGAACCATCGGTGTACCAGGTCAATGTCGAACTCGAAGTAGCCATTGCATGGGGATAGGTGATGTCTTCGCCATCATCCGTGACAACCGTCCACTTGCTTGCAAGTTCTGGTGCGGCAATGTCTCCAAAAGGAGGGTTGACGAGCAAAAACGAAAGTGCGAGGAAGGTGAAGGTGTGCAAGAATGCAGACTTAAACCAAGTCCCACCTCCATAATGTTCAACAAATCGTTCTGGCATAACGGTCCGATGAAGCGTTGGGATCAGGAAAATACAGGTTAGAGGAAGAATGTACAAAATTTTGGAGTTTTCTGGATCGGTGGAATCCATCAACACATATCGCATGAGGAGTGTGACGGTCAAGGAAAAGCCGAGAACAAGCCACATTGAAGCAGTGTCGGCCTTTTCTTTTTGGACGTGCTTGACGGGGTCAAACGCTTCGATACCGAGGTTCCTTCCAGTTCGACGTACCTTCTTTTCTTTGTCACCTCCCTGCGTGCGCTGGCGACGTTCACCTTGGGCCGCAGTCATCGCTGTCGAGAGGTCGACCATGACCTCGCGGATGAGTGAGAGTGAATGAAGGATGCGGTCGAATTCCCACGCATTGAACCCGCATTCTTCAAATGGGGGTTTTCTCAGGCGAGGTCAGGCCGGGGTGGCGTAGTTGGTAGCGCGTCGGACTCATAGGGCAGCCTTCAAGGCGATCGTATGACGTGCAAACCCCCTTGTGGTGTCTGAGACATCCGAAGGTCGCGGGTTCGAGCCCCGCTCCCGGCACCACCATCGCATTGTTGAAGGGCTAGAAGCAAGTCCAGCCACTATGGCACAAGGTCCTGACATCGGTTGTCGCGTTCGTCTCAAAGTGACAACACACTCTGGCGAAACCGTCGTTGAAGGCGTCGTATTGCCCCCGGCCGTTAGCGAACATGTAACCATCAAACTCGCAAACGGATACAACGTAAGCCATCCCCTATCTGCGATTGAAGTTCTCGATTCCGAGCAACCGGAGACTGTTGCTCATCCACAAATGGATCCACCTCAACCCAGCGCTGATCTTCCTGTTGTCAGAATCATACATACAGGCGGCACAATCGCTTCAAAGGTGGATTATACAACAGGGGCAGTGACTGCACAGTTTGAACCATCAGAATTGGTTCAACATGTACCTGAACTCCAATCCATCGCAAATCTTGAAGTCCACAAAATAGGGAATATGTTCAGCGAGGATATCCGCCCCAACCATTGGAATCAAATCATTGACGCTACAGAAAAAGCATTCCAATCCGGATGTGTCGGGGTCGTGGTGACACATGGCACAGACACACTGCACATCACCTCCTCTGCATTGGCCTTTGCATGGTGCGCCCAAGGCGGAAATCCACCTGGGCGGATTGCATTTGTTGGATCACAACGTTCTAGCGACAGGGCATCATCTGACGCTGCTCAAAATCTTATTTCCGCTGTCAAATGGGCCGCAGAGGGACCTCAACCAACAGGAGATTTGAGCGATGCAGTAGTTGTATCCATGCACCGAACAAGTGACGATGGTGCATGCTCCATCCATGCAGCAACTGGTGTGCGTAAACTCCATTCAAGTCGTCGAGATGCATTTCGACCAGTAAACACGACTCCACTGGCGACTGTTTCGATTGAAAACAAAGAAGTTCAACTCCAGCTTGAACATCACTACCAAGAAGCTCGAGCTGACAGAGTTCCACGCGATACGACAACAACTGCTGGACGTTACGATGAAGAAGTCAGCATTCGCCAAATGGTCGCAGGACCATGGTTCACCAAACAAGAAATCGATGATGCAGCTGCATCCGGAGTCGATGCATTGGTCATCCACGGCACAGGCCTAGGTCACCTACCTATCGAGAACCCAAACAATGATGCTCCACAGAACCTTGAACTTGCAGAAGCACTCAAGAATCTCTCCATTCCAGTTTTGGTTGTCAATCAATGCATCCATGGGCCGGTCAACATGAATGTCTATTCAAAAGGACGTATTCAGAAGGACATCGGCATCCTTGGCCATGGCATCACATCATCCCCTGAAGCTGCTGCTGTGAAACTCCATTACGCACTATCAAATGGATTGGATGTTGCCTCAACAATGGCGCAAAATTTGCTTGGAGAACAGCAACAAACCATTCTGAACTAAGCGATTCGATGAAGAACCCTCTCGTTCCTCGTTAGGCTATGGCAAGCCCAATTGGGGACCCTGTATCGGAACTACGGTCACGTCGAGAGCGTGCAAAAGCCGGTGGTGGCCGCAAGGCACTTGAAGCGATTCGAGCTACGGGACGAGGTACTGCACGCGACCGAATCGACCTGCTTGTCGATCCAGGTTCATTCGTTGAAGTTGATACCTTCGTCACCCATCGAACCAAAGACCACAACATGTTCCTCCATCAAACCCTAGGCGATGGTGTTGTTACAGGTCATGGTACAATTGAAGGCCGGCGAATTTACTGCTTCGCACAAGATTTCAGTGTGCATGGTGGATCAATGGGGGAAATGCATGCGAAGAAAATCGCCAAACTCGTCGAGATGGCTGAACGCTCCAAAACACCTCTCGTCTGCGTTTGGGATGGCGGTGGACAACGAGCACATGATGGGATTGATGCACTTGCAGGAACCGGCGAATTGCTCGACCGATTGGTTCAATGCAGTGGTAGAGTTCCTGTCATCAGTCTCGTATTAGGTCCGGTTGTTGGCGTATCTGCTCTTGCTGCAAGCCTATCTGACTTCACAATTCTTGGCGAGGAACACGGCCAACTCTTCTTATCATCTCCACTTGAAACGCCAGAAGTCCAACGCGGAGAAGTTGATGCGGCAGGACTTGGCGGTGCGACTTTGCATGCATCGCGCTCTGGAATTGCCTGTTTAGTCGCTGATGACGAGGATGATGCGTTTTTCCTCGTCCAAGAAATTCTTTCCTACCTCCCAGACCATAACGATGCAATACCACCTTATGTCCCTACAGACGACCCAATCGATCGCCTCAACAATGAACTTGAGACACTCGTTCCCGACAATCCGAATCGACCGTACAACATGGTTGGCGTTGTTGAAGAAGTCGTTGATGACGGAGAATTTCTTGAACTCTTCCCGAATTATGCTGAAAACATCATCATAGGGTTCGCACGTCTTGAAGGACGCAGCATTGGTGTTGTAGGAAATCAACCAAATGTCCTTGCAGGATGCTTGGACATCGATGCCTCCATCAAGGCCGCTCGATTTATTCGACTCTGTGATGCATTCAACATCCCTTTGGTTACCTTTGAAGACGTTCCTGGTTTCCTCCCCGGTGTCGTTCAAGAGTGGGGTGGCATCATTCGTCATGGAGCAAAGTTGCTGTTCGCCTATGCAGAGGCAACTGTTCCGAAACTAACACTCGTCACTCGCAAAGCCTACGGCGGTGCGTATCTTGCAATGTCATGCAAGCATCTGCAAAGCGATTACAACGTCGCCTGGCCAACGGCTGAACTCGCTGTCATGGGGGCTGAAGGTGCAGTAAACATCATTCATCGACGGGAGATTAATGCCGTTGAAGATGATAGGAAGGAAGAAGTTCGACAACGTCTGGTTGGAGAATACAAAGCAAAGTTTGGCGATCCATATGTGGCCGCACGAAACGGTTGGCTTGATGATGTCATTGAACCAACAGAAAGCAGACTCCGATTGTGCAGGGCACTCGCCATCCTACGCTCGAAGCGTGAATGGAGTCCACCAAAGAAACACGGCAACATTCCACTATGATTGTCCAATCTTAGCTTCAGCACGTGCAAGCAATCCGCCAGAAGCAACATCTTCAACCGGCTCTTGTGGAGGTTTTCTGAATTGGAACAGAAGCCATCCAATTATTGTAAGAAGTGGTACAATAATGAGTGCTGCAATGAATGTTCCACCCGAATTTGCCTCTGGATCGTCCCCCTCATCGACGCTTGTTGATGAACCACCGTCATCAACGAGGGTTTGCAATCGCACCACTACATCTGAAAATGAAGGATCTCGAGCAAGTATGTCAATGCTAAGAAGTGCCCCGGGTTGGAAGGTTAATTCGAGGACTTCTGAACATGAACCTGATACATCGCATGTTCGTTGACCGGTTGTATCCTCGCCATTCAAACGAAGTTGGACATCCATCAAATCTCCATCGGCATCAAACCAGTCCCATGCCACAATCAATGAGGAACCGTTGGTTTGCGTAAGTGAAGCATTGGCAAGCATTGGTCGGTCTGGAAGCGGTGATATCGCTACATCCAGCCTCTTTGAGAACACTGTTTCTCCATCGGTTACATTCAGCCACCAAGCCGAATCATTCCCCCATTCATCGACCAAAACAGAAACGAGGAGTTCTTGACCTGAAAGGGCGAGAATCACTTTTGATTCTTCCTTGGATTCAACGGACCATGTGAGAGCATCACCATCAATATCAGATGCGAACGTCGCAAGGTCGAGCAGAACTGTTTCTTCTTCCTCCATACCAATCGACCACGCAGTTTCATCAACAACAAAATCATCGTCGACCGCTTCAATACGAAGTGGAACATCAGTCAAAAGAGGTGGATTGAATCCATCTGATATTGACAATTGCAGCACTTCTGCACCGTTCTCATCCGGAAGTGGAGTAAACTCAATCAGAGGTAAATCGTTTGAGACACTCCAAGAAACAACATCGCCTGAACCCTGACTCGCACCGTTGATGAGAACGGTCAATGGTTGCCCTTCGGGGTCCACGAAGTAGTCTCCATAATTGATAAACAAACTCGCACCATCTTCTGTGAGTGTTTGTTGATCGATCGTTGAAAGTTGAATCAATTGGTCATTCACCGGCAAGATACGTCCGTCGAGTGTCACATTCGCCTGGTCAAGAATATCCCCTTCTGCTTCTAAATCCACTTCAACACGAGTGGTACCTTCCCATTCCTCATCAACAGAATGATAGATTGTCATCGAGGATTGGTCAGGGCTGATAACTGCTATGAAATGCGATTCATTTTCCAACAATATAGCATTGAGAATGCGGATTGGTTGTCCATCAGGATCTGTTGCTATATCCGAGGCATTGAGAACAAACGAACCTCGTTGTGGAACAAGCAATTCAGGGAGAGGATCTGCCAATTCAAGAGGATCGTTGGTTCGATTGAATTCGAAACTCGCAAATCCAGTTCCACCTTCAACCGATACGACGAGACGGATCTCATGCTGCCCAGGAGCAATCCCTTGCATAGGAATCATACAAGAGACGTTTTCGTTGTCAATTGTTGCGGCAAACGTCGTTACGTTATCCAACAGACAATGCCCCTCAACCGTCCAGGCGGATGGAAGATCTGCGTAAACATCTCCATTTCTCATCGACCAAAGGGCATCAAATTTGGCGTTGTCTTGAGGTCCGAAGACACTACCGTTGAGGCTGGTAACATTGTTGATTCGAATCAGTTTTGCATCATCAAGTAACTCATCGACATATCCGTTAGAATCGGAGGAAGAATAGAGATTATTTTCCCTGTTGAAAGCTTGTCTGAATTTGGAATGATCGCCACGTAATGTGAGGTCCAAGTAGGGCAAAACGTGTTCCATCGCATGGTCAATTTGTTCTTCTTGCGTCAATGACGCATCACCATCATTGAGATTTTCTAGGAAGGAAGTCGTGTCTTGGTATTGGTAGTGGTTTGCGCCTAATGAATGCAATATTTGCCACGCAAGGCCATCGACATTTTCCAATACAGGAATGACGTTTTCTGTTGCAGGAGCGACTTCATCTGCACTTCCTGTTACGTAAAGAGCAATATTTGGGACAGCGCCACTGTGGATAGTTGGCTCCTGTACATTATCGACCTGCATTGCAAAACCGACAAGGGCGCGAGGTGGTTGAAGCGATTCGTCAGCAACCAAATTTTCCCAAGTGATGTACGCGTTTGTTGCTTGGACAGCCCCATAACCATGACCGACAAGACCCCAGTGTGGTTCATCTACAGCACCATACATCCCTAGAACAACTTCGTTTGTTTGATTCGCTTCAGACATCCAAGCTTGCACATCTAAGAAAATCTGAATGAAGGCCCCCCACGTAGGAATATCATTTNCATCCAACTCAGGGTGAATGTAAACCATAGTACCTCGTTCAGCAATTCGAGTTGAAAGGAGCATGTAATTGTCCGGCGTTTCATTCTCATCGATGAGCAAGAGAACCCACGGGAACGGTCCGTTACCTGCCATTTCCGCATCCTCTCCGCTGCTCAATGCAGGATAGACCAAACGGTGGTCTTGTTGGAATGTACCCGGTTGTTGATCGAAGTCAACATAACCAACAGGGAAGTCAACTCCAGTATGCGATGGTTGGAAGTTCGTATCTTCTTCAGGAACTGCAGTCGTCGATGGAATTGTACAAAGTAAAAGCAGGCAAACGAGTGCACATGCTCGCCCTATCATGAAGAGCGGTATGTGAAGAAACATTTGATTGTTGCAGGCGATTGTATCAATTTTCTGTCAATTTACTCTCGATTTCAATCAACCAAGTCATCACGTTCTCAAGAGTGGGTAGGTGTTCGGAAAGATGGGGCGTCCACAGGCATCGCCATGATTCAAGATGTTGAGCGGCGAGCATCCACCTCCCGTCGATGGTNGTGTTTGTTGGTGAAACGGCCTCTTTCAATTGTTCGCGACCGCCTTCCAGGTGACCGTAAATTGGATTGAGTGAATAGATTGTTTGAGGAGCATCTGTCATCGATCCTTCTGCGTCGATTGTCAAATCGAAGGTCATACCATCGTTGAATGTTCCAGTCACCAAATCAGCAGGCAGTTGGCGACGACCGCCCAGAGAAACAACAGTTCCACCCGCTTCACTCCAAGCAGACGCAATCGAGCGTGCAGCTCCCCCGCCTCCGTGAATACCCAGGACAGCTCCTTTCGAGACATCGATTCCAACGTGGTAAGCAACGTTCACGATGCCATGTCCATCGGTTGATGCACAATACCATCCCTGCCCAGTATATCGAAGGGAGTTGACGGAAATGATGTCAAAGGCATCGTCAACGGGTGAGAACACCATGCTCTGAAGTTGGTGCTTCAATGGAGAAGTTAGATTCAACCACACTTCTTTGGAGGAAGAGCGGGCGGGTAAAGTGTTTGATCTTGTACTCCTTTTTGGTGTTTGCAACACAGGGCCAAATTCAGAAAGAGCTTCTCTTTCAAGAGCCTCTTCAACAAGATGACTGAGACGAGTCTGAAACGGTTTCAACTTCCGATTCGCAGGAGACCATATGGGTTGATGTTTGTCGTGTTCGATGTAAGCCCATCCGAGAACCTCATCAATATGGTTTGCATCAATGACCGTAATCGATGACACATCAAGTTTTGAAAAGTGGCCCATGTTCTGCAAATCTTTCAATACGAGATTGAACAAAATAGGTGAGAGCGAATGGGCGACTGGGGAGCCACCTACTGCATATCTCAAATCGTCCATGAAGCTACTTTGTAGTCATTATTGATGAACGTCTGCTTTCCACGTCCAGGTCGATTTTACCCTGAATGCAGGCCATGTATTCAAAAAGAGGGCCGTACTACAATCACCATGGCCGCAGCAGAACGTGGTTCTTTTCTCTGGATGATGTTTGCAATTACTCAAGTATTTCTCTCGATCAAACTTGTTGGCGAAGTAGAAGGATGGATTACAACCCTATTCGGTGGTTCCGCAGCCGCAGCATTCATGCTTGCTGTAGTCATCTTCAGACAAGAACAACGTGATCTTATCCTCAATCCACTCAAAATGAGCCGGGAAGTTAACGAGGATGCAATCAAAGGCCAAGGAAAAGGTGTTGGTTTTGGAGTTGGACTCTGGGTCATATCACTGATCTTCCTTCTCGCCGCCGTTTGAATGTTAGGCGAACAACATGATACCAGTAGACCCTGGAACTGTCACCACAATTAGGGCCATCGATGAAGGCTCCGAAGAGTTATTTGGCGGGCTATGGCCTTTTATCAAGCGCACGTTGATGTTGTTCTTACCACTCTGGGTATTGTTGCTGTGTTGGGCGGCGGGTTTGCCGAACATCGTTTCTGCACTGTTTTCGGGCCTATCCCTTTCGGTTATTGTCGCAATAGAACGCTACAAATTACGCCAAATTGCTAGAAAAGACAATTAATGACTGGCTATTATCCTGAGCCATGACCTTATTTGAGATGATTACTGAGTTCGTCGGAATCGAAGCACCTTCACTCATGGAAATCATCTTCGTAAGTTGTGCGGTTCTTGGTGGAATTCTCTTCTTCATAATGATGCTTCTCATGATGGTCGGCGATGTCCTTGGAGGAGTAACTGATGCTATCGGCATAGACATCGATGCAGGAGGCGGGGCTTTCGAGGTCCTAAGTGTCCAGGGTCTTTCCGTTGCAGTGATGATGTTTGGATTGACAGGAATGTTTGGTCTATCAGCCACTGGAAGCGATGTTGTTGCCGTCTTAGCAGGAGGAATTGGTGCCGCAGGTGGAATGTATGGCATGGGGAAGATGATGTATGGAATCAACCAACTGCAGGCAGATGGAACCATCAATTACAACGATGCAATCGGACAACGTGGTCAAGTCTATTCGCGAATCAAGCCAAACGAAACTGGTGAAATTCAAGTCCCTGTCGACGGTACACTCAAGACCTTGTTGGCTCGAGCACAAGACAAGTCAATGTTGATTGCATCAGGAGAATTTATTCGTGTTGTCGACATTATTGGATCGACAATGATTGTCACTCCACTTGAGGATGTTTCCTCAGAGGAATGAACAAAATTAGTATAATTACGTAGGCAAAGTGATTAATAACGACTATCCTTAGTAAAAACCATGGCGGACGCAGGTTTTTGGGCAGTTTTCATCGTTTTTGGCGTATTGGCTATTGCAGCCTTTGGAATTATTTTAGTTGCAACACGATACAAGCGTTGTGCATCTGACGAAATCCTTGTCGTTTACGGGCGGATTAGGGGTGGTAAAGCCTCGAGATGTATCCANGGTGGTGCTGTCATGGTTTGGCCANTAATTCAAGAATACAAGAAAATCTCGTTGATTCCAATGACGATTTCTATCCCACTCGACAATGCTCTTTCACTCCAAAATATCCGTATCAACGTTCCATCGACATTTACGGTTGGTGTCAGCACAAACCCGCTTATCATGAACAACGCTGCTGAGCGATTGCTTCACCTAACCAAGAACGACATTGAAGGAATGGCGCAAGAAATCATTCTTGGTCAACTCCGTTTAACTGTTGCAAGTTTGACCATTGAGCAAATAAACCAAGACCGTGATGCGTTCCTTGAACTCATCCGTGACAACGTTGGTGCTGAACTTCACAAGTTGGGTCTTTACCTCATCAACGTCAACATCATTGACATTACTGACGAATCGAACTACATCAACAGCATCGGAAAGAAAGCTGCTGCAGGTGCTGTCAACAAGGCTCTCGTCGACGTCGCAAACGCTGAGCGTGACGGTGCAATCGGTAAGGCAAACGCTGACCGAGACCGTGAAGTCCAGGTTGCTCAAAACGTTGCTGAGTCGCAAAAAGGACAGAAGTCAGCCGAAGTTGANCGACGTGTTTTCGTTCAGCAACAAGAAGCAACTGGTGTACAAGGTGAAAACCTGTCTCGTGCAGAAATTGCATCGTATCAAGCAGACCTCGAAGAAAAGGAAGCAGCTGCAATGCAACGAGCAGAAGTTGCTCGACGTACTGCTGAAATGGAAGTTCAAAAGGCTCAATACAACCTTGAACAAGAACGTCTTCGTGCTGCAGAAATTGTCCGTGAGGAAATTTCAAAGACGCAAATTGAAATTGCTGCAGAAGCAGAGGCTGAGCGCCAACGTCGTATCGCACAAGGTGAGGCTGACGCTGTTCTCGCTCGATACAATGCAGAAGCAGAAGGTACCAAAGCGGTCCTTGAAGCGAAGGCGAACGGTTACAAGCAACTCGTGGCAAGTGCAGGAGGCGATGTTAAAGCCGCTGCAACACTCCTCATGGTTGAGAAAATCGAGGAAATCGTTGCTCGACAAACCGAGGCTATTGCAAACCTCCAAATCGACAAGATCACTGTTTGGGATTCAGGCAGCGGTGGAGAAGGTGGAAGTACTGCCAACTTCGTTTCATCCTTGATTCGTTCACTACCTCCAGTTCACGACGTAGCCAAGATGGCTGGTGTTGACCTNCCAGACTACCTTGGNTCGATGAAGGAAGAGTNANCAGACAANCNNNGTCTGNNNANCTTCTNCTGAATCTNGNTNCGNTCTGGAACGANTGAGGAATAANTATGTTGAAATCGCTNTACTGGCGACTTAACTTCTTCCTNAAAACCAGGAAATCNAATCGTTTGAAACAACGACTNGGCAAGGATGTTGANTCNATNATTGTCAATACTGNNAACGGTAAGTTTGCNGTTGACCCTGCCGATCTTGAAGTCGGTGCGAAGTTGAGGCTGACTGGAGAGTATGGTCTTGATGAAATCAAATTGCTTTCCAGTTTTGTCAATGAGAACGCATCAGTGTTGATTTTAGGAAGCCATATCGGATCACTGGCAATACCAATTTCCAAACATTGTGAGAAGGTCGTTGCGATTGAAGCTAATCCGAACAATTACAAGTTACTGCAAACAAATGTTCTGTTGAACAATTGCACCAATATCACCACACATAATGTTGCAGCAAGTGATAGGGAAGAGACGATTAAATTTCAGCTCAACACTGTCAATTCAGGTGGAAGTAAACGACTTCCAATCCATAACAAATACATCTACACATACGATAATCCTGAAGTCATTGAGGTTCAAGCGTATTCACTTGATGATTATCTCGATGACCAACGTTTTGACGTTGTCCTTATCGATATTGAAGGATCGGAATACTTTGCGATGAAAGGAATGCCATCGATCTTGTCGAATACAACAACACTCATCGTCGAATTTCTGCCTCATCACATCACGAATGTAGCGGGAATCACCTTCGATGAGTTCATCTCGAACATCCCGTCCCATCTGAAGAAATTGACAATTCCATCAAAAAGCCAGACCTACTCAATTGACGTCGGACTCAATACGTTACAGGAAATGTTCAATTCTGGAAGTGGTGATGATGGTATTGTATTCCACAATTGATTTATTGTCGATACCTGAATGAAACATATATTCCTTCTTGAATAGAGAACAATCAATCCGCGTAAATAGAACGCAGTGCAAAACGTTGGCTTCATACAAAATACAGGGGTTGATTTGATAGCCAAATGGCCTTGCAGGTGTTCATGGCTAGTGACTTAGAAATCGCACGTGGAGCACAATTGGAGCCAATCGAAACGATTGCTTGGAAGTTGGGAATCCCATCAGGAGAGTTAATTCCGCATGGAAAGTACATGGCAAAACTCACCTGGGAAGGCATGAAACAGCGATTTGATACGACGAAAGGGAATCTCATTCTCGTGACATCTGTTAACCCAACACCTTTCGGTGAAGGAAAGACTGTGACGACCATAGGATTGACACAAGCCCTCTGTCATATCGGCAAAAATGCAACCTGTGTCATACGAGAACCATCAATGGGCCCCGTATTTGGAATCAAAGGTGGAGCTGCTGGGGGTGGGCAGTCACAGGTCCTTCCGATGGAAGAAATCAATCTTCATTTTACAGGCGACTTGCATGCGGTTACCTCTGCCCACAACCTTCTTTCTTCATTGATTGACAATCACATCAAACACGGAAACGAGTGCAACATCGATGCGAACAGAGTCTTTTGGCCCAGAGTCGTAGATTTGAACGACCGTTCGCTTCGAGAAGTCGTCATTGGTCTTGGAGGGCCTGCAAATGGAAACGTCCGTCAGGACCGTTTCGATATCACCGCAGCATCTGAAATCATGGCAATTTTGGTTCTAGCTACCGATTATGCCGATCTAAGAAAGAGGCTAGGAAATATTGTCATCGCTCAATCGATGGACGGGCATCCAATCAAAGCCGATAATATTGAGGCTGCAGGTGCAATGGCATTGCTCCTACGAAATGCATTCCTCCCCAATCTAGTCCAAACACTTGAAGGAAATCCTGCATTTATTCATGGTGGTCCCTTTGCAAATATTGCTCATGGAAATTCATCGATTGTAGCCGATCGAATTGCCCTCTCATGTGCTGATTATGTTGTTACTGAAGCTGGTTTCGGCAGCGACATGGGTGCAGAGAAGTTCATGCACATCAAAGCAAATACCTCAGGGAAGGCTCCGGATTGTATTGTCATGAACGTCACGGTACGATCGATGAAATTACACGGAAAAGCGTTTGGTGATCGAGGCGGTTATCGCCCATCCAAGGACGAGTTGGAGACCGAAAACGTTCAGGCCGTCTTAGCAGGGGCGACCTCAAATCTTGATCGACACATCAAAAACATGGCTCGTTTCGGGATTCCTGTCGTCGTTTCAATCAATCAATTCACAAGCGATACTGAAGCTGAACTCGAGGCAATCGAAGCGGCTGCCCGAGCAAGCGGAGCAGCCCGTGTTTGTCGAACTCAGGTTCATTCCAATGGAGGAGAGGGTGGCACAGACCTTGCCCATGCTGTAGTAGAGTCCATCCATGACCATGTTGCCGCTGGACGCCCATTCCTCCCACTGGTCTCTCCTGCCGATTCGATAGAATCCAAAGTGAACTCAATAGCAACTCGGATGTATGGGGCAAACAGCATTGAGATTGAAACTGCTGCAAAACGCCAACTCAAGAAGATTCAAGATTGGGGTTACGGCAATCTTCCCGTCTGTATGGCAAAGACCCAATATTCCTTCTCACACGACGCAGGGATGCTTGGAGCACCGTCTGGTTTTGACCTTCCAGTACGTGAATTCCGTTTGAATGCAGGTGCTGGCTTTGTTGTCGCAATCCTTGGTTCAATGATGACGATGCCCGGCCTTCCAAAGCGACCTGCTGCAAACGATATGGATATGGATGAGGACGGACACCTCAAGGGTGTCTTCGGGTGAACATCGATGCAAATTTTGCGGCAACAAGAGGCACACTGGAAACTTCGGGTTGAATCCGAAGATGACCTGTGGGTTCTTGCTCGATTAGCGTCACCAGGACGTAATATTGCTATGCTTGGTGAACGAAGAGATACAACAACCGCAGAATCTGGCGCAAGAGCAAAGGCTGCTGAGCGCAAGAAAATGTGGATTGAATTGAGAATTCTCAATACAGAATATCAGACGTATTCTGACCTCTTACGAATCCATGGTATCATCGAAAAAGCCCCAATGGATATTGGGTCGCATCATACGCACCTCATTGAGGTCGGTGATGAGGTCGAACTTACGTCCCTTGTTCCATACCCTAGTTTCGACCACGCCCTTCTGAAAGAAGCCGTGGACTCTGCGAACAAGACCAACATTTCACTCATCGTTGTTGAAAATGATGAGATTGTTCTGTTTGAAATCACCTCAAGGGGACTGAGAGAAGGGGCAACTTGGACAATGCGAGGTGGGGGAAAACGTGGAGATGTTCGAACCAGTGAAGCGGTTGCTCAATCCTTTCAGAAGCAAGTTGCGAAGGAGATCATCTCCGCCACAGGGTCGGACGTACCGATGATCTTGTGTGGACCCGGTCATGCACGTGAGAAATTGAAATCGGTAATTCTTGAAATCGAACCCCAACGAAACCTGCGACTGATTGCTACATCAATGGCAGGCCGTGCAGGAGCAAACGAAGTCATATGTGAAGGACTTGCAAATGAGTTTCTTGAAGACCACGCAATCCACAAAGAAATGCAACTCTTGGAGGAAGTCTGGAAGCGAATCAGTTCGAACGGTGCTGTCGCTTATGGTGAGCAAGAACTTCTTCGAGCAATGGCTGAAGGTGCTATCGAAACCCTACTTGTTGCAGTTGATTTACTGCGCAATGAAGAAACACAACTTGATGCTAAACCGCTCAGTGAGTGGATACGTGGTTTGGATGATATTGGAGGGACGCTCATACAATGTTCAACAGACCACGATGCAGGTGAACAACTCCTTGGATTAGGAGGCGTAGTTGCATTACTTCGATACAAAATGGTGTAGTTCATGAAAATAATACGTTTTTCAGAATTAGGAAGTAATGTTCGAGAGGAGATGGGCGGAGCACGCTGGATTCTTCTCGACCAAGATGACATTCAACATGCCTTGTCCGCTCTCATGTTTGCAGAGTTGGACGGAGTATTGGTTGCCGTTGATCATCGCAGAACCAATCCCGGGTTAGGACTCTGGCAACGCGCAGTCCATCTCCTCCTTGTTTCTGAGCAGGAAGATGCTGAAGAAATCCGTTTGAAAACTGGAATTACAAGGGTCATATCGAATGACTCCTCCACAATTGAAGATTACCTTTGGTAATGGGTCCGGAGGGAATTGAACCCTCGATCTTCGCCTTGTAAGGGCGACGTCATAAACCCCTAGACCACAGACCCATCCCTCCGTTGTTGGTGACGTATTTGAAACGCTTGGCAATCCAATAACCTCAAATTGGATGCGCAACCGCCATGAATCAATGGACGAGGAGGCACAAGCCGCTGCGGCCCGTTTGGTTCGTCGACTCAAGGATGGTTACACCATTACCATTGCAGAGTCATGTACCGGCGGTTTGCTAGCAAGTACCTTAACGGATATCGCAGGTGCGAGCAAATGGTTCAACCAGTCCTGGGTGACCTATTCCTACGATGCTAAAATTCGAGAGCTAGGCGTAGATGTCAAAACTTTGGAAAAGCGTGGCGCCGTTTCTGCCGAAGTTGCAATTCAAATGGCTCAAGGTGCACTTGCACGAGCAAATGCAGACATTGCAATCTCCATCACTGGAATTGCGGGTCCAAGCAACGATGGAACCAACAAGAAAGTCGGCTATGTTTACGTTGGAATCGCTTCACGAACTTGGGCAATTTCTGAGGCAACACAAATCGGAGGAAACCGACAAGAAAACAAGGAAGGTTTCGTGCATTTCGCATTGCTTACAGCAATTCGTCATTGGGATCAAGCAATGGAACTCGCTGAAAAGAATCGTCAAGACGAAATGAAACAACGAGAAGAGGATGCAAGGATCAGAGCTCTCGAAGAGATTGCTCGTAATCAACGAGCCGCTGCCGCTGCAGAAGAAACTGCGTGGCAATCTCAAACCTGGTCAGAGAGAAACAACGGTTCCGAAAATACTGATATCGGTACTGATGTTGAATGGGATAGTGATTCAGCAAACGAATGAACATGAAGCCTTTTGGAGGGTCGCCTCCCATTGGCAATCATGACTGCGGAATGGGGGTTGATTTCGCAGGAATTAATGAAACGTGGAATGCTCGTCACCACAGGAGTCAAAGAGAAACTGCTCTCTCTTTCAGACCCGATTCAAGTCTTGGAACAAGGTCCATCCGTCGGATTCCAGCGGGGAATGCTTACTATTGATGTGCTCAATGAAATGATTGCCGCAATTCCGCAACAAGATGATGTGGAAAAAACAAGTCAGCCCATTGGCAGAACGATTGCCCCAATCAAAGAACCTGAGCCGGTTCAAATTCAGTACCGAAACAATCTTCCTGATTGGAATGAGAAGGACTTTTCTGGGCTTGCTACTGATGTTGATAACGATATTTTCGTGCACTATGACATCACAGGGAACAGTACAACTGAAGGAAAAATGGGGCACATACAAGCCTGCTTCAATGATCGCTTAGATAGTATTCGGAAAATGATTGTGAAAAACTCCAGACTTCCGAGAAAGCCACAGGAGATTGGTCGTTTAAATACAGAATACCGAAGATACCAGGGTTATGAAAACCTAGCAGTTGCAATAGGTCTTGTCAATGATCCACGTCACACAAAAAACGGTCACCTCATGTTTGGACTTGAGGATGAGACTGGAGAAATGAATTGTCTGTTAACGATTCGACAAGGTGATGATCGAGACAGGATGCATGAACAAGTCGTTGAAGCCGGGTTGATGCCAGATGACGTACTTGGAGTAAGTGGCTCATTCTCACAGACAGGAGATATCTTCTATGTGGATGACTTGTTTTTCCCAATGAAAGATCGGCATGAAAAGAAAAGTGCGAACATCGGAGTAAGTGTAGCATTCCTATCAGATATCCACGTAGGATCGAAAACATTCCTTGAAGCTCAGTGGCACAAGATGGTTCGATGGTTCCATACTGATCCTCTTGCCAAGACAATCAAGTATCTCATACTCAGTGGTGATTGTGTTGATGGTGTTGGTATTTATCCGGGACAAGACAAAGAGTTAGCGATTCCTGATTTGTTTAGACAATACACTGAATTTGCTCGATTGCTCGAATTGTTACCTGATTGGGTTGAATGCATCATGTTACCAGGAAACCACGATGCTGTGAGACCCGCTGAACCGCAACCTACGTTTGAAAAGGATATTCGACAAGATTACAACAAGACAACCTTTGTTGGTAACCCATGTGATTTTTCCTTGCACGATGTACGTTTGCTGTCATACCATGGAAAGTCCATTGATGACTTTGTTGCTGGATTACGTACTGTCACATATTCAGAACCAGTTGAGGCAATGCGACAAATGCTCAGACGTCGCCATTTAGCGCCTCAATGGGGGGGTAAAACGCCATTATCTCCAGAACTTGAAGATGGTCTTGTCATTCGAGAAGTACCTGACATTTTCGTTACTGGCCACGTGCATGGACATGCATGTTTGGACTTTAGGGGAACAACTCTCGTATGTTCATCGACATGGCAAGATCAAACATCATACCAGAAGATGCTCGGATTCCAGCCAAAGCCGTGCATGCTAACAATCGTCAATTTACAATCGCACAAATCGACTTCAATTCCTTTCGCTTGATGGTAGATTGATGTGTTGAAGAATCAACGACAGATCTTTCTCACGGACGATCGGAACGCCTGCTTGGGTAAACGCGTTGATTGAAGACTCTCGACTTGGATTGAAGCCAATAAAATGACTCCCTTCGATTCTCATTGAGAGATCCATTTCCGAATCACCGACTGATACGATTTCATCAGGTGAGAAGCCATGCATTTGCGTGAGTCGATGTATAACATCTCCTTTCCCACTTGCATGCAACCTACAAATTCCATCATCGGATAGGAATCCTTCATCATCAAACTCAAACCCGTTTGCGATCCAGTCATCGACCTGCAACATTGCAGCAATGCTGCTAACAAAAAGATCGACTCCTGCGCTAACAATGGCTACATAGACACCAGAATCTTGTAAATGCTGAATCGTTTCACGCGAACCTTTCATCAGGGCTACACCTGAATACATTCGAAACAATTCGTCCTTGTGAATCGGATCTTGAATCTCTTTCCACATTGCTATGTCGGAACTCATGAATTCAACATCGGAGATTTCACCAGCAATGAACCTCGAGAGATTCCTGCTGTTGTCTGTTCCAAATCCATCATGAAGTGTTTTCCACGAACTAACAGAGTCGACGAGGACTCCATCGCAATCAAAGACAACACATCGACAGACGCTGACCATAGCCAACGCTGTAAGTTCATGCTTGAAAGCATTCGCTTAGCACCAGAAGATTGGGCCGGTGACTTGAGGTCACCGGCCCATCAACTGTTCTCAGTCGTTCCTAAACTTCAGACAACCTTGTTGAACGCAAGGTCGGAATACGCCTTGATGACGGATCCTTCACCAGGTCCTGGTTGGTAGGTGATACGGATTGTTGCATCCGTAAGAGACTGACCATCAGGGGTGTGCGTTCGTACGAAGATTTGGTCACCGATTCCGAAGGTAGATTCTCTGAAACTACCTTGGTCTTCGACCTTGTCAACAAAGGTCACAAACGCATCGCTGTTTGCTGGATTGAATCCATAGACGTTGCTTGTGTTTGATAGCAATGTTGCGTATGAGGTTCGAGTACCTGTATTCACGTCAGTGTATAGGACCGTTACGGTAACGGCCGCTGTAGCCAACTCAGCTTCAGTTTGATCGACTGTGATTGCCCAGTAACCGTCTGCAGTACCAAGTTTCTCATTCTCGATGTCAAAGGTGACTCGAGGGACACCCAGCTTTCCTGTCTCAGCGAGGGAAGATGCCCAGACATAGATAACACCGGAGAGAACGACAGTGATTGCAACCATCAAGATAGTAGCAATAACTGGGCTGACAGCCATTTCGTCTTCAACGATGCGTCGGGTGTCTTCTTCCTCTTCCTCGTCTTCTTCACGGCGGCTTGCCATTGCAAGTGCAGTGACGAAGAAGCCAGCAAGGGCTACGACAACGAGACTTGGTGCGAACGATGGAACAGATCCAATACCGCCACCGAGTTGGACAACGGCTGGCAGTTTGTCACCACTGCTGAGGAAGTCCTCAGAAGGCTTGTTAGCATGGTTACATGTGGTTGGGATTCCAGCATCACTACCGATTGCAGATGAATCGGAGAACATGACGTTGTTACACCAGTCACTGTCTTGGAGGAGAGGTCGGCGTTGCGACTCCTGTATTCCATCGTCAGCGTATGCACCTGGCTTGGACCATTGGTCACCAACGACTCCGCCACCATAGTTGATGTGAGAAGTTGGATCATCGGTCTGGAACCGTTGTGCAGGAGACTTCGACATGTCACAACCGCCGTCTTCAGGCAGGTCGAGACAGGTTAGGACATCCATCTCAACCCAAATGTATGGTGTGTCTTCACCGTCATCGACGATGTAAACATACTCTTTGATCGTCATGGTCTGGCCCCATTCTGGAGGTGTAAGATACATGACGTTCTCAGCTTCACCGTGACCTCCACTGGTGTGGAAGGTAACAGCCAACATGTGGTCGTAGGTGTATGGTCCTTGATCTCCACCAGCTCCAACGTTGACCTCTACTGGTACGTAGGTACCACTGAGGACGTTGTTGATGCCAAGGAAGTCGAATCCGACAACATCGTCGAAGTAATAATCTGCGACGAGTTCACGAACGTTCTCAACACGGACACCGATTTCTTGCGTAGCAACTCCTTGTTGGTAGTTTGCAATTGGCATAACCGATGGGTCGTAGTTTGGATAGTAACTTGGTGCAGTTGCCGTATCCTTGAGGACAAGACGGATTTGACAGAAGTCAGAACCACTTGGTCCAATCTGGTGGATACCATTGTCGTTGAGGTAATCAATTTCCCATGAGTTAGCTGTAGTGGTTGCATCTGGGATGAGTGTGAAGACAAGGTTGTCTCCATCAATCTCAGTTGAGAAGTAGTTCTCATAGGTACATTGGTCGGTAGATTCAACAGTCCAGGTCAGGTCTGCAGGGAGGTGATCAACGTCATACTTGACTGCGGAAAGGTCGTAGGTCAGGTTCAGAGGGTTGGTATCATCTTCCATGAGGCTGATTGACCAAGGAGCAACTGGTGTTGATCCATTTGCTGCAGTAACAACTGCTCCAGTGACAACATCCCAATCGAGTACAACTGGGGCGTCGTTAACTGGGCTGACTGAGAAGTCAACTGTCACTTCATCGGCATCTTGGTTCTCTGCACCATCATCGCTTAGCGTTAGGGTGATTGTACAAGTACCACCGGCTTCATTTCCAGTGTTCTCGGTGATTGTCAGCTCATTCAAGGTGACAGAAACGCCGAATGCAACACAATCTTGTGGAACGGATGCACCCCAAGTGTAAACTTGTCGAATTGGATCCTGTTCATTGTCCATGTCTCGAATGTACGATCTGGTTGCGTTAGAGATGTCTCCAAGAACCTTTGAGGTACTTCCAAAGCCTTCTGGTACAATGTTGGTGTATGCTCCATCATCAACGAAGACCGGCATACAATCAGCACGCTCTGTGTTGCAGATAACTGGCTTATCGTTGATGTTGTTCACAGTCATTGTGATGTTTCGTGTGTCAGACAAACCGTGGCTGTCAGTAACAACGTATTCGAATTCGATGGTACCGAATTGATCAGTGAGAGGAGTGATGGATACAGTGTGTCCATTCTGGTTCCAATCAACGAGAACGTTGCTGTGTGCAATTGTGGTTCCTTCTGTTACAGTCCAGTCGAGGCTTGGCTCTTCATCTTGGACATCGTCAGCAAGTTCGGTCAACGAAATTGTGTACACGTTGCTGTCTTCATCAACAGAGATATCAGCAAGTCCAGCCTGAATTTCAGGGCACGCTCGCTTGATGTCAACGTTGAGCTCTTGGTTGGTCGCCATCGAAACATCGTCGACGGTGTGCCAATCGTATTCACAATCAGCCTGGGTCTTGACCATAACATCGTAATTCTTTGCAGAACCAGCAGTTGTGGAGCCCTTGTACGTTCGGTAAACCAATACTTCATTGCTGATTGTACCGGTTTCTAGGTCTTCGTGAGTCGTTTCCAATCCGATGTACTCAACAAGAGTCTGAACACCTGTTGACACGGTCTGAGTCGGGTGAACAGTTTGGATGTTAGCAGATCCGTCTTGGACGATTGCAACGATGTTCACAGCATCAGGAGTTCCTCCGATTCGACTGAATGGGATAGCGATTTCAAAGAAACCAGTGGTTGTGGTTCCCAAGTCAGCCTGAATTGCGTCAGTTGACACGGAACTTGCACCCCATCCAAGGAATCCGTTGGAAAAGAAGTCCATGTTGGTTTCATCAGTCGCCCAGAACAAGTAATCTGCTTGCATTGGTAGAGTGTGGGCTCCGTTGAGGTTGTATCCTGTGTTGGAACCACCTGCAACTACGTCGAGGTAAATCAAGAGGTCGTTGTTGGCAAGATCTTCACCCGTCATTCCGATGTAAAGAGCATCTCCTTCGCTGTATGTTACGTAGAAGTCATTGCTTCCGTCACCGGATACCATTCCAGGCATTGCGTCGTCAGAAGGATTCAATGGCGTGTTAGCAATCCAATCAGAGTTGTCACCGTCTACAGCCATGGTTTCTGGCTGGAACGATGGTGAAACATATGAGGAGCGTGTTCCATCTGTGGAAATCAATGTCAAACCGACAGCTGATGCAGGACCTGTAAGGTGAGTTGCATCGAGACTGAAGAGGTTCGCTTCATCGATTGTTGCGGATGGTACAATGCTGATCTTCATTGGATCGAGAGTGTTGCCAATACTTGTGACATAGGAATTCGAACCAGCGTTGATTTGCGTTGTCGAACCTGACCAAGTCATGTTTTCTATTGTACCGACTGATTCTACTGCATGGAGCGTAGTGGTTGCAGTGGATGTTCCACCGTCCCATCGGAATTCAGTGTTCTCTGCGTATACACCCACGTTACCAGTAGCATTGAGTGGGTAAATCCAGGAATAGTCACCGTCGACCATGTATAGGCCCGTACCGGTAGCTCCGCCATCAACTGTTGCGCCAATAGCGGTTACTGTTGCGCCATCTGCGTAAACACCCGCTGTGATACCTCCAATGTTAGCATCACCGTGTAGCATCAATTCTGTAGCGTCAAGAGAGACACCATAGTCGAATCCTGAGATGGTTGTACCGTCGAGATCTACGCTGTCTCCCAAGACAAGGGAGGAGATACCAACAGTATTCGCAAATGAGGTTCCAACAATGGAAGAGTCAACGTCACGGAAGTCGCATCCGTCAAGCAAGACTGCATTGTCACCGATGTTGACTGTGTTGTCCTTACTGTAAACTGGTAGAACACCACAATCACTCAAGTCCATACCGATTGCATTAGGGGCAACTCGGCTAGCACTGATTTCAATGGTGTTGTTCTCAACCTTAGGACCAGGGTATGGAGGTGCAGGTGTAGAGTAGTATACTGCAATGTCTGCACCGCCGTCTCCGTATGTGTCCGATACCTGGAGAGTGTAACTTCCAGATACGTTGTAGGTTGTCAATGGACGATAGGCTGTGTTGGACGCAAATCCAGTACCGGCCCACCATGATCCTGAGGCCCAATTATCCTTGGTACCATCTGGCTTGGTGATTTCAATACTAATTTCGTATCCCCAACTATCTGTGTCCAAGTCAACAATAGCTGTTTCACCAGCAGGTATTGTGAACGAACACGACGATGTGTATCTGTAGGAGTTCTCACCAATTGAGCACAGTGATTGTACAGGTGGTGGAGGGCTCGTTGCATCAGTTAGGTAGATACCTCCATCAGCATCAAGCAATGTGTTGTTGGAGATTACCCCGTAACCACCATCAACCTCAATACCTGGTTCGCCTGAAAGACTCTTTCCAATGATCTCGTTGTCATCGACCAAGTAGTCATCTGT